>NZ_JBDTCG010000043.1:0-5134 GCF_039923675.1 Collimonas sp.
CTGCTGCAATCAGCAGCAAGCGGCCTTCTTCCGTCAGCATGACCGCTTCGATTGCCCCCATCGCTTCGCCGGTTTGCAGAACATAACCTTGCAGCGGATCGGTATGGGCAATGTACGGGGTTAGCGCCAGATCGACATACACCCGCTGCGGCCCATTCTGGAAATACCAGCAGCCTTGTTCGTCCGCTTTGTAATTACGGTTGATAAATCCGACCAGCGCGATGTGCATGATCTTGTCGCCGGGCAGATTCTGCCGTTGCGCCGTTTCATCGCGCATGCGCCAGGCGCCGCGCGCGTCGAGCCCTAGCCAACCGTGGCAATGGGGCACGTTCGGCCATTTCTGCATGGCTTGGAGGACGATCTGGTCCATCTCAGGTATCCAGCAAGAATTGCAGCATGCGCTGCGGCAGCCAGTCCAGCCGGCCGGGTGGGCCGCCGACGGCGAAACCTACGTGGCCGCCTTGTTCCGGATATTCGAGGACGACGCTGGAGGCGGCTTTAGAAGGCAGATGCCGTGGCGGCAGGAACGGGTCGTTTTTGGCGTTGAGCACCAGCGTCGGTATGGTGATCTCGTTCATGACCAGCTTGGCGCTGGCGCGGTACCAATAATCTTCGGTATTGCGATAGCCGTGCAAGGGAGCCGTGACGATGTTGTCAAATTCGTACAGGTCGCGCGAACTCAGCATTTTTTCACGGTCAAACAGGCGCGGGAATTGCTGTAGCTTGTCGAGCGATTTGCTTTTCATGGTGCGCAGGAATGAACGCGTATAGACCATGTTGAAGCCATGCGACAAGGCTTCGCCGCCGCCGGCCAGGTCGAGCGGCGCGGAAATGGCGCAGGCGGCGTCAATGATCTTGGCTTCGTTTTGCGATTCCCCCAGCCAGCGCAGTAGCGCATTGCCGCCTAGCGAGACGCCGGTGGCGTAGAACTTGGTGAATTGCTTTTCTGCCCGGCTGGCTGCCAGCCGGCGCAATATCCAGTCGACTTCTTCGGCGTCGCCGGAATGATAAAAACGCGGCGCCTGGTTGATTTCACCGGAGCAGCCGCGGAAATGCGGTACCGCGCCGGACCAGCCCAGCGCCGCCAGTTGCGCCATCAGGGCGCGGCTGTAATGGCTGTCGGAAGAACCTTCCAGGCCGTGGAACAGTACGACCAGCGGTTGCCCGGGCTGGCCATCGACGAAATCGATATCGATGAAATCGCCATCCGGCGTATCCCAGCGTTCGCGCCGGTAGGCGACCACCGGCTTGCTGATGCAGGTGGCGGGGTAAATGGTTTGCAGATGGCCGCCGGGCAGCCAGCGTGGCGCCGGGTAAGCGCCGGCAGAAAATGAGGAAGCGGAAGAACTCATGCGACTACTGTATACCTATCCTGTGTTTATTCGCTGCGATTCAGTGCAAGGTGGCGCTCGATACCGTTTCTTCCGGCGCCGCGCCGGGCGCGACCGAAGCGTGATGCAGCACGATGCGCCAGCCGCGCGGCGTCTTCATGTAGATGTTGGTCGCCAGGATGTGCATCTCGCGGTCCGAATCGCTGGCCTGGTGCAGTTCTTCCACCAGGCTGTGGATGCTGGTCGACATGTTTTGCGTTACGTGCAGCTGGCGCGCGCGGATATGCACGCCGCCGCGTTCGAACAGGCTTTCGAAGGCCGCCCGGATCGCTGCATGGCCGTGCAGCCGCGGCGCGTTCGGATGGATGCAGACGATTTCGTCATCGTCCGCCCACAAGGCCATCATGGCCTCGATGTCGGCGCGGCTCATGGCGTCGTAAAAAGCGGTTTCGGTCTCTTCGGCTGAACCGTGCATAAATTTGACATGCGGCATATTGCCTCCGTACTCAAGCACATTGAACGACTGGTGTTACACACTTTCCTGCCATCAAAAAAGGGAGCCTGGCTCCCTTTCAATCAGTGCCCGTGGACTACCGCGCCCGGTTTGAGCTGGTATTGCGTGCCGCAGTAAGGGCATTTTGCGCTGCCGTGGCTGTCGAGGTTGAGGAACACGCGCGGATGCGAGGACCAGGTCGTCATCAGCGGGTTAGGGCAATGCGCCGGCAAATCCTTGCCGTCGAGTTGGACTACGGCCTGGGCTGCTGCTGTGCTGCTTGTTGCTGTACTCATTGACTTCTCCAAATTTACGGGTGCTCTAACTTGTAGCTTGTGTAACTTATGTTTGTGTAACTTATATATACCGGCTTATTTTCCGACGACCGTAAGCCAGTGTTGATATTTTTCCGACTTGCCCGCCACGACTTCAAAGAACATGGACTGGATTTTTTCAGTGATCAGGCCGCGCTTGCCTTCGCCGATGGTGCGGTTGTCGAGTTCGCGGATCGGGGTGATTTCTGCGGCGGTGCCGGTGAAGAACGCTTCGTCGGCGCAATACATTTCATCGCGGGTGATGCGCTTTTCAATGACGTCGATGCCGCTGTCGCGCGCCATGGTTAGTACAGCGTCGCGGGTGATGCCATCCAGGCAGGAGGCTAGGTCAGGCGTATAGATCTTGCCATTCCTGACGATAAACACGTTTTCGCCGGAACCCTCGGACACATAGCCGTCGGTATCCAGCAGCAGGGCTTCGTCGTAGCCGTCGGTTAGCGCTTCCTGGTTGGCCAGGATCGAATTGATGTAGTAGCCGCTGGCTTTGGCGCGCACCAGCGAGACGTTGACGTGGTGGCGGCTGAAAGAAGAGGTCTTGACCCGGATGCCTTTGGCCAGCCCGTCTTCGCCCAGATAGGCGCCCCACGGCCAGGCCGCAATCGCCACGTGGATGGTGTTGCCCTTTGCCGCAATGCCGAGCTTTTCCGAGCCGATCCAGATCAGCGGCCGCATGTAGCAGGATTCCAGCTGGTTTTCACGGACCACGGCGATTTGCGCGTCGATCAGGGTTTGCAGGTCGTAAGGCACTTGCATCTGGAAAATCTTGGCCGAATTCAGCAGGCGCTGGGTATGTTCCTTCAGGCGGAAAATCGCCGGACCCTGGTCGGTCTTGTAGGCGCGCACGCCTTCGAAAACCGCCATGCCGTAATGCAGCGAATGGGTCAGAACGTGGATGTTGGCGTCGCGCCAATCGATTAATTTGCCGTCTTTCCAAATTTTGCCGTCGCGGTCATCCATGGACATGTTCAAATCTCCGGTAATCGAATAGATAAAATCAGAATTGCACTGCTGTTGTGTTTTATTTGTTTGCTAATTGCCTAATATATAACGATGCCATGGTGGCGGCCAATAAGAGCCTGCCGGCAGGCACTGGAAATATTTCGTCTGGTTTTTGCTGACTTATTTAGAGCGTAAACTGACATTTTAACGGATTCAAGCAGGCCTACTCTGTAGAATATTGGTTTGCACCATATGTCTTTTGCGCAGCACCGCCTGCCGAAAACGGTGTTTTGACAGTGGCGGCTGGAGTAAAATAGCGGCTTTTCCTCACTAATATTGTCGGATCGACATGAAATTCAATCGACTAAGCGATTTGATCGCGCAACACCAGCTGCAAGGCAAACGTGTTTTTATCCGCGCCGACCTCAATGTGCCGCAAGACGCTGCGGGCAATATTACTGAAGACACGCGCGTACGCGCTTCGGTGCCGGCGATTCGCCAGGCGCTGGACGCCGGCGCAGCCGTCATGGTGACCTCGCACCTGGGACGTCCGACCGAAGGCGAATTCAAGCCGGAAGATACGCTGGCGCCTATCGCCAAGCGCCTGGCGGAACTGTTGGGCCAGCCGGTCGAGCTGCGCCAAAACTGGGTCGACGGCGTGGAAGTGGCGCCGGGCCAAGTGGTGCTGCTGGAAAATTGCCGCGTCAACAAGGGCGAGAAAAAGAATAGCGACGAGCTGGCGCAAAAGATCGCCAAGCTCTGCGATATCTATGTCAACGATGCCTTCGGTACGTCGCACCGGGCGGAAGCGACCACCCACGGTATCGCCAAGTTTGCGCCGGTTGCCTGCGCCGGACCATTGCTGGCGGCCGAGCTGGATGCCTTGGGCAAAGCCCTGAACCAGCCGGCGCGGCCGCTGGTGGCGATCGTCGCCGGCTCTAAAGTATCGAGCAAACTGACCATCCTGAAGGCGCTGGCCGACAAGGTCGACAACCTGATCGTCGGTGGCGGTATTGCCAACACCTTCTTGCTGGCAAGCGGCCTGAAGATCGGCAAATCCCTGGCGGAACCGGATCTGGTGGATGAAGCCAAAGCGATTATCGAGATGATGGCCAAGCGCGGCGCGTCGGTGCCGATTCCGGTCGACGTGGTGTGCGCCAAGGAATTCTCGCCAACCGCAGCGGTGCAGATCAAGAATGTCGAAGATGTGGAAGACGACGACCTGATCCTGGATATCGGTCCGCAGACCGCGGCCACGCTGGCGGCGCAAATCGCCCAGGCCGGCACCATCGTCTGGAACGGCCCGGTCGGCGTGTTCGAATTCGACCAGTTCGGCGAAGGCACCAAGACGCTGGCGCTGGCGATTGCCGGCTCCAAGGCATTCTCGATTGCCGGCGGCGGCGATACGCTGGCGGCGATCGCCAAGTACAAGATTACCGACAAGATTGGCTACATCTCCACCGGCGGCGGCGCTTTCCTGGAATTCCTGGAAGGCAAGACCCTGCCGGCGGTTGAAATACTATTGCAACGTGCGGGTTAACTTAACTATTTCCCCTACGTCATTTCCGACCGAGTCATTCCCGCGAACGCGGGAATCCATTTTAGGCAGCCAGACCAGGCGGCCGCCATGGATCCCCGCGTTCGCGGGGATGACAGAGGTTTTAATACGCGTTAGTTAAGCTTCGCTGCGCATTTTGTCCATGTTTGTGCTGAAAGGTTTTCCATGCAAAGAGCTACCAAGATCGTCGCCACTATCGGACCTGCATCGAGCGATGCCGACACACTGGCGCGCATGTTCGTCGCCGGCGTCGATGTGGTGCGCCTGAATTTTTCGCATGGCAAGGCCCAAGACCACATCGACCGCGCCAAGCTGGTGCGCGAAGTGGCGCTGGCATGCGGCAAGCAAGTTGCCATCATGGCCGACCTGCAAGGGCCGAAGATCCGCGTCGGCAAGTTCGAGCAAGGCAAGATCGAGTTGAAGAATGGCGAAAAATTCATTCTCGACGCCGATTGCGGCATGGGTAGCCAGGAACGTG
>NZ_JBDTCG010000044.1:0-70234 GCF_039923675.1 Collimonas sp.
CAGTTTCAGCAGTTCTGGATCGGGCTTGGCCCGTTTGTTACGCGTTGCGACGGTCATTGTTTCTCCTTGATGGCGGCAGTGTCCTGCCAAATGACCGTTTACACAAAATTATTTACACCCTCCGGCAGCTAGTCACTTTTTCTTGCTTCGCCAAGAAAAAGTAACCAAAAAGAAGGCGACCGCAAAGCCCTTGCCTTCCCTTCGGTCAGGTCCCCAAAAGAGGCGCGTGGCAGTCGGGTGGGGAAACCAACTCGCCTTCGGCTCAAACATGTTCCCCCACAATTCCCGACTGCCACGCGCCTCTTTTGGCAAGTTCTCAATGCGGGTACTTCAAATGCAACATCAACGGCAACTTCACAAGCAACTTCAACGTCAAAACCAGCGGGGTTAATTTTCTGTTGTGGTTTTTTGACAGGATTCTAGTTGCGCCCAGAGCCTCGCCAGATAGGGATCTTCAAATCCTTCTTTCAATAGTCCCTCCAGCGTATGCCGCAAATAATCCCTGGCCGGTCCATACAAGCCACAGGCGTCGCGCAAGTGGGAGATGATCGTGGGGTCGGGCAGTCGTCCGGCATAGCTTTCGTGCTGGCGGTTCATGACGAAGGCCAGGGCTTTGATGCGGGGGCCGGTTTTGCCGTTGAGTTGCATGGGTAGCCAGCGCGGGATGTAGGCGCCGGTGAGCATTTCGCGGCGCCATAGCATTTTCAGTTCGGTTTCTATGCTGATAGCGGGGATCCGGAAGGCGATGCCTTGGCAGGAGCCGCCGCGATCCAGGCCCAGCACCAACCCGGGATTATCCCAAGTGCCGCGGTTGATGCGGGAGTAGAGATAGAAGCCGCGGTGGAAGCCGTATAGCATGGCCGGTACGCGTTCGCTGTACTCCACCATCGGGTTCCAGATCAGCGAGCCGTAACCGAACAGCCAGACGTCGCCGTTGGGATCGGGTAGCGACGCCAGGGCGGCGCGCCAGGAGGCTTCCAGCGCTGCTTCGGACAGCAGGGCAGCCGCAATCGGGGTGTTATCCAGGAAGCTTCGGAGGCGGTCCTGTTCTAGATCTTCGCGCGTGATACTCATGCACACAGAATAAGCCAGATCAGGGTTTTGCAACAAGCGCTTTGCTGTATGTCCGCATGCCAAGCAGGGAGATATGTGGCGGCGGACATACTGTTTGTGGCTGGTTGTCTATGATTCAATGACATGCGTCTGGTTTGCCGCATACGCGGAGGTGTCGCTCCGACGCCGCCAGCGGGCCAGGAATGACGCCAGAAAATTTCCTGTTGGCACAATTACCAGGCCGGCAGCGTTGCTGCTTCCTTGCGCATGCAAGCGTACCCAGCCACTGCGCCGTATCACATGGCAATCTCCCTCGTGGAGCAGGGCGCAGTTGGCGACGCTGATATCGGTCAAATAACTGTCGGTTTCGGCGATCAGCATATTGCCTTGCAAAGAGACGATAGTCGTGCCGCGGCTGGCGTGGAACATGCTGCCGCTGCCGCGGCCTAGTTCGATTCTGGAGGTGCTGCCGGCGGGCGAGTTCATCGTGGTTTCCTTGTTTAATGAGACGGCTCCAGCGTAATCGCCAAAACGCTACCGAAACAGGCACAGCGATGCGTTAAATACAGCGTAACAGTCGGGGTATTTGCGGACCTGTTATTGTCTGTTTTGCTTTGTTCTGTATCTGTTTCGTTGTCCGCAAATGCCTCACACTCAAACAATTCAACCATCGCCATGAGCAAACCTCCCTTGTCGCTTTCATCGTCGCAATCCGTTACGCCGCAACTGCTGTACCGCCAGCTGGCCGGGCATTACCTGGCGGCGATCCAGTCCAGTACGCTGGCGGCGGGCGATCGCATGCCTTCGGTGCGCGACTTGATGCGGCAGCATCAGGTGAGCCTGTCGACGGCCTTGCAAGCGCTGCGTTACCTGGAGCAAGACGGCTGGCTGGAGGCGCGGCCGCGCTCGGGTTATTTCGTACTGCCTGCGCGGCGCCTGGCGCTGGCGGAAGAGCCCAACCTGTCGGCCATGCCAGCCCTGATGTCGGCCCAGTATGCCGGGATCCATGAGCGGGTCTCGGGAGTTATCGCCCAAGGCCGCAGCGCCAGCGTCACTCTCGATTTGAGCGGCGCCAGTTGTGCGCCGCAGCTGTATGCGGTGGAGGCCCTGAAAAACGCTGCGATCCGCACCTTGCGCCTGCAGCCTCAGGTGTTGACCAGCATGATGTCGCATAGCGGTAATCCGGCGTTCCGGCAAGTTCTCGCCAAGCGCAGCCTGACCATCGGCATCAAGCTGGCGCCGGAAGAGGTGATCGTCACCCATGGCTGCATCGAGGGGATCAACCTGGCGCTGCGCGCCGTGGCGCAGGCGGGAGATACGGTCGCGGTCGAGTCGCCGACTTACTACGGCTTGTTGCAGGTGCTGGAAAGCCTTGGCATGCGGGCTCTGGAGATTCCGACCAGCCCGCGCACCGGCATATCGATAGAAGCGCTACAACTTGCGCTGCAAACCTACCCCGATATCAAGGCGGCAGTGGTGGTGCCGAATTTGCAAAACCCGCTCGGCAGCATCATGCCGGACGAGCACAAGGCGCGTCTGGTGGCGCTGTGCGAAGAGCATGGCATGGCGTTGATCGAAGATGATTCGTATAGCGGCATGGTGCCGGAGACAAGCTCGGCCCGTGCCTTGAAATCCTGGGACCGCAGCGGCAATGTGATCTACTGCGCGTCGCTGAATAAAGTGCTGGCGCCAGGCATGCGGCTAGGCTGGATGGCTGGCGGCCGCTGGCAGGCGCGGATCGAGATGCTGAAATTTGCACATACGCGCGCCAACGAAGAATGGTCGCAGATCGCCGCCGCCGATTTTATGGCGTCGACCGCGTACGAACGTCATCTGCGCCGTTTGCGCGAGGCCTTGCGCTTGCAGCGGGCTCGCACCGCCGAGGCGATCGCGCGTCATTTCCCGAGCGGCACCCGCATCAACGTGCCGGATGGCGGTGCTTTGCTATGGGTGGAATTGCCTGCGCAACTATCATCGAAAGCCGTGTTTGAAGCGGCATTGCAGGAAGGGATCAAGACCGCGCCGGGCCTGATGTTTTCCAATTCGAAGCGCTTCGATCACTTTCTGCGGCTGAGCTGCGGCCAGCCGTTTTCGCCGCAGATCGAGCAGGGCATAAAGCGGCTGGGAGAAATTGTCGAAGGCTTGCTGGCGGAACGGGCGCGCGCTGCGTAACGGTGGCTGCAAAGCAGTGGGTACAAAGCAGCGCGTGCAGAGCAGCTCGCTGCTTTCTAGCTTGAGCCCAGTATTTCCTCAACCTGCGCCGCATGGGGAATTGGCGCTACCGCACCGTAGCCGGTAGTCGACAGCGCCGCACAGACGTTGGCGTAGCGCGCGGCCCGGAAGGGATCGTCGCCAGCCACCAGGCGGGCGATGAAGGCGCCGCCGAAGCAATCGCCGGCGCCGGTGGCGTCTACCGCTTCCACGCCGTAGGGCGGTACCAGGCGCCGTTCCTTGGCAGTGGCGACATAACAGCCTTCCGCGCCGAGCTTGAAAGCGATCAGGCCGATACCGTAGGATTGCAGCGTATCGACAATCGCGTCGCGGTCGTCAAGGCCGGTGAGGGCGCTGATGTCGTCCCAGCTGGGCAGGCAGATATCGCACAGCGCAAACGCCGCGCGCATTTTTTCGCGGGCGCGTTCCAGCGGCCACAGTTTCAGCCGCAGGTTGGTGTCCAGCGAAGTCTTCACGCCATCCTTGCGCGCATGCGCCATGGCCGCCAGTCCGGCGTCGCAGGCCGATGCGCTGATCGCCAGGCTGATGCCGGACAGGTGCAGCACCTTGGCGACTGCAATCGCCTCCAGCGGCAATTGCGCGCTGGCGTAGCGGCTGGCGGCGGAACCGGCGCGCAGGTAATCGAAGTGATGGCCGCCCTCGTTGTGCGACACGAAATACGCGCCAGTAGCCGCACTTGCATCGTTTAGCACGTGGCTGGCGTCGACTTGTTCCGCCAGCCACAGCGCACGCAATTTTTCGCCGAAGTGATCATTGCCGAGCGCGCTGATATAGCCGCTGCGCGCACCCTGGCGGGCTGCGGCTATGCAAAAATTGGAGGTGTCGCCGCCGAAGCCCTGCAAGTACATGCGTGCGTCATGGACGCGCTGGTTGAATTCCACCATCGCTTCGCCATAGGCCAGTATATCTATCGTCATTGCTTTACCCGGTGCTGAAGTCAAAAGAAAGTCTGGATTACATCGACCACTTGATGCTGCGGGTTGACCACGGCAATCTGACGCCATTTGTCGAAGGTCAGGCAAGGGTGCGAAATGTCGAAACCGATCATGTCGCCGACCTTGATATCGTCGCCGTCGGTAATCTGCAGGTAAGCGTGCTGGTCCATCATGCCGGTCAGTTGCCAGTGCGCCGGGGTCACCGTCGGCGCCTGATTCCCCGGACGAAAATGCGCAGCAGGCAAAGGCAGGCCGGCGTCAAATGCGGCGTCGCGCTTGCCGAGCGCGATGATGGCTTTGCCGGCTTCGGGAATCGATTGCACGTAAGCCCACAGTTGCAGCGCCGGCTGCAGCTCGGTGCGCATTTTGCGAGCGATAGGATTGCGCGTCTGTATCTGTGCCTGCGCCGCGCGATAAATGCCGACGTCGTGCGTCAGGTAGCAGCCGGGACGCAACACCACATCCAGCGGCAGGCCGATCTCGGTCTTGGCGAATTCCTCGGCGACCACGTCATACCAGGCCGAACCGGCGCCGGTCAGGATGACCGGCCGTGCCGTGGCGCCATCGGTGCGGGCGGCAAAGCGGCCATCTTTGGCCAGTTGCTTGGTGCAGGCGACTGCATGCTGCAAAAAGCCGCGGATGTCGGCTTCCTCTTTCAGGACGCCTTCGTAGACTTCGACGCCGGCCAGCACGATATTGTCAGGCCAGCGCTCCAGCGCCGCCAGCACCGCTGCCTGCTGTTGCGGGTTGCGGATGCCGGTGCGGCCGCCGTCAGGTCCCAGTTCCAGCAGCACATGCAATTTTTGCCGGCGCGCATGGAAGAAAGCGCCTAGTTGATCGACGCCGTCGGCCGAATCGACCAGACAGCAGAATTCAAACGACGGATCCGCCAGCAAATCGGCGATGATCGCCATGTTTTGCTTGCCGACCAGCTGGTTGGCCATGATCATGCGCCGCACGCCGTGCTGATAGGCGACCCGGGTCTGATGCGCGGTGGCCAGGGTGATGCCCCAGGCGCCGCCGGCCAGCTGGCGTGCAAACAGCTTGGGCGCCATGGTGGTTTTGCCATGTGGCGCCAGTTTGACGCCGTATTCGGTGACGAACTGCTGCATCCACTGCAGGTTGTGGTTCATGCGCTCTTCGTAAAGCACCGCCGTAGGCAGGCTCAGGTCTTCGCGCAGCAGGTTCCAGTTCAGCGCCTTGATTTCCTCGGCAGTCACAGCTTGCTGAAAAGCCCCAAGCCCCTTGTTCAAGGGATCGATAAGCGGGCTCTGGATATTGGTGTGATTGTTTGTAACACTCATATTTAACTCTCCTCCGTCATAATTCATTTGACGTAATCATATCCTTGAATTTACTATATTAGAAGCATGTTACAAAGTAACATAACAATTTTCATCTTGCCGTAACATCGAGGTGTTGTTGCGGTAGATGCAATATTTCTGACTGACCACACGGTATACCCATCGGAACGCCGTCGTGTAGCACTTCGTGGAGCGCATGAATCATCCATTCGATATTGTGTCGCGCATCGCCGAGCGTAGCAGCCAGTTGCGCCAGGCTGAGCAAAAGGTAGCGCAGGCGATCCTTGGCGACTTGCCGTTCGCCGCCAGCGCCAGCATCCAGACCCTGGCCAGGCAGGCCGGCGTCAGCGAAGCCAGCGTTACCCGTTTCGCCAAGGCCATCGGCTGCCGCGATGTGCGCGAACTGAAGATGAATCTGGCGCAGGCCGCAGCCATCGGCCAGCGCTTTTTGCGGACAGAGAATGTGCTTGCCGACGATGAGCTGCCGCAAATCGTCGACCTGGTTTACACCGATATCCACAAAGTGCTGGAAGTGAACCGCAGCTTGCTGAACCAGGAAACGCTGTTGCAAGCGGCGCAAACGTTGCTGCAGGCGCGCATGATTTATGCCTTTGGTATGGGAGGCGGCTCGACTATGCTGTCTGATGAGGCGCGCTATCGGTTGGTGCGGCTGGGCCGTCCGGTGGCAACCTATCACGACGCCATGTTGCAAAAAATGGTGGCGGCGACCTCGGACAAGAGCGATGTGGTGCTGGTCTTGTCCACCACCGGCAACGTGGCTGAGTTGAACGCCAGTTGCGCGGTGGCCAAGGAGTACGGCGTACAGCTGGTGGCGATTACCGCGCTTGGTTCGCCGCTGGCGGCGATGGCTGATGTGCTGCTGCCGCTGAAGTCGATGGAAACCGATTTTATTTTCAAGCCGTCGTCATCGCGCTACGCCATGATGATGGCGCTGGATGTGCTGATGACGGAACTGGCGCTGCTGCAAAAAGACCGTAGCCAGGAGCTGCTGCGACGCCTGAAATTCACACTGGATACGCATCGTGGCGGCAGCAGCCGCGAGCCGCTGGGAGATTGATATGGGTAGTGATGATATGAATACTGGCGACAATGCCGCTGAAATTCACCAATGCGATACGCTGATTCTCAACGTGTCCGTGATCGACGGCAGCGGCGGCGCGCCGTTTGCTGCCGATGTGGCCATTGATGGCGGTCGCATCGTGCAGATCGCCCGCGCTGGCGCCGATGGTGCCAATGGTGCTTTACTTGGTGCTTTACTCGGCTGGCATGCGCGACAAGTCATCGACGGCAACGGCAAGGTATTGAGCCCCGGCTTTATCGACGTCCACACGCATGACGATACCAATGTCATTCGCACACCCGTGATGTTGCCCAAGCTGTCGCAAGGGGTCACCACCGTGGTGGTCGGCAATTGCGGCATCAGCGCCGCGCCGGTCAGCCTCAAGGCGGAACCGCCTGATCCGATGAATCTGCTGGGCGAAGCGAGCGCTTTCAGCTATCCCACTTTCGCTTCTTATGTCGAAGCCGTCAACCAGGCCAAACCGTCAATCAACGTGGCGGCGCTGATCGGCCACACGGCCTTGCGCAGCAACCAGATGGACCGCCTTGACCGCGCCGCCAGCGACAGCGAAATCGCCGCCATGTGTGTGCAGTTGCGTGAAGCCTTGGCGCACGGCGCGCTGGGCCTCAGCACCGGCCTGGCGTATGGCAATGCGATCATGGCGCCGACCTCGGAAGTGCTGGCGCTGGCGGAACCGCTGGCCGAGGCTGGCGCGATCTACGCCACGCATCTGCGCAGCGAATTCGCCGATATCCTGGAAGCCATGGACGAAGCCTTCCGCATCGGCAAGCACGCGCGGGTGCCGGTGGTGATCTCGCACATGAAATGTGCCGGCGTCGAAAACTGGGGCCGCAGCGGCGAAGTGCTGGCGGCGCTGGAGCAGGCGCAGCGCTACCAGCCGGTCGGTTGCGATTGTTATCCCTACACGGCCAGTTCTTCCACCTTGGATTTGAAGCAAGTGACCGACACCATCGATATCATGGTGACGTGGTCAGAGTCGCAGCCGGCGATGGGCGGTAAAATGCTGGCCGCCATCGCTGCCGAATGGCAGGTCGACCTGATGGAAGCCGCGCGCCGCTTGCAACCGGCCGGCGCGGTATATCACTGCATGCAAGACGATGACGTCAATCGCATCCTGAGTCATCCGGCCACCGTGGTCGGTTCGGATGGCCTGCCCAATGACCCCTTGCCGCATCCGCGCCTGTGGGGCGCATTTCCGCGGGTGCTCGGCCATTACAGCCGTGAACAAAAACTGTTTCCGTTGACCGTGGCGATCCGCAAGATGACCGGCTTGTCGGCCGAGCGTTTCGGTCTGACCGAGCGCGGCCTGGTGCGCGAAGGCTATTGGGCCGACCTGGTGCTGTTCGATCCGGAGACGGTGCGCGATGCCGCAACTTTCGCGGATCCGATGCAGCCGGCTGAAGGGATCGAGGCAGTATGGGTGAATGGCGTCTTGTCTTATCTTGGCGGTGCGGAAAAAGCGCCTACCGGGTTGCGGGCGGGGCGTTTCCTGGCGCGAGAGGCTAGGGCGTGTTGACATAGGATTTGGGAGATGCGTTCAAGCCAAAACGTGTGGTGGCAAGCCATGCAACGCGGGCAACGCACGTTTTGGCTTGAACCCTCCGGGAACGGCTGCAGGCGTCGCATGCCGCGCGTTCGCACTCCCAAATCCTATGTCAACACGCCCTAATGTTCGTGTAGCTGTCGCAAGTTGAATTCTATTTTTTACTGAGGAGTAGTCATGACAATCAAACGATATGGTGTCGAAGGTGGTTCTGGAACCGGCGGCCAGCACCTGCCATTTGCGCGCGCGGTGGAGGCCGACGGCTGGCTGTATGTTTCCGGCCAGGTGGCGATGGTGGACGGCGAAGTGATCGACGGCGGCATCGTCGCCCAATCGCACAAGACCATCCAGAACGTGCTGGCTATCCTGAAGGAAGCCGGTTATGGTCCGGAACACGTGGTGCGTTGCGGCGTCTGGCTCGACGATACCCGGGATTTCCAATCGTTCAACCGTGTCTTCAAGGAATATTTCGGCGCCAATCCGCCGGCCCGCGCTTGCGTGCAATCGGCGATGGTGGTCGATTGCAAAGTGGAAGTGGATTGCATTGCCTATAAAAAATAATCGCGCAAGACGAAAGCGATTGGCTGTACAGCTTGGGTTACGCGTCACCAACCCAGGCTGCATTCGACCGAAGTATTCATAAAATATAAGCAAACATAGGAGGATTTGATGGAGATGGTTCAGGGAAATCTGTTGCTCCTGTACGCAGTGATTGCAGTGATCGCACTGGTGGTGCTGATCGCCAAGTTCAAGATGAATCCGTTCATCGTACTGATTGTGGTCTCGGTGATACTGGGCCTGGTGGTCGGCATGCCGATGGCAAATATCGTCAAGTCGTATGAAACCGGGGTCGGCGGCGCGCTGGGGCACATTGCGCTGGTGGTCGGGCTGGGCACCATGTTCGGCAAGATGATGGCCGAGTCGGGCGGTGCAGAACGCATCGCCAACACGCTGATCGGCGTTTTCGGCCCCAAGCGGGTGCATTGGGCCATGATGGTGGTGGCGCTGATTGTCGGCTTGCCGGTATTCTTTGAAGTCGGTTTCGTGCTGCTGATTCCGATCGCTTTCAACGTCGCCAAGCGTACCGGCACCAACATGATCATGGTCGGTATCCCGATGGTCGCCGGTCTTTCGGTGGTGCATGGCTTGATCCCGCCGCATCCTGCCGCGCTGTTTGCCGTGACTGCCTACAACGCCGATATCGGCCGCACCATCATGTATGCGCTGATCGTAGGCATTCCAACCGCCATCATTGCCGGTCCTTTGTTTGCCAAGCTGATCAGCCGTTTCGTCATCCCTAATCCGGACAATCCACTGATCGCGCAATTCGTGGAAGAGGGCAAGACCCGTGAATTGCCGGGTTTCGGCATCACCATCGCCACCATCCTGCTGCCGGTTGCGTTGATGTTGCTGGGTAGCTGGGCTGATGTTTTTTTTACGCCAAAGACATTCGCTAACGATTTCATGCGCCTGATGGGCAACTCGGTGATCGCACTGCTGATCGGTACGCTGGTGAGTTTCTATACCTTCGGCAATTCGCGCGGTTTTGATCGCGAGGCCATCCTCAAATTCACTACCGAATGCCTGGCGCCTATCGCCGGCATCACGCTGATCGTCGGCGCCGGCGCCGGCTTTGGCCGTATCCTGATCGATGGCGGCGTCTCCAAAGCGATTGTCGAAGTCGCCAACAATGCGCATTTGTCGCCGTTGCTGCTGGGCTGGTTCGTGGCGGCGCTGATCCGGGTTGCTACCGGCTCGGCGACTGTCGCCATGACCACCGCTTGCGGTATCGTGGCGCCGATCGTCACTGCCGGCACCGTCGCTGTCAGGCCGGAACTGATGGTGCTCGCCACCGGCGCCGGTTCGCTGATTTTGTCGCATGTGAATGACGGCGGCTTCTGGCTGGTCAAGGAATACTTCAACATGACCGTGACGGAAACCTTCAAGACCTGGACGGTCTGCGAAACCATTATTTCGGTGGTGGCCTTGTTGCTGACGCTGGGGTTGGCTACGGTGATTTGATCAGCAGTTAAAGTAGTGGCGACGTTGTTAGAGCGGCTTGCAGAATCTGGTTTCTGCAAGTCGTTTTCTTTTTTAGGCGACAAGATATCTTTGGCTTTCACGCTGCACCGTCTGCTGTCGGACACGGGTTTGTCATTCTCGCGTCACATTCCATCCTTACAATCAATAACGTCATATTAGTAATCTGCCAATTGTGCAGGCTGTAAATCGTCCATCCCCCTAGCTCACTCTATCGACCGGAACATGACTTTTCCATTGCTCAACCGCGAACTCGGCGTACTTGCCTTTAACGAGCGGGTCCTGGCCCAGGCTGAAGATCCATTGGTGCCCTTGCTGGAACGGCTGCGTTTTGTCTGCATCACCAGTAGCAACCTGGACGAATTTTCAGAGATCCGCATGTCTGGTTTGCAGGAGCAGATCCGGGTTGCTGTGGATGGCGTGACGCCTGACGGCATGTCGTTGCAGCATGCCTACAGCACCATCAGCGAGCGCGCGCAGAAGCTGGTGGCGCGCCAATATGCGCTGTTCAACGAAGTGCTGCTGCCAGCGCTGAACGCCGAGGGCATTGCGTTCTATCAGGAATCCGAATGGACCGAGGAACAAACCGCCTGGGCCCATGAATTTTTCAAGACCGAGCTGCTGCCGGTGCTGACGCCGATCGGCCTCGATCCGGCTCACCCGTTTCCGCGCGTGTTGAACAAGAGTTTGAATTTCGCCGTCAAGCTGAGCGGCAAGGATGCCTTCGGCCGCGAGACCGAACTCGCCATCGTGCAAGCGCCGCGGGTCTTGCCGCGGCTGGTGCGGATGCCGGAACACCTGTCGGCCCATCCTTACGGCTTCGTGCTGTTGAGCAGTTTCATGCAACGCTTTGTCGGCGAGCTGTTTCCGGGTTTGTCGATTGGCGGCTGCTATCAGTTCCGCGTGACCCGCAACAGCGACTTGTTTGTCGATGAGGATGAGGTGACCGATCTGCGGCTGGCGTTGCAAGGAGAGCTGCCGACGCGCCAGCTCGGCAATGCGGTGCGGCTGGAAGTGGCCGACGGCACGCCGGCTTCGTTGGTGCAGCGCTTGCTGAACCAGAACGGCCTGATGCCGGCAGACTGCTACCGGGTCAACGGCGCGGTCAACCTGGTGCGCCTGATGCCTTTGCCTGATCTGGTCGACCGCCCGGATTTGAAATTCACGCCGCATTCGCCGGTACTACCAAAGGCGTTTACCACCGGCGCCTCGGTCTTCGATATCATCGACCAGAACGATGTCTTGCTGCACCATCCTTACGAAAGCTTCCATCCAGTGCTGGAGCTGTTGCAGCAGGCCGCGATCGATCCCGACGTTCTGGCCATCAAACAGACCATTTATCGTACCGGCAACGACTCGCCGCTGATGAGCGCCCTGATGCAAGCCGCCAAGAACGGCAAGGAAGTCACGGTAGTGCTGGAGTTGATGGCGCGCTTCGACGAAGAAACCAATATCGGCTGGGCCGCCAAGCTGGAGGCGGTCGGCGCCCACGTGGTGTACGGCGTGTTCGGCTACAAGACGCATGCCAAGGCACTGCTGATCGTGCGCCGCAAACGGCACGCCAAACATACCAAGTTGAAACGTTACGTGCATCTCGGCACCGGCAACTATCATCCGAAAACTGCGCGCCTGTACACCGATTTCGGCTTGATGACCAATGACGACAAGATCTGCGAAGACGTGCATAACGTGTTCCAGCAATTGACCGGTTTCGGCAAGCAGGTGCCGCTCAAACGCCTGTGGCAATCGCCGTTTACCTTGCATGCCAATGTGCTGTATGCGATCCAGAAAGAAGTCGACGCGGCCAAGGCCGGCAAGCAGGGCTACATCATTGCCAAGATGAATGCCTTGCTGGAGCCGACCGTGATCGAAGCCTTGTACCTGGCCTCGCAGGCGGGGGTCAAGATCCAGTTGCTGATTCGCGGCGTCTGCGCCTTGCAGCCGGGCGTGCCGGGCTTGTCGGAAAACATCAAGGTGCGCTCCGTCATCGGCCGCTTCCTGGAACATCACCGGGTGTTTTATTTCTATGCCGACGGCGAGGAACATGTGATGTTGTCGAGCGCCGACTGGATGGACCGCAACCTGTTCCGCCGCATCGAAACAGCGTTCCCGATCCTGGACGGCAAACTCAAGCGCCGCGTGATCGAGGAGAGCTTGCTGGTGCACTTGCAAGACAATGCATCGGCCTGGGATATGGATAGCGACGGCAGCTACCAGCGCGCACATCCGGGTGACGCTACGCCGCTGGTGAGCCAGATCGATCTGCTATCGCGTTTTTGACGGCAAATCGATTGCTAGTTTGATTTATGCGCCTGCCCGAGCTTGCGCTCCAGGCGGATTTGCAAGCGTTCAAAACACATGCTCAGGCACCAGTAGATCGCCGCCGCCGCCAGATAAAGCGGTAGCGGCCGGAAGGTCACCGCAATCACTTCCTTGGTCGCCAGCATCAGTTCGGTCACGGTGATGACCGACACCAGCGAGGTATCCTTGATCAGGCTGATCAGGGTATTGCTCATCGACGGCACCGCCAGCCGGATCGCCTGCGGCACCACGATGTAGCGCAAGGTTTGCCCGTAGTTCAAGCCGATGCTGTAACTGGCGGACCATTGCCCGGCATGCACGCCGAGAATCGCGCCGCGCAAACTTTCCGACAAGTAGGCGCCGGCGTTCAGACTGAGCGCCAGGATGCCCGCCGTCAGCGGCGAGAAGCTGATGCCGATGCTGGGCAAGCCATAATAGATCACGAAGATTTGCACCAGCAGCGGCGTGCCGCGCATCAGGCTGACATACACGGTGGAGGGCCATTGCGCCCAGCGCGACGGTACGATGCGGGCGATGGCGAGGGGAAAACCGAGCAGCAAACCGCCCAGCATCGACGCCACCGCGAAAATCAAGGTATAGCCGACGCCGCGAAACAAGGTCGGCGCTGATTGCTGCAGCAAATCCAGTAATTCCATAGGGTCTCTGTTAAACCTAGATTCTCGGCCTAAAAAAACATCCCCGCAGTGGGCGGGGATGTCTGGTTTAACCGCAGTGTAGCGCGAATCAAGTTACTGCGCCGATGGCGCTTTGCTAACGTCAAAGCCGAACCATTTGAACGAAACCTGCTTGAAACTGCCGTCTTTCAGGATGTCGTCCAGTGCTTTATTCAAAGCTGCTTCGAACTTCGGATTGCCTTTTTGAAAAGGAATGCCGATTTTATCGATGTCGCCGAACGTGGCGCCGGCCTTCAACGGCAGGTTGGAGCTCTTCAGCAGATAGCCGACCAGCAAGCGGTCATTCAAAGCCGCATCAATACGGCCGCTGGCCAGGTCGGCCAGGTATTCAGGCGATCCCGGATAGGTTTTGACGTCGATGCCTGGAACCGCCTTGGCTTTCTGCTCGAAGTTGGTGCCCTGGCCCAGGCCGAGCTTGTAGCCCTTCAGCGATTCCAGCGTCGGGAAGCTGCGCTTCTCGTCTTTCCTGACGATCAGTTGCGCCGTGGAGAGGGTATAAGGTTGCGAAAAATCGAAGGCCTTTTGACGGGCTTCGGTAATCCCGACCTGGTTCAGGATGACATCGTACTTGCCGGCGCCGAGGCCCGCCAGGATGCCGCTCCATTCAGTCGTTGTGAATTCCGGCTTCACGCCCAGCTTGGCTGCCAGCAGTTTAGCCACATCGACTTCAAAGCCGGTCAGCTCACCGCTTTTCGGATCCTTGAAATTGAACGGCGGGTAGTTGCCCTCCATCGCCACCTTCAAGGTGCCACGGGATTTGACGGTATCGAGCAAATCTGCCGCGAAGGCATTCAGCGTTACGCTGGTGATCAGGATTGCCGCTGCGATTTTGCTGAGTTTTGACAGTGTTGTGGCCATTTTTTATCCTTTGGTTGAGGGCACAGACAAGCACGGGGTGTTGCTGGTGACGACTATGTTAAGCGGTTTTGCGGGCAAACGTAAAATGATGCTTTTGCCATTCTATATGCAGTTATTGTCTTTGCATTCTAGATTTTTTTCGGTTAGCGGTGTTTACGGCTATCCGTTTTTCTTGCGTCCGGCAAGCTCGGTGGTGAGCAGTGCAAACTGCTGATACAGTGCGGCGACTTGCGGTTGCCACTGCTGCAGGGCTTGCTGCTGGCGCGCCACCGTCTCCAGGTCACCGCGTGCGATCGGACCGGTAAGGGCGGTTGCCGGCCCGAGCCGGAAGGCATTGGCGACGCTTTCGGTCAGCAGCGGCTGTATCAGTTTCAAGGCATCTTCTGGCGTTATGCCAGCGGCGGCATAAGCCTGCTGCGCGACGTCGATCAAGGTCACCAGATAGTTGGAGGCAAACACGGCGGCGGCGTGGTATAGAGTTTTCTGCTCGCGCCGGATGGCGACCAGCTGGGCGCCAATGGTGCGGAATGCCGGCTTGAGCACGGCGAGCGCGGCGGCATCGCCTTCGACGCCGCAAAAGGTGCCGTCAAACGACGTGGCCACTTGCCGCGGCAAGGCAAAACTGCGGATCGGATGGATGCTGGCGACCGCCGCGCCGAGGCCGGTGGCGGCGGCCAGTTCCAGCGACGACAAGGCGCCGCTGCAATGAAATACGATGCTGCCGGGCTGCAGCTTACCAGCGGCTGCGAGCGCATCGCAGCAAGCTGCGATCTGGTCATCGCCGGCGGCAATCAGGAATACTTCGGTACAGCGCAGCTCGTCATAAGAGGTCGCCACATCGCCGGCGCCGATGAAGGTGCGAGCCCGTTGCGCGCTGGCATTTGAACGATTCAGGATATCGAGCAAAGTAAATGCCCGCTGGCGATGCCAAAGCCTGCCGAGGGTCTGGCCGACTTTGCCGCAGCCGATAATACTCAGCGTTTTAGGACGGCGCGTTGCGCCGCCCCGGCCGGCTTTTAGTTGCCCAGTTGCTCCAGCGCTTCCTGCTGTTCCAGCCATTCCGCCTCCAGTTGCGTCAGTTCCTTGGCGTAGAACGCCTGATCGGTCAGCAGCGTCGCCAATTCCTTCTTCTTGTCTTTATCGTAGATTTCCGGATCAGCCAGGCGGGTATCGACCGTGGTCTTCTGCGCCGTACGTTTGGCGATCTGTTCATCCAGGCGCTTGATGCGCGATTCGATAGGCTTCTTCTGCGCCGCCAGTTTTTGGCGTGCATCGGCTTCCTGCCGCTTCTGCTCGCGGCGGTCGGCATTGTCGACGACCAGAGCGGCCGCCGGCGCCACCGCACTGGCGATCTTGGCCTTGCTGCTGGCTTTTGGCAGAGTCGCGTCGGCAGCGCTGTTCTTGGCCGCCAGCTTGGTCTTGAACAGCCAGTCTTTGTAATCGTCGAGATCGCCGTCGAACGGCTGCACCTTGCCGTCCGCGACAATGATGAACTGATCGGTGGTGGCGCGCAACAGATGGCGATCATGGGAGACCAGCACCAGCGTACCTTCGAACTGCGCCAGCGCCATGGTCAGCGCTTCACGGGTTTCCAGGTCCAGATGGTTGGTCGGTTCATCCAGCAGCAGCAGGTTAGGGCGTTGCCAGACGATCAGCGCCAGCGCCAGGCGCGCTTTTTCACCGCCGGAAAACGGTTTGATCGAACTGGTCACCATCGGGCCGTTGAAATTGAAGCTGCCGAGGAAGTTGCGCAGTTCTTGTTCACGCGTGGTCGGCGCGATTTTACCCATGTGCCACAACGGCGATTCGTCGTGACGCAGCATTTCCACCTGGTGCTGGGCAAAATAACCGATCGACAAGCCTTTGCCGAACTGGGCGTCGCCGTGCAATGGCTTGAGTTCTTCTGCGATGGTCTTGATGAAAGTCGATTTACCCGCACCGTTGACGCCCAGCAGGCCAATGCGCTGGCCGATCTGCAGCGAAAAATTGATGCCGGAGACGATCACTTTTTCGGTGACTTCGTGGCTGGTTTCGCTTTCGGTGCGATAACCGGCGCTCACGTCTTCCATCACCAGTAGGGGATTCGGTGCGCTCAGCGGCACCCGGAATTCGAACGAGAATTCAGCGGCTGCACGCAGCGGCGCCAGTTCTTCCATCTTGGCCAACGCCTTCATCCGGCTCTGGGCCTGGCGCGCCTTGCTGGCCTGGGCCTTGAAGCGATTGATAAACGATTCCAGATGGGCGCGCTGGCGCATCTGCTTTTCCAGGGTGCCGGCGGCCAGTTCCAGCTGCGCCGAACGCTGGCGTTCGAACGAGGAGTAGTTGCCGGAATAACGCTTCAGCTTGCGTTCATCGATATGCACGATGACATTGACCACGCCGTCGAGGAAATCGCGGTCATGGGAAATGATGATCAGGGTGCCGGGATAGCGCTTGAGCCAGTCTTCCAGCCAGATGATGGCGTCCAGGTCCAAGTGATTGGTCGGTTCATCCAGCAGCAACAGGTCGGACGGGCACATCAGCGCTTGCGCCAGATTCAGCCGCATGCGCCAGCCGCCGGAAAAGCTGGCTACCGGCTGGTCCATTTGCGACAGCGAGAAGCCGAGACCTGTCAGCAACTGTTCGGCGCGCGAGCGCACGGTGTAGGCATCGGCATCGGCCAGTGCGCTATACAGCTCGCCGATCAGGATGCCGTTGGCGGTGCTTTCCGGTTCGCTTTCCAGGAACGCCAGTTCATCTTCCAGGCGGCGCAGGGTGACGTCGCCGTCAATCGCATATTCGATCGCCGAACGGTCCAGCGCCGGGGTTTCCTGGGCGACGTAGGCCATGCGCCATTTCGACGGAAAGTCGATCTCGCCGAGGTCGGCATGCAGCTCGCCGCGCAGCAGTCCGAACAGGCTGGACTTGCCGGCGCCGTTGGCGCCGATCAGGCCGATCTTGTCGCCCGGGTTGAGGGTGACGTCGACATTGTCGAGCAAAGGCTTGACGCCGCGCATCAGGGAAACTTGTTGAAAACGTATCATTGAAAACTATCTGCTATCAGCTAAAGGAAAATTCTATAACTCCTGCTGCGTCATTCCCGCGAACGCGGGAATCCATTTTTATGCAGCAACCTGGATCTCCGCGTTCGTGGAGATGACGGGGTTTCTAGAGGTTAAATAAATAAATGGATGGTGCCGGGAGTGGTTATCTGTACTTCTCTACGGCAGCTGGTCGGCGGTCAGCAGGAACACCATGTCGTCGCCGGCGCTGGTCGAGACCCAGGTCATTTCCAAATTCGGGAACGCCGCTTCGGCGAAGGCGCGCTCATTGCCGATTTCAACCACCAGTACGCCGTTTGCGGTCAGGTGCTGCTTGGCGCCGGCCACGATCTGGCGCACCAGGTCCATGCCGTCGCTGCCGCCGGCCAGGGCGATTTGCGGTTCGCGCAGGTATTCCGGCGGCAATTTGCCCATCGAGCCTGAATTGACGTACGGCGGGTTGGTGACGATCAGGTCGTATTTCTTTGCCGGCACCTTGCTGTACAAATCGGATTCGATCAGCGTGATGCGGTCCTGCAATTCATAGTCGTCGACGTTACGCCGCGCCACTGCCAGCGCATCGGCGGAGATATCTGCGGTGTCGACATGGGCCGAAGGGAAGGCATCGGCCAGCATGATCGGCAGGCAGCCGGAACCGGTGCACAGTTCCAGGATGTTGCTGACCGTCGCCGGCTCTTGCAGCCATGGCGAGAAATGGTCGGGGATCAGTTCGGCGATGAACGAACGCGGCACGATCACGCGCTGGTCGACATAGAAACGGTATTCGCCCAGCCAGGCCTCGTTGGTGATGTAGGCGGCAGGCAGGCGGTCGACGCTGCGCTTTTCTATCACCTGCAAGACGGCTTCGATTTCATGCGGCAGCAGGCGCGCATCGAAAAAGGGGTCGATCTTGTCCAGCGGCAGCTTCAGCGTGTGCAGGATCAGGTAGGCCGCTTCGTCCAGCGCATTGCTGCTGCCGTGGCCGAAAAACAGGCCAGCAGTGTTGAAACGGGTTACTGCATAGCGCAGCAGGTCGCGGATAGTGGTAAAGGATTGTGGTGTCATGGCGCGATTGTCGTGTGTGCGGAATATCAGGTGCTGCCGCAACGTGGTGGATTACGCTGTCCGGGCAACTCGGCCCCAGCGATGTAAAGCCGGGGCCAAAAAATGTGTCAGGCGGATTCTATCGGAAATGCCGGGCGGAATGGAGCAAACCCGGCCATTTAGCCCGGTATTGTATTGATTTAGCCCGATATTATCGGGGGTTGATCAATAACGCATTATATCTGAGTGCGCGCAGGGCATTGGCGACATGTTCGGCGGCGGCCTCCAGCAGGGCTTGCGGATCAGTCAAGCGGTGGCCGTCCTTGTGCTTGAACTCCAGCATGTGTTGCTGCTCTTTTTGCAAGACATGTTCAATTAGTTGCTCTTGGGTATGGTTGCCGTCCAATTTGGGCAGCAGGACTTTTTCGATGATGTTCAAGTTTATCCGCTGGTGCCAGAGGTTGGTGGTGTCGGCGTTCGGATCCAGGCTCAAATCGGCGCGGGCGGACGCCAGGGCGAGCGGTTGTTCGGAAACCGCAGGGGCAACGTCCAGAGGTTGCACGCGATAATCGACTGCGCCACGTATCACCAGCACCTCCATCAGCTGGATCACCGTCTCGGTATCGCTGTCTTGCCGCTGCTGCAGACGTTGACGGATGGCGCTCACCAGTTCCGGCACGTGCATGGTGCCGGGAAAACGTTCGCCCAGCAGTTGCAAGGCGACCTTGTTGACCCGGCCCTTGATCACGAGTTGCTGGCCGTTGAGGGTGAGAGCTTGCTCCGTATCGTCTTGGGTGATAGCCACAGCACCGCTGTCGACCGCACAAGCATAGTGCAGCAGCGCCAGCCGGGCCGAATTGAGCAGATAGCGGATCCGGCTTTGTTGTTCCGCGTGCACCAGCAGGGTGTGGCGGAACTGGCGGTTGCGCAGGAAATCCATGTACTGTTCCAGCACGACCTGGTCATTTTCGCATTCGCGCAGCAGGGGCTCGGCGATGTTGCTGCCGAGATTGCTGACAAACATCGATTGCGTTTCTGCATCGGCCAGATAGCTGAGCTTGCGCTGCTGCGCCCGGGCCGTAAATTCACTCAGATAGCAGGGCGCATTGTACGGCTCCAGATACTCATGCTGCAGATAGTAATCGTCGAATTTGCCGCTGAAGGTATCGGCGTGCTGCTCCAGCACCTGGTGCAGGACACTGCCTTTGCTCGACATCTCGTGCATGAAATTGAACATGCCGCGGGCATGCGCCAGTTTGTCCTCGGGTTTTTCATGATTTTTGCCACGGAACAGCATCGCTTCCCGCACCACTTCCTTGAATTTCCAGCCCGGATAGGTGTTGTAACTGATGATGGCGATGCCGTCGGCGGCCAGGTTTTCAGCGCACACCCGCAAAATGGCGTCTTGCACCTGCGGCGACACCCAGCTATATACGCCATGACAAATGATGTAGTCGAACTGACCCAAGGCCGGGCCGATATCGCTGAGACTCATGTGATGCAAGCCGATATTGTTCAGGCCGAGCGCCGTCAGTCGTTGTTGGCCGGCGTCGATTTGGACCTTGGACAGGTCTACCCCGACATAGCGGCCGTCGGGATGCCGTTGTGCATGTGGAATCAGGTTGCCGCCGGCAGCGCAGCCCAGCTCCAGCACCCGCGCATTGTCGGTGCGTGGCGGCGTCAGGTTGAACAGGGCGGCGACCGCCGCCAGATGCTCTGGCGCGGTGGCTTTGAATGGATGGGAGGTATATGGCGTGGCGTCGTAGGCTTGTTCAACGATGTCTTTTGTGCCGGCCATAAGAACCTTTGTGTGAGTGAGTTAGACGGAAGCCGAAGGCAGCAGGTTTTCCAGGGTGCGGCGGTAAATGTTTTTCAGCGGATCGATGAACTGCACTTCAACATGTTCGTCGATCTTGTGGATGCTGCCGTTAGGCGGCCCGAATTCGATCACCTGCGGGCAGATCTGCGCGATGAAGCGGCCGTCCGAGGTACCGCCGGTAGTGGACAGCTCGGTGTTGATCCCGGTTTCCGTCTTGATGGCGGCGGAGATGGCGTTGCTCAGCGTGCCGCGCGGCGTCAGGAACGGCCGGCCGCCGACAGTCCAGGCCAGCGTGTATTCCAGGCCGTGCTTGTCCAGAATCGCCAACACGCGCTGCTGCAAGTCTTCCACCGTGCTGGCGGTCGAAAAGCGGAAATTGAAATCGATCACCACTTCGCCCGGAATCACATTGGAAGCACCGGTGCCGCCGTGGATGTTGGACATCTGCCAGGAAGTCGGCAGATAGTATTCATTGGCGTCATCCCACTTTTCCGCAGCCAGTTCGGCCAGCGCCGGCGCCGCCAGGTGGATCGGATTCTTCGCCAAATGCGGATAGGCGATATGGCCCTGCACGCCTTTGACGGTGAGCTTGCCGGACATGGTGCCGCGGCGGCCGTTCTTGATCATGTCGCCCAAGGTCGAACTGGAAGTCGGTTCGCCGACGATGCAGTAATCCAGTTGCTCGCTGCGCGCCTTGAGTTTTTCGCAGACCACCACGGTGCCGTCGGTGGCAGGGCCTTCTTCATCGCTGGTGATCAGGAAGCCGATCGAGCCGGAATGATCCGGGCGGGCCTTGGTGAATTCTTCCACCGCCACCACCATCGCCGCAATCGAGGTTTTCATATCGGCCGCACCGCGGCCATACAGCTTGCCGTCACGATGGCTAGGCAGGAAAGGATCGGATTGCCACTGCTCGCGCGGACCGGTCGGCACCACATCGGTATGGCCGGCGAACACCAGCAGCGGCCGCGCCGTGCCCTTGCGCGCCCACAAGTTGGTGACATCGCCGGACTGGATGGTCTCGCATGCGAAGCCGAGCGGCGCCAGCAATTCGATCAGGAGCGCCTGGCAGCCCTTGTCTTGCGGCGTGACGGAGGAAAGTGCGATCAGTTGTTCGGCCAGCGCCAGGGTTTTGCTGTGTTCGGTCATGTGCGGCATTTCAAATTATGTTGCGATGGGTTGCGGGCTTTTAACTGACTTATTGGCTAAATATTTCCTGATACAGCGCATCCGAAAAGCCGACATAAGCCTGCTTGCCGGTGTACAGCACCGGCCGCTTGATGATCGACGGCAGTTCCATCATCAACGGCGTCGCGCTGATGCCGTCGGTGATGCCGTTGCGGCGCTGTTCAGAGAGGCCGCGCCAGGTCGTTCCTTTGCGGTTGACCAGCGTATCCCAGGGAATGTCCGCCAGCCAGGTCGTGATCAGTTCAGCCGTGACGCCATCTTTCTTGAAATTGTGAAACGTATAAGCGATTTCCTGGTCTTCAAGCCAGGTACGGGCCTTCTTGACCGTGTCGCAATTGGGAATGCCGTAAAGAGTAATTGCCATAAATGAGATGCTGTCGCTACAGATGATGAGGATATTTTTACAGATCCAGTGTGAATTCGGTGAAGGTTGCGCCTTCGACCCGTTCAGGCTCAGGGATCACCGGCACCGCATTTTTCTTCGAGCTCGGCGTATGGTTGTTGATCAGCCAGTACAGGTTGCTCGGCGAATCCGCATGTTCCAGCGCTTCGTCCTGGGTGATGACGCCATCCGCGATCAATTGCATCAGTGCCTGCTCGAAAGTCTGCGAGCCGGGCGCCAGGCTCTTTTCCATCGCTTCCTTGATCTGGCTGATGTTGTCTTCTTCAATCAGCTCGGAAACGTGGCGCGTGTTCAGCATGATTTCCACTGCCGGTGTGCGCTGGCCTTCGACCGTGGTGACCAGCCGTTGCGAAACAATCGCCGCCAGGGTCGACGCCAGATCTTCCAGCAGCGCCGGCCGGTTTTCCATCGGATAAAAACTGATGATGCGGTTCAGCGCGCGGTAGGTGTTGTTGGCGTGCAGCGTCGATACCACCAGATGGCCCGACTGGGCGTAGGCGAGCGCGGCCGACATGGTGGCCTTGTCACGGATTTCGCCGATCAGGATGCAATCCGGCGCCTGCCGCAAGGCATTCTTCAGCGCGCCGTTAAGGTCGGTGGTGTCGCTGCCGATTTCGCGTTGGTTGACGATCGAGCGGTGATTCTCGAACAGGAATTCGATAGGGTCTTCCAGGGTCAGGATATGTCCTGCCTGGGTCTTGTTGCGGTAGTCCAGCATCGAGGCGATGGTGGTCGATTTACCGGAACCGGTAGAGCCGACAATCAGCAGCAAGCCGCGTTTGCGGCCGATCAGCTCAAGCAATGCGGGCGGCAGGCGCAGTTCTTCAAATGGCGGAATCTCGTAGGGAATATAGCGGATCACGGCAGAGATGCTGCCGCGCTGGCGGAACGCCGACAGCCGGAAACTGCCGATGCCGGCGACCGGCAAGCCGAGATTCAATTCATTGTTGCGGTCCAGTTCTTGCAGCCGTTCGGCCGGCAGCACTTCTTTCAGCAGCAGAAGGATGGTGTTGTCATCCATGGTTTGCTGGTTGACCGGGACCATCTGGCCCTTGATTTTCAGATGAATCGGCGAGCCTGACGCCAGGAACATGTCCGACGCTTCCTTCTCCTGCATCAGCTGAAACAAGCGATCCATTGCCATCAAAAACTCCTCGGTGCAGAAACTATTATTATGTCGAAGAGCGGACAGCGCACGACGTTTTGGCGCTGGCTGTTCCGTCTTCTTTCTTTGTCATTCACACATCTTGGCAGGGGATGGTGCCGCAGAGGTAGCAAGGTTCACCTTGGCAGCCCGCAAACCCTGTCCTCCAAAGCCTTACAACTGATCAGGCTTCACGCAGCAGTTCGTTGATAGCGGTCTTGGAGCGGGTCTTGGCATCCACGCGCTTGACGATCACGGCGCAATACAGGCTGTACTTGCCATCGGCCGAAGGCAGGCTGCCCGAGACCACCACCGAACCCGAAGGGATGCGGCCGTAAGTGACTTCGCCGGTGGCGCGGTCATAGATCTTGGTCGACTGGCCGATATAGACGCCCATCGAGATCACCGAGTTTTCTTCAACGATCACGCCTTCGACGATTTCCGAACGGGCGCCGATGAAGCAGTTGTCTTCGATGATGGTCGGGTTGGCTTGCATCGGTTCCAGCACGCCGCCGATGCCGACGCCGCCGGACAGGTGGACGTTCTTGCCGATCTGCGCGCAAGAGCCGACGGTAGCCCAGGTATCGACCATCGTGCCTTCATCGACATAGGCGCCGATGTTGACATAGG
This sequence comes from Collimonas sp., assembly GCF_039923675.1. Taxonomy (GTDB): domain Bacteria; phylum Pseudomonadota; class Gammaproteobacteria; order Burkholderiales; family Burkholderiaceae_D; genus Collimonas. Next base: position 23,312 of record NZ_JBDTCG010000044.1, read on the forward strand.
AAGGCATCAGCACCACGTTCTTGCCGATGAAACTGCCGTGACGCGCCACTGCTGGCGGCACCACGCGGAAGCCGCCCTTGGCGAAATCTTCCGCAGTGTAGTTGGCGAACTTGGTTGGCACTTTGTCGTAGAACTGCATGTTCTCGCCGGCCGGCATCGGCAGGTTGTCTTCCAGGCGGAACGACAGCAGCACGGCCTTTTTGATCCATTGGTTGACGACCCAGTTGCCGTCGATTTTCTCGGCCACGCGCAGGCTGCCTTGATTCAGTTCGGCGATGACCTTGGCGACCGCTTCGCGGACATCGGCGGGTGCGGTCTTAGGGGAAAATTCGGTACGCTGTTCCCAGGCTTGGTCGATAAATGCTTGCAGAGATTGAGTCATGATTTTCGTCGTTTAAAGTTTAAAAATAATCAATGGGGGCGGAGTAATTCGCCACGCTGGCCGGCTTAAAAACTCTCTCGGATTACTTTCCTTGAGAATTTAACCGTTTTGTCTAGTCAGTTGAAGACAGAGTAATTCGTCGCGCTGCGGCGACTCTTAAACTCTGTCCCGCAAATAGTCACAATGCGCGGCAAAATGCCGCAATCCGTTGCGCCGCTTCCAGGCATTCATCGACTTCCGCCACCAGCGCCATGCGGATCCGTTGCCGGCCCGGATTGCTGCCATGGGCGTCGCGCGCCAGATAGCTGCCGGGCAATACTGTTACATTATATTCGGCATACAGCCGCTTGGCGAAGTCGGTGTCGGAAATGTTTGTCAATTTATCTACCTTGGCCCATAGATAAAAACCGGCATCGGGCAGTGCGACATCCAGCACGGTTTGCAGCACAGGGGTGACCTGTTGGAATTTTGCCATGTATTTGGCGCGGTTTTCGACGACGTGGGTTTCGTCGTTCCAGGCGGCGACCGAAGCCGCTTGCACAGGCGGGCTCATGGCGCCGCCGTGATAGGTACGATACAGCAGGAATTTCTTCAAGATGGCGGCATCGCCGGCGACAAAGCCGGAGCGCATGCCAGGCACGTTCGAGCGTTTCGACAGGCTGGAAAAAGCGATCAGACGTGGATATCCGCTGCGGCCCAGCATATTGGCCGCTTGCAGACCGCCCAAAGGCGCTTCCGGCTTGAAATAAATCTCGGAATAGCATTCGTCGGCGGCGATCACGAAGCCATGCCGGTCCGACAGCGCAAACAATTCCTTCCAGTCGTCCAGCGACAGCACGGCGCCGGTCGGATTACCCGGCGAGCAGAGATACAGCAGCTTGACCCGCGGCCAGATATCGTCCGGCACGCTGCGGTAATCCGGCGCGAAGTTGCGGGCGGGGTCGGAATTGACGAAATAAGGCTGGGCGCCGGACAAGTAGGCGGCGCCTTCATAGATTTGATAGAACGGATTCGGGCACATCACCAGCGCATCTTTTTGCGCGGGATCGACCACTGTCTGCGCCAGCGCAAACAGCGCCTCGCGCGAACCGTTGACCGGCAAGATCTGCGTCGCCGGATCCAGCGGCGGCAAGCCGTAGCGGCGTTCCAGCCAGCCGGCGATGGCTGCGCGCAAAGGTTCCGCGCCAATTGTGCTTGGATAGCTGGCCAGACCGTTCAGGTTGTCGCTCAGCGCCTGCTGGATGAATGCCGGCGTGGGATGTTTGGGCTCGCCTATGCCGAGACTGATCGGCTTGAACGCAGGGTTAGGCGTGACGTCTGCGAATAATGCACGCAGTTTTTCAAACGGATAGGGCTGCAGCCGGTCTAGTAATGGATTCACGTGGTTGATAACGGATGAATAACAAAGGTGGAATGACGGAAAACGGCGACGAATATGCTGTTTGCATTATATACAGAAGTAGCCTGTTTGATCGCCGCCGCTGCGTAACCAGGAGGCTGCAAAAAGCAGATTCTGTGCTTTTTTTTTGCTTTTCATTGTCTCCTTGAGCTTTTCCGGCAAGTCCGGCCCAAACCGGGCGTGTTTGCATTCCGTGCGTAGCCACTATTGGACGCGAACGGTTTACTAGTAAAGTAACAATCAGATTTCCCGCTGTCCGCTGCCATTTAGAGGCATCCATATCGCATATACGGCGAGGTGGAATGTTATGATGGCGACCTCCTGCGAGGTTTTTCCTCGTTTTTATAGTGTGAAGTAGTTGGCGGTAGCTTTTTCGCCGACTTTGATAAGAACAGTCGGCTGGAGCCATTGCGTGCGTTTAACTTCCATTAAATTATCGGGATTCAAGTCTTTCGTTGACCCTACCAACTTTCAGGTCCCCGGCCAGCTGGTCGGTGTAGTGGGGCCTAACGGTTGCGGCAAGTCAAACATTATCGATGCGGTGCGCTGGGTCTTGGGTGAGTCCAAGGCTTCCGAGTTGCGCGGCGAATCGATGCAAGACGTTATTTTCAACGGTTCTTCACACCGTAAGCCGGCTGGCCGTTCGTCGGTCGAACTGGTGTTCGACAACGGCCTCGGCAAAGCGGCCGGGCAATGGAGCCAGTACGCGGAAATCGCCGTCAAGCGCACCTTGACGCGCGACGGCACCTCGACTTATTACATCAACAACCAGGCGGTACGCCGCCGCGACATCCAGGATATCTTCCTCGGCACCGGCCTTGGCCCGCGTGCTTACGCGATCATCGGCCAGGGTATGATCTCGCGCATCATCGAGGCGCGCCCTGAGGAATTGCGGATTTTCCTTGAAGAGGCTGCAGGCGTCTCCAAGTACAAGGAACGCCGCCGCGAGACCGAAAATCGCCTGAACGACACGCGCGACAATTTGTTACGCGTCGAAGATATCCTGCGCGAACTGAACGCCAACCTGGAAAAGCTGCAATCGCAAGCCGCGGTTGCGCAAAAATTCCATGAATTGCAAGGCGATCAGGAAGAAAAGCAGAAACTGCTGTGGCTGCTGCGCAAGAACGAAGCCAAGGCCGAGCAGGAAAAATTCTTCCGCGAAATTGAAAAGGCGCAAACCGACCTGGAAGAGCAGACCGCCAAGCTGCGCCATGTGGAAACCGAGCTGGAGCATATGCGTCAGTCGCACTATGCCGCGGGCGACCGCATGCATCAGGCGCAGGGCCATCTGTATCAGACCAATTCCGAAATCGGCAGCCTGGAAGCGCAGATCAAGTTCGTCATTGAATCGCGCAACCGCCTGCAATCGCAACTCAATTCCTTGACCGCGCAGCGCGATCAATGGCAGCGCCAGGGCACGCAGTTCCAGGATGATCTGGTGGAAGCCGAGATGCATCTGGAAGAGCTGATGGCGCGGGTCGAGCAATCGCAAGTGGCGTCGCAACAGCATAACGACCAGTTGCCGGCGCTGGAGCAGAGCTGGCGCGAAGCGCAGCTGAAGAGCACCGAATCGCGCGGCAAGATCATGCAGATCCAGCAGCAGATCGAACTCGGATCGACACATCAACGCAATGCCTCGAATATCCTCAACGGCCTGACCGGCCGCCGCGAGCGCTTGTCGCAGGAAAAGAATGGCTTGAACCTGCCGGACAATGCGCATCTGACCAATCTGCGCATGCAGCTGGAAGAAAAGCAGGCCGGGCTGGAAGAAACCGGCATGCAGCTGGAAGAGCTGCAGGAACAGCAGCCGCGGCTGGAAGAAGAGCGGCGCAACGCGCAGCAGCAAGTCAATACCGAAAGCGCCAACAACGCGCAGCTGGAAGCCCGTCTGGCCGCGCTCAAGCAATTGCAGGAGAGTGTGCAGACGCAAGGCAAGGTACAGCCCTGGCTGGAAAAGCACGAGCTGGCAACCTTGCCGCGCCTGTGGCAAAAACTGCATATCGACGGCGGCTGGGAAACCGCGCTGGAATCGGTCTTGCGCGAGCGGACTTCGGCGCTGGAAATGTCCAATCTGGATTGGGCCAAGGCCTTCTTCAACGATGCGCCGCCGGCCAAACTGGCCTTGTTCTCGCCGAATGGCGTGGCGTCCACACCGCCGGCCGATGCGTCTGCCGGCCTGAAGCCGTTCCTGAACCTGTTGCAGTTGAACGATCCGGGTTTGCGCGTGCTGATGCAAGACTGGCTGCACAATTTCTACGCTGCCGACGATACCGTAACGGCTTTTGCCGAGCGCAACAAATTGCCGCTAGGCGCCAGCTTTGTGACGCGCCAGGGCCATGTGATCAGCAAGACTGGCGTGCGTTTCTATGCTTCGGATTCGGAGCAGGACGGCATGCTGGCGCGCCAGCAGGAAATTGAAAACATCACCAAGCAGTTGCGCGCCCAACAGATGCTGGCCGACGAGGCGCGTTCGCGTTCGGTGCGCGCCGAGGCGGCATTGTCGCACGCAACCCAGCGCTTGCAGGAAATGCGTTTGCGCCATACCGGCTTGACGCAAGCGGTGCACGGCTTGCAGATCGACGTCATGAAACTGTCCGAGTTGCAGGAACGTTTCAACCAGCGCAGCTCGCAGATCGCTGCCGACCTGGCAGAAATCGCCGCGCAGGAAAACGAGCAGCAGCAGGTCAAGATGGAATCGGAAGAGAAGTTCGAACAGCTCGATATGGAACTGGCCGAGCTGCAGGAAAAGCATGAAGACGGCCAAACCGATTACCTGGGCAAGGAACAGCAGTTGAACGACGCTCGCCAGCGTCTGCGTGAGATGGAACGTGCCGCGCAGGAAGCGGAGTTCGCCGAGAAATCCCATCGTAACAAGATCGAAGAACTCAAGCGCAGCATCGCCACCGCGCTGGAGCAGGCGGCGCAATTGTTCGCCAACATGCAGCAGGGCCATCTGGAGCTGGAAAGCCTGGACGACCAGGCCGCACAAGCCGGTTTGCAAGACTTGCTGGATAAGCGCAGCGAGCAGGAACGCGCGTTGGCCGATACCCGCCACGAGCTGGACCAGGTTTCTCAGAATCTGCGCCTGCACGAAGAAACGCGCTTGCAAGCCGAGCGCAGCTTGCAGCCGCAGCGCGACCGCATCATGGAATTGCAGTTGAAAGAGCAGGCCGCACGTCTGAACCAGGAACAATACGTGCAACAGCTGCTCGAAGCGCAAGCGGACGAAGCGGCGCTCAGCGAAAAGTTGACCGCCGAAATGCGGCCATCGTATCTGCAAGGCGAAGTCACTCGCCTGACCAACGCGATTGCCGGCCTGGGCGCGGTCAACCTGGCCGCGCTGGATGAGCTGGCGCAGGCATCCGAGCGCAAGAATTTCCTGGATGCGCAAAACGCCGACCTGACCGAAGCCATCAACACCTTGCAGGATGCGATCCACAAGATCGACAAGGAAACCCGCGACCTGTTGCAGGACACCTTCGACAAGGTCAATCTTCATTTTGCCGAGCTGTTTCCGATCCTGTTCGGCGGCGGCCAGGCGCGGTTGATCATGACCGGCGACGAAATCCTCGACTCCGGCGTGCAAGTAATGGCGCAACCGCCGGGCAAGAAGAATGCAACGATTCATTTGCTGTCGGGTGGTGAAAAGGCGCTGACGGCGACCGCGCTGGTGTTCTCGATGTTCCAGCTGAACCCGGCGCCGTTCTGTCTGCTGGATGAGGTTGATGCGCCGCTTGATGACGCCAATACCGAGCGTTTCTGCAATATGGTGAAGCGTATGTCCGCCAACACACAGTTCCTGTTCATTTCGCATAATAAAATTGCGATGGAAATGGCGCAGCAGCTGATCGGGGTAACCATGCAGGAGCAGGGCGTATCGCGGATCGTTGCAGTGGATATGGAAGCGGCCAGAAGTTTTGCCAGCGACCCGGTTGCCGCATAAACTGCTATCCGATGCGGAATCGGGACCGGTAACCCGTTTCAGCTTAGCCAGCTTGACAACTTTTTGCGGCAACACTAAGCTGATTTGATAGCCGCAATGCAATATATTGTAAAAAATTGTCTCAATAATTTTACGTTGAGGGCATATGCAGTAATACTGGTATTGTTTTTATAAAAATAAACCGGATTTTCAGCAGCAAATAGCTGTTCATGGGGTCGCTGACAATTATTTTAGAAGTGTTTTTGCCTCGGATTTAATCAATGACCAGACCACGATTTCAATCGCAGATTCATATTTCAAGCACGCGCACCGGTGACACGGCAGCGCTGGCTATTAAGGCATTAGCAGAATGACAGATTTACAAACCAGCCTGTTTATCATTGGAGGCGCGTTTGTTGTTGGCGTCATCTCCTACAACAAATGGCAGGAATACAAGGCCAAGAAGAGCGTTGAGCGGGCGTTTTCCGGATCGCATGACGATGTCTTGATGAAGGCGCCTGCCGGTAAGGAAAGCGCTGAAGCGCCGGTGCGCCACGAGCCGAAACTGTTCGAATCCGACTCTGATGCCAAGTTTGACGCCAAGGTGGCGGCGACTTTGCCGCACGACGACCCGGAGCAGAGCGCCGAGCAAAACGTGCTGGAGCCGCAGCTCGGCAATCCCATGGCCGGTGCGGCGCAGCAGACTGCGGCAGCCGTGCGCAGGGATTTGCCGGTCGATGAACTGATCGATTGCGCCATTCCGCTTGCGCTGGATGCACCGGTGCGTGGCGACAAGGTATTGCCGGCATTGCAAAGCCTGCGTCATGTCGGCAACAAGCCTATTCATTTTATCGGCGAAGACGCTAACGGCGATTGGGAGCCGGTGGCCCACGGTGGCATCTACAGCACTTTGCTGGCAGGCGTGCAGTTGGCCAACCGCACCAATCCCTTGAATGAAATCGAGTATTCCGAACTGGTCAGCCGTCTGCGCCAGATCGCCGACGACATCGGCGCCGAGCCGGATCTGCCGGACATGATGGAAGTGATGCACACCGCACGCTCCCTGCATCAGTTTGTGACTGAACACGACGCTCAATTGGGCGTGAACATCCAGTCGAATGGCGCGCCATGGGCGATCAGCACCTTGCAAGCGGCGTTGACGCGGCAAGGCTTCGACGCCCGGCCGGAAGGCCGCATGGTGATGTCGGATGGCGAGGGCGGCCTGCTGTTCTCCTTGTCCACCAATGCCAGTGCTGTCGCCGAGACCACCAGTCGCCTGACCTTGCTGCTCGACGTCCCGCGCGTTGCCCCTGACCGCGACGGTTATGGCGCGATGGTGGCCTGCGGCCGTTCATTGGCTGCACGCCTTGGCGGCGTACTGGTCGACGATAGCAACCAGCCTTTGGCGGACATCCAGCTGGCGGAAATTGCCGGCCAGGTCGATGCCTTCTACCGGGAAATGGATGCCGCTGAAATTCCAGCCGGCTCAGTGCGGGCCCTGCGTTTGTTTAGCTAATTGGGGACAGAGTTTAAGAGTCGCCGCAGCGCGACGAATTACTCTGTCCTCAACTGACTAGACAGGAGGTTTGAACAACGTAAGGATTTTGCAATACCATGTCACCGCTTTCACAATTTGCCTCCGATTGGAGCGTACGCGCCGCCTGGCTGGCTACCGAGCTGAATCGCCACAACCACTCCTATTACGTGCTGGATAATCCGTCGATTCCGGATGCCGAGTACGACTTGTTGTTCCGGGAGCTGCAAGCGCTGGAACAAACGCATCCAGAGCTGAATACGCCCGATTCGCCGACCCAGCGCGTCGGTGCGGCGCCGTTGCCGCAGTTCGAACAGGTGACGCATTCGATCCCGATGCTGTCCTTGGGGAACGGTTTTGAAGACAACGATATTGTCGAATTCGACCGCCGCGTCAGGGATGGTCTCGATACCCAGGTCGATAGCGAGATCGACTATGCGGCCGAACTGAAATTCGACGGCCTGGCCATCAACCTGCGCTACGAAGACGGCGTACTGGTGCAGGCGGCCACGCGCGGCGACGGCACCACCGGCGAAAACGTCACCAGCAACATCCGCACCGTGCGCGCGATTCCGCTGCGTCTGCATACCAAGCAGCCACCGAAGGTGCTGGACGTGCGCGGCGAAGTGCTGATGTTCAAGGAAGATTTCGCCAAGTTGAACGCACGCCAGCGCGAAGCGGAAATGAAAGAATTCGCCAATCCGCGCAATGCGGCGGCCGGCAGTTTGCGGCAACTGGATTCGCGCATCACGGCCCAACGCACCTTGCGTTTCTTTGCCTATGGCATAGGGACGCTGGAAGGCGCGGCAATGCCGGCTTCGCATTCGGCGTTGCTGGACTGGTATAGCGAACTCGGTCTGCCGGTATGCAAAGAGCGTAGTGTGGTCAAGGGTGCGGCCGGCTTGCTGGATTTTTTCCGTGGTATCGGCAGCAAGCGTCCGCAACTGCCTTATGAAATCGACGGCGTGGTGTACAAGGTCAATCGCCTGTTGCAGCAACAGACTCTCGGCTTTGTCTCTCGCGCGCCGCGCTTCGCGCTGGCGCACAAGTTCCCGGCGGAAGAGGCCACCACCCAGGTGCTGGGGATCGAAGTGCAGATCGGCCGCACCGGCGCAGTGACGCCGGTGGCGCGGCTGGCACCGGTGTTTGTCGGTGGCGTCACGGTCACCAACGCCACCTTGCATAATGAAGACGAAGTGCGGCGCAAGGATGTCCAGATCGGCGATACGGTCATCGTGCGCCGCGCCGGCGATGTGATTCCGGAAGTGGTGTCGTTCGTGGCCGATTTGCGGCCGGCGGATGCGCAGGCATTCGTTATGCCGAGTGCATGTCCGATTTGCGGTTCGGCCATCGTCAAGCTGGAAGACGAAGCGATTGCCCGTTGTTCCGGCGGCTGGGTCAAGTGCGCGGCGCAACGCAAGGGCGGCCTGCAGCATTTTGCATCGCGGCGGGCGATGGATATAGAAGGCCTGGGCGACCAGTTGATCGAACAGATGGTCGATCGCAATATCATTACGACTGCCGCCGACCTCTACAAGCTGGGTTTGGTGAAGCTTGCGGCGCTGGACCGCATGGCAGACAAATCGGCGCAAAATGTCTTGTCCGCGCTCGAGAAATCCAAGTCGACGACCTTGGGCCGTTTTATTTATGCACTCGGCATCCGGCATGTCGGCGAATCGACGGCAAAAGAGCTGGCTACGCATTTCGGCAGCATCGACGGCGTCATCCAGGCTTCAGAAGAACAATTGCTGGGCGTTGCCGATATCGGCCCGGTTGTGGCACGTTCTTTGCTGGCTTTCTTTGCAGATCCGCTGAATCGGGAGTTGGTAGAGCAATTGCGGGCAGCCGGAATTCATTGGCCGGAGAACTTGCCGGCGGAAAGTGCGTCCAAGTTCTTGTTAGGCAAGACCTTCGTGCTGACAGGTAGCTTGCCTACGCTCACGCGTGATGCTGCCGCAGCCATGATCGAAGCGGCCGGCGGCAAAGTGACCGGCTCGGTTTCCAAGAAGACCAGTTATGTCGTTGCCGGGGCCGAGGCCGGTAGCAAACTGACCAAGGCGGAAGAATTGAACATCCCGATTCTGGATGAAGTCGCACTCCGCACTCTTATAGAAAGCGAACATGACCAAGATTAGAAAAGCTGTATTTCCTGTTGCCGGCCTGGGTAGCCGATTCTTGCCGGCCACCAAGGCCCAGCCAAAAGAAATGCTGCCGATCGTAGACAAGCCATTGATCCAATATGCGGTGGAAGAAGCCGTTGCCGCCGGTATCACCGACATGGTGTTCATCACCGGCCGTAACAAACGGGCGATCGAAGATCATTTCGACAAAGCCTATGAACTGGAAACCGAGCTGGAAGCGGCCGGCAAGGAGCGTCTGCTGGACCTGGTGCAAAACGTCATTCCAAAGCATATCAACTGTATTTTTATCCGCCAATCGGAAATGCTGGGTCTGGGCCATGCGGTATTGTGCGCGCGTCCGGTGGTCGGCAACGAGCCTTTCGCCGTTTTACTGGCGGACGATTTCATGGACGTGGCGGCAGGGCAGCAGCCGGTGCTGGCGCAGATGACCGACATTTTTGCGGTTGAGGGTTCCAGCATGTTGGCGGTGCAGGATGTACCGCGCGCCGAGACCAAGCAATACGGTATCGTCAGCATCGATCCGTATAAGCCGAATCTGGAAAAGGTCAACAGCATCGTCGAGAAGCCGCAGCCGGACCAGGCGCCGTCAACCCTGGCGGTGGTGGGGCGCTATATCCTGACCAACAAGATATTCGATCATCTGGAAGGCCTTGGAAAAGGCGCCGGTGGTGAAATCCAGCTGACCGACGGCATCGCCGCATTGATGAAGAATGAGCGGGTGCTGGCATACCGCTATGCCGGTCAGCGGTATGATTGCGGTTCCAAGCTGGGTTATCTGAAGGCGACCCTGGCGATGGGGTTGAAGCATCACGAAACCGGCGCAGAATTTGCCGAATACCTGAAGCAATTTAAATAAGCCGCTTAAATAAACATACTGAAGACCAGACCATGACCGTTCGTGAAATCCTGAAGATGGGCGATCCGCGCCTGCTGCGGCAAGCCGAGCCGGTGACTGCTTTCGGCACGGCAGAGCTGGAGAGCCTGATCGCCGACATGTTCGACACCATGCATGCCGTGAACGGCGCTGGTCTGGCGGCGCCGCAGATAGGCGTCAATCTGCAACTGGTGATCTTCGGCTTCAAGAACAACGTCCGTTATCCGGATGCGCCGGCGGTGCCGGAGACAGTCCTGATCAATCCGGTCCTGCGGCCCTTGTCGGACGAGCTTGAGGACGGCTGGGAAGGCTGCCTGTCGGTGCCTGGATTGCGCGGCGTCGTGCCGCGCTGGACGCAACTGCATTACGAGGGTGTCGACCAGTTTGGCGCGCCTATCAGCCGCGACGTCGATGACTTTCACGCGCGCGTGGTGCAGCATGAGTGTGACCATCTGAATGGCATCCTGTATCCGATGCGTATCAAGGACTTCACGCGTTTCGGTTATACCGAAGTCTTGTTCCCGGAGCTGGATCCTGATCACGATGATTGAGTGGCTCACGTTGAGTGGCTCACGTTGAGCGGCTCACGTTGAGCGGCTCATGTCGAGCGGCTCTACATCGTTCTCACATCACAGCCTAAAATCATTATGCTATTGAAAATAAACATTCGATAGCATATAGTGTTGCAAGAAAACCAAGCACGGAAATTCGGTTTTTCCACGCTGTTTGTCATACTTATCCATCACTGCCTTGCATGGCGGCGCCCTCTGCGCCGCTTCTGTTTGTGCGCCTCCCCAATAGCTGCTTCTTCTATTCGGAAAGCTTGCCCATGCACCACGCAGTAGAAACCTTCATCCAGGACCTGGCTGTAATCATGCTGATTGCCGGCGTCGTCACGGTGCTGTTCAACCGTTTCAAGCAACCGGTGGTGCTCGGCTATATCGTCGCCGGCGTCATCATCGGGCCGCATACGCCACCGTTTTCCCTGATCACCGATGAACGCACGATCCAGATCCTGGCGGAACTCGGCGTCATCTTCCTGCTGTTTTCGCTGGGACTGGAATTCAGTCTGAAGAAGCTGGCCAAGGTCGGCGCTACCGCGTTCGTCGCGGCGCTGGCGGAGATTACGCTGATGCTGTGGATCGGCTACGAAATCGGCATCTATTTCGGCTGGAAGCAGATGGATGCGATATTCCTCGGCGCCATGCTGTCGGTGTCGTCCACCACCATCATCGTCAAAGCCCTCAACGAACTGGGCATGAAACGCGAAAAATTCGCACAGCTGATTTTCGGCATCCTGATCGTCGAAGATGTGCTGGCGATCGGCATGATCGCGTTGCTCTCGGGCGCGGCTACCAGCGGTTCGGTCGATGCCGGCGATGCCATCGTCACGATCGGCAAGCTGGTCTTGTTCATGATCGTGTCGCTGGTCGCAGGGATCCTGATCGTGCCGCGCTTGCTGGATTATGTGGCGCGCTTCAAGAGCAAGGAAATGCTGCTGGTGACGGTGCTCGGCCTGTGTTTCGGCTTCTGCCTGCTGGTCATGAAAATGGAATACAGCGTGGCGCTGGGCGCTTTCCTGATCGGTGCGGTGATGGCCGAGTCGCGCCACCTGCACCAGATCGAGCGCCTGATCGAACCGGTACGGGACATGTTCAGCGCGATTTTCTTCGTGGCGATCGGCCTCTTGTTCAATCCTTCCATCCTGGCGCAATACTGGTTGCCGATTGCCGTGATCACGATTGCGGTGGTGCTAGGCAAGGTTGTCAGCTGCGGCCTCGCCACTTTCTTGTCCGGGCAGGACGGCCGCACCTCGATGCGAGTCGGCATGGGGTTGTCGCAGATCGGCGAATTTTCATTCATCATCGCCGCGCTCGGCGTCAGCCTGAAAGTCACCAGCGATTTCCTGTATCCGACTGTGGTGGCGGTATCGGCGGTGACAACCTTGCTGACGCCTTACCTTATCAAGCTGGCCGATCCGCTTTCCAGCCGCCTGGCGAAGGCCATGCCGCAAAAAATGTCGGCAGTGTTCGGCATGTATTCGACCTGGCTCGCCAGCCTGCAGCCGCAAGGCGATCGCGCCGAGCTGTCGCGGATCATCCGGCGCATCCTGCTGCAGGTGGTGGTGAACCTGGCGCTGGTCGCGGCGATCTTCATTATCGGCGGCTATTTTGCCGAGACACTGGGGGGCAGCATGTCGGCCTGGGTGGCGGACCCGCAAATCCAGGATGCCATCGTGTGGGGCGGGGCGCTGCTGTTGTCGCTGCCATTCCTGATCGCGACTTATCGCAAATTGCACGCGCTGAGCATGCTGCTGGCGGAAATCAGCGTCAAGCCGGAATGGGCCGGCTCCTACAATCATGCAGTGCGGCGCGTGATTGCGGAAGTGATTCCGGTGGTCTCGATCATCGGCATCATGCTGATGATTACCGCGCTCAGCAGCCGCATCCTGCCGCCGACCAATCTGCTGATCCTGGTGCTGGTCGGCGCCGCCGTACTGGTGGTGGTGTTGTGGCAGCGCTTTGTCAAATTGCATTCCAGGCTGCAGATCGCCTTGCGCGAAACATTGGAAGAGCAGCCGGACGAAAAGCACTGACTGCCCGCAACCGACGATTGATTTAGGGATCTGGGTCAGCGATTGGTTAAAATACTGGTTTTATCTCTTTCAAGACATCGCCATGACTGCCATGACTCAGGATCAACTCAAACAAGCTGTTGCCCGCGAAGCAATTAAATACGTGGTCGACGGCCAGATTGTCGGCGTCGGCACCGGTTCTACCGCCAATTTCTTCATCGATGAACTGGCCAAGATCAAGCACCGCATCAAGGGTGCGGTAGCCTCCTCCGAGGCGACTGCGGCCCGCCTGCGCGCGCACGACATCGAAGTCTATGACCTGAACCAGGTCGCGACCATGCCGGTCTATGTCGACGGCGCCGATGAAATCACTGCACAGGGTGCGATGATCAAAGGCGGCGGTGCGGCGTTGACGCGCGAAAAGATCGTGGCTTCCGTGGCCGAGAAATTCATCTGTATCGCCGATGGTTCCAAGCTGGTCAAGGTGTTGGGCAAATTTCCGTTGCCGATCGAAGTGATCCCGATGGCGCAGGCGGTAGTGGCGCGCAAGCTGATCAAGTTCGGCGGTGAACCGCGCTTGCGTTTCAAGGATGGCATTCCACTGATTACCGACAATGGCAACGTGATCATCGACATGGTCGACCTGAAGATCACCGATCCGGTCGAACTGGAGCGGCAAATCAACCAGATCACCGGCGTGGTGACGGTCGGCCTGTTTGCGCAGCAAGGCGCTAATGTCTGTTTGCTGGGCACACCTGACGGCGTCAAGACGCTCACGTTCTAAGCGTGCTCACAGATTCCTGCGGATTTCCGCGGTAGAAAAGAAGAGGGGGAAACCATGTTTCCCCCTTTTTTTATTAGGGCAGGTAACTACCGTTCACTAATCAGAACTTGTGACGCAGGCCGACGCGCAAGACGTTCTGGCTGCTGTCGTCCGCTGGCGCGTTGCTGTAGGCGCCGTTGACCACGCCCGGATTGTTGACGTCGTTGGCGCGTTGGTTGCTGTACATGGCGTACAGGTCGGTGCGCTTCGACAGGTAGTAGTCGATGCCTAGGTTCAGCTGGGTAGTCTTGCCTTTGGTCGAGCCGGTGGTTTTGCGGCTGATGTCGGCGCGGTCATAGATCACGCTGGCCAGAAAATGCAGGTTGCCCGACAAGGAATAATCTACGCCCAGGTCGAAGATGTTGGCTTTGGTGGCGGTGGTGATGTTGACCAGGCCGGTCGCGGCCAACGCAGTTTGCAGCGGACGCTTGCTTTGCGACCATGCGCCGTAGATCTTGGCCGGGCCGGCCTGGTAGCTGGCGCCGAGGGTGAAGGTCTTGAGATCGGTGTCGCCAGCCTTGCCAGGCAGTGCATCGGCAGCCAGTTTGGTCTGGAAGTAGCCGATGCCGATGCCGAACGGGCCATTCGCATAGTTGCCCGCCAGGCCGAAAGCCTGACCTGCCGATGTTTGGCCTGCAACTTCGCCGAAACCGTAGAACAGGCTGCCGGTAAAGCCGCTCAGGTTGGCGCTGTCGTAGCGGATCGAATTATTGGCGCGGACGCCGCCGATGCGGTCCAGGTTATTGAAATGGCCGCCCTTGATGCCGTTGCTGCCGAATGTCTGCACGGAAGTGTATTTGCTACCGATGTCATCCAGGTAATCGGTTTGGCGGCCGATGGTGACCGTACCGAAGCTGCCGGACAGGCCGACCACCGCTTTGCGGTCAAACAAGGTACTGGCAGTTGCGAGCGAGCCGTCGTCTGTATTGAAACCGTTTTCCAGCTGGAAAATGGCTTTCAAGCCGCCGCCCAGATCTTCCGTGCCCTTGAAGCCGATACGGGAAGTCGAGAGGTCGCCGGAGTCGACGCTGAAACGGCTACTGTTCTTCGGGCCGACCTTGCTGGTGTAAGTGAGGCTGGTATCGATCAAGCCATAGATTGTGACATTGGTTTGAGCGTGTGCATTGGCGCCGATCAGGCCGAGGGCGGCTAATGCGAATACGGTCTTTTTCATTTCTTCCCTTTGATATTTTGAGTAATTTATCCTGGCGTCCGGCTTGAGACTGACTGTAATAACTGGTTACTATTGTTACTAATTGTTACTAATTGTTACTAGTTGAACGGATTGGATATTACCTATCAATAAGAAAAATGCACTTATTTTTTTAATTTTTATGGAAAATATTTTCAATTTAAATGACGTTGGTAAATTATGTTGTTTTTTGACAGTCGTTTATGACATTTATGACTGAACATATGATTTATTTGTATTGGCGTATAGTGGAGTTTCGCTGCTGCCATGGATCGTGCCTGTCCGGCGCTCCGTTGCTGCCGGTAAAGCCTTATCAGGTGCGATAAGCTCGCGCATTGAACGCCCTGATAGCGATTTCCAGGTGTTCCAGATCTGCGGTTCCACATATCGAAAAGGAAATGTCATGCTGAAAGCACTAGGATATGCCGCGCATAATGCACACACGCCGTTGGTGCCATACGCCTTTGAGCGTCGTTCGCCGAGCCCCCATGATGTCCAGATCGAGATTTTGTTTTGCGGCGTCTGCCACTCCGATTTGCATACCGCACGCAACGAATGGCACAACACCGTCTATCCGGCAGTACCGGGCCATGAAATTGTCGGCCGGGTGATCCAGGTCGGCGACCAGGTCAAGCAGTTCAAGGCCGGCGACCTGGCTGGCGTCGGCTGCATGGTGGATTCCTGCCAGCATTGTCCGAGCTGTGCCGAAGGGCTGGAGCAATATTGCGAAAACGGTTTCACCGGCACCTACAACGCTGGCGACAAACATAGCGGCGGCGTCACCTTCGGCGGTTACGCCAGCAATATCGTGGTCGACCAGAAATTCGTCCTGCACATCTCGGACAAGCTTGATCCGGCGGCAGCGGCGCCGCTACTCTGCGCCGGCATCACCACCTACTCGCCGCTACGTCACTGGAAAGTCGGCAAGGGCCACAAGGTCGGCATCGTCGGGCTGGGCGGGCTCGGCCACATGGGTGTCAAGATCGCCCACGCGATGGGCGCGCATGTGGTGCTGTTCACCACCTCGCCGAACAAGATTGACGACGCCTTGCGGCTGGGGGCCGACGAAGTGGTGATCTCCAAGGATGATGCGCAGATGGCGCAGCACGTCAACAGTTTCGATTTCATCTTGAACACGGTCGCAGCGCCGCACAGTCTGGATGCTTTTTTGAATCTGCTGAAACGGGATGGCGCGATGACGCTGGTGGGTGCTCCGGCGGAGCCGCATCCGTCGCCGAATGTATTCAACCTGATCATGAAACGCCGCACCCTGGCCGGCTCCCTGATCGGCGGCATCAAGGAAACCCAGGAAATGCTGGATTTCTGTGCCGAGCACGGGATTGTCTCTGATATCGAGATGATCGCAATCCAGGATATCAACCAGGCCTACGAGAGAATGCTGAAGAGCGATGTCAAATATCGCTTTGTGATTGACATGGCGTCGTTGCCTAAAGAATCGGCCGCCTGACGGCAGAGCGGCCCGGCAAGGAAATACCTTGGCGGGCCGCTCCGGTTTCCGGCTGCGGATCAGGCAAACAGGCGCAGCACCGCATTGTTGATCACCGCGCCAGCCACGATCAGCCAGCCGAACAGGCAAGCGGCGAATAGCAGAGGCTTGATGCCGGCGGTGCGTATCGACGAAAAATGGGTGGAGATGCCTAGCGCCGCCATCGCCATGGCCAGCAATACGTTATCCACATCGTTGATATGCGCTACCAGCGTGTGCGGCAGCACGGCCAGCGAGTTGAGCGCCACCACTGCCACAAAACCGAAGGCAAACCAGGGAATCGCCAGGCGGCCCGCGCCTTGTTTTGCCGTGCCACCGGTTTTCTTTGTACCAGCCGATTTCTTCGCCACATAGGCCGACAACAACATCAGGAACGGCGCCAGCATCATCACCCGCACCATCTTGGTAATCACCGCGGTATTCGCGGCGTCGGGGCTGATGGCGCGCGCCGCCGCGACCACTTGGGCCACTTCATGCACGGTCGAGCCGGTATAGATGCCGTAGGCCAGCGGCGAAGCCGCCAGGAAATGCCAGTGCAGATTCAACTGATACAGCAGCGGGTAGAGGAAGATCGCCAGCGAACCGAACACCACCACGGTCGCCACCGCCACCGTGACCTGGGCCGGCTGGGCGCGCAGCACCGGTTCGGTCGCCATCACCGCCGCCGCGCCGCAGATCGAACTGCCGGCGCCGATCAGCATGGCGGTGTTGCGATCCAGTTTGAACAAGCGCGTGCCGAGCAGCAGCGCCATGCCGAAAGTCGAGCACAGCACCAGCGCATCGATCAGGACGCCGCTCAGGCCGACATGGCCGATATCCTGGAAGGTCAGGCGAAAACCGTACAGGATGATGCCTAGCCGCAGCAGGTTTTGCTTGGAGAAATTGACGCCAGGTCCGCAGGCCGGCGCTATCCGCCGATAGCCCAGGTTGCCGACCAGCATGCCGATCATGATCGCCAGCGTCAATGCGCTGAAGCCGTGCGCCTGCAGCCAGTCGATATTGGCGGCGGCGGTGATTGCAACTGCTGCGATCAAGGCGCTTAATATTATGCCGGCCAGATTTGCCAATAGCGGCGAACGGGTTTTTTGTATTTGGGCTGGGCTTGCCAGTGTCGAGGTGCTCACTATGGTTCCAATCAAGATGCGGCGTTGAAGTGCGCTGCCATGGAATCCACTATAACTATCTGGTGTTTAAAAGGAAAACAGATTAATTTTGTATAATCAACCTGTTTTATGGGTAGATTATTGCCGAGCCTCTTGTTCGACGCCCACTACCAAGGCCCAGCCACGATGCGTCTCACCATCCGCCAATTACAGATATTCCTGGCCGTAGCTCAATCCGGCAGCACCACTGCGGCGGCTGATCAGGTTGCGTTATCGCAATCCGCCACCAGCGCCGCGCTGAACGAGCTGGAAAACCTGCTCGATTGCCGCTTGTTCGACCGCGTTGGCAAGCGCCTGATGCTTAACGATAACGGCCGTCTGCTGTTGCCGCAGGCAGCGCAGGTGGTGGATGCCGCCAAGACCATCGAGCAGCAATTCTTGTCGCCGGGCATGGCGCAGGGCGGAGGCTTGCAGATCGGCTCCAGCACCACCATCGGCAGTTACTTGCTGCCGTCGCTGATCGCCTCCTATCGGGAGCTGCATAGCGAGCTGCAAGTGCGGGTGACGATCGCCAATACCGCCGACATTGTCGCCGCTGTAGCTAATTTCGAAGTCGATGTCGGTTTGATCGAAGGGCCTTGTCACGCACCGGACTTGCAGGTTGAACCATGGATGTTGGACGAGTTGCTGATCGTCGGTTCGCCGCAGCATCCGATTGTGAAAGGCATTGCAGGCGACAAGAAGATCGGCGTGGCGCAGTTGCGCGAAGCGGAATGGCTGTTGCGTGAACCCGGTTCCGGTACGCGCGAGGCGGTCGAGCAAGCCTTGTTGCCGCATCTGCATCATTTGCGGCAAAGCTGCGAGTTTGGCAATTCGGAAGCGATCAAACACGCCACTGCTGCCGGGCTTGGACTCAGTTGCCTGTCGCAAGCGGTAGTCGCCGATTTCTTGCAAAGCGGGAAGTTGGTAGCGTTGAAAACCACGCTGCCCAGATTGCACCGGCATTTCTACCTGATCCATAGCAAACACAAAATCCTCTCGCTGCGGCTGATGCAGTTCCTGGCTTTTTGCCGCAATTGGTCCTGAATCGGAGGCCTGCTTGATCAGGTTGCGGGCTCTACCTGACAACTAATATCAAAATGGATATCGATTGTGATTAAAAAGTGATTAGTAAGCCGGGCCAAGTGTTTTTACACTGGCTTCGGTATTTATTCTCTTGTGATTAGCGGCGAAAGGCTCTCCAGGTAGTTTGTCTTTTTTTACATTGATATCTAAATCGATATCGAAATATCTTAAAAATTCATTTGTTTGATATCGGTAATGTTCGTAAGATAGCGAGGAAATCCACCAGGAAAGGTCTATATTTACAGTTTCGGAATTGCTGTTTGGAAAACGCATGCCAGTATTCGCGGATTCCCGCCGTTATCCGGATCACCCAAGCAGTAGCAAGTAGTAGTGGCTTCACCAAGTTCTGACAGAAGATCAAAATAACTAGAGTAACTAAAGGAGACAAGCTGTGAAAATGCTTAAAACGACGATTGTTGGATTGATGATTGGCATGTTTGGCCTGGTAACCCATGCGAGTGCGCAAGAGAAGGGCCTGATCGGCATCTCGATGCCGACCAAGTCTTCCGCGCGCTGGATCGCCGACGGCGACAATATGGTCAAGGTGTTCAAGGAAAAGGGTTACAAGACCGATTTGCAATACGCCGAAGACGACATCCCGAACCAGCTGGCGCAGATTGAAAACATGGTGACCAAGGGCGTGAAAGTCCTGGTGGTCGCCGCCATTGATGGCACCACACTCACCAATGCCCTGCAAAAGGCCGCCGACAAAGGCGTCAAGGTCATCGCCTATGACCGCCTGATCCGCAATTCCAAGAACGTTGACTACTACGCGACTTTCGACAACTTCCAGGTTGGCGTGCTGCAAGCCAGCTATATTGAAAAAGCGCTGGACCTGAAGGGCGGCAAAGGCCCGTTCAATATCGAACTGTTCGGCGGTTCGGCGGACGATAACAACGCCTTCTTTTTCTACAACGGCGCGATGTCGGTATTGCAGCCATACATAGATAAAGGCAAGCTGGTAGTGCGCAGCAAGCAGACCGGCATGGACAAGGTATCCACCTTGCGCTGGGACGGCGCGGTAGCCCAGGCACGCATGGATAACCTGCTCAGCGCCTACTACGGCAATGCCCATGTGGACGCAGTGTTGTCGCCGTATGACGGCATCAGTATCGGCATCTTGTCGTCGCTCAAGGGTGTCGGCTACGGTACGCCTAAGCAGCCAATGCCGATCGTGACCGGCCAGGACGCCGAGATCCCGTCGGTAAAATCGATCATCCGCGGCGAGCAGCGCCAAACCGTCTTCAAGGACACGCGTGAGCTGGCCAAGGTGACGGTCGGCATGGTCGATGCCGTGTTGAGCGGTAAAACGCCAGCCATCAACGATACCAAGACCTACAACAACGGCGTCAAGATCGTGCCTTCCTATCTGTTGAAGCCAGTCAGCGTCGATGTCTCCAACTGGAAGCAAGTGCTGGTCGGCAGCGGTTATTACACAGAAAGCCAGGTTAAATAATGCTCTGGTAGGGTGGGCATGCCGCCCACCCTACAGTCCGGTATTTGTGCAGGTCCTGTTGAATAGTGGTAAGCGAGGTCATAGCAGATGGAAACCATCCTGGAAATGCGCGGGATCGGGAAGACATTCCCGGGAGTCAAAGCATTAGACAATGTCAATCTGGTAGTACGCAGCGGCGAGATCCACGCTGTAGTCGGCGAAAACGGCGCCGGCAAGTCAACCTTGATGAAAGTGCTGAGCGGGGTATATCCGCATGGTTCCTACACCGGCGATATCCACTACCAAGGCCAGACACGACAATTCGAAGGCATCGCCGACAGTGAAGAATGCGGCATCATCATCATCCATCAGGAACTGGCCTTGGTGCCATTGCTGTCGATAACGGAAAACATTTTCCTCGGTAACGAGCAAGCCAGGCACGGCGTCATCGACTGGGCCGGCTCGTATGCAAAGACCAAGGAGCTGCTGGCGAAAGTCGGCCTCAAGGAATCGCCCAACGCACTGATCACCAACCTCGGCGTCGGCAAGCAGCAACTGATCGAGATTGCCAAGGCGCTATCCAAGCAAGTCAAGCTGCTGATCCTCGACGAGCCGACCGCCAGCCTGAATGAAAGCGATAGCGATGCCTTGCTCGAACTGCTGCTGGAACTCAAGGCGCAGGGTATTTCCTCGATCCTGATTTCGCACAAGCTCAACGAGATTTCCAAAGTCGCGGATTCGATCACGATCCTGCGCGACGGCAGCACGGTCGATACGCTGGACTGCCACAAAGAAGTGATCAGCGAAGACCGCATCATCCAGAACATGGTGGGCCGCGAGATGGCCGACCGTTATCCCAAGCGCAGCCCGCAGATCGGCGAAACCATTTTCGAGGTCAAGCAGTGGCGCGTACATCACCCGATCCATCCGGAACGGCAGGTGATCAAGGGTGTTGATTTTCACGTCAAAAAGGGCGAGATCGTCGGCATTGCCGGTCTGATGGGCGCCGGCCGCACCGAACTGGCGATGAGTATTTTCGGCCGCGCCTACGGCCAGCGCATCAGCGGCAAGGTCTTTTTGCGCGGCAAGGAAATCGATGTCGGCACGGTGCAGAAAGCCATCGACAACGGCATCGCCTATGTCACCGAAGACAGAAAAGGCTACGGCCTGATCCTGGACCAGGACATCAAGAAAAATATCACGCTGGCCAATCTCGATGGCGTGGCGGACAAGTCCGTGATCGACGAAGGGCGGGAATATGCGGTCGCTGCGGATTATCGCCGCCAGCTGAAAATCCGCTGTTCCAACGTGTTCCAGAAAGTGCTGAATCTGTCGGGCGGCAACCAGCAGAAAGTGGTGCTCAGCAAATGGCTGTTTTCCAATCCGGACGTGCTGATCCTGGATGAGCCGACGCGCGGTATCGACGTCGGTGCCAAGTACGAGATCTACACGATCATCAGCCAGCTGGCGAGCGAAGGAAAATGCATCATCATGATTTCATCGGAAATGCCGGAGCTGCTCGGCATGTGCGATCGCGTCTATGTCATGAACGAGGGGAATTTCGTTGGCGAAATGAGCGCCGCGGAAGCATCCCAGGAAAAAATCATGCGCGCCATCGTACGGAATGTGAAGAACGGAGACAACTGAAATGAAGAACGAAATCGTAGCGCCCGCGGCAAGTGAAAACCGGGCCCGGCCTTTGCCGGAAAAAAAGGAGTACACCGGTTTCCTGAAAAACAGCATGCGCGAATATGGCATGCTGATTTCGCTGGTCGTGATCATGGGCTTCTTCCAGTACATGACCGACGGTACCTTGATGGAACCGTTGAACCTGACCAACCTGGTGCTGCAAAACAGCTACATCGTCATCATGGCGCTCGGCATGCTGATGGTGATCGTCGCCGGCCACATCGATTTGTCGGTGGGCTCGGTGGTCGGCTTCATCGGTGCGCTGGCGGCGGTGCTGATCGTCAACCTGCATGTGAATTTTGTATTGGCGAGCGTCCTGTGCATCCTGGCCGGTGGCGTGATCGGTGCGGCGCAGGGTTATTGGGTGGCGTTCTTCAAGATTCCGTCGTTTATCGTTACGCTGGCCGGCATGCTGGTGTTCAAGGGATTGACCCTGGCGCTGTTGCAAGGACAGTCGATCGGCCCGTTTCCCGATGATTTCCAGATGCTTAGCTCCGGCTTCATTCCGGATCTGTTCAATGGCGCCAACTTGCGCATCACCTCCTTGCTGGCAGGCGTGGCGGTCGCCGCGATCCTGATTTTCGTCAAGATACGGGCGCGCGCCAAGCAAAACAAGCACGGCATGGAAGATGAACCTTACGTGTTCTTCATCGTCAAAAATGCGATATTTGCCGCCGTCATCATTTTCTTCAGTTATCTGCTGGCGTCTTACAAAGGCATGCCGAACGTCCTGATCATCATGTTCCTGCTGATGGTGGTATACACCTTCATCGCCAACCGTACCACGATCGGACGCCGCATCTACGCGGTCGGCGGTAACGAGAAGGCGGCCAAGCTGTCCGGCATCAAGACTTCCCGCGTGTCGTTCTATACCTTCATCAACATGGGCATGCTGGCGGGATTGGCCGGCCTGATTTTTGCAGCCCGCCTGAATACGGCCACGCCGAAAGCGGGTACCGGTTTTGAGCTGGACGTGATCGCAGCCTGCTTCATCGGCGGCGCCTCGGCCTCGGGTGGCGTCGGCAAGGTCATGGGGGCGGTGATCGGCGCCTTCGTGATGGGCGTGATGAACAACGGCATGTCGATCATGGGCATCGGCATTGACTATCAGCAGGTGATCAAGGGCCTGGTATTGCTGGCCGCGGTATTTGTCGACGTCTACAACAAGAACAAATAAGCCGGACTATTTCAATTAAAAGCATCGTCATTCCCGCGTGCGCGGGAATGACCCGGTCAGCAATGACTGAGTGGAGATTAAAAATTTTAAAAGCAGGCATCCGTTCCGCTGCGGCCGGATGTCGCCTGATTTTCAGAATTTCATGAGGAAGCCAAAGATGACTGTCGATAAAAAACGCCCGCTGCGTTCCGCCGAATGGTTTGGCAGCAATGACAAGAACGGCATGATGTACCGCAGCTGGATGAAGAACCAGGGTATTCCTGATCACGAATTCCAGGGCAAGCCGATCATCGGCATCTGCAATACCTGGTCGGAACTGACCCCGTGCAACGCCCACTTCCGCAAGATCGCCGAACACGTCAAGCGCGGTATCTACGAGGCTGGCGGCTTCCCTGTCGAGTTCCCGGTATTTTCCAACGGCGAATCGAACCTGCGGCCGACCGCCATGCTGACGCGCAACCTGGCCAGCATGGATGTGGAAGAATCGATCCGCGGCAATCCGATGGATGCGGTGGTGCTGCTGGTCGGCTGCGACAAGACCACGCCTGCATTGTTGATGGGCGCGGCCAGCTGCGATGTGCCGGCGATCGTGGTGACCGGCGGCCCGATGCTGAACGGTAAGCATGAAGGCAAGGACCTCGGTTCCGGCACCGCAGTCTGGCAACTGAGCGAAGCGGTCAAAGGCGGCCAGATCAGCATGCATCAATTCCTGGCGGCCGAATCCGGCATGTCGCGTTCGGCCGGCACCTGCAACACCATGGGCACGGCTTCCACCATGGCCTGCATGGCCGAAGCGCTGGGCACTTCCTTGCCGCACAACGCGGCGATTCCGGCAGTCGATGCGCGCCGTTACGTGCTGGCGCACATGTCGGGCATGCGGATTGTCGACATGGTATGGGAAGACTTGAGGCTGTCGAAAATCCTGACCCGCGAAGCATTTGAAAACGCCATCCGCGTCAATGCCGCGATTGGCGGTTCCACCAACGCGGTGATTCATCTGAAAGCCATCGCCGCCCGTATCGGCGTGCCGCTGGAACTGGAAGACTGGACACGCATCGGCCGCGGTACGCCGACCCTGGTCGATCTGCAACCATCCGGCCGCTTCCTGATGGAGGAGTTCTACTACGCCGGCGGCTTGCCGGGCGTCTTGCGTCGCCTGGGGGAAGCCGGCCTGCTGCCGCACAAGGATGCGTTGACTGTCAACGGCAAGTCGCTCTGGGAAAACAACCAGGACGCGCCGATCTACAACGACGAAGTCATCCGCGTTATCGACAAACCGCTGATCGCCGACGGCGGCATCTGCATCTTGCGCGGCAACCTGGCGCCGCGCGGCGCGGTGCTGAAGCCATCGGCCGCCACGCCTGAACTGATGAAGCATCGCGGCAAGGCGGTAGTGTTCGAAGATTTCGATCATTACAAGAAACGTATCAACGATCCAGAGCTGGATGTCGACGCCAGTTCGGTACTGGTGATGAAAAACTGTGGCCCGAAAGGTTATCCCGGCATGGCGGAAGTCGGCAACATGGGTTTGCCGCCGAAGTTGCTGGCGCAAGGTATCAAGGACATGGTGCGGATTTCCGACGCCCGCATGAGCGGCACCGCTTACGGTACAGTGGTGCTGCATGTGGCGCCGGAAGCTGCCGCGGGTGGACCGCTGGGGGTCGTGGAAGATGGCGACTGGATCGAGCTCGATTGCGAAGCCGGGCGTTTACACCTGGATATCAGCGATGCAGAGATGGCGCAGCGCCAGATTGCCAGGACGGCGCTCAATGCGGAAATGGTGACGGCGCACAGCGGTTATCAACGGCTGTACATCGATCGCGTATTGCAAGCCGATGAAGGTTGCGATTTCGATTTCCTGGTGGGTTGCCGTGGTTCGGCCGTACCTAAACATTCGCACTAATGGAACCTCGAATAGCTCTAGGGGCGTCATTCCCGCGGACGCGGGAATGACGGAGCTTTTAGAGACGCCCCTAAGCGTTCACACTAAGCACTCTCACTGAACAGGTTTTAGATTGGAGAAGCACATGTTGTTGGTTCAATTCAAGCAAGCCGACGGCCAGCGCCTGATTGGCGTTCTGGAAGATGAAGGCCGGAAGATCCACGTGGTTGACGGCTATGCCTCAACCTACGATCTGGCGCAAGCGGCAATTGCCGCCGGCAGCACTCTGGAAGCGCTCGTCGGCGCGGGACTGGGTGCCTCCGTGCTGGACTATGCCGAAGTAGCGCTAGCCGGCCAGTTGCTGGCGCCGCTGGACCATAGCGACAGCGCGCATTGCTACGTCACCGGCACCGGCCTCACGCATCTGGGCAGCGCCGACGGCCGCGATGCGATGCATAAGAAAATCAGCGATGTCGATACGCTGACCGACAGCATGAAAATGTTCCGCATGGGACTGGATGGCGGCAAGCCCGCTGTCGGCGAAACCGGGGTCCAGCCTGAATGGTTTTACAAGGGTGACGGCAGCATCGTGCGCGCTGCCGAGCAGCCGCTGACGATGCCGCATTTCGCGCTGGATGGCGGCGAAGAGCCGGAGATTGCAGCGCTGTATGTGATCGGGCCGGATGGCGCGCCATACCGGCTCGGCTTCGCCATCGGCAACGAGTTCTCCGATCATGTCACCGAGCGGCAGAACTATCTGTACCTGGCCCATTCCAAGCTACGGGTATGTGCGGTCGGACCGGCGTTGCTGGTCGGCGCTCTGCCGGGGCATGTGGCCGGCATGTCGCGTATTCGCGATAGCCAAGGCCAGGTGCGTTGGGAAAAGCCGTTCGTCAGCGGTGAGGATAATATGTCGCATACGGTCGCCAACCTGGAATACCATCATTTCAAGTATCCGCTGTTCCGTCGTCCGGGCGATGTGCATATCCATTTTTTCGGCACCGCCACCCTGAGCTGTTCCGACGGCATCCAGGTCGTTCCCGGCGAAACGTTCGAGATCGATGTCGCCGCTTTTGGCCCGCCGTTGCGCAATCGCCTGGCGGTCGAGACTTTACCCGCGCCGCAGATCCATCAGTTGTAAGCTGTCGACAACCATTGTCAGGAAAACCATGAACATTACAGGCGAGTCGCTGATCGGCGCCTCCAGCATCAAAGGCGGCGGCGCTGATTTCTTTGCGCTCGATCCGGCCACCGGCGCCAATCTGCAGCCGGCCTTCCACACCGCCGGCAAGGCGGAAATAAATTGCGCCTGCGACCTGGCGCGGATTGCGTTCGATCCGTATCGCGCCACCGATCCCGAGACGCGCGCGCGTTTCCTGGAAAGCATTGCACACAACATCATCGAACTGGGTGACCAGCTGATCGAACGCGCCATGCAGGAAAGCGGTTTGCCGCGGGCCCGCCTGGAAGGCGAGCGCGGCCGCACGGTTGGCCAGCTTAAATTGTTTGCTGAAGTACTGCGCGAAGGCTCCTGGCTGGATGCCCGTATCGATCCGGCCCTGCCGGACCGCCAGCCTTTGCCGCGCGTCGATTTGCGCCTGCGCATGATTGCGCTGGGACCGGTGGCGGTGTTCGGCGCGAGTAATTTTCCGCTGGCGTTTTCGGTGGCTGGCGGCGATACCGCGTCAGCGCTGGCAGCCGGTTGCCCGGTCGTGGTCAAGGCGCATCCTGCCCATCCCGGCACCTCCGAGCTGGTCGGCAGGGCGATTCAGAAAGCGGTCGCCGCTGCGGGTTTGGCGGAAGGCGTGTTCTCCCTGCTGACCGGCATCGGCAACCAGCTTGGCGTCGAATTGGTGAAACATCCGGCGATCCAGGCGGTCGGGTTTACCGGCTCGCGCCAGGGTGGCCTGGCGCTGATGGCCGCCGCTGCGGCGCGTCCGCAACCGGTTCCGGTGTATGCGGAAATGAGCAGCATCAATCCGGTTTTCCTGTTGCCGCATGCGTTGGCCGAGAAGACCGATGCGCTCGCCACGGGTTTTGTCGATTCCTTGGTGCTCGGCGTCGGCCAGTTCTGCACCAATCCGGGTTTGGTGCTGGCGGTGGAAGGGCCGGACCTGGGACGTTTTCGCGCCGCAGCTGCCCTGCAACTGGCGCAACGCAGCGCCGGCACCATGCTTACCGCCGGCATTCACAATGCCTATGAGCAGGGAGTCGGTCGCCTTGCCGGCAACCCCAGAGCCCGCCAGTTGAGCCACGGCGTCGCCGGTGATGCCGCCGGCAAGGGCGTGCCGGCGTTGTTTGCTACCAGCGCCGAGGATTTCCTGGCCGATCCGACATTGTCGGAAGAAGTATTCGGTCCGACCTCGCTACTGATCGCGTGCAAGGATGTCGCCGAGATGCAGGAAGTGGCCGAGCATCTGGAAGGCCAGCTGACTGCTACCTTGCAGATGACGGATGGCGATCATGACGTCGTGCGCAGCTTGCTGCCGATCCTGGAACGTAAGGTCGGGCGGATCCTGGCCAATGGCTTCCCGACCGGCGTTGAAGTTTCCTATTCGATGGTGCATGGCGGGCCGTTCCCGGCAACTTCCGACAGCCGCAGCACGTCAGTCGGCACCGCTGCGATTGAACGATTTTTGCGGCCCGTTTCCTATCAGAACATTCCACAGGACCTGTTGCCTGCGGCGATCCAGGATGCCAATCCGCTGGCTATCTGGCAGCGGATTAACGGCCAGCTGAAGAAATAATCAAGATACGTTCGCATCACATTGAACAGGAGTTGTCATGTCGGCAGTAAAGAATGTTGGAATTGAACAGTTGGCGAATTTCCCCAGCCTGAAAGGCAAAAGCGTATTCGTCACCGGTGGCGGTAGCGGCATCGGCGAGGCGATTGTCAGCGCCTTTGCCGAGCAGGGCGCTCGCGTGGCTTTTGTCGACATCGAAACGGCGGCGAGCGAAGCCCTGTGCCAGCGTCTGGCCGACGCCGGTCTGGTCAAGCCCTTGTTCCGCCATTGCGACATCCGCGACATTCCTGCATTGCAAGCCACCATGCAAGACTTCGCACAAGAGCTGGGCGATTTCGATGTACTGGTCAACAATGCCGCCAACGACCAGCGCCATCAATGGCAGGACGTCACCGTCGAGTACTGGAACGACCGCATCGCCATCAACCAGCGTCCCATGTTTTTTACCTGCCAGGCAGTCGCTCCCGGCATGCAGAAAAAGGGCGGCGGCTCGATCATCAACCTGAGTTCGATCAGCTGGCATTTGTCCAACGGTGGCTATCCGGTCTACACCACCGCCAAGGCAGCAGTAGTGGGCTTGACCCGCGGCCTGGCGCGCGACCTCGGGCCGCACAATATCCGCGTCAACACAGTCTCCCCCGGCTGGGTGATGACCGAGCGGCAGATTGCCTTATGGCTTGATGCAGCGGGTGAGGAAGACATCAAGCGCAACCAGTGCCTGCCGGGTAAACTGCAACCCTGGCATCTGGCGCGCATGGTGCTGTTCCTGGCGGCGGATGACAGCGCGATGTGTACCGCGCAGGAATTCATCGTTGACGCCGGCTGGGCCTGATCATCCGCGTTTGCCGTTGTTGTTCGACATCTGATAGCAGGGAAGTTCTCGCCGACGCTGTGCGCAGGCCCGCATCATGGCTGCCTGTGCGGGCGATAAGCCAGCGTGCGGCAAGTACGACGGACTTCATTCTGTGCGCTAATAAATTTGCGCCGCCACGTCACGGATCGTCTGTTGCAAAATCTTCGCGCCCGGCGACAGAATCTGCAGGCGGCGGGTGATGATGCCGAAGCCGTCCATCTTGCATGGCAGTTCGATCGGCAGTATCGCCAGCACATTCACCTGCACATAAAAGCGCGCCACCTCGGCCGGCATCACATGCAGGAAATCGGTCTGCTGCAGCAGGCTGCTGATCACCAGGATGGCGGTGGTGTCGACCACGTTGGCGGGCGGCGCCAGGCCATCCTTGTGGAACATCATGTCGACCCGGTGGCGCAGGATGCTGCCCTTGGGCGGCAGGATCCAGCCGCTATCGGCGATATCCTTCAACTGCAGGTTCGAGACATGGCGCAGCGGGTGGTCGACCCGCGCTACCGCGCATACCGGCTCATCGGATAACTCTTCATATTCCAGGTTGCGGTTGTCATCCTGGTCCATGATGCGCGCCACCAGGAAATCCAGCGAGCCGCGCTGCAAGCGTTCCAGCAGGATGTTGCTGCTCTCGACCTCGACGCCGATCCGCAGCATCGGCGCTTGCTGCTTGAGCCGCGCAATCGCCGGCGGCAACAGCACCATCCCGGGCGACAGGATCGCGCCGACATTGACCTGGCCTGACAGGCCCGACTTTAGTGCGGTGATGTCTTCATGGGCATGCGACAAACTGGTCAGCGCCATGCGTGAATGGCGGATCATGGCCTCGCCATAGATGGTCGGCCGCATGCCGCGCGGCAGCCGCTCGAACAGCTGCACATCCAGCATGTCTTCCAGATCCTTGAGCTGCTTGGAGGCGGCCGGCTGCGTCATGTTGAGCGCTTCCGCCGCGCGATGGATATTGCGTTCTTCATCCAAGGCAATCAGCAACAGCAGCTGACGGGTTTTCAGGCGTGCACGCAGAAACCAGTTGGTGTCGTTTGTGGACATGGTCGTCTCTTTAGTTGGTTTTTATATGCCGCCCGATCGGTGTTGCCTTGGTGCAGCTCTTAAAATGATACCAAACATAGTATCGATGTGGCGTAAAAATTCATTGGATGGATATCAATCGAATCCTTACTATGAGTCCAGCCTCGATCCTGACGATCAGGGGTACACATAAGAAAATAAATTCAAGGAGACGTAACATGCTATTCGCTAACACCACAGGCGTGCCTCTCAAGGCGCTGGCTGCAACCGCAGCATTCGGTTTGCTCTGCCTTGGCGCCGCGCCGGCCCAGGCTCAAACCAATGTCACCATCTACGGCCGGGTCGACGCCGGCCTCGATTTCCAGAGCGGCGTCGCACTGAAGGATGCCAACGGCAATCCGACCGGCGCCACCGGCAGCAAGTTCGGCACCTCCGGCAATCAATGGGGCACCAGCATGATCGGCTTCAAGGGCACGGAAGACTTGGGCGGCGGGTTGGGCGCGTTCTTCCTGCTGGAATCCGGCTTCAATGCGCCGACCGGGCAGACCAATGGCAGCGCGCTGTTCAATCGCCGTTCCTATGTCGGCTTGAACGGCAGCGCCGGGTCGATCAAGTTCGGCAAGAACCTGTTCATCGTCAACGACGTCTGGTACCTCGATCCGACCGGCCAGCAATTCATCGGTACCGCCAATCTGGTCAAGGGCCGCAACTGGCCGGGCGCCAACAACGTGATCGAATACCAGACCCCGACCTGGAGCGGCTTTAACGCTACCGCGCAAACCAGCCTGGGCGAACAGGCCGGTTCGACCCGCAACGGCCGCAGCGACGGCATCTCGCTGGTCTACACAGTGGCCGGTTTGGAGCTGCGCGCGATCTATGACGTAATACGCGATGTCAACGGCAGGTACAGCGACGTGTACGCCGCGTCCAAGGACCTGATCGTGGGCGGCACATACACGGTAGATGCCCTGAAGCTGTTTGCGGCTTATGAAAATGTCTCGGCGCCGGATGCCGTCGCCGGCAGCCCGGACAAGATCCAGCATTACTGGATCGGCACCAACTATACGCTGACGCCGGCGCTGACCCTGATCGGCGGCGCCTTCCATGCCAAGCTCAGCAATGACGGCGGCAGCGGCAACCTGTTCATGCTGGGCGCCAACTACAACCTGTCCAAGCGTACTTTGCTGTACGCTAGCGTCGGCACCGTGCGCAACAAGGGCAATGCCGATTTCTCGGTCGAAATGAGCGGCGACAATCCTTTGCCGGGCCACAGCCAGAACGGCGGCTATGTGGGCGCCAGTCATTCTTTCTGATGCTTTGATTTAAACTGATGGGTAATACAATAACGAGGCCGAACGGCCTCGTTATTATTTTTTTCAAGGATGTGCAATGACAACTGCAGCGGCCACCGCAAGCCTGGTATTCGACGGTAAACATCAGTTGGGAGAAGGCGTGCTCTGGTGCCGGCGCACGCAATGCTTGCTGTGGACCGATATTCTCGGCGCTACGTTATGGCGTCATCATCCTGCCACCGCTACCACGCAGAGTTGGCCGATGCCGGAACGGTTGGGGACTTTTGCCCTGACGAATGACGATGACCGGCTATTACTGGGACTGGCCTCACAGCTTGCCTGGTTTGATTTTTCCAGCCACGTCGTCACGCCGATTTGCGCGGTCGAGGCCGAGTTGCCGCATACCCGGGTCAATGACGGCCGTTGCGACCGCGCCGGCCGCTTCGTCTTCGGCACCAAGAATGACGCTGCCGACATGGCCGCCTGCTCCTCGTTCTACCGGCTCAACACCGATCTGACGCTGGAGCGGCTGGCGCTGCCGCCGGTAGCGATCAGTAACAGCATCTGTTTTAGTCCCGACGGCAGCATCATGTATTACTGCGATACGCTCAGCAAAAAGATTGATTGCTGCGACTACAATACTGGCGCCGGCACGGTCGGCAATCTGCGCCTGTTCGCTGACTTGTCGGCACAGCCCGGCTATCCGGATGGCTCAGCCATCGATAGCGAAGGGTATCTTTGGAATGCCCAATGGGGCGGTCACCGGGTAGTGCGTTTTGCGCCCGACGGTAGCATCGAACGCATGGTCGGTGTACCGGTGGCGCAACCTAGCTGCGTCGCTTTCGGCGGCGAGAATCTGGATATCTTATATATCACTACCGCACGCGAATCGATGTCGGCGGCGGCTTTGCTGGCCGAACCCGCTGCAGGCGGCGTATTCAGCCATCAACTGGCGGACGTGCATGGCCTGCCGGAGGTCCGGTTTGGCGGCGTGCCTGGATAGCCGCCACCTGCATCACATCTACAGATAGCTGATGGTCATGATGACCGGGCTGAGCTCGGCCCGGGCCGCGGTTTTTTTGACACTCAAGCCCAATTGCGTATTTCCTTGCAGCGCCATGCGGTAGGCATTGGCTTCCTTGATGTCCAGCGCTTTGCCGTCGCGCGTCAAGGTAACAGTCGTGTTGGGCGAATTTGCGTTAGGTCCGACGCGCCGGAATGCCACATCGAAGGCGCTTCTGGTTTCGCAGCGGATGCTGATCTGGCCGCCATCGAAGCTGCCGGTGCTGCAAGGCGGTTCAACGATGGCGCCGACAAAATGAATGATTCCGCCGTTGGCGTTGGCCATGGCGCTGACAGATACTGACAGCAGGGCAGATGCGACTGCCAGTTTTAAAATAGTGATGTTCATTGTTACCCTTTCCAAGATTGTAAAACCCGCACATGCGTTTCCAGGTAGAAATAGTACTATATGGAAACTACAGGCGCCAGTATTTCACTGGTCTTGATCAGAGAAACAATTTGATTTTATTTTGACAAAAATCCTTTTTTCTGCGGGTGGTCCGCTTCTGGTGATGCCCTTAGACCGCCAGAATGCGTCCGATCGCGGCGCTGTTGACGGCAATCTTTTCACTATCCTGATACAGCAATTCCACCCGTTGTTGCAACGGATGCCAGGCCGGCCAGTTTTCCGGCTGGTCGGCCTCCTGCGGCGCTACCGTTATGGCGTCGGCATCAGGCGTTGCGCCAGCTGACGGGCCGGCTGCCGCACCAGGCGGGGGTAACGGCGAATCAGGGTCGAGCACATGTTCCGCCAGTCCCAATGTCATGCAAACGCGCGCGGTGGCGGCGTCGAGTTCAAGATTGACCGCGGCATGCGGCATGCCTTCGGCATTGCGCCGCAGCAGCATGCGCAGCGCGGCGATGTGCGCCATCACCAGGTAATTCTGGACGATGAACTGGTTCAGGTTTTCCACCGCGCGATGCTTGCTGACCGGCTCGTCGAGCATGCGCACCAGCGTCGACGCCAGTTCTGACATGTTGTCCAGAAAACGCTTGCGGGAGAGGCGGTAGATAAAGTCGTCCAGCGCCTTGCCTTGCATGAGCTTGTTGCTGGCGTCGAGAAAGCGCTGGTTGCTTTTCAAGACATTCTTGACCAGTTGCGGCAGCGTGCGGTATTCCCAGCTCGGCAGCACGAAACTGAAAGCGGTGGCGATCGCCGCGCCGATCAGCGTATCGATCAGCCGCTCGCCGATGACGTGGCCGCTGCTCGGAATCACCAGGTTGATTTGCAGCAGGATCTGCATGCTGGCTGCAATCGCGGTGTAGCGGTATTTGACATAGATGAAGGCCGGTGACGCTACCGTAGCCAGGAACAGTATCCCGAGCAGGGCTACCGGCTCGTGCACGAAACGCAGGATCAGCGCGGTCGCCACGCAACCGATCAAGGTGCCGATCAGACGGTCGCTGCGGCGTTGCTTGGTAAGGCTGAAGCTCGGTTTCAGGATGATCGCAATCGTCAGCACCACCCAGTAACCGTGGCCGGCATAGGGCAGGGCATCGGCCGCCAGCAAGCCGCAGGAAATCGCCAGCGCCGCGCGCACGGCGAAACGGAAAGTCGGCGACTGCCAGCGCAGGTTGGCCACCAGCACCCCCAACTGATACTTTTGCTGGGTCAGGAATGGCGTCATGTCTTTGCCCAGCAATACCGGCAACGGTCCCTGCACGCTTTGGGTGGCGTGGTGCAATTGCTGGATCATGTCGATCGCATCGACAATCTTGCCGTAGCTGGTGCGCAGGATATCCAGCGCTTCTTCTGATACCTTGCCCGCCAGGCTGTCTTGCTGCAGCTGCAGCAATTCGGCTTCGATCGAACGCATTTCCGCTTTGTAGCTGACGCTGGCGAACGAGGCGCGTTTGCGGGTGACGGCATAGGCAATCGATTCGATATCCTTGGCCGCCTTGTTGACCATGTCGCGCAGATAGGTCAGGACTTCGGCATCCGCCAGATGCTGGCGCAGGATGGCGTAGTCGGTATGGGTCGACAGGATGTGTTCATACAGGTCGAACATGCCGAAGTGGACTTGCACCAGGATCGCATCCTCCTGATTGCGCGGATCGCGCAGGATCAGGTCGCGCGATGCCTGCTGTTTCTCTGCCAGCACGATCTGCTGCCGCACCAGGATGTTGAACTGGCTGTTGAGGTCGACATGCATGTCGTAGAAGTCGGCCTTGATATTGATATAGCGCGCCAGCTCGAACAGCGCTTCGGCCAGCACCTGCTGCTTGATGCGGCTGCGCAGGAACCACGACACCACCATCGAATAAGCCAGATAGGCCAGGCCGCCGGCGAGGAACAAGCCGGTATGGAAAAACGACTGTTCCACATTGGTGGCGTTTTCCATCGACAAGGTCATCACGAACAAGGCGGAAAACTGCAAGGGCATGGCTTTTTTGCCATACACCACCATCATGCAGGCGAGGAAGGTGACGATCACCAGCATGATGCTGAGCAGCCAGTGGAACGGCGCGCACAGGCTGATGATCAGCGTCACCACGGTACACAGCAGCACGCTGGACAGCATCTCGTTGAATTTATGGCGCAGGGTGCTTGGCAAATCCATCAGGCTGGTCGACAGGGCGCCGATACAGACCGTCATCGCAGTGGGCAGGTCGCTGAACTGGAGCACCAGCATGGTTAGCCCCACCACGCCGGTGGCGATGCGCAAGCCCGTATAGAAATAGTGACTGAATATAAAGGTGCGCAGGTCTAGGGCGTAGTGCATGTGGGAGTTTTTGCGATAGCTGCCGAGGCTGAAAGTGTACCGCGTTTGCCAGGAAAATTTGAGATGAATGTGGCAAAAAAAACATGAAATGAATTTGCGGTTCGCGTGAACGGGATTCCCTCAGGTTTTTTACGGCTTTTTTACACTTTGTTTACACCCCTGTCCCGTCTCTTTACGACATTTTTAGGAACTTTTCTATAGCCTGTCATTACCGAAACTAACCTGTAATGAGGGTAATGATGGACCTGGTAATGGATGGAATGTATGTCGGTGCGATCGTGGCGATGTTTGTCGTCACCTGGGCGCTGGCTGTGGGCTGCAAAAAGCTGGAGGATGGTCAATGAACCCGTTTTATGTACTCGGCGCGATAGTCACCGTCGCGCTGCTGGTGTATCTGGTCGTGGCGCTGATCAAAGCGGAGGAATTCTGACATGACCTCCCAATCCATCATGTTGTTGATCGCTTTCCTGGGGGTGCTGCTGGTCTTGAGCTACCCGCTAGGGAAGTTTATCGTGCAGGTCGCCGCAGGCTCCTCCGATCATGCTCCGGTCACCGGTTTCGGCTGGTTCAGCCGGGTCGAACAATGGCTGTACCGCTGTGCCGGCATCCGTGCCAAGTCGGAAATGAACTGGAAGACTTATGCGCTGGCCCTGCTGATATTCAATACCATCGGCGCGCTGGCGACGTATGGCTTGCAGCGCTTTCAGCTTTGGCTGCCGCTGAACCCGCAGCACTTTGCTAATCTTAGCCCTGATTCTGCCCTCAACACAGCTGTCAGTTTTATCAGTAACACCAACTGGCAGGGGTATTCGGGCGAAAGCGCGATGAGCTACCTGACCCAGATGCTGGTGCTGGCGGTGCAGAACTTCTTCTCTGCAGCTACCGGTATCGCGGTTGCCTTTGCCTTGATCCGCGGTTTCTCGCGTCATTCGGCACAGTCGATCGGTAACTTCTGGACTGACATTACCCGGACTACCGTGTACTTGTTATTGCCGCTGGCAGTAATTTTCTCGGTATTCCTGATCAGCCAGGGCGTGATCCAGAACTTTGATTCCTACAAGGATGCGACCATCGTCCAGCCGTTGACTTACCAGCAGCCGAAAGTCGGTGCTGACGGTCAGCCGGTCAACGATGCAGCCGGCAAGCCGGTGCTGGAAACCATGAACACCAAGGTGCAGACCCTGCCTATGGGGCCGGTGGCGTCGCAGGAAGCGATCAAGATGATCGGCACCAACGGCGGCGGATTCTTCAACGCCAACTCGGCTCACCCTTATGAAAATCCGACGCCCTTGTCGAATTTCATGCAAATGCTGGCGATTTTCCTGATCCCGGCGGCGTTGTGCTTCACCTTCGGCTTCATGGTGGGAGATATCCGCCAAGGCTGGGCGGTGCTGGCGGCAATGACGCTCATCTTCGTCGTCATGACCGCGGTAGTAATGTATGCCGAGCAGCAGTCACATCCCGGCCTGACAGCGCTGGGCATCGACCAGACGCATAGCTTGCTGCAATCCGGCGGCAATATGGAAGGCAAGGAAACCCGCTTCGGCATCAGCGCTTCAGCTCTGTTTGCAGCGATTACCACCGCAGCTTCATGCGGCGCAGTGAACGCCATGCACGATTCGTTCACCGCACTTGGCGGCCTGGTGCCGATGGCCCTGATCCAGATGGGCGAAGTGGTGTTCGGCGGCGTCGGTTCCGGCCTGTACGGTATGCTGGTGTTCGCCATCATGGCAGTGTTTATCGCCGGCCTGATGATCGGCCGCACACCGGAATACCTGGGCAAGAAGATCCAGTCGTTTGAAATGAAAATGACGTCAATTGCAATCCTGGCGACACCGATCCTGGTGTTGGGCGGTACGGCAATCGCAGTCATGGCGACTGCCGGCGTGGCGGGTATCTTGAATCCCGGTGCGCATGGTTTCAGTGAAATCCTGTACGCCTTCTCGTCGGCCGCCAACAACAACGGCAGCGCCTTCGGCGGCCTGTCAGCCAACACGCCGTTCTATAACGTGATGCTGGCGATTGCGATGTGGTTCGGACGTTTCATCATCATCGTCACGATCCTGGCGATGGCTGGTTCGTTCGCCGCCAAGAAGCGGCTGGAGCCGAACTCCGGCACGATGCCGACCCATGGTCCGCTGTTCATCGTGCTGCTGATCGGTGTGGTGGTGCTGGTAGGTGTACTGAACTACGTACCGGCCCTGGCGCTTGGTCCGGTGGTTGAGCATCTGCAAATGTTTGCAAAATAAAATCATTGCGGGACAGAGTTTAAGAGCCACCGCAGCGTGGCGAATGACTCTGTCCCCAACCAATCAAGAAGAAAGAACATCATGTCTCGCACCAATCTGACGCTCTTCGATTCCGCGCTGATGGGCCCGGCCATCGTCGCATCGTTCAAAAAACTGGCGCCGCAAACGCAATTGCGCAACCCGGTCATGTTCGTGGTTTATGTCGGCAGTATCCTGACCACGCTTTTATATTTCCAAGCCCTGATCGGCAAGGGCGAGGCCAGTGCCGGCTTCATCCTGGCGATCTCGGTCTGGCTCTGGTTCACGGTCTTGTTCGCCAATTTTGCCGAAGCGCTGGCGGAAGGCCGCAGCAAGGCGCAAGCCGAATCGCTGCGCGCGCTGAAGCAAACCGTTTCGGCTAAAAAGCTGGAAGCCGGCAGCTGGTCCAAGGGTCAGCCGAAGGGGCAACTCAACCCGTGGTCGGCAACGCCGGCCAGCACCCTGCGCAAGGGCGACATCGTGCTGGTGGAAGCCGGCGACGTCATTCCGGTCGACGGTGAAGTCATCGAAGGCGTGGCCTCGGTCGACGAAAGCGCGATCACGGGTGAATCTGCGCCTGTGATCCGTGAATCCGGCGGCGACTTCTCTGCTGTCACCGGCGGCACCCGGATCTTGTCCGACTGGCTGGTGGTGCGGGTGACCGTCAATCCGGGCGAAGCCTTCCTGGACCGCATGATTTCGATGGTGGAAAGCGCCAAGCGCCAAAAGACACCTAACGAAATCGCCCTGACCATCTTGCTGGTGGCGCTGACGATCGTGTTCCTGCTGGTGACGGTCACCTTGCTGCCATTCTCCTTGTTCAGCGTGACTGCGGCCAAGTTTGGCACGCCGATCACCATCACCGTACTGGTGGCCTTGCTGGTCTGCCTGATTCCGACCACCATCGGCGCTTTGCTCTCCGCCATCGGCGTGGCCGGCATGAGCCGCATGATGCAAGCCAATGTGATCGCCACTTCCGGCCGTGCAGTGGAAGCCGCCGGCGACGTCGACGTGCTGTTGCTGGACAAGACCGGCACGATCACGCTGGGTAACCGTCAAGCGTCGGCATTCATTCCGGCGCCGGGCATCACCGAGCAGCAGCTGGCCGATGTCGCCCAGCTGGCGTCGCTGGCCGACGAAACGCCGGAAGGCCGCAGCATCGTAGTACTCGCCAAGCAGCGCTTCAACATCCGTGAACGCGAGATGGCTTCGCTGCAAGCCAGTTTCGTACCGTTCACCGCCCAGACGCGGATGAGTGGTATCGATATCGGCGACGCCGGCAAAATCCGGGTAATCCGCAAGGGTTCGTCTGAAGCCTTGAAGAACTACATGACCGAACTGGGCCAGCCGTTCCCGATGGAAGTCGCTCACAACGTCGACGACGTCGCCCGCCGCGGCAGCACGCCGCTGGTAGTGGTGGATGACGGCGTGGTGATGGGCGTGGTCGAGCTGAAGGATATCGTCAAGGGCGGCATCAAGGAACGTTTCGCCGAGCTGCGCAGGATGGGTATCAAGACCGTCATGATCACCGGCGACAATCGCCTGACCGCGGCTTCGATCGCAGCCGAAGCCGGGGTCGATGACTTCCTGGCGGAAGCGACGCCGGAAGACAAGCTGAAACTGATCCGTAGCTATCAGTCCGAAGGTCGGCTGGTCGCGATGACCGGCGACGGCACCAACGACGCACCGGCGCTGGCGCAGGCTGACGTGGCGGTGGCCATGAACAGCGGCACGCAGGCGGCGAAGGAAGCCGGCAACATGGTCGACCTGGATTCCAATCCGACCAAGCTGCTGGAGATCGTCGAGATCGGCAAGCAGATGCTGATGACGCGCGGCGCTTTGTCGACCTTCTCGATCGCCAACGACATCGCCAAGTATTTCGCGATCATTCCGGCGGCCTTCATCACGACCTATCCGCAGTTGGCGGCATTGAATGTGATGAAGCTGGCCAGTCCGTCATCGGCGATCATGTCCGCAGTCATTTTTAACGCGCTGATCATCGTGGTCTTGATCCCGCTGGCATTGAAGGGCGTGCGTTACCGCGCAGTCGGCGCTGCTTCGCTGTTGCGTCGCAACCTGCTGATCTACGGCCTGGGCGGCATCATCTTGCCCTTTATCGGTATCAAGCTCATCGACATGATCCTGTCGGTCATGCATCTGGTGTAATTGGGAGTATTTGAAATGAAATCCGCATTGTCATCAACAAAATCGGCAACATCGACAACACTGCCGCCGGCAAAACTGGCGGTCATTTCCAAAGTGTCATCGCCAGGCATACTGCGCCCGGCGCTGGTGCTGTTCGTCGGACTGACCGTCCTCTGTGGCGTGATCTACCCGCTGGCTGTCACAGGCATCGGCAAGGTGGTGTTTCCCGACCAGGCCGCCGGCAGCCTGATCATGCACAACGGCACCTTGATCGGTTCGCGCCTGATCGGCCAGGAGTTCTTCGCACCGAACTACTTCTGGGGCCGCTTGTCGGCGACCAGCCCGCAGCCCTACAATTCCCAGGCTTCAGGCGGTTCGAATTTCGGTCCGAGCAATCCGGCCTTGATCGACGCCGTCAAGGGCCGGGTCGACGCCCTCAAAGCGGCAGATCCGACCAACACGCTACCGATCC
Organism: Collimonas sp.; assembly: GCF_039923675.1. Taxonomy (GTDB): domain Bacteria; phylum Pseudomonadota; class Gammaproteobacteria; order Burkholderiales; family Burkholderiaceae_D; genus Collimonas. The sequence continues at coordinate 62,668 of NZ_JBDTCG010000044.1, forward strand.
CGGTCGATCTGGTGACGGCTTCCGGCAGTGGCCTCGATCCGGAAATCAGCCTGGCCGCCGCCAATTACCAGGCCGGGCGGGTCGCACGCGAGCGCAAACTCAGCGTCGATACCGTGCACAGCCTGATCGCCGGCTTGCAAAAGACGCCTAGCCTGGGCTTCCTGGGCGAGCCGCGCGTCAATGTCATGGCTTTGAATCTTGCACTGGACCGGCAACAGCCGGGTGCAAACTAAGTTCTCCCCCATTTCAACTTAGAGCGATATCTGCTGGCAGGACTGACCGTACAACGAACGGTCAGCTTTGCTACGCCTGTATCTCTCTGGTAGGACTTACGCAAAACTGCCCCAGCGGCGTTACTCCTCCTAGCCGTACGCCGTACTGTCTTCGTCGTCGTGCCTTGCTGGGACAGTTTTGCGTAAGTCCTGTTTAGTTTGAAATACATAACCGCAACACACCCTTTGTTTTACTTGGAAATTTCATGAAGAAAATACTCTATTTTGCTGGTTTGATGACTGTTATTGGCGTTACCGCTTTGGCTGCGAACTGTTCGCAGGCGCAAGAGGCTACGACTGCCGATGCCGCAGCTGCCGCTCCAGCGGCTGCGCCAACGCCTGACAACTCGCTGACGTTCAACGCCAGTCTGGTGTCCGACTACCGCTTCCGCGGTATTTCGCAAACACGTCTGAAACCGGCATTGCAGGGCGGCGCCGACTACAGCAACAATCCGACCGGCATCTATGTCGGCACCTGGCTGTCAAACTTGAAATGGGTCAAGGATAGCGGTGGCGACGGCAATATCGAGTGGGATATCTATGCCGGTAAAAAAGGGAATTTCACGCAAGACCTGAGCTACGATTTCGGCGTGCTGACTTATGTTTATCCATCGAACGACTTGCATCCGAATGCAGACACCACCGAACTCTATGGCCAGCTCGGTTACGGTCCTGCTTATATCAAGTACTCGCAATCGGTAACCAACCTGTTCGGCGCCGCTAACAGCAAGAACAGCGGCTACCTGGATATCGGCGCCAATATCGATGTCACCAATGGCTACACGGTGAATTTGCACGCCGGTCACCAGACCGTCAAAGACAACTCGGCTCTCAGCTATAACGACTGGAAATTCGGCCTGACCAAGGATTTCGGTTTCCTGTCCGGCAGCGTTGCGGTGATCGGCACCGACACCAACAACTATGTCGGACCATCGCCTGACCGTAAAAACCTGGGTAAAACCGCGCTGGTAGTGTCTGCGACGAAGACCTTCTAAAAGGCAGCCCTGGTGGAGTTCTTTGTTTCGCCATGAAAAGCATGAGATGCACGAACATGCACGGAAAAGCACAATGGTGATTTTTTCGTGCTGTTCGTGTTTTTCGTGGACAATATATAAATACAGGTGATTTTTTATCGCAGCCTCAACCAACCCTCAAAATACGCTCATGTCTTCACCCAATTCAAACGGCGACTTGCGGCCTGATCCGGATGCGTTGCTGGCCCAGCTGCAGGTGCAGGAGAGCCTGGCCGGTCGCGGCAAGCTGCGCATTTATTTCGGCGCGTCAGCAGGTGTGGGCAAAACCTATGCCATGCTTAGCGCCGCGCATAAATTGCATAGCGAGGGACGCGAGGTATTGGCCGGGGTGATCGAGAGCCACGGCCGGGCGGAAACCGCGGCCTTGCTGAACGGGTTGGAACTGCTGCCATTGAAGCAGGTCGAGTACCGTGACAAACAGTTGCCGGAATTCGACCTGGACGCGGCGTTGCGACGCAAGCCGTCGCTGATACTGGTGGACGAGCTGGCGCATTCGAATGCATCAGGCTCGCGCCATCCTAAACGCTGGCAAGACGTCGAAGAATTGCTGAACGCCGGCATCGATGTCTTCACCACGCTGAATGTCCAGCATCTGGAAAGTCTGAACGATGTGGTGGGTGGCATCACCGGCATCCGGGTCGCGGAAACCTTGCCGGATACCGTGTTCGATGCGGCCGACGAAGTGGTGCTGGTGGATTTGCCGGCCGATGAGTTGCTGAATCGCCTGAAGCTGGGCAAGGTCTACAAGCTGCCGCAGGCTGAACGCGCCTCGCGCAATTTTTTCCGCAAAGGCAATCTGATTGCGCTGCGCGAGCTGGCCTTGCGCCGCACAGCTGACCGCTTGCAGGGCGATGTCCAGGCCTATCGCATAGAAAAATCGATCGGCGCGGTGTGGCAAACCGATGCCGCGCTGCTGGCCTGCGTCGGCCCGTCGCCAAGCGCGGAGCACGTCATCCGCAGCACCGCGCGGCTGGCGACCCAGCTGAACGCCGAATGGCATGCGATCTATGTCGAGACGCCGAAATTGCAGCGCCTGTCTTCAGCCCAGCGTGAGCGCATCCTGAAGACGCTCAAGCTGGCGCAGGATCTGGGGGCAACCACGGCGGTATTGGCCGGTAACGACGTTGCCGAGGTAATGGCCGGCTATGCGCGCAGCCACAATTTTTCCAAGATCATCATCGGCCGCAGCCAGCGCCAGTTTTTCTGGCAGCAGAATCACGCCGCCCGTATCGCGGCGCAGGCCAACGATATCGACCTGATCGAAATCGGCGTGCCGCCGCCAAGCACCTGGGCCAAGGAAGAGGATGCCGCAGGCAGGAACTTGCCGCGTTACTTGCCCATGCAAAGCCGGATCGAATGGTGGGGCTACGGCTGGGCGCTCGGCGTCTGTGTATTGGTGACCTTGCTGGCGACGCCGATCTTGCCGTTTTTCGACCTTGCCAACATTGTCATGCTGTACCTGCTGGCGGAGGTGTTGATTGCCATCCGCTTTGGCAGGGGACCGGCGATTTTCGTGGCGCTGCTGAGCATCGCCTCTTTCGATTTCTTTTTCGTGCCGCCGCGGTTTTCCTTCGCGGTCAGCGATTTCCAATATTTGCTGACTTTCGGCGTGATGCTGGCGGTGGGTTTGACGATTACCCATTTAACTACCGGCCTGCGCTACCAGGCGCGGATCGCCTCCGACCGCGAAGCGCGTTCGCGCGCGTTGTTTGAATTCGCCCGCGCCTTGTCCGGGGTCTTGCAAACCGAGCAGATATTCGAGATCAGCCGGCAATTCCTGCAACGCAGTTTCCAGGCCAAGACTTTGTTGTTGATTCCGGATGATGCGGGCCGCCTGCAATTGCCGCCGGTGATACCGGAGGATGTCACCAATGTGGCGGCGACGCTGGACATGGGCATCGCCCAATGGGCCTTCGATAACGCCAGCAGTGCAGGCATCGGCACCGACACACTGCCGGCCAGCAATTATCTGTATCTGCCGCTGGTGGCGCCGATGCGCACGCGCGGTGTGCTGGCGATCTTGCCGCACAGCCGGCGCTGGATCCTGATCCCGGAACAGCAGCAACAGCTGTACACCTTCGCTACATTGACCGCGATTGCGCTGGAGCGTGTGCACTATGTTGAAGTGGCGCAAGACGCCCTGGTGCGGATGGAATCGGAACGCTTGCGTAATTCCTTGCTGTCGGCGTTGTCGCACGATCTGCGCACACCGCTGACTGCCTTGATCGGCTTGTCCGAATCACTGGTGCTGTCGAAGCCGCCGTTGCAGGAAAACCAGCAATTGCTGGCGAGTGCGCTGCATAGCGAAATGCTGCGCATGAGCGCACTGGTCACCAACCTGTTGGATATGGCACGGATCCAGAGTGGCGATGTCAAGCTGAATTTGCAGTGGCAGCCGTTTGAAGAAGTAGTCGGCAGCGCATTGCGCGCCAGCGGTTCGGCGTTAGTGGGACATCAGATAGAAATCAAGGTGGCGCACGAGTTGCCGCTGATCCGTTTCGATGCGGTATTGATTGAGCGCGTGCTGTCCAATCTGCTCGAAAATGCCGCCAAATACACGCCGACCGGTTCGCATATCGTACTGGCGGCGGTGGTCAACGGCCGTTTCCTGTCTGTCACTGTCGCCGATGACGGTCCCGGACTGCCGACCGGTATGGAAGACGCCATATTCGAGAAGTTCACGCGCGGCGAACGGGAATCGGCCAAGCCCGGCGTCGGCCTGGGTCTGGCGATCTGCCGCGCGATTGTGGAAGCCCATGGCGGCACCATCCGCGCCCGTAGCGGCGCCGTCAGCACCAGCAGCGGCGCCGAATTCATTTTCACCATTCCACTTGGAACGCCGCCCAGCATGCCCGACCTGGAAGAGCATGAGCTCAGGATGCATGCAACCGGTGAGCACGCCGGCGGTCCCGGCAACACGGAGAAAGCATGACAATACAACCGACCCCCATAGCACTGTTAGTTGAAGACGAACCGCAGATCCGCCGCTTTGTGCGCGCGGCGCTGGAGGATGAGGGCTGGCAGATTTTTGAAGCTCCCACCATGCAGCGCGGGCTGATCGATTGCGGCACCCGCAAGCCGAATCTGGTGATTCTCGACCTCGGCTTGCCGGATGGCGACGGCGTCGATTTCATCCTGGATGTGAGGAAATGGTCGCGCGTGCCTATCATCGTGCTGTCGGCACGGGTCAATGAAGCCGACAAGATCAAGGCGCTGGACGCCGGCGCCGACGATTACCTGAGCAAACCGTTCGGCGTCGGCGAATTGCTGGCGCGGGTGCGCGCCACGTTGCGCCGCCAGCACCAGCCGCTGGCCGGCGACGATGGATTGATCCGTTTCGGCGACGTCACGCTGGATTTGCAGGCAAGGCTGGTCACCAAGGCGCAGCAGCAAGTGCATCTGACGCCGACCGAGTACCGCTTGCTGACGGTGCTGGTGGCGAATGCGGGCAGGGTGGTGACCAATCCGCAATTGCTGAAAGAAGTCTGGGGACCGTCGCATTCCGAGAGCGGTCACTACCTGCGGATTTATATGGGACACTTGCGGCAGAAGCTGGAAGACGATCCGGCGCAGCCCAAGCATTTGCTGACGGAGACTGCGGTGGGGTATCGGATTCTGCTTTCCCAATAAAACCCAGTCAGGCTAGCGGAGGCGAAAATGACACGACCGGAATGTGTAAAGAACTGGCAAGAAATTCGTGGCGCGGACGATTCGCATTATCCGGACAGCACCGAGCTGATGTCGATCGGCTCCCCGTTTGGCAAAACCTTCGGCTTGCAGCGGATCGGGATTCATCATGAGCTGTTACCGCCAGGACGGCGCACTTCCTGGCCGCATGCCGAGAAGACGGAAGAGGAATTCGTCTACGTCATCGAAGGTACGCCTGATGTCTGGCTGGATGGCTATCTGCACCGATTGGCGCCGGGTGACGGCGTCGGTTTCGCCACTGGCACCGGATTGGCGCATACCTTTATCAACAACACCGGTAGCGACGTCCGGCTGCTGGTGGTGGGCGAATGCTTTCGCGCCGATAACCAGGTTATCTATCCTTTGCATTCCAAGCGCAATGCCGAGATCGGTGCGCAATATTGGAACGATGCGCCGCAAGATCCGCTCGGTCCCCATGATGGTTTACCCGACAAATTGCGGCGCTCAAACGGTCCTTTCTGAATTGTGTATAGTTCTCGAACCACACACCATCACAGGATCATTTCATGCCAAATCGAGAACGTGTAGAGAGTTTCATAGAACTGGTTGTGCAAGGGAAGTACGTGGAGGCGATCGAGGCGTTTTATACCGAAGACGCCTCCATGCAGGAAAACCAGGAGCCGCCGCGCAAAGACATCCGCCTGCTGGTGGCGGGAGAAGAAAAAGCGCTCGCCAGCGTCAAGGAAATCCGCACGCTGGCGGTCAAGTCTTTCCTGATCGACGGCGACCGGGTTGCGATCAACTGGCTGTTCCAGATTACCGTGCCGGATGGCCGCAGTTTCCAGCAAGATGAGATTGCTTACCAGGTCTGGCGCGGCGACAGGATCGCCGAAGAACAGTTTTACTACGATCCCGGTCAGCGCAAACCAGTCTGATACGACCGTATGCGCCGTTCTGTTTAACCGAGCGTGATGTCATAGTCCAACCGGTTTTTGCAAATAGGTGTAAACTATCCCCAGACAGATGCATCACTGCTTGCATCTGTCTTTTTGTTTACCCTACGGTTATCGGCAGTGCAACGTACTCTTCTCATCCCGCTGATTGTTGCTTGTGCGCTGTTCATGGAAAACATGGACGCGACGGTGATTGCTACCTCCTTGCCAGTGCTGGCGCGCGACCTCGGACAAGATCCGCTTACCCTGAAACTTGCGCTGACCTCGTATGTGGTCGGCCTTGGCGTGTTCATTCCGATCAGCGGCTGGGTCGCCGACCGCTTCGGCGCCCGCACCGTGTTCCGCGCGGCGATCCTGGTATTCCTTTGCGGTTCCTTGATGTGCGCTGCCTCCAGTTCGCTGGCGGCATTTGTCGCCGCACGCTTCCTGCAAGGCATAGGCGGCGCCATGATGGTGCCGGTCGGCCGTATCGTGATTTTCCGCGCCGTGCCGCGCACCGAGCTGGTCAAGGCCATCAGCTACCTGACGATCCCGTCGCAGCTGGGGCCGGTGATCGGACCGCCGCTGGGCGGCTTCATCACTACCTATTTCCATTGGCGCTGGATTTTCCTGATCAATGTGCCGATCAGCATTCTCGGCATGTACCTCGCCAGCAAATACATAGAGAACTACCGCTCTGACGATTTACAGCCGCTCGACATGAAGGGTTTTGTGTTGTCTGCGGTCGGCAGTACCTTGCTGATGTTGGGCTTGTCCATGATCGACGGCGAGTTGCTGGCGTCCGAATGGGCGTTCGGCATGTGCGCGCTGGGCGGTCTGACTTTGTATATGTATCTGCGGCACGCCCGGCGTGAACCGTTTCCGCTGCTCGACCTGCGTCTGCTACGGATAGCGACTTTCCGCGCCAGCGTGCTGGGCGGTTCCCTGTTTCGCATCGGTCTGGGTGCTGTGCCGTTCCTGTTGCCGCTGGCGTTGCAAGTCGGCTTCGGCATGAATGCATTCCATGCCGGGACCATCACCTGCGCCTCGGCCTTTGGCGCGATCTTCATGAAAGCCATCGGCACCTCGGTGCTGCGCCGTTACGGCTTCCGCTCGGTATTGATCTGGAATGCGGTGCTGGCCGGCCTGGCGCTGGCCTCCTACGGCTTGTTCACGCCAACCACGCCTTACCTGGTGATGATGGCGGTGGTGCTGCTAGGCGGCTTCTTCCCGTCGATGCAATTTACCTGCCTCAACACCATGGCCTATGCCGACCTGGCTAGCGCCGACGTCAGCCGCGCCACCAGCCTGGCCAGCGTAGTGCAGCAGATTTCATTGGGATTGGGAGTGACTATCGGCGGTCTGGCGGTGCATTTCTCCAGCCGCCTGCAAGGCCACTCGACGATTGTGGCCGGCGATTTCTGGCCGGCCTTCATTGTCATCGGCCTGTTCTCGATAGCGTCGATTCCTGTGACACGGCGCTTACCATTGAATGCCGGCGCTGTTTTGACCGGACACAAACCGGCACAAATGCAGGCCAGCTGATATCAAATTTCCTGATTAGTTACGTACCTCAGATTGACCGTGAAAAGCGGTCATTTGCTGATAAAGCGTCATCCCCGCGAACGCGGGGATCCAACTTAAGTACTTGATTCAACATGGATTCCCGCGTTCGCGGGAA
>NZ_JBDTCG010000045.1:0-17872 GCF_039923675.1 Collimonas sp.
AAATTATCTGCTCAGGTGAAATTACATCCTACACCTTGCGCCAGGGACTCCAAGAGCGGCAAAGGAATGACTCAAAACGAGCGAAACAGGAAAAACGGTCCAAGCCTATCAGAGTCAAGCGGTGGCCTGCTGAACCCGCAGTGGGTCGAGTGGTTAATGGGCTGGCCCATCGGGTGGACCGACTTAAAGCCCTTGGAAATGGACAAGTTCCGCGAGTGGCAGCTGCAGCATGGGAAATCTTGTCATGAGCATTAAACACATCGTCTCGCTATCAGGCGGCAAGGATAGTGCAGCTACCTTGGCACTAGCTATAGAGCGCTTTGGGGTGGAAAACGTCGAGGCCATCACATGCGACACCGATAATGAACACGATTTCACGTACACCTATATCGACTACCTTGCGGCCGTCACTGGCGTAAAAATCACGGTTCTGAAAGCAAATTTCGACATGGAAATTGCACGCAAGCGTAAGTTTGTTGCCAATGATCAGCGCACGCGGCGGGAATACAAAACTGAGCCAGTCTTTGACGCCGATGGTAAGCCCGTTCCCCAGCGCGACGGTTTTGGCAACGTGGTGCTCAACAAAAAAGGAACGCCAGTCCAGAAAACAAGAAAAATAGGCGGTGGGCATCGAGTACGGTGGTCCAACAAAGCAAAGCGCCGGGCTCTTGCGGTTCTATACCCAACTGGAAATTCGTTTCTTGATCTGTGCATTTGGAAGGGGAAATTTCCATCTCGAAAGAGCCAGTTCTGCACAGAACATCTTAAACGTAACTTGGCTGTCGAGTATCAACTTGACTTGGTAGATCAGGGTTATACGGTCGTGAGTTGGCAGGGTGTTCGGCGTGACGAATCTGAAAACCGCAAAAACGCATTGAAATTTGAGGTAATCGGGCCGCGCCTGTATGCCTATAGACCGCTGGTCGACTGGACCGCGCCGGACGTGTTCGCATACTGCCAAAAGCGCGGCATCAAGCCGAATCCTCTATATCTAGAGGGTATGAGCCGGGTTGGGTGCATGCCATGCATCAATGCGAAGAAAGAGGAAATCCGGCAGATCGCCAGCCGCTTCATCGAGCACATGGGGAAAGTCCATAACTGGGAAAAATTGGTCGGACTTGCAAGCAAACGCGGAGCGTCAACTTTCTTTCCTGCTCCCGGTGAAACCCGGACTGCCGTCGAGCGCGGAAACATCTGGCAAGTCATCGAGTGGTCACGAACTACCCGTGGAGGTAAGCAATTTTCTCTGCTGGAGCAGTTGGATGAACCGACGGCCTGCTCATCGTCCTATGGACTATGCGGTTAGAAACAATATTTTTTGCTAATACGCAATACAAAACGAAAATTATATACAAACCAAATACTTTAAGGACGCTATGACCCAGACCCGCAAAGGATCGCTGTTCGAAGCGGTCGTAAACGTGATGATTGGCTACTGCATCAACATGACAGCCAACTTCCTGATTTTCCCGTTCTTCGGCTGGCATATCTCCCTGCAGCAGAACATCTTGCTCGGTGTGTTTTATACCGCGATATCCATCGTGCGGAGCTACTGTATTCGACGTTGGTTCAATAAAAAAATTATGGGATTGAAAGCGAGGTAATGATGTTTCTCACCGACGCCGAAATTGCAGACCTCTGTAAACCCCTGGTGCAGCCCGCTGCCCAGGTACGGTACCTGCGTGCGCTCCACCTGGAAGTATCCCTCAAGCCGAACGGCCGGCCAGTAGTGGTACGATCCCATGCGGAGGCTGTGCTTTCCGGCAAGAGAATGCCGGATCCGGGGAAAATAGAAGTGCGCCAGGGGCAAATCCCTGACCGCGACGGTTTAATGGCAATGCTGCGAGGAAGACATGGGAAGACCCCGAAAACACAACCCGCTTAATCTGCCACCCCGCGTGTATGCCAAGCATGGCGCATTTTACTATCACCATCCGGCACCAGATGAACACTGGGAGCATCTTGGCCATGATGTTGAAAAAGCCAAGAAGCGGGCGGCTGATATAGCGCATGGGATGGACGATGGCTTTGGCACTATCGCTTATTACCTGGATGAATTCATCAAGGCGTCACGTAAGCGCGTAGCTATTGGCGATCTCGCGCAACGCACGCTCGATGATTACATCGGCAATATTATTTATCTAAAGGGATTCTTCGGGAAAATGTACCCGGTAGGTGTTGAAGCGCCGGCAGTCGGCGAATACCTCGATACCATGAAGGAAGCGGGCCGCGCCGTGCGCGCCAATCGCGAAAAGGCCTGTCTATCTGCCTGCTTCACCTGGATGATCCGCAAGGGAATGGGCGGCGTCAAATCGAATCCCTGCATTGGCGTCAAGCGCAACAAGGAAACCAAGCGCGAGCGCTATGTCGAGGATAACGAGATGCGATCTACGCTGACCGGCGCGCCGGTACAGGTCTGGGCATTGGCCGAGCTGGTGTACCGGACCTTGCAGCGCCCAGAAGATATTATTGGTTGGACAAATAGCAATATTACCAAGCGCCACGTCGGCGACAAGGTGATTCGCATCATCCGTACCAAGCAGGGCAAAACCGGTGCTATTGTCGATATCGAGATCACGCCGGAGATCGACGCGGTGCTGGCCCGAGTGAAAGCCGATAAGGTAGTGGGCATGACCTTGATTCATCGCCGCGACTTCAAATCGTATACGTACGATGGACTCAGTTCAATGCTCAAGCGCCTACAGACGAAAGTCCGGAAGGAACATAAGAAAGTCAATGGTCCGCTGACCACCATGCCGAGCTGGGGCTACTACGACATGAAGGCGAAAGGCGCGACCGACATGTGGCTGTCCGGTGTGCCGCTGGAACAGATCCAGGTGCTCTGCGCGCATGATTCGGTGACCACCACCGAGATCTATTGCAAGGGCCGCTGGCGTTGCATTGTCAGCCCTAATAAGGTGGTCGTTGCCGTCTGAAATAAGACCTAAAAAAGAACAGCGCCGGGGCTAATCCAAACCGCACAATTGCAATAATATCAGACGGCAATCAAGCGGAGAGGCATAGCCAGTAACGTTTTACGGTCTTTTGTCGTTAGGACTGTTAATCCGCAGGTCCCTGGTTCGAGTCCAGGTCGGGGAGCCAAGATTCTAAGGGGCCACATGCAAATGTGGCCCCTTTTCTTTTGCCTGGAAATTCTGCAATCGCCGATCATGAAAATCTTGCGATCACGATCACGCGCAGAAAATATTTTCCCGTCAATAGCACTACTGTCGAATCACGAAATCGCAGCACTTTTCAAACGCCTTTGCGCACCGGATGGTTTGCTCGGTCAGATCTTCAGCCACTTCATTATTCGCCTCATACTCAAAACCATTCCGCTCATGATGCGCACCTGCCGCATGCGCCCGACTTCCTACTCATCACGCTATGCTGATGCGGCAAACATTGGAATACACCATAGATTTCCACTCCTTCGACTGTCGCATAATTGTCGAATGGCGCCAAATTTGATTGAAATCGCGCCATAATTCTAATAAATTATGGCGCGATTCTTAAAATCGCGCCATAATTGCGCCAAAACACCCCTCAATTACGTCCTCCATGAAAACCGCCGATCAGTTACTACGAAGCCTTCAAAGCTCTGTCAGCGGACTGTCCCTGACAGAGCTCCTGGCATTGCATCCCGACGTGCCGAGGCGGACAGCGCAACGGCAGCTCAGTCGACTGGTAGACGAACAAAAGATCGTTGCCGCAGGCCAGGCACGCGCGCGGCGCTACCATGCGGCGCCGGATATCGATGCTTCGGCGTCAAAATCTGCGGACGATGATTTTTCGTACGCAGACGGTCGATATATGATCGCCAGCCGTGAGCACAATCGCGAATTGATCTATAAGGTGATTCCGCTTTCACCGGACAGCCGCGACATCCTGACCTACATAGACCAGCCATTGCTGGCACGTAAGCCCGTCGGATATCAGCCCGAATTTCTGAATGCTTACGAGCCGAACAAGACATGGTATTTGCCGGAACCTCTGCGTCGCCAATTGAAAAAAATGGGTGACACCGGACAAGGCGGCCTGCCTGCCGGCACATACGGCCATGCCATCCTGAACCGCTTACTGATCGACTTGTCATGGGCATCGAGCCATCTGGAAGGCAATACTTATACACGGCTGGACACCCGCGAGCTGATCGAGCACGGCACGGCGGCACAAGGCAAGGCAGCCCTGGAAACCCAGATGATCTTGAACCACAAGGCCGCGATCGAGCTATTGGTAGAGAATGCAGATTCGGTTGATTTCAACCGCTTCACGATCTTGAATCTGCACAGTGCGTTGTCGGAAAATCTGCTGCCCAATCCTGCCGACGAAGGCCGGGTACGCCAGCACGTCGTTGAAATATCCCAAAGCGTCTACCGGCCACTTTCGGTGCCCGCACAGATTGACGAAGCACTGGACATGCTGCTCGACAAGGCCAGCCAAATCGAAGACCCGTTCGAGCAATCGTTCTTTGTGATGGTCCATGTGCCCTACCTGCAACCGTTCGCGGACATCAACAAGCGGGTTTCCAGGTTGGCCGCAAACCTGCCATTGATCCGCGCCAATCTGTGCCCGCTAACATTTCTCGACGTGCCGGAAAAAGCGTATAGCAGCGCGATCCTCGGCGTCTACGAAATGACGCGGATCGAACTGCTGCGCGACTTGTATGTGTGGGCTTATGAGCGCTCCACGCAGGAGTACCTGGCCCTCAAACAAGAGCTTGCCGAGCCGGACCCGCTTCGCCTCGCTTATCGGACACTCATCAAGCAAACGATACACGACATCGTTGTACGCCCCGACGATGACGCGCTGGCGATCATTGAACAAAGCGCCGCCTTGCATGCCGCCAAATCGGATCGGATGAATGTACAGGCATTGATAGTCGAAGAATTGCGGCGATTGCACGAAGGCGTGCTGGCGCGTTATGGATTACGTCCTTCTGAATTTTCGCGCTGGCGGGAAAAAATGGCGGGAAAATAAGGGGTTCGCCTTCAAGCGTAATCTGCGTCGCCCCCTCTTCCTGGCGCGGGATTCGGGCAAGCCGAAGCCAGCGGACCTAGCTCAGCTTCGTTTGCTCAGGACCACGTGCGTAGCCTTCGCCGTCGGAACATGCTCAGCGCACCGATAGCCCAGCTTCAGCATATCGATGCCGGCAAACAGGTTCTCCCCTGTACCCAGCAGAACCGGTGAGACGGCAAGATGCAGTTCATCGACCAGCCCCGCCTGAAGATATTGCCGGACCGTGGCGACGCCGCCGCCGATGCGGACATCCTTGCCGCCGGCAGCTTCGGTGGCGCGCTGCAGCGCTGCGTGGATGCCGTCGGTGACGAAATGGAATACGGTGCCACCCTCCATTGTGATCGATGGCCGGGCATGGTTGGTCAGTATGAAGACCGGGGCGTGGTAAGACGGATTGTCGCCCCACCAGCCCTTCCAGCTGTCGTCGAGCCAGGCGCCTCTTATCGGGCCGAACATATTGCGTCCCATGATCCAGGCGCCCACGTTGTCAAAACTGCGCACGGCAAAATCGTCGTCGATGCCGGCCACGCCGCCGTCATTGCCAAACATGCGCTGGAACGTGCGGGTGGAGAAGGCCCATTCGTGCAGCGCCTTGCCGCCGACGCCTAGCGGGTTTTCAAGATTTTGGCCGGGACCGGCGCCGTAGCCGTCAAGGGAGAGGGAAAAAGCGCGGACGCAGAGCTTGGACATGGCTGGAGATCCTTTCAATTGGCGTCGATGGTCCGGTGCCGCGTGGGCACCAGTGTCGATAATTGTCGAGAAATTGCAGAGCAAGTAATATAGCACCGCCGACGAATCGGATATTGATCCGTTTTCCGCGCTAGCCGGATTGCGCCCAGGTTCGATTGTGTACCCCGGCATCACCCCGCCCGATATACCGACCCGGCCGCTTGCTACGAACCGCCCGCCACAACGCCCGCGCCGTCAGTCCCTGGATCATGCGCGCGCCTACCGCGTAACCCACCATGTCGCAAGTAAAGACTTCCTTGATACCCGCAAGATTGAGTCCTCCTCCGAGGTAAGTGATCTCGCAGCCGTCAGGCGCTCGTCGTCGCGCCGGCCTTGCAAAGGCTGCCGTCCAGCCCAGGCATATCTCCGATTACCTATTTAGAGCCGCGCATCGGTTGGATCAACGTCCAAATTAACGTTGGAAACCACATATTTCATTAAATTGAGATTATTTTTTATCGGACAGGAAATTTTTATTGCAAAAATTGGCTGTCCCACCATATTTCCATGTGGAACTATTATAATCCGGATGGGATGAGACAGACGTCTTTCATAACTCAGTTGCGTGGGAATTTTTACGTATCAGATTACCAACTTAAGCAGATTTCATTTCACAAGCAAATATTTTTCATGCAAGCAGTCGTGCAATACCACTGCTTGCATGAAAAAACCTCAAAACGATAGTTTTAAAGCTGGCCTTAACCAAATGACGTGATAAAGAGATCACTAATTTGCCGACTTCTCTGTGTGTCCTCTTTCAGGGGGTGACGTTGTGAAAAATAACTTAAAGCGTGTTCTGGGTACTACGATAAATTGCTGTTTTCTTTCCATATCATTGTTATGTTCCGTACAGGTATCCGCAAACGGGCTCAATAACGGAAGCATCCTTAGTATTGACTCTACAGCGGGTACAGCAGCTGACGGCCAATTGTTTGTCATTAATCCGCAGTCGGGGCAGCGTTCAGTGCTTTCAGATTTTGGTTTAAGTAGTTCAGGCCCACTAGGTATTGATCCTAATGCTGTCACATGGCTACCCGCAACTCTGCTTGGCCCGAGTGCAGGTATATTAGTCAGCGATGGCAGTGCTGGCACAGGGGGGAGAGGTGCGCTCTTCAAAGTCGATCCACTGACTGGAACAAGAACACTATTGAGTGATTTTGGTAATTCTGCCGAGGGGCCGTTAGGTGATTATCCGATTGGCGTATTGGCACAGGGAGGGCTCATTGACAGCTTTCCCACCATTTACGTGATTGATGCCTTTGCCGGAACAAACGGACAAGGTGCAATATTTCAGGTTGATGGGGTCAATGGATATCGTTCGCTGATATCCGATTTCGGCAACAGTAATCAGGGGGCACTCGGCGTTTATCCAGATAGCATCTCATGGAAACCTGGATTGTTAGGCTTGCTGGGCAATAGTATTGTCGTCGCTGACGCTTCAGCCGGAACCAATTTACTCGGCGGCGTATTTGTAGTCAATCCAGTGACAGGAGTAAGAACATTGCTGAGCGATTTTGGTAACTCTGTGCAAGGGCCTGTCGATAGCAATCCTTTAAGTGGACCTAATAGCATCGTTGTAGCGCCTGCCTGGTCTTCGCAGGCAGGGAACATTTTTGTACTCGATGCCAAGGCCGGAAGCAACAGCAAAGGAGAGCTTGTAAAGGTTTCTGTCACGACCGGTTACCGTACCATCATCAGTGATTTCGGCAATTCATTGCAAGGCCCGATTGCTTCTGGTTTTGAACCGACTGGCGCGTTGACATGGCAGGCACAAAGCACTGGTCGAGATGGGATTCTAGTACAAGATGGTGATGCAGGAACCAACCAGTCAGGTGCCCTTTATTCAGTCAATCCAACTACGGGAATCCGTACGTTGCTCAGTGACTTCGGCAATGCCAGCTTAGGTAGCTTAGGCAGCTTGCCGGCTGGCTTGGGTGTAGTACCTTGATTGACAAACTCCGATGATCGATTAGAACATTTCATTAACGATCAAATATTTTTTGAGGCCAGATATGAAACTCCTACAGAAAACACGCTATTTTTCACGTTCTATTTCAACGATCATACTCATAGCTATAACGCTACTATTTAGTCAGCACGCAGTTGCGATGCAAATTTTCACAAAAACCCTGACGGGAAAAACCATCACGCTCGAAGTCGAGCCGTCAGACTCGATAGAAAACGTCAAGGCCAAAATCCAGGATAAAGAAGGTATTCCACCCGACCAGCAACGCCTCATTTTTGCCGGCAAGCAGTTGGAGGATGGCAGGACTTTGTCGGACTACAATATCCAAAAAGAATCGACCCTGCATTTGGTGCTGAGACTAAGAGGCGGGTGACTCCGCGTTTTGCGAAATCGCCGGATTGATCAGAGATGTGTATATCGCCCAGGAAAACCTGGGTCTTCGGTGGAATGCCTCTCTCTACACATTGCTACAGATTCTTTCCGTCTCTGTATTTGAGAAAACCCAGATTTCATGCGCCTTGCAGACCGATCAACCTGTCCCAGAAACACCGCTTGGCGCTAACCAATTGAATTTATTCACTTTTTAACCGGACACTACTGATCCATTTATAAAATGTAGCAGCTCAGATTTGATCGGACAGATTGCGTCTGACGACATAGTTGGTTTCCAGATCAAACGGGATCTTTGTCGTAGGCCAGCGTGCCGGGTGGAAGTTGAACCCAAGGATGCCTGCGGCAATCGTAGACCGAGACCGTGGGTGCCGGAAAATCCGGATCCGCGAACGCTCCCACGGCTACGCTAACGGAGCCGTCATAACCGACCTCTGTGTGAAAAACAGTTGTGCCGCAGACAGGACAAAACCTGAACACGAACTGCGCGCCGTTGTCTCCGGTGCGGACGTATTCCGTAGCTGTTCCGATTACGCTGTATGGCGCTGTGAAACCTGCCAATGCCGCGAAGACGCTACCGGTTCTGCGCTGGCACGCCAGGCAGTTGCAAATGCCTACCCCACGGGGCTCGCCATTGACTTCAATGCGAAGCTGACCACATGAGCAGGACGCGGTTCGGGAAGACATAAAGTGTCCGTATGAAGATTTTCGTGATACCCAACGTTGAAAGCGGCCGGGTCACCCCTATGGCCCGTCCCTCAACGAGGGAATGTTTTGCCAAATAGCCGTTTACACAAACCCATTTACACCTTCGATTTATTTTCTCATCGAATCTATTGATCATCCAATCCCTTACCATCGAGAATTTTCTGCACACTCTTTTCAACTCTCGACTCCCGGGTTTTGGATTGCTTGGCTGCGGAAAAATGAAGAAGGTAAGCCCGTTGCCGTCCCGGCGTCAGCGCATCAAAAGCGGTTTTCAAGGCAGGGATTTCATTCAACTTATGTTGAAACTCTTCAGGAATCGTGAATTCCGCCGTCTCTTTAAAAGGCACTTGCAAACCCGCTTTTTCCACCGCAATGGCTTCACGAATATAGGATTTCAAGACGGCCTGCATTTTTACTATTTCCTGCACATTGGTGAACCGTATCTGGCGCGCCGCCTGTACATTCTCCGTTTGCGTGATGAGAATGCCCTTGGCATCCTTTAACAAGGCGCCTTTGAAAAAAAGGAGCGCGCAGTACTCTTTGAATCCGTGTATCAGAACGATGTTTCTTTTTTCAAGTGCGTAGCAAGGAACGCCCCACTTCAATTCTTCGGTCAGCTGGCAGTCAAGAACGATCAGCCTGAGTTTCTCATATTCTTCCCGCCATTTTTTTGCCTTGCTGACGTACATATCAACCTTGGGATTCATTTTTTACTCTCCAAAGTAAAACCCTGCGCTGAAGAGAAGACTCTTGCGCACCCTCGAAATCTGAAACTTTAATGTCAATAGCTTCGAGCCAATCGCCAGACTGGTCACTGAAGACCATTCCGCGAGCGGCCACCGCAAAGCCAGTCTATATCGTTAAGCTTCTGAGCTGCCAGAAATGAAGCGCTACCTCCAAGAACGATCATTCTCTGTTTCTCCAATTTTTCCTGCGATTCATTATTAACCCAAAAGAAATTATTTACCACAATGCAACACTTAAGTTAATATTAACATTTACCTAATTTCGATGAAGAAAACATGAAACGCTCCCAATTAGCCATCGCCGTCAGCGCCGCACTGGTCGTTGCCTGGATTGCAGTCGTTCCCGGCCTGGTCGGCATAAAAGCCGAAACGGAGATGAGCAAGAATACCGAGGATGCATTGACCAGCTCTTCTTTTCCTGTCACTGCAAAACTGGAATCGTTCCAGCGCGGCTGGTTTTCTTCGACCGCAAAGATCGACTACACCGTTTTTTCGGCGGCGCAGCCGATCCATCTGGTGGTCGATAATCACATCAATCAATTCGCGATCCCGTTGTATCGTTGGGCCAAGGTCACGCATACCATCGCCATGCTGGACGACAAGGGCGTCTCCGCCCCGCTGCCATTCAATATCGACGCCAGTACAGACAGACTGTTCTTCGGGGGATTTTCCAGCAAATTGTCGGCAGCGGACGTCGACTGGAAAAACAAGGAAGACCTGCACATCGTCGGGAAGCAGCTCGCACTCAAGGTCAGCGGCAAAGCCGGTGGGAAATTGCAATATGAGATCTCCGTTCCCTCGCTGACGGCCACTACTGTCGCCGGCCTGATCAACATCAACCTGGTCAACCTCAACGTCAACTGCAGCTATACAGACGAGAAAACGGCAACCGACACCTGGAAGCAACAAGGCCATATCCAGCTGGACAATATCAAGGTCACAAAAAATGGCGCCACTTACCTGCAGTTGCAGAACCTGGCGATGGACACCAATGCGAGGGACCATGGTGAAAACCTCGATCTGGTATACCAGACCAAGATCGACAAGAGCACTTTCGGCGACACCGGCGCTTTTAACGCCGAAGACATTCACCTCGATTTCTCCTATCTCAACCTGAACAAAGTGGCGTTGTTGAAGTTGCAGGCTGCGTCCAAGGCGTTTTACCTAGAAGCGTCGAAAGCACCGGCCGCTGCTACGGCAGATGCAGACATCAATGCGCAGTTGAGCAAGCAAAAAGCCTACGTGAGCGCCTTGATGAAACAGGCTGGCGGTTTCATCACCAGCTCTCCCGGTGTCAAGGTCGACCGGTTTAGCTTGAAGACTCCGAACGGCGACGTTGCCGGAACATTGGAAGCCCACCTGGAAGGCAAGGATTTTCCGGTTGAGGCGCTGGGCGGCGACAATGTCATGGCATTGCTGAAGGAGCGTTTTTCCGGCAAAGGATCGCTGAATGTCGCGCGCGATGTGTTCCTGAATGCATCTGACAAGAAAAATACGACTCCGGAAGCACTGCAATTGCAAAGCACACAGCGGCAAATGAAAGAAAATCAGCTGAAGATGCTTGTCGACAAAGGCTTTGTCAAGGACGACGGCAAGCATTTGTCGCTGGAATCGACCTTCGGCCCGCAAGGCGTTCAGATCAACGGCAAACACGTCATGTAATTACTGACGCCAGATCCGGCAAAAACCGGGTGAACTCAGATGCATCATCAGAGCCCTGCTGCACGCATGATCAAGTACAACCCTGTCCCGACCGCCACAAACCCGATGGTGCGCGCGACGCGCTCACCGGCCGGTGCGAGACGTTCGGCGGTGATGGCTGCCGTTACGGCAACCATCACACGCAGGTCCATGACCCCGATGGCGAAGAGAATCGCCGTCAGACCGACACAGCAGTAGCTGCAGTGGAGGCCGTGGCGCAAGCCATGACGCCAAGCGTTCCCGGCGCCTACGGATAGCCTCCGAGCGCACCCCGGGACCTGCCGGCAGCAGACAAGGTGATGCGCCTTCCAAGCAGTGAACTGGAGTAAACCCCCGATCAGCACGACCACGCCGGCCACGACCGGAACGGGGCGCGCCAGCGCCGGCAGCTGTATCTCTAGCGCCGCCAGCGCAACGCCCAGTATAAAGACGGCCATGCCTAACACGATCCAGACGAAAAAATATCCCAGCGCCACCAACGCGGTCAGCTGACCGGGCCTTGTCTCGCCTGTTCTGCTGAGGGCTTGACCACAGCGCCATAAGATTGGCGCAAAGGACGGCAGCATCATCGCCGCCATCATCACGGCCCACATGCCGAGGAATGACGCCGCTACGCCGGGCCAGGTCTGCCCGCACATCCGCACCCAGACCATCGACAAGCCCCAGCCGCCGGGCATCGGCATCTCGCCCATCGCCGACATGGATGCGCAGCAGACGATCGTCAGGGTCGCGCTGACGGCGAACAGTAACGCCGAGAGGCCGAAGAAGGTTTGGCGGGAAACCTGGCTTCGCGTGGTTTCCCGACTCGCGCTGACGCCATCAATAGCCATGACCTGGCTTAGCCCAGCTTGTGCTGCGGGTACTCGTCATGGCGCCGCCACCAGACACCCGTTTCGTTGCGTCCCTTGGGAGCGCGGTCTAGCCATTGGTACATGCCCCACAGGCCGTCCAGTCCACGCGCATAAGCAGAGTAGCTGTGATAGACCACCCCGTCCTCTAGCACGAACGCGCTCATGCCGGGCCGGTCGCGCGTGTAAGTGGCGGCGTCGGTGCCGGTCATGGCCGCCTGCTGGGTGACCGGTTCCGGGAAACTTGCCGCATCCATCGCGTGGCCGCCGCGCTGGTAGTTGTATTCGACGCCGCCGGCGAGCTGTTGCTGTTCGGTGATCGAGACGTTGACATCGAAGTTGAAATCGCTGCCGAGCGAGGACGCCCAGGGAAAGCCCCATCCCATGCGCTGCTTGTAGGCCTGCAGCTTCGCCAGCGGCGCGCGCGACACCGCGGCAAACATGACGTCGTGATTCGCCAGGTGGGCGACGACGCCGTTGAAACCGTCGGCGATCGCGGAGCAGGACGGGCAGCCCGCCGTGTAGTCGGGCCCGAACATGAAGTGATACACCAACAGTTGCGAGCTCCCTTTGAAAAGATCTGCCAGCGTGGCGCTGCCTTCATCGGTCTCGAAACGGTATTCCTTGTCGATGCGGACCCACGGCAACGCCTGCCGCCGCTGCGCCAGCTCATCGCCGCGCCGCGTCAGTTCCTTCTCTGCGGCCAGCAGCCCGAGCCGGGCTGCAAGCCATTCTTCACGTGTTGCGATTGCATGCTTGGTCATGATTGATACTCCTTGGTTGCGTTGCATAGCGGCGGCAGCCCGCCCACCGGGTTGAATACGGTCTTTGTATTGATAAGCTAGTGATAACTTCTAGAATGCCTCGGGCGTCGGCTTAGACGATGCCAAGGCCGGCCGCTCTGTTGGCGGCCGGGCGGCTTGCGATCAGGCTGCTACGCGTTTCGGACGACGCACGACGCGCACCTTGCCGCTCGCGCCGCCGCCGCAGTAAAAGAGGTCTGCGCCGTCGGATTCGAGCCCGCTGACGCCGGTGCCGGGTGGCATTTCCAGCCGTTCGAGCACGGTGCCGCTAACCGGGTTGATGCGGCAGATCTCGCTTTCTTCGCCTTCCCAGGTGCCATGCCACAGTTCGCCGTCGACCCAGGTCACGCCGGTGACGAAACGGTTGGATTCGATAGTGCGGATGAGCGCGCCGGTTGCGGGATCGATCTGGTGGATCTTGCGGTCGCGGTACTCTCCCACCCACAGGCTGCCCTCAGCCCAGGTGAGTCCTGAGTCGTAGCCGTGGCCAGGCGCCGGAATCGAGGCCACCACGTCGCCGCTGGCGGGATCGATCTTGTCGATGCGCGCCTCGGTAATCTGGTAGAGATAAGTGCCGTCGAAGGCGGTGCCAGCGTCGCAGGCGCGTTCCAGCGTGCGGATTTCCTGGCCGCTGGCGGGATCGAAGGCGAGCAGCCTGGCCCCGGTGGCGGCCCAGACGCGGTGGCCGTCGTAGGTGACGCCGTTCACGCGGTCGGCAATGGGGCCGTACTCGCGCACGATTTCAGCTGCCTGCGGTACTGGCTGGTATTGCTCTTTTGCTGTCTTGCTGGTCATCGCCTGCTCCTTGCGGCGCAGCTCGGAACGGCGCCGTAAGACAATTCTATGCGAACGGCAGCGCAGCGGGGAGTAACAAGATTGTCGTGAATCCTGTCAGCGGCGGCGACAGCCAGCGGCGCGCCCGCGCCTGGCCGATCACCCGCACCCGACCGGCGGTTTCGAGCTCGGCCAGTGCGCGCTGGACGGTGCGCTGGCTGGCCCCCAGGGCCAGCGCCAGGGCCGAGGTCGACCAGGCCGCGCCATCGGCGAGCAACGCCACCAGTGAGGCCTGATCGCCTTCGATAGGCGGCGCTAGCACGACAATGCTGCGGGCGTCGTGCGGTTTGATGACAAAACCGCCTGTGGTGGCTTCTATCTGCGCCAGCGTTGCGACCAGCGCGCGCAGGCGGCCGATTTCGACCCGCAGGCGCGCCCGGTGCGTCTCGTTGGGACGACGCACGCCGAATGCGCGGGCGATCAAGGCGGGCCGATCGACGTCGCCGGGCCACGCCTCGGCCAGCGCACGCGCCAGCGCGAACAGCACTGGCCGGCGCGCCAGCGGCTGCCACGTGGCGCCGGCGCGTAGTCCACGACGGCAAGCGTCAACCACCAGCGCACCCGAGTCCAGCAGCGCCGCAACCTCGACCAGACGCAGCACCTGTTCGCCCTCGGCAGAGAGACGCCGGGCCGCGGGACGATCAAGCGCAGCTTGCAGCTCCGCCACCTCGGCCAGGAGCGCCGGCACGCTTGCGCGCTCGGCTGCCCGCTGCGCGCGGGCAAGCGCCGCCTGCGCCGGACCGATGTGCAGCGAACGCAGCGCCAGTTCGGCCGTGGTCAACTCGGCCAGCGCCGCGAACGACGGTGGCAGGTCACGTGGTTCAAGCTGCGCCAGCGCTGTCGTGGCCTCGTCGAGGCGGCCGAGCAGCAATAAGCGGCGCACCGCGATCAGCCGCGCCTGCAACGCGTTGGCGTGATCGGCGCGCGCTTCGAGCGTGGCTGCCGCGGCCGCCAGCGAGCGCGGCGTGCCGCCGAAATCGCGCATGGCCAGCGCCACCTCGGCCTCGGCAACAACGCAGCGCGCACGCGCCAGCTCTTCGTGAACGCCGAAGCCGCGAGCGGCGCGCCGTAATAGCTCGCGGGCGCGCGGATGCTCGCCAAGCTGCGCCATGGCGATACCGCGCAAGGCGAGCGCCGGCGGGTCGTCGCGCAAGGCGACGCGTTTGAGGGCGCCGAGCGCATCGCCGGCGGCGAGCGCGCGCGCGGCGGCGGCGATCAGGGAGTCCATGACGCTAGGATACCCTGCCTCGCCGGTTTTTCTCAGCTTGCGAAATAGTGCGCCTGATCGAGATCGGCAATCAGGCCGGGCTGCTTCGGCAACCATCCCAGCCGTTCCTGCGTCAGCACGCTTGAAGCCTGGCAGTCCAGTCCAAAGACGAAGCCGAGAAAACCGAAATGATCGGTGGCCTCGTCATGGGCTGTTCGCCGCGGCAATACAGCAACGGCCAGAATCCGGCATCCCTGTCACATGACGAGGAGGAAGCCGCCGGCGCTCATCAGCTTGAACCTATCGCCGTTTGACATTCAAAGAGGTTGAGGCCATTCCCGAACTCACCTTGCAACCTGATATTGCTCCGGACGACTCTGTTTTTTTCAGTGCACATTTGATAGATTTTGTGCACATTTGACTATGAAAATATTTCCACAAGTCATCATTTAGTAATAAGTTAGTGTTATTTTTATAAGCAGCCACTATGCGTTTTTTGGTGCGTAGTTGCAAAAAAACACTATCCGCTTTACTAACCGTTGAACCCTGTAGAAATACGAAGGAGAAAAGGTAAATGAAAAAATTGCTGGTTTCCCTATGCCTGATGACTCAGGCGATGTACGCCATCGCCGATGGCCAATCCGATTGCGACGCCGCCGCAGGCAGTTATCTCAGCGGTACCGTCAACGGCAAACCGACATTTGCGGATGGCAAGGCACTCAAGGGCGTCAAGCTTTCGCATACCCATATCACCGTCAAGGCAGATACCGACGACCGGACTTACGACGTTGCCATCGACAACGTGTACGCAGCGGATTATCAAAAGAATTCCACCTCGATACCGAAGTCATTGGCGGCGTTCAAGCTGGGCGATAAAGTGGAAATGTGCGGCCAGCTGTATAGCAGCGGCTATGGCATTCACTGGGTCCATGACAACTGCAACGTCACACCAACCAGCGCGCAGCCGAACGGCTTCATCAAAAAATTGCTGGCAAATGGCGACGAGGGCAATAATCTGGAAGCCAGCGAGGCTTACTGCTATTTGTGGAATTGATTGTCGCTTGTTTGATGGGTGATGCCTGAACTATGAGCCCAACCATTCGTTATCCGCTGCTGGTTGCAGTGGCCGGAGCATGCGTTGGAGCGTATCTGTCATCGACAGGGATTTCCGGTGAATCGTTGGGCGCGCCAACCGAAAGCCAGGTTCAGGTTGTCAGGCAATCCCGCCCCGGCGGCGAATTGACATCGCCGTTCGGGCCGGGCAACCCCACTGAGGGTATCAGCGACGCTGCGCCTGGTCTCCAGGCTGACACCGTGTATGGCCGCAACGGCCGCCAGATAGATCTGGGCGGAATGACGGCGGCGGACTACATCGCCAAATGGAATAGCCTGGCAAGGACCGGCGACAAAGACGCAGCCTACAACGTTTATCAGGCGGCATCGCTGTGCGCCAACAATGACGAGCCCGCCCCTGCCTACAACAGCCCGGCCGGACTCGCGCAATTTCTAAGCGAGCGCAAAAAATTATTAGCAGTGTGCGCAGGCGTCAATTCCGCACAGCTCCAGGAACGGCTGTCCTTCCTGGCGCTTGCCGCGCGCGCAGGGAAAGTGGAGGCACAGATTGATTATTTCATGGAAGGCCCCTACGGCCGTGATACCGACCTGGCAAAAAATGCCGACGATCCGGTTGTACAACATTGGAAAACCGAAGCCGTCACAGAGCTGAAATCCGCGGCCGGCCAGGGGGAGCCATTTGCCCTGGCCCTGCTTGCGCAAGTCTACGACGCCGGCGAATTGCTGCCGCGCGATGCCAAACTGTCGCTCGCCTACAAAGTCGCCGAGGCGGACGCGAGAAATAGCGTTCTGTCGGAACAACAGCTGCGACGCAATGTCGGCACAAAAATGTCCGATACGGATTTTGCAAGCGCCGTATCAACAGGCAAACAAATCTCCAACGCTTGCTGCAAGGGCAGATGAGTTATCGACGCCCGCTCATGCCGGCTGTTGCTGGGTGGTGCAGTGTATGCCGCCACCGCCCGCCGCAATGGCATCGATGTTCAGCTGGATAATCTCGCGTTTGGGAAACAGCTCGCGCAAGATGGATCTGGTGTTGCGGTCGCTCTTGCTGTCGCCGAATTCAGGGCAGATCACCGCGCCGTTACAGACATAGAAATTGATATAGCCGGCAGCAAAATCCTTGTTTTCATACTGGCTGCGTACCTTGTCCGGCCCTGGCAGCGTGACCACTTGCAAGGCGCGGCCACGGGCGTCGCTAGCCTTGCGCAAAATATCCAGGTGGCGTTGCGTCACTGCCCGTTCCGCCGACGCCTGATCCGCTTCATAACCTGCAACCACCACGCCCGGACGGCAAAAACGGGCATAGAAATCGGTATGTCCATCAGTGATGTCGTGGCCGGCTATTCCCGGCAGCCAGATGATTTTCTCGATGCCGAGCAGACGCCGCAGTTCGGCTTCGCATTGCGCCTTGCTGACGCCAGGGTTGCGGTTAGGGTTCAGCACGCAGCTTTCGGTGATGATAGCCGTGCCCTGGCCGTCGACTTCGATACCGCCGCCCTCCAGCACCAGCGTACTGCGCAACATCTTCACCGCTGCGCGCTGGCCGACAACATCGGCAACCAGCGCATCGTCATCATAATCCTGCTTCCCGCCCCAGCCGTTGAAATTGAAGTTGACCGCGGCCATTCCGCCCTGCCGGCTTTTAACGAATACAGGGCCGGTATCGCGCATCCACAAATCATCGATGGGCTGGACGATTAGCTTGACTGCATTGCCGCACTGGCGCGCGGCGCTCTCGTAGTCTTCTTCCCGCACCAGCATGTTGACGGTTTCAGAGGCGGAAATGGTACGCGCGATCAGCGCCAGGTTGGCTCGCGCGCCAGGTTTCAAGCGCTGGCCCCAGA
>NZ_JBDTCG010000046.1:0-35195 GCF_039923675.1 Collimonas sp.
CGCCACGGCCGAAGCCATGGCGCTCCATCACGATCCGGCTGCGAAACAGCTCCTTGCGGGCATACAAGGCGATCAATGCCTGGCATTCCTGCGGAGTAAGCAATTGCGCCAGCAGCGCGCTGCCGTAATCGTCCAGATTCCTGGCGACGCCGTCCCAGTCCACGCCGCCGATCCTCTCTGCGATCGGGACTTCGTTGTCTGCTGTCGCGCGCAGTGTATTCATCATTTCTCCAGGCGGGTTTGATTATGCCTATGCGAGTGTAGGCAGGTTACCTTGATGTCGCACCCCGACTCTTGCGGTCAAATTCCGGAATTTGAAATTACTGCTTAATTTGTACTAAATATCGTCTATTTTTGATTTTGAATCAAATATGTATTGTGGGCACAGCGGTTTTTCTTTGTCTTTGCAGGCATCAAACTGCATAGCGTTAAATCACAAAGGAAACCGTCATGCCACTCGCACTCTGGGCGCTCACGCTCAGCGCTTTTGCCATAGGAACCACCGAATTCGTGATCGTCGGTCTGATTCCCACCATCGCCACCAGTCTTGGCGTCTCCGTACCTTCCGCCGGGCTGCTGGTCAGCCTGTATGCGTTGGGCGTCGCCGTTGGCGCGCCGGTGCTCACCGCGTTGACCGGCCGTGTGCCGCGCAAGCATCTGTTGCTAGGCCTGATGGCGCTGTTCACCATCGGCAACCTGGTGGCCTGGATGGCGCCGGGCTATGAAGCCCTGATGGCAGCGCGCGTGCTGACCGGCCTGGCGCATGGCGTGTTCTTTTCCATCGGTTCGACCATAGCGACCAGCCTGGTGCCGAAGGAAAAAGCGGCCAGCGCGATCGCCATCATGTTCACCGGCCTGACCGTGGCGCTGGTCACCGGTGTGCCGCTGGGAACCTGGATCGGCCAGACCTGGGGTTGGCAAACGACTTTCCTGGCCGTTTCGCTGCTGGGCGTGATTGCCTTTGTCGGCAGCTGGATGCTGGTGCCTGACGATATCAAGGGCAGCAAACCGGCATCGTTGCTGACCCAGGCTTCCGTGCTGAAAAAACCGCGGCTGTTGCTGGTGTATGCGATCACGGCGCTGGGCTACGGCGGTACCTTTATCGCTTTTACCTATCTGGCGCCGATCCTGCAGGAAATCTCCGGTTTTTCGGCTTCCACCGTGAGCCTGGTGATGCTTGTGTACGGTGTCTCGGTAGCGTTCGGCAATATCTGGGGCGGCAAGCTGGCCGACAAGAAGGGACCGATACGCGCTTTGCAGATCGTGTTTGCCATGCTGGCGGTAGTCTTGTTTGTCCTGACCTTCACGGCATCGAACCCGTGGCTGGCTGTCTTGACGGTATTGGCATGGGGCGCTTTCGCCTTCGGCAATGTACCCGGCTTGCAAGTGTATGTGGTGCAACAGGCTGAACGGCATGCGCCGCGTGCGGTGGACGTTGCCTCCGGCCTGAACATCGCCGCCTTCAATGTGGGCATTGCCCTCGGCGCCTGGGGTGGTGGGCTGATCGTCAGCCATCTGGGTTTGATGGCGACGCCATGGATAGGCGCTATCGTGGTGTTGGCTGCACTCGGTTTGACTACACTGGCAGGGTGGCTGGACCGGCGCGATGGCATCGCCCCTGTGATCGGTTCGGGTCACGCGGTCGCCATGCATTGACCTAATGGCCAACCGGGATTGTCTTGTTGTACAAGAGTAATGTGGTAAAAATGGTGACGTGATGCGGGCCTTGCCAAATTTCTGGAAATCCTGCACTATAGGTCTTGATTTTAATAGCCCTTTACTGAAAAACATCATTTTTATGTCATTCGCACGCACTTATTTCTTTTTTTACTTTAGCTATTCCAGCCCCACGGCGGTGAAAAGCGGTAAGCGTTCGTAAGTAAAGAGCAAACCGAAATTTCTAAATAACCGCCAGCGATGGCGGTTTTTTTATACCCAGTCACTTTTGAGCCAGGAGAAAAACATGCTACGCACCGACGATCTGCGCATACGAGAAATGAAAGAACTAATTCCACCATCGCATTTGATACGCGAATTCGGCTGCTCCGAGAAAGTGGCTGAAACCGCCGCCAATTCCCGGATTGCGCTGCATCGTATCTTGCACGGCCAGGACGACCGCCTGATGGTGGTGATCGGACCGTGTTCTATCCACGACACCAAGGCTGCGTTGGAATACGCCGGCCGCCTGGTCGGCGAGCGCGAGCGTTTCAAGGGTGAACTGGAAATCGTCATGCGCGTGTATTTCGAAAAACCGCGCACCACGGTCGGCTGGAAGGGCCTGATCAACGATCCTTACATGGATAACAGCTTCCGCATCAACGATGGCCTGCGCATGGCGCGCGAGCTGTTGTTGAACATCAACGAACTGGGCCTGCCGGCCGGCACTGAATTCCTGGATGTGATCAGTCCGCAATACATCGCCGACCTGATCAGCTGGGGCGCGATCGGCGCCCGCACTACCGAATCGCAGGTGCACCGCGAGCTGGCGTCGGGCCTGTCATGCCCGGTCGGCTTCAAGAACGGCACCGACGGCAACATCAAGATTGCAGTGGACGCCATCAAGGCAGCTTCGCAACCGCATCATTTCCTGTCGGTGACCAAGGGCGGCCATTCGGCCATCGTCTCCACCAACGGCAATGAAGACTGCCATATCATCCTGCGCGGCGGCAAAGCGCCGAACTACGATGCGGCCAGTGTCGATGCAGCCTGCAAGGATATCGCCGGCAGCGGTCTGGCGTCGCGCCTGATGATCGATGCTTCGCATGCCAACAGTTCGAAGAAGCCGGAAAACCAGATCCCGGTGTGCGCCGATATCGGTAGCCAGGTCGCTGCCGGCGATGGCCGTATCGTTGGCGTCATGGTGGAGTCGCATCTGATTGCCGGCCGCCAGGATCTGGTGCCGGGCAAGGAACTGGTCTACGGCCAGTCGGTGACCGACGGCTGCATCAATTGGGAAGAAAGCGTGGCGGTGCTGGAGGGGTTGGCTGCGGCAGTGAAGCAGCGCCGTTTGTTGAACGCCAGCCCGGCGTAATGAAAAACAGGCCGGACTAAGCTAGGCCGGCCTGAGATCTGGCAACAGCAAGCGGTGTCAGAACCGCTTGGTCAGCACCATCATCTCGCCTTCGCGCCGCATTTCGGTGCGGTTCAGGAATGACATCCCCAGCAGTGCAAACGGCAGTCCGCCTTCCTGCACCAGGGCATCGACCTGGTTCATTTCAATATCGCCGATCTTCACGGTATTCAGCTTGACCCTGTATGCCGGTGCCGGACCGTTGGCAGTGCTGACCATTACCATCTGGCCCTTTTTATAATCGACGCCCATCCGTGTCGCATCCGATGCCGGCAGCGCGATCATGGTGGCGCCGGTATCGACCAGCATGGTCATCATGGCGCCGTTGATCTGGGCCTGGGCAACGAAGTGGCCTTGCGGGTTGACCTTCAGCGTAACGCTGGAAGAGGCTCCCGGCGTGCTGCGGCTGACGTATTCACCGATACCGATCACTTGCCGCTTGCCCTTGACTTCCAAAGTCGCGGTGGAACCGTTGGCCTCGACCAGCTTGACGTCGTCGGCGACCTTGCTTCCCACCGAAAATGTCTTGGGCGAAGAACCGTCGATCACCAGTACGGCTTTTCCCGGGAACAGGCCGACTACGCCGATATCGGAGGCTTGGACAGCGCCGGAGATGGCGGTCAACAAAAACAGGCTGGAGGCTAAAGCGAGCGGGCGCATGATGGTCCGACTTTCCGGGCAAGAGGTTGAGATGGCGCCGTAGTATTGTTCAAACAACTTGAACAGTTGGCAACAGCAAGTGATGGTAACCTTGTCTGTTGCCGATTGCCACTGTTTAGTCACGGAAATTATTGAATTCCAGCGGCAAATCCGCCACTTCCTTGCGCAGCATCGCCATCGCCGCTTGCAGGTCGTCGCGTTTGGCGCCGGTGATGCGCACGGCGTCGCCTTGGATGCTGGCCTGGACCTTCATCTTGCTGTCCTTGACGATGCGCACGATCTTCTTGGCGGCTTCGGATTCGATGCCGTTCTTGATCTTGATCACTTGCTTGACCTTGTCGCCGCCGATCTTTTCGATCTTGCCGATGTCGAGGAAGCGGGTATCGACATTGCGTTTGACCAGTTTCGTGGTCAGCACGTCGCGCACCTGGCTCAGCTGGAATTCCGAGTCGGCGTAGGCGGTCAGGTCACGCTCTTTCAGCTCGATGCGGGCGTCGCTGCCCTTGAAGTCGAAGCGGGTCGCGATTTCCTTGTTGGCCTGGTCGTTGGCGTTTTTGACTTCGACCAGATTGGCTTCCGATACGGTATCGAATGATGGCATGGTGTTGTTCCTTCAGTATGTTCAAATAAAACTGGCCGGCTGGTTGCAGCACGGCCGTCAGGCTATGCGCATTTTATCGGACAAAAAACCTGCGGTGTGGGCTCGTTGGGTGATTGTTGGTGGTTTGTTAGAGGATTTCTTGCCGCGCCGGACATCTTTCGGGTGCATTGCAGCCGCTGGCGGTCTTGCACCTGCTGTCGCGCTATCCGCTTGCGTTTATAATCCCGATGCTATGACTATCTCCCAGCTCCCGCTTCAGTTCGATTTCTCTCTGCGCCGGCATAATACTTTCGGTATCGATGCCAAGGCGCATGCCTATTTGCCGGTTACCTCAATCGACACCCTGTACGCGCTCAGGGCGGATGCCCAGGCCGCCGCTTTGCCGCGCCTGGTGCTGGGCGGCGGCAGTAATCTGGTCCTGACCCAGGATTTTCCAGGCCTGGTGTTGCACATGTGCGGCCATGGCAGGGAAATCATCGGTGAAGACGCAGATGCCATTTATGTAAAGGCAGCGGCTGGTGAAAACTGGCATGGCTTGGTGCAATGGACGCTGGAGCAAGGCTTGGGCGGCCTGGAGAATCTGTCTCTGATCCCCGGCAGCGTCGGCGCTTCGCCGATCCAGAACATCGGCGCCTACGGCGTCGAGCTGCAAGAGCGTTTTCATGCGCTGACCGCAATCGAGATGGAGAGCGGTGAAATCCTGACCCTGGATCGCGCTGCCTGCGCCTTTGCCTATCGTGACAGTATCTTCAAGCACAGCCTGCGCGATCGTGCCGTGGTGCTGGACGTGACGTTCGCCTTGCCCAAGCGCTGGCAGCCGAATCTGCGCTATGCCGACGTGGCGCAAGAACTGGATGCGCGTAAACTGTCGCAGCCCAGTGCCCGTGATATCAGCGATGCGGTGATCGCCATCCGCACCCGCAAGCTGCCGGATCCGGCCTTGATCGGCAACGCCGGTAGTTTTTTCAAGAATCCCCTGGTGTCGGAACAGCAACGCAATGCGCTGCTGGCACAGCATCCACCGCTGGTGAACTATGCGCAGGCGGACGGCAGTTACAAGCTGGCCGCCGGTTGGCTGATTGACCAGTGTGGCTGGAAAGGCAAGAGCCTGGGCGCCGCCGGCGTCTATGAAAAACAGGCGCTGGTGCTGGTGAACCGAGGTGGGGCCACTGGCCAGGATGTGGTGCGGCTGGCGCAAGCGGTACAGGCGGATGTGATGGCGAAGTTTGGCGTGGCGCTGGAGCCGGAGCCGATTTTTATCTAGGGAGCGATGGGGCTTGTTGCAACTTTTGCAGCGGCTGCGTGTCACAACCAAGTCACATTGAAGCTCTATGCTTCAACCTGTCTCATATCCAACACTCCCTAAGGTAATGGATTTCCAGCCCGTTATGCATCAGCGCAACGGGCTTTTTTTTTGTCTTTCCGAGATCTGTTTAGCCGTAATGGCAAACGTAGTTCACCGTTTCCAGCGTCTCGATATCAAAACTCGAGTTCGCAGGAATTTCAAAGCGCTCGCCGCTGGTATATCTGGTCCAGAGCTGTTGGCCTTGCTGACGCACGCGGCAGACGCCGCTGGTGATATCCATGACTTCGGCGACGCCGGTGCCGAATGTCAGCGAAGACGGCAGAATGACGCCCAGCGTCTTTTTACTGCCATTCGGGAAAATGACAGTGTGTGAGACACATTTCCCGTCAAAGTAGACGCTGGCTTGCTTGTGTACGGATACGTGGTCGAACTGGGCGCTCATAGTCTCGGGTTCTCTCTTGTCAGTGAAAATCAGTCTGCGTCTTTATCGAGCAGCGGCAGCGAGACGGCATTGCTGGATGCCAGCAGGCCGGTGCTTTGATAGATCGCCAGTTTCTGGCGCGTATCGGTAATGTCGAGGTTGCGCATGGTCAGTTGGCCGATACGGTCTTGCGGCGTGAACGCGCCTGCACCCTTTTCCATGGTCAGGCGTTCCGGCTGGTAGGTCAGGTTGGCTGACTCGGTGTTGAGAATCGAATAGTCGTTGCCGCGACGCAGTTCGATCGTGACTTCGCCGGAGATGGCGCGCGCCACCCAGCGTTGCGCCGATTCGCGCAGCATGATCGCCTGCGAGTCGAACCAGCGGCCTTGATACAGCAGGCGGCCCAGCTTGCGGCCGTTTTCGCGATATTGCTCGATCGTGTCTTCGTTGTGGATGCCGGTGACCAGGCGCTCGTAGGCGATGAACAGCAGCGCCAGGCCCGGCGCTTCATAGATGCCGCGGCTCTTGGCTTCGATGATGCGGTTTTCGATCTGGTCGCTCATGCCCAGGCCGTGACGGCCGCCGATGCGGTTGGCTTCCATCAGCAAATCGACCGGGTTGGCGTACACGATGCCGTTGAGCGCGACCGGCTGGCCTTGTTCAAAGCGCACAGTGACTTCTTCGCGCTTGATTTCGACGTCGTCGCGCCAGAAGGCGACGCCCATGATCGGTTCGACGATCTTCATGCCGGAGTTCAGGAACTCTAGGTCTTTCGCTTCATGCGTGGCGCCGAGCATGTTGGAATCGGTCGAATAGGCTTTCTCGACCGACATCTTGTAATCGAAGCCCGAGGCGATCATGAATTCGGACATTTCCTTGCGGCCGCCCAGTTCATCGATGAAGGCATTGTCGAGCCAAGGCTTGTAGATCTTCAGGTTCGGATTGACCAGCAGGCCGTAGCGGTAGAAACGCTCGATGTCGTTGCCCTTGAAGGTGCTGCCGTCGCCCCAGATGTCGACCTTGTCTTCTCGCATGGCGGCCACCAGCATGGTGCCGGTGACGGCGCGCCCGAGCGGCGTAGTGTTGAAGTAGGTCACGCCTGCCGTGGAGATATGGAAGGCGCCGCTTTGCAATGCAGCGACGCCTTCATTCACCAGCTGTTCGCGGCAATCGACCAGGCGCGCCAGTTCAGCGCCGTAGGCCTTGGCTTTTTTCGGGATCTCGCTGTAGTCCGGCTCGTCCGGCTGGCCCAAGTTGGCGGTATAGGCGTAAGGAATAGCGCCTTTCTGGCGCATCCAGTGCAACGCTGCGCTAGTGTCAAGGCCTCCCGAAAAGGCGATGCCGACTTTTTGATTGACTGGAACGGATTGCAGGATGTTGGACATGATCTTCTGATTAGGTTGTTATGACAATTGGTGTTTATTTTAGTAACTATGCAGGCTCGTGGCAGACCGTTTTTCGATTAAGCCACTTTTCCCAGTACCAGGTATTCCAGCAAAGCCTTTTGCACATGCAGGCGGTTTTCCGCTTCTTCCCAGACCACCGATTGCGGGCCGTCGATCACTTCGGCGGATACTTCCTCGCCGCGATGCGCCGGCAGGCAGTGCATGAACAAGGCATCGGCGTTGGCGCGCTGCATCTTGGCCTGGTCGACAATCCAGCCGTCGAAGGCTTTCAGGCGCGCGGCGTTTTCATCCTCGTAACCCATGCTGGTCCAGACATCGGTAGTCACCAGGTCGACGCCTTCGCAAGCATCGGACGGGTTGGCGAACAACGTGTAGCGCTGGTTGTCGGCCGCCACCTGGGTCGGGTCGAGATCGTAGCCCTTGGGGGTCGACACATTCACATGGAAACCGAATACCTGCGCCGCCTGCAGCCACGAATACAGCATGTTGTTGGCGTCGCCGATCCAGGCTACTTTCTTGCCGGCGATGGAACCGCGGTGTTCGATGTAGGTGAACACATCGGCCAATACCTGGCAGGGATGCTGCTCATTGGTCAGGCCGTTGATCACCGGCACCCGCGAATGGGAGGCGAAGCGTTCGATGATATCCTGGCCGAAGGTGCGGATCATGATGACGTCGCACATGCGCGACATGACCTGCGCCGCATCTTCCACCGGCTCACCGCGGCCCAGCTGGCTGTCGCGCGTGTTCAGGTAGATGGCGGCGCCGCCCAGCTGATGCATGCCGGCTTCGAACGACAGGCGGGTGCGGGTCGAATTTTTCTCGAACACCATCACCAGCGTGCGGTCAAGCAGCGTGTAGTGCGGTTCGTAATTCTTGAATTTGCGTTTGATGAGACGGCTACGTTCAATCACGTACTCGTATTCGTCCAGCGAAAAATCAGAAAACTGCAGGTAATGTTTGATTGCCATAAATGAAAACGGCGGCCGCTGTGGCGACTGCCGCCGAAAGTTGGAATTCCATTTTTAAATCAACCGCTGGTTTTGCAAGCCGTCGTAGATGCTGTGCGCGGGCTTCGATGAACGCCCCACGATTGGCTTAGAAATGAAATAAGTGCTTCAATTATAAGGGATTTCACTAGAAAAGATACCCGTCAAAAGATTGCTTATTTATTATTAATAAGATGGCATGGTATTTTCCGGCGGCGGCTGCCATCCGCCATCCGCTTAATACAGCTTTTGTGACGACTCATGCAGCAACTGCACGTAAAGCTGGTGCCGCATTGGCGCTATCCGGTTTTCCTTGACGGCTTCCAGCACCGCGCAGCTCGGTTCGATCAGATGATGGCAGTTGTAGAACTTGCATTTTCCCAGATAGGGCGTGAATTCGACGAAGGCGCGTTCCAGCATGCCTTCGCTCAGCTGGTACAGGCCGAATTCCTGGAATCCAGGCGAATCGATGATGCTGGCGGGCTTGCCGTCCGTGTCGCTATTGTCCGCATCCAGCTCATACAGGCGAGTAAAGGTGGTGGTGTGCTTGCCGGTATCGAGGGCTGCGGAGATTTCACGCACGGCGATGTCGGCATCCGGCACGATCAGGTTGATGATCGACGATTTACCCATACCGGACTGGCCGATCAGGATGGTCGACTGTCCTTTCAGCAAAGGCCATAGTGTGGCGCAGGTTTCTTCGGGAAACGCACGCGCCGACAATTCGTGGACCGGATAGCCCAGGCTCGCGTACATCTGCAAGCGTTGCCGGGTTTTCTCCAGCGCTTCGACGATATCGGTCTTGTTGAGCACGATATGTGCCTTGACGCCAGCTGCTTCAGCCGCCACCAGTGCGCGCGAGATCAGGTCGTCGGCAAAGCCGGGCTCGGTTGCCACCACGATGAACAGCTGTGTCACATTGGCAGCCAGCAGCTTGGACTTGTACTGGTCGGAGCGGTACAACAGGCTGTTGCGCTCATCGATGGCTTCAATTACGCCCTGGTTGGGCGAAGTGGTTTTCAACTGCACGCGGTCGCCGACCGCCACGTCGCTTTTCTTGCCGCGGGTGACGCATTGCAATTTGAGAGACTCGCCGCCGATGCTGGCTTGCACCAGGTAATGGCGACCGTGGGCGGCAATCACCAGGCCGCTGCCGGCTTGATCCTTATGGTGCTGCTGTTGCGGTTTGGCGTGATCAACCATGGGCTGCCATCAGTCGGTTGATGCGCACGGTGGCTGGCGGATGCGAATCGTAGAATGCCGAATGCAGCGGATCAGGGGTCAGGGTCGAGGCGTTGTCTTCATACAGCTTGACCAGCGCGGTCACCAGGTCGGGGCCATTGGTATGCTTGACGGCAAACGCATCGGCTTCGAATTCATGTTTGCGCGAGCTGATCGAGGAAAGTGGCGACAGCAGGAAGGTAAAGATCGGCAACGCCAGCATGAACAGGATCAGCGCCATCGCATCGTTATTGCTGAGGTCGGCCAGCAGCAACGGGTTGACGCCGAGGCCGGTGTAAAACCACAGTTGCTGTTTCAGGTAGCCGAGCAGCGCCAGGAAGGCCAGCGAAATTGCAAACATCACGGCGATGCGCTTGACAATGTGCTTGAGTTTGAAATGCCCCAGTTCATGCGCCAGCACCGCTTCGATTTCATGCGGCGCCAGACGCGCCAGCAAGGTGTCGAAAAAGACGATGCGCTTACCGGCGCCAAAGCCGGAAAAATAGGCATTGCCATGGGCGCTGCGCTTGGAGCCATCCATCACGAACAGACCCTTGGACGCAAAGCCGACGCGCTTCATCAAGCCTTCGATGCGGTCGCGCAGGGTGTCGTCGGTCAATGGCGTGAATTTGTTGAACAGCGGCGCAATCACGGTCGGGTAGAGCACCAGCATCAGCAACTGGAAGCCGCTGAACACCAGCCACGCGTAGAACCACCAGAGGTCGCCGGATCTGGCCATTAGCAACAGCACCACCCAGACCAGCGGCAAGCCGATGGCGGCGCCGATCAGGGTGTTTTTCAGGATATCGGTGAAAAATAGCTTGACCGTCATCTTGTTAAAACCGAAACGCGCTTCCAGTACAAACTGCTTGTAATAATCCAAAGGCAGGTCGATCAGGCCGGCAATCGCGCCAAACGCCACCAGCAAACCCAGTTGATAGACCATTCCGGGGCCTGCCAGGTTGAATATGATGTTGGAAAGCAACTGCAAACCGCCCAGCAAGGTGAAGCCGATCAGGACGGCGGCGCTCACCAGCATCGACAACATGCCGAATTTGGTCTTGGCGACGGTGTAGTCGGCAGCGCGCTGATGCGCCGCCAAAGGGATCTTTTCTGCAAATTCGGCAGGCACTGCGCTGCGGTGGCTGACAACGTGCCGGATCTGGCGCGAACCCAGCCAAAAGCGCACTACCAAGGTAATTGCCAGGAAAATTACAAACAAAACTGAAAATGCAAATGAAGACATGCCGTCCCTATGTGAGAAAATACCTGCCGATGGTCACCTCCAAGAACCGCAGTGAGTGCCCCAATCTCTGGCCTGCGATGCTCACTGTACTTTCGTACAGCTGCGCTTCTTAACCAGACCTTGGAGCGCTCACCGCAATTCTTGAGGATGCCTTGCAGCAAGCAGCAATTTGAACGCCGCACAACCGCTTAAATAACCAAGAGAACAATTATGTCACAAGCCGCCGATATCTCCGCTACTCCTGCTGTCACGCCTGTCCCGGCGGCGCCGGTACGGCCTAATGAATTCAACCTGATCTGGGTTGACATGGAAATGACCGGCTTGAACCCGGACGGCGACCGCATCATTGAAGTCGCGGTGGTCGTTACCGATCCGCAACTGAATATCCTGGCGGAAGGCCCGGTATTTGCGATTCACCAGGCTGACGAGATCATGGACGGCATGGACGCCTGGAACAAGGGCACCCATGGTCGTTCGGGTTTGATCGAGCGCGTAAAAACCTCGACTGTGACTGAAAACGAAGCCGAACTGGCCTTGATCGAGTTCCTGAAAAAGTACGTGCCGAACGGAAAATCTCCAATGTGCGGCAACACGATTTGCCAGGATCGCCGCTTCATGGCGCGCGGCATGCCGAAACTGGAAGCATTTTTCCACTATCGCAACCTGGATGTGTCGACCCTGAAAGAGTTATGCCGCCGTTGGAAGCCGGAGTTGGCGAGCGGTTTCAAGAAGCATCAGAAACACACCGCATTGGCCGATATCCTTGAATCGATCGAAGAGCTGCGCTATTACCGCGAGCATTTCATCAAGGAATAAAAGACAGGCCGGGTAGCGCTACGCCAGCCCGGCTTGCCATTGTCTCGACTGCGTGGCGGACTACTCTTCAGTCGTATTGAGACCGCAACACTTTTTGAATTTCTTGCCGCTGCCGCAGCTGCAATCATCGTTGCGGCCGACTTTCGGCGTCTCGCGCTGTATGGTCTTGACTGCGGATTTGCGGTGCGGCAGCCAGTAGCGGTAGATTTCCGGAATCGCCGCTTCCACTTCCACGGCCAGTTTGTGACGTTGTACCGGATCCTCGCGCAGCGCCATTTCCTCCTCTTCCAGTTCTTCCGCGCCCAGCAGATAGATAGGGCGGACGACCGTCGCCAGGTTGGAGTGCCAGATCGGTTCCCAGGCTTTGGCGCGGATATTTATGCCTTCCCAGAAACCCCAGGCCCAGGCTTCGCCGTCTAGCAGCGGCTTGCCTTCGTGTTCATGCTCGCAAAACAGCGGCTCATATTCTTTCGGCGCAACTTCCAGCGTGACCGCGATTTCATTCATGTAGCGGGCGATCAGGCCGACGATCTTTTCGTATTCCTTGTCGGTCTTGAATTTCGGCGCATCCTTCAGCGACGGTCCCCATACATGCGGCAGCCATTCTCCCAGCAACACCTGCTCCGGCCCGATCACCAGGGCCGTCAGATAGCCATGCAGGGTATCCATGGTCATGCTGTCTTCAGCGCAACGATCGGATAATAAAAAATCGTCCAGTTCGTCAAATTCTTTGTCTGAGAGGGGTTCGTCGAGATTCATGGGAGGACCGCTTAAAAAATGGGGATACGGATTTTACGATTGAAATGCCCTTTGGCAGCAAAATATTCAATGCTACGGGGCTCGCGACGATCATTTATCCTTATAACAGGATACGGAAAGTGGCGATGAGTACCCGGGTGCCTTCACGTGCGAATATTACTGTAAAATATTTCTTTTACGCCAACAAAGCCACGGCAGGATTATCTCATATGAAAATTAGAGCGCTATCGCCGCAAGATCTTTCATCTTACCGCCAGCTTAAGGCTGGAATCCATCCTGGATTCGCCATCTTCCGTCGTTCCGAACTATGACGAAGAAGGCCGGCTACCCGACGAACAGATGGTGACACGTTTGAACGCCAGTCCTTTTCAGATGACGTATGGCGCGTTTCAAGAGGATGTCCTGGTTGGCGCGGTTGGCTTTGTACGCGATCCCAGGAGCAAGGTCTGTCACCGCGCGAGTATCGTGGGCGTCTATGTGACGCCGGAAGCACGCACCGCCGGCATTGCACAGGGTTTGCTGGAAGCGGCCATTGCGCATGCCAGGAATATCCCGGAGGTGGTCCAGCTGGATTTGCGAGTCAACACGATTAACGTCCGTGCCAGATCCCTATATGCCAGGTTAGGATTCGTTTCTTGCGGAATCGACCGCCGCGCTCTGCGTATAGACGGACAGTTTCATGATGAAGAGCGCATGGCCTTGGATCTTGGTGCAGCGTAGCCGTTTCAGGCTGGACGTGGATTAAGTAGTCCTGATTTCAGCGAGCAAGTCGGGATGTCGGTCTAGCACCTGCAGCAATTTGACCAGCGCCAAGGATGGTTTGCTTTTGCCATTTTCGTAGCGCGAGAATGCATTGACGCCGCCGCCGAAAATCTCGGCGGCTTCGCGTTGGTCGAGCGCGAGTTTCTTGCGGACGCTAGCAATAAAAGCAGGATCGACGATGGCCGCATTCACTTGCTTGTTGAACGCCGCCATGAATTTCATTGTGCGGCGGGACTCCGCCATATCTAGAACCGATTCGCCGCAGGCTGGACAGTATTTGCCAGTCACAGCTGGAATGGTAGTCGATACACCTTTGTAAACGTAGGGCTGGTCACGCGTATCATGGACCAGTTCGGCCGCCCCGCAAACCGGGCATTTCATGTTCATAGCTCCTTAAAGGACACGATGAGTAGTTCATCAATGACCGTGAGTTTCAGGTAGACCTCGCCAACTGGCGTGACGGGTCGGTATACGTCCTGCCATATGCGATGATCTGCGTGAGTCGTCATGCTCTTGTAGAAATCGGCCGCAGTGAGTGCCATTACTATGGCGAGCATATCGTCGACATCGAGTCCTAGTGCAGCGGCGCCGTCAAGAGCCGCTCTTGTAGAGCATACCCGTCCCGTCTCGATCATGGTTTTCACTACCGACAAATGACAATGGGGCTTATTTTTCTCCATTGTTATTTTAACCTAGTAAGTTAATTTGGCAAATCGATGAATTTTCTCGATTGAGAGATTTATTGGCCTAAGGCTCATAAACCCGCATGAAGCTGGCAAATCTCGGTATGCCGCCGGGATTCAAGCCGCGGAAGCGATACGTCACCACCGTCCCGATTGCCGGCGGCTGACGTCGTTGCGCATCGGTGAAGCCGGTGCCGAGCTTGAAGCGCAGGCCATCCGGCGTTTCCACCAGCAAGGCGCCCAGCATGTCCTGGTATTTACCTTTTCCTGGTAGATGGGCAATCACCTTGGCCTCCGCATCGTCATGGGTCTTCACTTTCAGCAGGTCGTCATTGCGTTGCCCACGGTAAAGCGAAGCGCCACGGTGCAACATCAATCCTTCGCCGCCTTGTTTTGCGCTTTGCAAAAGCATGCGCTGCAAAGCTGCATGGTCGCTGACCTTGATTTGCTTGACTGCTTGCACCCACGGTACGCCAAGTTTGCCTATCAGGTCTTGTAGCGCGATGAGGCGCTGGTCGAAACTGCCGCCATGGGCCGGCAGATCGAACACCATGAAACGCATCTTGCGCCAGGCTGCATCGTCGGGTGTCTGCCGTCGGACAGTGGAAACCGCATGACTGAATTGCGCGCGACCGGCCCATAGTTCTCCGTCCAGCGCCACTTTCGGCCAGTTGGCGGTAAACCAGGGCGGCGCGTTGATCCGCTGGCCGCCGCGCGTCAGCAGTTTTTCACCGTCCCAGTAACCGCGCGCGCCATCCATTTTTTCACTGACCCAGTAATCGGCCAGATTGATGCCGGAACGGTAAACGTTGGCCAGCATCAATGGCGGTGGGGTGTCGCCAGCCATGGCGGGCGGCGCTAAAGTGATCAGCATGCCGAGCGCTAACGCGCCCAGTCTGGCAATACGGCGCAATGCATGTCGGGGCGAAAGAATGGTCACGGAGTCGCTCGATGAATGGTTATCGTTTTTGAAACATATCATCAAGCATTGGTCGAGATCTATATCATAACTGCCTAATCGTCCAAGGAAACAAGCCGCTGGCGCTTACAATGGGCGGATGAATACTTCGCCCCCCGCATCATTTTCGACCCTGACCCCCGATACCGTACTGGACGCGCTCGACAGTATCGGCTTGCATGGCGACGGCCGCCTGCTGGCGCTCAACAGCTATGAGAACCGGGTCTACCAGATCGGCATGGAAGAAGGGCCGCCGCTGGTTGCCAAGTTCTACCGGCCGCAGCGCTGGAGCGACGCGGCAATCCTGGAAGAACACGGCTTCGTGCAGGAGCTGGTCGAACGCGAAATTCCCGTGGTTGCCGCATGGGCTGCCGAAGACGGTCAAACCTTGCATCAATTCGACGGTTTTCGCTTTGCGGTGTTCCCGCGCCATGGCGGCCGCGCGCCAGAGCTGGAGGACGACGCCACGCTCGAATGGCTGGGCCGGTTCATGGGACGCATCCATGCCGTAGGCGGTTTGCGCAATTACGCGCATCGGCCGACACTGGATATCGCCAGCTTCGGCGAAGAACCCAGTGCCTTCCTGCTGGCCAACAGCTTCATCCCGGAAGATTTGCTGGAAGCCTATCGAAGTACCGTAACGCAAGCGTTGGAAGGCGTGCGCCGCTGCTTTGAACGGGCCGGCAGTGTTGGCGCGCTGCGGTTGCATGGCGACTGCCATGGCAGCAATGTCTTGTGGACCGACGCCGGGCCGCACTTCGTCGACTTCGACGATAGCCGCATGGGACCGGCGGTGCAGGATCTGTGGATGTTGTTGTCCGGCGAGCGCAGGGACATGGTGCGGCAGATGGGTTCATTGCTGGCCGGTTATGAGGATTTCTGCGATTTCGAATCACGCGAGCTCTACCTGATCGAGGCGCTGCGCACTTTGCGCCTGATTCATTATGCAGCCTGGATAGCGCGGCGCTGGGATGATCCGGCGTTTGCCGTCGCCTTTCCCTGGTTTAATACGCAGCGCTACTGGCAGGACCGGGTGTTGGAATTGCGCGAGCAGATTGCATTGATGGATGAACCGCCGCTTTGGCAGTCATGATGCGCAGTCATGATCCAACGCCAGCGGGATTGCGTAATCCCGCTGCAGACAGGGATTTAATGCGCCACGGTCTTCGAGAAAACGTTCAGCACCAGTACGCCGGAGACGATCAGGCCGATGCCGATCAGGGCCGCAGCATCCAGGCTTTGCTTCAAGAACAGCCAGCCCACCAACGCGATCAGCGCAATCCCGATGCCGGACCACATCGCATACACGATTGCCACCGGCAAGGTGCGCAGGGTCAGCGACAGGAAGTAGAAGGCCGTCAGGTAGCCGGTCACCACCACCACCGACGGAATCAGCCGGGTGAATTCGGCGCTGGCTTTCAAGGCGCTGGTGGCGATCACTTCGGCGACGATGGCGATTAACAGATAGACCCAATGCATGATTTCTCCTGACAAAAAATAAAAATGGTGACGAAGGATGCCGCCGAATAAGCTAACTCTATAAGCCGACTCTAATCGATCGCGGCGAACAACTCTGTAACGAAATCGACAAATACCCGTACCTTGGCCGACAATTGGTGACTCTGGTGATACACCACCGATACCGGCGGACCCGGCGTGGCCCAGTCCGCCAGCACAGGCAGCAGTTGGCCGGCGCGGATCTGCGGATTGAGCGACAGCGTCAACAGCTGGACAATGCCGGCGCCGCTATTGGCCGCGTGGATCAGGGTCTCGGCGTGGTTGATGGCGATATTTCCCGGCGGCGCCCAGCTGAATTCCTGCTTGCCTTTGCTGAAGGTCCATGGCACATTCTGGCCGCTGTTCGGGTGAATGAACGCCAGGCAGCGGAAATCCTGCAGTTCCTGCGGGGTTTGCGGCGTGCCATGTTGCGCCAGGAATTCGGGTGACGCGCAGCACAGGTTGCGTGTCTGGTAGATACGGCGCGCAATCATGCTCGAATCCTTCAGTTCGCCTATGCGTATCCAGACATCGCCGCGGCCTTCCACCATATCCACCATGCGGTCGCCGACATTCAGCCGGATCGACAATTCGGGATATAACGCACTAAAGCGCGCCAGCGCGGGCGCCAGGTAGATGCGGGCGATCACGGTCGGCACGTCGACCCGCAAGATGCCTTGCGGCGTCACGCGCCGGCCTTGCAGCGCATCTTCCAGTTCGGTCATGTCGCCGATCAGGCGTTCGGCGCGCTGGTAACAGCTATGGCCGTCATCGGTCAGGGAAATCTTGCGGGTGGTGCGGTTCAGCAGGCGCACGCCGAAATGCCGCTCCAGGCTGGCGATATGGTTGGTGATGGTGGCGTTCGACATCTCCAGCTGCTCGGCGGCACGGCTGAAGCTGTTCATCTCCACCACCTGGCAAAATACCCGCAACGATTCCAGTCTATCCATGATGCTATTTTTGTATTATTTAAGATAATTAAAAAATGATTTTAATTATCGCCTATTTTTCTACTTATTAAAAAGGATGATAATGTAAAAAAAGCCAGCCCAGACTTGGCATGCATCCTTTCCAGGAGACACAGGTAGATGAGCACCGCAACCAGCAGCAATCCGATAGACATTCCCGCCCTGATCGACCACAGCCGCATCGGCGCCTTCCAGGTCGTCATGCTTGCCCTGTGCGGCATCTGCCTGATCATCGACGGCTTCGACGTCCAGGCCATGGGTTACGTGGCGCCCGCCATTATCCAGGAGTGGGGCATAGACAAGGCCAACCTCGGCCCGGTGTTCGGCGCCGGCCTGTTCGGCATGCTGGTGGGATCGCTCACATTCAGCATCCTGGCGGACCGCATCGGCCGCCGCCCGGTGCTGATCGCCGCGACTCTGTTCTTTGCCGCTTGCATGCTGCTGACGCCGCTGGCCGGCACTGTGGACCAATTGATTGCACTGCGCTTCATCACCGGCCTCGGGCTGGGCGCGATCATGCCCAACGCCATGGCGCTGGCCGGTGAGTACAGCCCGTTGCGCAAGCGCGTGACCTTGATGATGCTGGTTTCGTGCGGCTTCACGCTGGGCGCAGTGCTTGGCGGCTTGCTATCGGCGGCCTTGATCCCGCGCTTCGGCTGGCAATCGGTATTCCATGTCGGCGGCGCGCTGCCGGTGGTGATCGGCATCCTGATGTTTTTCCTGTTGCCGGAGTCGATGCAGTTCCTGGTATTGCGCGGCAGGCGGCTGGAGCAAGTCGGCAAGTGGTTGCGCCGTATTGATCCGGCAGTAGTGATCGACCAGCACACGCGCTACGTGGTCAACGAAAAAGCCGGCAAGGGCGCGCCGGTGATGCAGTTGTTCCAGGAAGGGCGGGCCAAGGTCACCATCCTGTTGTGGATCATCAATTTCATGAACCTGGTGAACCTGTATTTTCTCTCCAACTGGCTACCCACCATCGCCAAGGACGCCGGTTTGTCGACTGCTACCGCGGTCATGGCCGGCACCACTTTGCAGATCGGCGGTACGCTGGGCACCTTGATCATGGGCCAGTTAATCGACCGTTCCGGTTTCCGCCGCGTGCTGATCCCGGTATTCCTGATCGCGGGCGTCGCCGTGGCATTGATTGGCCGGCCCGAGATGTCGCTACTGTTCCTGTTCGCCAGCATCTTTGTCGCCGGCTTCTGCATCGTCGGCGGCCAGCCTGCGGTGAATGCTTTGGCCGGCACGTATTACCCGACAACCTTGCGCTCGACCGGCATCGGCTGGAGTCTTGGCGTTGGGCGGATTGGATCGATCATCGGGCCGGTGCTGGGCGGCGAATTGATTCGCCTGAACTGGCCCAACAGCAGCATCTTTCTGGTGCTGGCGGTGCCGGCGCTGGTGTCGTCTGTGATGCTGATGTTGATGCAGGGGGCCTCCGGCCAGAAGAGTCCGGTAACTATCGCCGCGCATTGAGACCGGTTCTGTCACTGAGTAAATTGAATTTCAAAATCAATCTTGAGAACCAAGCCCGATACAAGCAATCACCAAACGAGCGAGAGTAAAACGATGAAAATTTCACCGCCGAATGACGGCTTGCATTATCAGTCTGGGTTCTGCAACGACTTCTCGAGCGAGGCCTTGCCAGGAGCGCTGCCAGCCACCCAGAATTCACCGCAGAAAGCGCCTTACGGCCTCTACGCGGAACAGCTGTCCGGCACGGCATTCACTGCGCCGCGCGCGCACAACCGGCGCAGCTGGCTGTACCGGATCCGTCCCGGCGCGATGCATCATGCGTTTGAAAAATTCGATCAGCCTTTGCTGGCCAGCGGACCATTCAACCAGGTCGATACGCCACCCAACCAGCTGCGCTGGAATCCGTTGCCGATCCCGGGCGACGACCAGCCCACCGATTTCATCGATGGCCTGATCACTGTCGCCGGCAACGGCGATGTGGCGGCCCAGATCGGCATCGCGATTCACCTGTATGTGGCAAATCGTTCCATGCATGATCGTTTTTTCTACGATGCCGATGGCGAGTTGCTGATCGTGCCGCAGCAAGGGCATCTGCTGGCGCGGACCGAACTGGGCGTGCTTGAAGCCAAGCCCGGTGAA
The DNA here is from genome assembly GCF_039923675.1 of Collimonas sp. Classification (GTDB taxonomy): domain Bacteria; phylum Pseudomonadota; class Gammaproteobacteria; order Burkholderiales; family Burkholderiaceae_D; genus Collimonas. The sequence goes on from NZ_JBDTCG010000046.1 coordinate 19,479, forward strand.
ATTCTGGTGATCCCGCGCGGCGTGCGTTTCCGCATCGAGCTGCCGGACGGCGTGGCGCGCGGTTATGTCTGCGAAAATTACGGCGCGGCATTCCAGTTGCCTGAGCTGGGCCCGATCGGTTCCAACGGCCTGGCCAATGCGCGCGATTTCCAGGCGCCTGTTGCCGCCTATGAAGAGCGAGAAGGCGATTTCCAGCTGCTGGCCAAATTCGGCGGCCAGCTATGGGCGGCGCGCATCGGCCATTCGCCGCTGGATGTAGTGGCATGGCATGGCAACTACACGCCGTACAAATATGATCTGAGCCGGTTCAATACCATCAACACGGTCAGCTTCGATCATCCTGATCCCTCCATCTTTACCGTGCTGACGTCGCCCTCGGATACCGCCGGCACCGCCAATGTCGATTTCGTGATCTTTCCGCCGCGCTGGATGGTGGCGGAAAACACCTTCCGGCCGCCATGGTTCCACCGCAATATCATGAGCGAATACATGGGATTGATCCATGGCGCGTATGATGCGAAGGCCGACGGCTTTACGCCGGGCGGCGGCAGCCTGCACAACTGCATGACAGGACACGGTCCCGACGCCGCTACGTTCGACAAGGCATCGAACGCCGAACTGGCGCCGCACCGTATCGACAATACAATGGCTTTCATGTTTGAAAGCCGCTATGTGATACATCCGACTCGCTACGCGCTGGCGACGCCGCATTTGCAGAAGGACTATCTGCAATGCTGGCACGGATTGAAAAAGAATTTCAACGGACAACCCTAAGAGAATACGAAGGACGCAAAACATGATGCAAGCAAATGATCCAGCACTGAAATCGTTTATCCCGACTCCACCGGAGTCGCATTTCCCTATCCAGAACCTGCCTTTCGGCGTGTTCAGCAATGCCGCCAATCCGGCGCCGCGCGTTGGCGTTGCGATTGGCGATCAGGTGCTGGATCTGGCCGCGCTGGCCGACTCCGGCCTGCTGACCGTCAGTCCGGAAGTATTCCGCCAACCGACGCTCAACGCCTTCATTGCACTCGGCCGCCAAACCTGGCGCAGCACCCGCACCAGCATCAGCGAACTGCTGCGTGACGATAATTTGAAACTGCGCGACAACCAGGTTTTGCGCGACAAGGTTTTCATCGCTCAGGATCAAGTCACATTGCACCTGCCGCTGGAAATTCCCGGCTATACCGATTTCTACTCATCGAAAGAACATGCGACCAACGTCGGTTCAATGTTCCGCGATCCGGCCAACGCGCTGCTGCCTAACTGGCTGCACATCCCGATCGGCTACAACGGCCGCGCCAGTTCCGTGGTGGTCAGCGGCACGCCGTTGCAACGCCCGAACGGCCAGCTGAAACTGCCGGATGTCGATGCGCCGGTGTTCGGCGCCTGCCGCAAACTCGATTTTGAACTGGAAACCGGTTTCATCATCGGCCAGCCTAACGCCCTCGGCGAGCCGATCGATATCGCCAATGCGGAACAGCATATCTTCGGCATGGTCTTGCTCAACGACTGGAGCGCGCGCGATTTGCAGCAATGGGAATACGTGCCGCTGGGCCCGTTCAACAGCAAGTCCTTCGCCACCTCCATCTCGCCATGGGTGGTCACCATGGATGCACTCGAACCATTCCGCGTCGCCAGCCCGGAGCAGCAGCCGCAACCGCTACCGTATCTGCAGCAAAGCGGCAAGAACGGCTACGACATCAGCCTGGAAGTCACCTTGAAGCCGGGCGAAGCAGCTCAGCCGCAAACCATCTGCCGCACCAATTTCAAGGCGATGTACTGGACCATGGTGCAACAGTTGGCACATCACACCGTATCCGGTTGCAATACCCGCATCGGCGATCTGATGGGCTCAGGCACCATCAGCGGCACGACGCCGGAAGCCTATGGCAGCTTGCTGGAACTGACCTGGAACGGCAAGAATCCGTTGACGCTGGCGGACGGCAGCCAGCGCAGTTTTATCCAGGATGGCGATGAAGTGGCGATGACCGGCTGGTGCCAGGGCGATGGCTACCGGGTTGGCTTTGGCGTGGTCAGTGGCAAGATCTTGCCGGCGCGAGACTGAAATTGCCTGGAAGTCCTGTCGTGAGCAGCCATTATCAATCGGGTTAGTCCCGGCCGGGTCTTTCCCGACAGGGTCATTCCGGATCGGGTCATTCCCGCGCACGCGGGAATCCATGTTAAATCACCTAGGTAACATGGATCCCCGCGTTCGCGGGGGCGACGAGGCAACAGTCAATTGATGGTTTTTATAATTTAATGAGGTAAACCCCCTGCTATGCCGGGGGACTCACCAAGGTTTGACCTATACGTCGGTCGGTTTGAAACTTCTATCTCTACCAAAGAAGGAGTTTCAAGATGAAAGAGTATCAAAGTTTGAGCCATACGAGATGGGATTGTAAATATCACATAGTGTTTATCCCGAAGCGTCGAAAGAAAGCGATTTATGGTGCGTTACGGCGACATCTTGGTGAGATATTTCGTGAGTTAGCGCAGCACAGGGAGTGCAAGGTAGTAGAAGGCCATTTGATGGTTGACCATGTGCATATGTGTCTGAGCGTACCGCCGAAGTATTCGGTGTCCAATGTTGTTGGTTACATCAAAGGCAAGAGTGCGATTTCAGTAGCCCGGCATTTTGGTGGAAGGCAAAGAAATTTCACTGGAGAGGTCTTTTGGGCACGCGGCTACTTTGTCTCGACGGTAGGCTTGGATGAGGAAATGGTTCGTAGCTACATTCGTAATCAGGAGCAGGAGGATGAGCGTTACGACCAAATGAAATTGGGACTGTAGTCGCCTTTAGGCGCCTCACGGATGCCCTTGAGCTTAGGATTTTCCGCTTCGATTAAGGAAAGCGCGTCATCGATGCGCTTGCCAATGTCGGCTTGTTTGGCCTGTGCGCGCAGACTTTCCCAGCGCGCCGCTTCCGGCACCCAGAATACATTCACTTCCTTGTAGTAGTCGCGGTCTTCCAGTTCTTTGGCGAGCATGGCGGCATCGGCGTCGGGTACGAAGTAGTCGTCGTCTGGATTGGCAAATTTGATTGCCAATTCCTCGCGGCGGGTCTGGAAGGTGTCTGAGATGTATTTGACGAAAATCAGGCCGAGCACGATGTGCTTGTATTCGGCAGCGTCCATGTTGGCGCGCAGTTTATCGGCAGTGGCCCAGAGTGTTTTTTTGATATCTTCGATCATGTTCGTCTGATGGATGGGCTGTGGTGCATATAATGAATGATGTTCTTTTATTGCATAAAAGATACATTGTGGCAAGCACAATAAGCAGCCAACCCCAAAGAAAATCCCCCGCACATGGCGAGGGATTTCAAGGTTGGTCGGCGCTCCTACGTATAACTGCTGTTTTGCTGTTTATTGCGCTGATCAGATGTAGATGATCGCCAGTACAGCGCCGATAATCAAACCGAACTTGATGCACATGTACAGCGGCTTGCTGAATTTCTTCAGGCGCCGGCGGTATTGGCCAGCGGCCCAGACAAAACGGAACAGCTTGTTGATGCCGCCGGTCTCATCGCCGGTTTCATTCGGCGAAGCCGCAGCGCTCATCATGTGGCGTCCCAGCCAGCGGTTGATCGCTTGCGCCCAGCGGTAGCGCATAGGCCGTTCGATGTCGCAGAAAATGATGATGCGGTTACTGTCGCAGCCGTTTTGCGCCCAGTGGATATAGGTTTCGTCGAACACCACGCCCTGGCCGTCGCGCCAGCTGTAGCGCTGCTGGTTGACTTCGATGAAGCAGCGGTCGTCGTTAGGCGTCACCAGGCCCAGGTGATAGCGCAGCGATCCGGCAAACGGATCGCGATGCGGATTGAGCGTGCCGCCCGGCGCCAGCTCGGCGAACATTGCCGCCTTGACGCTAGGCGTGCGGCGTAGCAGGGCGACGGTCTTCGGGCAGAACTGTTCAGCCGACGGGTGGCTGGCGTCATACCATTTCAGGTAAAAACGCTTCCAGCCGGCCTTGAAGAAGGAATTGAAGCCGGCGTCGTCGTTCTTTTCCGCCGCGCGGATTTTTTCCAGGCCGATCAGGCCTTGCGCTTCATCGCGGATGGTTTCCCAGTTGTCTTCCAGGATCTTGAGGTCGGCGAAAGTGCTGGTCGGCAGATAAGGCGTGTTGGTCGGCACCTTCGAGAACAGGTACATGAAGATGTTGAGCGGCGCCATGATCGACGAATGGTCGAACAGTTGCCGGAAAAACGGCAGGCGCGCCTTGCCGCGAAAGTGGACGTACAACACTGACAAAAGAAAAATACTGACTACTGCCCATTTCATAAAAATGTGCTCCGTTACAAATAAGCCGCCATTTTATCTCTTTTGCGTCTGTTGTCTGTTATCTCGCCCCGATTGTTAATCTGATCTATTGCACAAGAGAATCTTCAAGCGCAATCCCGCAGTCATTGCCGCTGTGAATATTTCAGTGATAAAATTGCGGCTCCTTAGGGGAGTAGCCGCCTTCGAGTCTCTCGAAGAGCGCATGTCAACATACTTGGCGCTGTACCACATTTACGCCATGGCATGCGCGACCGCACGGTTTGGCAAGACCTATGGTGCTTCCCTTTACCCGGCCGGGCGAAGGCGTCGCGCCATTCGTCAGTGCCCGGCCCTCAGGAAGTCCCCATGCTTATCTACCGCCACTGGCAGCGCCAACGTGCCGCCATAGCCAGTTTTACCAAATTTCCCCCCGTTTTATCTGCATTGTTCCCGATGGGAGCACGCGCATGATGCTCGCCTTCGCTCTGCTGCTCGGCTCGGCCGTCGTCATTTATCTGTCGTGTGAATATTTCGTCAACAGTATCGAATGGGTCGGACGCCGGCTGGGGATCGCACAGAGTGCGGTAGGCACGGTGTTGGCCGCGTTCGGTACCGCGTTGCCGGAAAGCGTGGTGACCTTTGTCGCGGTGGTGTTCGGACGCGATGCGGCGCACCGTGAAATCGGCGTCGGCGCGGCGCTGGGCGGGCCGCTGGTGCTGGCCACCATCGCCTATGCGGTGGTGGGCCTGATGTTCATCCTGAACCGTAAAAAGCTCGGCAATATCCTGCTGTCAGCCAGCGCCGCAGCGCGCCTGAGCCGGGATCAAGCCTGGTTCATCGGGATATTCGTGATCAAGGTCGGGCTGGGGCTGGTGGCGTTCGCCATCAAACCGTGGCTGGGCGTGTTTTTCCTGCTGGCCTACGGTATCTACATCTGGGGCGAAATGCGCAAGGAAGAAGATGCCGACGCCGAGATCCATGACCTGGAGCCGTTGAAATTCCGGCCGCACGATCCGCAGCCGGTACTGGGCTGGGCCTTGCTGCAGACGCTGGTGGCGCTGGTGGTGATTTTCCTGAGCTCGCAGTTGTTCGTGCATCAGCTCGGTGAAATTTCGCCCTGGCTGGGTATCTCGCCGCAATTGACGGCGCTACTGCTGAGCCCGATTGCTACCGAGTTGCCGGAAATCCTGAATGCCGTGATCTGGGTCAGGCAGGGCAAGCAAACCCTGGCCCTGAGCAATATCAGCGGCGCGATGATGATCCAGGCCACGATTCCGACAGCGCTGGTGCTGATTTTTACGCCATGGATGCTGAGCCCGGCGTTGATCTGGGCAGCCGCGGTGACGATGATCTCGATGTTCGGACTGTATGCTTTGCTGCGCAAGGGCATGCTGAGCGGTCGTATCTTGGCGTTGTTCGGTTTGCTCTATGTGGTGTTCGCCGCTGGCCTTGGGTGGATCGGCGTGCATTGAACGTAGTCAGGCGCGCGCACCCAAGGCGATCACCGCCGCGCCAGACAGCGCCAGTCCGGCTCCCAGCAGATCGGTCCACCTGGGTGTAACGCCATCGACGCTCCATAGCCAGAAGATTGCAGTGGCGATGTAGACCGCGCCATAGGCGGCATACACCCGGCCGCTGGCGGCCGGGTGCAAAGTCAGCAGCCAGACAAAAGCCAACAAGCTGGCAGCCGCCGGCAATAACAGCCAGACGGAGCCTTTGCCGTTCAGCCACAGCATCGGCAAGTAGCAGCCCAGTAGTTCGGCGATAGCGGTCAGCAGGAACAGGGCAAAGGTTTTTGTCATTTCAGATAGGACTGTGTTTGGTTGAAAAAACTGTGGTGCATGCAGCGATGGCAGAAAAAAATATAATCCGGTCTCGTAACGTTTCATTCCGGTGTCAGGACGACCTGATGCCGCCGCTTATTGTATTTCAACCGGGGACGACCCCATCTTTTTTGGAGGTCGCATGGCTTGGATTATTCTCTTTCTTGCCGGTATAGCCGAAGTCATCTGGGCCGTCGGCCTGAAATATTCCGAAGGTTTCAGCCGTCTCTGGCCGTCTGTGATAACAGTGCTTGGCATGGCCATCAGCATCTGGCTGCTGGCGATCGCCATGCGCACGCTGCCGCTCGGTACGGCTTACGCGATATGGACCGGGATCGGCGCAGTGGGCTCGTTCATTGCCGGTATCGTGCTGATGGGCGAGGTGGCGAGCGTGGCGCGCATCGCCAGCGTCAGCCTGATTGTGCTGGGCTTGATTGGCTTGAAACTATCGGCCTGAAACTATCGACCGCAAGCTGAGCGCGAGATCTACGCCGCAGCGTTGATTTTCGTTGCCGAAGTGGCCGCACTGGTGGCAAACCCGGCGTGGCTCTTCAGCGCCTGGTAACGCAGGCAGGTAACCCGCAGGAACGATGCAAAATTGCTGGCCTCGCCCAGGTGCGTGGTCACTTCATCGTGCAGCTTGGCGATCAGCTGGTTGGTGGTCAGGTCGTTATCCGCCGCCAGTTCCGCCAGGGTTTGCCAGAACAGGTTTTCCAGCTTGATGGTGGTGATGACGCCCATGATGCGTACCGAACGGGCGCGCGATTCATACAGTATGGGGTCGGCTTGCGCGTAGATCTGGCACATCGGATACCTCGCTGGTTGGATACGGCCGGCTTGCTTGCCGACCGTGTGGTATTACATCATAGTTGCTGTATTACAGTTCGACACTTACAGTTCGATGCGTGTCCCCAGCGCCGCCAGGAACAAGGCCAGCCACGCCGGATGGGCCGGCCATGCCGGCGCCGTCACCAGGTTGCCGTCGCGGTGCGCGGCGGTGACGTCGATTTCAGCGAATTTGCCGCCAGCCAGTTTGACTTCCGGTGCGCAGGCAGGGTAGGCGGAACAGGTTTTACCTTCCAGTACGCCCGCAGCCGCCAGCAGTTGCGGGCCATGGCACACCGCTGCGATCGGTTTGTCAGCGGCATGGAATTGCTGGACGATTTCGATCACGCGCGGATTCAGGCGCAGGTATTCCGGCGCGCGGCCGCCGGGAATCAGCAGGGCATCGTAACGGCTGACGTCGACATCGCTGAATGCCGCGTTCAAGGTGAAGTTGTGGCCGGGCTTTTCGCTATAGGTCTGGTCGCCTTCAAAGTCGTGGATGGCGGTGCGGATCCGGGCGCCGGCCGCCTTGTCGGGGCATACCACGTCAACCTTGTGGCCGACCATTTGCAGCGCCTGGAACGGCACCATCAATTCATAGTCTTCAACGTAATCGCCGGCGAGAATAAGGATTTTCTTTGCACTCATGATGATCTTTCAGTGAAGTTGCTGCAGGGGCAGGGGAGGCAGATATCGGACTCAGAGTATGGAACAGCGAACTTGAGCCAGGTAATAGCAGGCTATTACCTGCGCAACTTTCGATGCTGCGCTGCGCAAAATGTGGCGCAATCGGATTGATGCCGAAAAGCACGTGTTTGACGAATGCGATGCAGCAATGCGAGAGCTGAATTAAACTGTCGCCATTAACCGCTTTTCCTCGTCCCTACGGCGCAGAAAGCCGGCAAGTGAACAATTTCTAGAAAAAAGGTAAAGCAGATGGCCTCAACAGATTCATTACCAGCGGCAGCGGCGCCAGTGTTATCCGAACGTCCTAGCAGAGCCGAAGCCGAGTCGGCGATCCGCACCTTGCTGCGCTGGGCCGGCGACGATCCTGACCGCGAAGGCTTGCTGGATACGCCGGCGCGCGTGGCGCGTGCCTACGAAGAATTCTTTGCCGGCTACAGCAAGGATCCGGTGGAAATCCTCTCGACCACGTTTTCCGAAGTCGAAGGCTACGACGAGATGGTGGTGCTGACCGACATCCGTTTTGAAAGCCATTGCGAGCACCACATGGCGCCAATCATCGGCAAGGCCCATGTGGCCTACCTGCCGGACCGCAGGGTGGTGGGCATCTCGAAACTGGCGCGCCTGGTCGACATCTTCGCCAAGCGCTTGCAGATCCAGGAGAAAATGACGGTGCAGATCGCCGATACCTTGCAGCAGGTGTTGCTGCCGAAGGGCGTGGCGGTAGTGATCGAAGCATCGCACGGCTGCATGACCACGCGTGGGATTCACAAGCCAGGCACCAGCCTGGTCACCAGCCGCATGCTGGGCGCGTTCCGCGACGATCCATCGACGCGGCGCGAATTCATGAGCATCATCAGCCAGAAGCGCAACGGCTGACCGGCCGGCAAACGACATAAAGAAGCGCAGCTGACAAGCTGCGCTTTTTTGTGCCTCAAGCACGGATAGCGTCAAATCAACGATCCGGCATCTTTCTCTTCATGCCCGGTCACCCGGGCTTGCATCGCGCGCGCCACAACGCTGCGCGACAGATACCAGTACAGCGCGATCACAGCAGTCGAGAACAGCGCAAATCCCATCATCCCCGCATACAGGTAAAACACCTTGTACAGCTCGATGCCGACGCCGTACAGCGTCATGTTGATCATGCCCATGGTGGCGGCCACTGTCGCCTTGGAGACGTTACTTTCAGTCAGCGTGAAACGGATCATGACCGCGGCCGACAAGCCTTCGCCAAAAGCAATCACGCTGATCGCCGCCACCAGGAAATACGGCGTGCTCAGGAAAGCCGCACCCAGCAGCATGATGGCAATCCCCGCTGCGATCGGATACAGCGCCAGCTTGATCGAGCTGCCCAGGCGCCAGCGGTCGACCTGCCGTGCCAGCACCAGGTTGCCGGCGATCAAGCAGGCAAACACCGGGATTTGCCAATAGCCGTATTCCACCACGCTCAGATGAAAGTCGGCCACCAGAATCTCCGGCGACATGGCGATCCAGCCGATCAGCGGAATCGCCAGCAACGGCATGCACATGCTGGCTTTCAGGAAGTGACGGTTGCCCATTACTTCGCGGTAGTCATGCCAGATCTGCATCAGCGGCAATTTCTCTTTACGCGGCTTGACGGTTTCCGGCATGTGCTTGGCCAGGCCGATGAGGGAAATGGTGGCGATTGCGGCGATGAATACAAACACCATGCGCCAAGGCAGGATTTCAATCATGAAAGCGCCGGCAACCGGGCCTATCAGCGGCGCGATCAAGGCGACGTTGGCCATCAGCGCCGTCACCCGGATCGCGGCTTTTTCTTCAAAGGCTTCCTGCACCACGGCGTAGCCGACCGAAGAGATAAAGCACAAGCCGATGCCTTGCAGCACGCGCAAGACAATGAAGCTTTCAATGCTGCGGGAGAACAGCGTCGCCAGGCAAGCCAGGATAAAAAAGACGGTGCCGCCCAACATCACCGGACGCCGGCCGATGCGGTCCGACAGAGGTCCGAACAGCCATTGGAATATGGCGCCGCCGGCCAGGAAAGCGGTCATGGCAGATGCCATCCAGGCGGCGCTGGCGCCGAATTCCCGGGTTACCGTCAGCATGCCCGGCTGGATCATGTCATTGGCGATGTAGACCGAAAACTCGAACAAGACCAGAGCCAGCGGGAACATCAGGGTATTGCGGGTAAGCGTAGAAATTTTCTGCATTTTTTGTTAACCGGATAAATATGGATACGGGGTATATCTGTGAGGCAAGCGAGAACGTATTGCGCAAAGCCGCGGCGGCCGGCTTGCTAAAAAGGGAGTACCGATGAAACGACGACGGCATGGCGTACGAAGTATCAGTGGATGAGGTTGTCGGGCGAATTTGCCTGAAGAAATTATTTGACCGGTATTTCCCAGTCAGAGCCTGTGCTGAATTCCTCGACCAGAAAATCGAGCATGGCGCGCAGGATGGCGGGCATTTGGCGGCGCGAAGCGTAGACGCCGTAAATACACATTTCGCGCGGGTGATATTCACCGAGCAGCGCGCGTAGTTTACCACTTTGCAGCAATCCTGAGGCGGCATGCACCGGCTGCAGCGCGATTCCGGCGCCGCACACCGCCGCTTCCAGCAGCACCGACGATTCGTTGGCGCTCATGTTGCCGCCCACCGGCACCGCTACCGGTGCGCCGTCTTTCTCGAATTCCCACAGGCTTTTGCCGAAGTAGGAGTAGGTCAGGCAGTTATGCAAGGCCAGGTCTTCCGCGGCTTTCGGCGTGCCGTGTTCCTTCAGGTAGGCCGGTGAAGCCACCACCACCGAACGGCACACCGCCAGCTTGCGCGCGATCAGGTTGGGATCCAGCGCATTGGTGATGCGGATCGCCAGGTCGACCCGTTCTTCGACCAGGTTGACGGTGCGGTCCACCATCAGCATATCCACGGCGGTGCCGGGATAGCGCTTGAGGAATTTTGTCAGCAGCGGCGCCAGGTAGGTTTGCCCGAGCGACATGCTGCAGGTCAGGCGCAGCGTGCCGCGCGGCGTATTCTCGGGCGCGGCTGCGGAGGATCGGATATCGCCGGCCATTTCCAGCATCTGCCGGCAGCGCGGCAAGGTGTCGCCGCCGGCCGAGGTCAGGCTCAGCTTGCGCGTGGTGCGGTGTAGCAGCCGCGCGCCTACCCATTCCTCCAATTCGGCCAGGTAGCGTGACACCATGGCGCGCGACATGTCCAGCTTGTCGGCGGCGGCGGTCAGGCTGCCCTGGTCGGCAACCTCGACAAAGACCTGCATTGCGATCAGTCTATCCATGGCTTTCTCACTGTATTTGCTCGACGTATTAGCGCGATTTTTGCAACTAACTATGCACTAATATGGGGTTTTTTGCATCGTTTTCAGCAACTATGATGATGGTTCTTTCACTTCACTCTGGAGATAGCAATGTTGAAACGCACTTTTATCCGTTCGCTGCTGGCCACTACCGCTGGCTTGATGATTGCCGGTTCCGCTGCAGCCGCAGCGCCGCAGCCCCTCAAACTGGAAGTCTACAATCCGGGCGCCAACGGCATTTTCCCGGTATCTTCCGAGCTGATTACCGGCAGCACCGACGCCATCGTCATCGATGCCCAGTTCGACCGCGCCAGCGCCGAGCAATTGCTGAAGAAAGTACAAGACAGCGGCAAGAAGCTCACCACCATCTATATCAGCCACGGTGATCCTGATTACTACTTCGGCCTCGAAGTATTGAAGGCAGCGTATCCAGACGCCAAGATACTGGCGCCGGCGCCGGTGGTTGCGCACATCAAGGCCACCATGGAAGGCAAGCTGGCGTTCTGGGGACCGAAGCTGGGCGTCAACGCGCCCAAGCAACTGATCGTGCCGGAGCCGCTGGAAGGTAACACGCTGACCCTGGAAGGCCGCAAGCTGGAAGTCATCGGCCTTGATGGCGCCAGCCCGGATCGTACTTTTGTCTGGATTCCATCACTGAAAGCCGTGGTTGGCGGCGTGCTGGTGGTCGGCAACGAGCATGTCTGGACCGCGGATACCCAGACCCTGGCGTCGCGCCAGCAATGGATCAGGATGCTCGACAAAATCGTTGCCTTGCACCCGAAAGTCGTGGTGCCTGGTCATTTCAGCGCCGGCGCACCGCAAAACATCGAGTCGGTGCGTTTCACCAAGGACTACCTGAAGACGTATGAAGCGGAAACCGCCAAGGCCAAAGATTCCGCGGCGCTGATCGATGCGATGAAAAAACACTATCCGAACCTGGAAGGCGTCTCTTCGCTGGAACTGGGCGCCAAGGTCAGTAAAGGTGAAATGAAATGGTAGAGAAACGGTTGGGTAGCGACAATTGCGACGATGCCTCATGTCTGCTTCCCGGCGTCGCCGCGAGCGCAGATGCTGTAGTAGCGCCAACGGCAGCTAGCGGCAGCCTGCTGCACTACATCTACGATCCGCTCTGCGGCTGGTGCTACGGCGCTGCGCCGTTGCTGAAGGCGGCGCGGGAAGTCGACGGCCTTGTCATCGTGATGCATGGCGGCGGCATGATGACTGGCAGTAACCGCAGGCAGGTCAGCGCGCAATTACGCAACTATGTGATGCCGCACGACCATCGGATAGCTGCAATGACCGGGCAGGTTTTTGGCGACGGCTACTTTAACGGCCTGTTGCTGGATACCACCGCGATATTCGACTCCGAGCCCCCGATTACCGCGGTCCTGGCGGCCGAGGCGCTCGCCGGGCGCGGGCTGGATATGCTGGCGCGGATCCAGACTGCGCACTATGTGCAAGGCTTGCGGGTGTCGGATGTAGCGGTGTTGCATAGCCTGGCGCTTGAGATGGGCCTCGATGCAGCAGCGTTTGACAGCGAGTTTGCGGCGCTGGGCGGCGCAGCCACCGCAGCCCATATCGCAGACAGCCGGGCGTTGTTGAGCCAGGTCGGCGGCCAGGGGTTTCCTACTTTCGTGTTGCAGCGCGGCGGAAAAACGGAAATGCTGGATATCGGGCATTTCCTTGGACAGGCTGCGGCCTGGAAAGCGGCTTTGACAAGTTGATCGCAACGGCCATGTATTTGTTGTCGTGACAGGCCAATTCATCAGGCCAGATAGTGAAAAGAAATCGGTGTAATTTTCGGCAGTTGTGCTGCCGGAATTACGCCGATTTTTCATTATAAAAAAGAGCGTCAAAATGTTGTCAAGTAATTTCAAAAATAACATCTAATTGTCAAATTGTAGCTATTTATTGATAATTACTTGCTATTTTTCGCTAAAGATGACGATCTTGCATGCTGTAGTTTTGCAACATCTGCTCATTTTTTTAGCATTTAATGCCATCCTTGTATTGTATCGGCGCTGCGCCGACGGTATCGTGCAAGCACTTTTTGATCAAGTAATCTGGCGTAAAACACTGGAAGTACGGTTGTTTTGATACTGTGTTTGCCGCAAGTTAATACCCTGAATAAATCCATGAATCGCAAACACACAAGCCGCTTTCCTTTGTCGATGGTTTCCATCGCTGTCATGACCATGCTCTCCGCCTGTGGCGGCGGTGGCGGTGGTTCCAGCAATCCCGGCGACGCCCAGCAACCGGTGTCGACCACGCCAAGTCCGACAACCGCTGCGCCGGCGGCGGCTACGCCGACCCTTAACGTCAGCGATCCGAGCAGCGCCAACGCGGCCCATGCACGCGGCATCACCGGCGCCGGCGTTACGGTGGCGGTGGTCGATACCGATTTCAACGTCTCGGATTCTGAGTTCGGCGGCCGCCTGACCAAGACCGTGTATAGCAGCGGCGGCGCCGGTAATCCGCATGGCAGCGAAGTGGCGGAAGCCTTGGGCGGCAGCACTTATGGCGTGGCGCCAGGGGTCAGCATGCTGGGCGCGGCGGTCGGCACCGGCGGCGATAACGTCTCTTTCACCAGTCCGGTGTATCAGGATCTGTTCAACAAGGGTGCGCGCATCTTCAACCAGTCGAATGCCTTCGGTTCGATCGCCGCGCCGGCCGGCAACGGTCCGACCTTCTACAATATCTATCAACCGTTCGTAGCGCAGGGCAGCTTGTTCATCTGGGCCGCCGGCAACGATGGCAGCGCCCATCCCAGCCTGACCGCCGGTTTGCCGGCTCTTTATCCGGATCTGCAAAAAGGCTGGCTGGCGGTGGTAGCGGTAAATGCCGCCGGCGGCGCGCAAGGCTATAGCAGCAGCGATACCACGCCGGGCGTGATTTCCAGTTACTCGAACCGTTGCGGCGAAGCCGCCAACTGGTGCCTGGCGGCGCCCGGCGATTTCATCTCGGCGACTTCCGGCGGCCGTGTCTACGGCACCTCGTTTGCGACACCGGCAGTAACCGGTGCGGCGGCTCTGGTTCAGCAATCTTTCCCTTGGATGAGCGCCGACCAGATTCGTCAAACCATCTTGTCGACCGCCACCAGCATGGGCGATACCGCTACCTACGGCTGGGGTTTGCTGAACGCCAGCAAGGCAGCCAGCGGGCCGGCCTTGTTCGATACCCGGCTCACGCTGGGCGGCAACTTCACGGCCAAGTTTGATTCTGTCAGCTCCACCTTCGGCAACGATATCAGCGGCAACGCCGGCTTGCTGAAGGACGGCAGCGGCACGTTGACCCTGGCCGGCAATAACACCTACAGCGGCGCCACTGAAATTCTGAAAGGCACGCTCAACGTCACCGGTGCGGTCGCTACTGCGGTCACGATCGACGCCGCCGGCATCTTGTCTGGCGACGGCGGCCGTATCGGCGGCAGCGTGTTCAACTACGGCCGTCTCAGCAATACCGGCAATGGCATGACGATCAACGGCAATTACACGGCGACCGCTAGTTCGGTGCTGGCCAACCAGTTCAATTCGACCTTGACTGTCGGCGGCAACGCGGCGCTCGGCAACTCTCATCTGGTGGCGACGACACCGGCCGGCAGCAGCGATCCGTCCGGCTACGTGGCGCAGCAAGTCGGCGTCAAAGGCAAGGTGCTGACTGCCGCTAATGGCGTCACCGGCGTGTTCCAGGATGTCTCGTTCGAACACGACGGCACCGCTTTCAATCCGGGTACTTTCCTCAGCGCGACCTTGGGCTATACGGCGAACGAGGTCGATCTGACCATTGCCCGTAACAATGTGCAGGCCGTGGCGGCCCAAGCCTTTGCCGCAGATCCGACCCGCAACAACAGTGCGGCCAACGTCGAGCAAGGGATGAAGGCCGCTGACGCCATGGTCGCCAGCGGTAACACCGGCGGCAACAACGCCGCCTTCCTGAGCGGCGCCGCAGCGTTGCAAGCGACCCCGAATATTGCCGCCGCCGGCCAGGTGCTGGATAGCTTGTCAGGCCAGATCTACGCTTCTTCGCAAGCATTGACTTTCCAGCAATCGCAAGCGATCAATCGCGATTTGTCGAATCGTTTGTCGCTGCTGAGCAGTCCGATTTCAAGCGACGCCAAGGCCGGATTGTGGGCCAGCGTGATTGGCGCCACCGGCAAGCTGGGCCAATCCGGCTATGCTTCTGCCGATACATCAACCTGGGGCGGCCAGTTCGGGTTCGATACGCATTTGAATGACAAGGTGATCGTCGGCGCCGCATTGTCCTACTCGGAAAGCAAGGCCAGTTTCGACCGCTTTGGCGGCGCCTCTGACAGCCAGAACACCAGCCTGTCCTTGTACGGCCGCTATGCGCTGACCAATGACGGCGTGTATGTTTCCGGCCGCGCCGGTATCGCCAGCATCACCAGCAAAATCAACCGCACTGCGATCCTCGGCAGTGAAACCGACAGTCTTTCCGCCAGCCACACCGACAACATGATGTCGGCCTATGCCGAAACCGGTTATGTGCGCCAGCTGTCGCCGACATCGACGCTGACGCCGTTTGCCGGTATCAGCTACGACCGTCTTAAACGTGGCGGCTTCACTGAGGCAGGCAGCGCCTTCGGCCTGACAGCCGGCAGCAGTACTTACCAGCAGACAGCGAGCGTGCTGGGTTTGCGCGGCGATACGAAGCTGGACTGGTTCGGCGGCCATAGCAACCTGCAAGCTTACGGCGCCTGGCAGCATGGCTTCAACAGCGGCAACCTGGATTTCAACGCCGCCTTCGTGGGCGCGCCGGCAGCCGGCTTCACCGTGCAGGGCATCGGCTTGCCGCGCAACAGCGGCTGGGCCGG
>NZ_JBDTCG010000047.1:0-51300 GCF_039923675.1 Collimonas sp.
GCTGTTCGCCATTTAAAGTGGTACGTGAGCTGGGTTTAAAACGTCGTGAGACAGTTTGGTCCCTATCTGCCGTGGGCGTTGGAAATTTGAAGGGGGCTGCTCCTAGTACGAGAGGACCGGAGTGGACAGACCTCTGGTGTACCGGTTGTCACGCCAGTGGCATTGCCGGGTAGCTAAGTCTGGAAGAGATAACCGCTGAAAGCATCTAAGCGGGAAACTTGCCTTAAGATGAGATTTCCCAGAGCCTTGAGCTCTTTGAAGGGTCGTTCGAGACCAGGACGTTGATAGGTCAGGTGTGGAAGTGCAGTAATGCATTAAGCTAACTGATACTAATTGCCCGTACGGCTTGTCCCTATAACCTTGGCAGTTATAGAGAATGAGATTTACCGCGTTGCCGTTCGTTGATACGAAGCGAACTACCTACAAAATGTTGAGGACAGAGTTACGTCGCTGTGCGACTAGACTCTTTCCCGCAATTTGATACAAGCCTACTTCTTCCAGATTCAAGGTACTGCTGCCCGGCCGGGAGCAGAACCTGCACAAGTTATGCCTGATGACCATAGCAAGTCGGTCCCACCCCTTCCCATCCCGAACAGGACCGTGAAACGACTTTGCGCCGATGATAGTGCTGCAACCAGTGTGAAAGTAGGTCATCGTCAGGCTTTTATTAGAAAACCCTCCCTGCCCACGCAGGGAGGGTTTTTGCTTTGCGTGAAGAATTTATAAAACGCAGAACAATTACCTCAAAAGACAGCTCTCCAGCCGGAATTGACACTGCAAAACCCGCCTCTTCAATATAAAACTTCGTCGCAAACACTTCTTTACCTGCAAATTCCCGCACACACTTCCCTCAATTTCTACGATTTGCCAAAAAAATAAGCAAAAAAAAACCAGTCAGCTTGCGCGACTGGCCTTCTTGCTAATCTATCCTGCTTCGTTATCGCGATTAATTATCCGACTTAGAACGGATAAGCTACCCGCAACACGGCAAAATTGGCGCCACTGTTCGGCTTCTTGATGCCGCCATTGGAGAAATGCTGTAATTTGAGGCCGACATCAAGCCCGTTGCTGAATACGTAGCCGGTGCCGATATGGTCGCCAAACTCGAAAGCGGTGGAAAAGCGACGGCTGTTGTTGTCATACAGATGTGACATCAGATGCACGCCGATGCCGGCTTCCCCGTACAGGCCCTTTTTATCATTGGCCTGGAAACGGAACACTGGCGTGAAGCCGATATCGGTCAGATTTTTCTTCTGGCCGGGAATATTCTGATACTGGTTCTGACGAAATTCAGCCAGGCTCAAATCCCAATAACCGCCAAGCTGGGTGCTGCTGCCTTGCCACAATGGCGCATTCCAATCCCATTGAGCGGCAACCCGTGCCAGCTGGCTCTTGTTGCCGGTGCCGAGTTCGAACGATGCGGAATCAACCGCGAAGCTGCTTGCGTGAACGCCAGCCAATAAGGTAGCTACAGCGAGAATCTTGAGTCCGGTTTGTTTTTTTTGCATAAAAGACTTTCGAGCGTAAAAAATAAAAAGCGAATGGCAAACAAGCCCGCGCTTTATTCATGAGGAGGCTGCGTTAGCCGGCCGGCGCCGACAGGAGAAAATTGCTTTTCTTATCGGATTGCCGCAGCGTACAGGTACAGCCCTAAAGAATAGTCGAAAACAGGAATTGTTGCCGAACTACAGGCAATTTGTGTCGTAAAACGGTGATTCAGCGCTTTAAAATCAAGCAATATAAGCAGGCTCAGCCCTTCCAGGCACATCAACGCGAAGCGACAAGACACAACCAGACAAGGGATATTCTTCCAGCTCTGCCGGGCTGCGCTTCTCACGCACGCTGGTAATGTATAAGGTACGCAAATCAGGGCCGCCAAAAGCTATCATGGTCGGGCAGCGTACCGGCACGATCACTTCCTGCAGCACCTCGCCGGCCGGCGACAAGCGCAGTAAACGGCCGCCTTCGTACATGGCGCACCAGTAGGCATCTTCGCTATCCACTGCCGCGCCATCAGGGCGTCCGCCATAATCCGGCGCGCTTTTGTCCATGGCAAACTGCTTCAGTACATGGCCTGCGCCGATTTTGCCACTGACCAGGTCAAACTCATAGCTGGTGACCCTGTGTGCGGTGGTATCGCTGTGATACAAGGTGCGGCTGTCACCGCTGAAGCCGAGGCCGTTGGAGACCGTGACAGGATTTCCAGCTGCGCGAACCACGCCTTTTTCGATCGCATACAGCTGCGCGCCGGCATGGTCGCGGGGCTCGTAAATAGTGCCTGCCCAGAACCTGCCGGCAGCGTCGCAGCGGCCGTCGTTAAAGCGCGCGGTGCTCATGTCATATGGCGCGTCGGCGATATGAGTGACTGTACCGGTGTCCGTATCCAGGCGGGCGACGCCGCTGCGCATGGCGACCACCAGGCCGCCACCCGCCTGCAAGCCGATACAGCCAGGCTCGGCGTCCAGCTGCCACATGGCGTGTTTGCCGTCGGCGGGATGCAGGCGATGCACTTGCATGGCGGAGATGTCGACCCAGTAAAGTGCCGCTTCTGCTGCATGCCAAAGCGGGCATTCGCCCAATAACATGGGAACGTCGTACGCGGCTTCGATGTGGTTCATGAGTGTGGTGATATGAAGTGAAGGTGGAGCCGAAGGAGAGCAAAACGACGTGCGCCGGCTCACAGTTGAAACCGTTAAGCCGGCGTCGCCATATTGCATCGTGTCGCCGCCGCGCCCGTGCGAGCGCGCGCGACGCCGCAATCATTTTTTCTTTAAATACGTCTCTGCCAGATTAACCCAGTAACTGGCGCCAATCGGCAGCAAGTCATCATTGAAATCATAGCTGGCATTGTGCAGGTTGCACGGTCCGAGGCCATGACCGCTGTCCCGGTGTGCGCCTTCGCCATTGCCGATGAAGACATAGCAGCCAGGTTTGTTCTGCAGCATGAACGCAAAATCTTCCGCCCCCATGGTTGGCTCGACTTGCGGATTGACGTTGTTGCTGCCAACCATCGCCTGCAGCACTTCCACAGCAAATGCGGTCTCTTTGGCGTGATTCACCAGCGGCGGATAATTGCGATGGAAACGGAACTCCACTTCGGCGCCAAACGCCGCCGCAGTGTGCTGCGCCACTTCCCGCATGCGGGCTTCGATCGTATCCAGCACCGCTAACGAGAATGTCCGCACCGTGCCAATCAGCGTTGCTTCATCGGGGATCACATTGGTAGCGCTGCCGCTATGGATCTGCGTCACCGACAGCACCGCCGGGTCATTCGGATTGATATTGCGCGAGACAATAGTCTGCCAGCTCTGCGCAATCTGCACCGCAACCATCACCGGATCGATACTCTTGTGCGGCTGTGCAGCATGCGACCCTTTGCCCTTGACGATCACCTCGAACTCGTTGCTCGATGCCATCATCGGTCCCGGCGTAACGCCGAAACTGCCGGTCGCCATACCCGGCCAGTTATGCATGCCGAACACCGCCTCCACCGGACATTTCTCAAACAAGCCATCATCGATCATGCGTTGGGCGCCACCGCCGCCTTCTTCCGCCGGCTGGAAAATCAGGTAGACGGTGCCGTCGAAATTGCGGTGCTGCGCTAGATGGTGCGCCGCACCAAGCAGCATCGCCGTATGACCGTCATGCCCGCAAGCGTGCATCTTGCCCTGATGTTGGGAGGCATGTGAGAAAGTGTTCAACTCCTGTACCGGCAACGCGTCCATATCGGCGCGCAAGCCGATGGCGCGGTCGCTGCTGCCGTTCTTTATAATACCGACAACGCCGGTAACGCCCATGCCGCGCAGAATGGGAATCTGCCATTCGGTAAGCTTGCGCGCCACCACGTCGGAAGTGCGTTGTTCTTCATAGTTGAGCTCGGGATGGGCGTGTAAATCACGTCGGATGGCTTGCAGTTCGGCCTGGAAGGCGATGATAGGGTCGATCAAATTCATAATGCACTCCTGATATATGGCATGCCTCTTGCCTATAGAAAAAGGTTAAAGGCGTAGCGTCCAGAATGTGTATATTACGCCTACACGGTCCGTCGGTGTTCATTCACAGTAGAGCATTATGTGTCTGATGTCTTGGTTTGCCCGGATGTGGTCGCGCATCAGCATCGATGACGGCTACGCCATCCCGATTCATCGGCAACTGACCACATGGGCCACAAAAAAAGGTATCGTATATAACCCGCGTACCGACGAGCGCACCCACGCTTACGGTTTCTATCCGCAATAGAAGTGGCGCGTGCATCCGCTCAGCGCGTGTGGCGAGCGGATTTTTTATGGATGTAATTAGGATATTCGATGCTGGCTTTTATTATCCGCCGCGTACTGCAAAGCCTGGTCGTGCTACTGGTCATGTCGCTGCTGGTGTTTATCGGCGTGTACGCGATCGGCAACCCGGTCGACGTGCTGATCAGCCCAGATGCAGATCAGATCGAGCGCGCCAAGGTGATCATCGCCTTCGGTCTCGACAAGCCGCTCTGGCTGCAATATTTCATTTTCCTGAAGCATGCGGCGGGCGGCGACCTGGGACTTTCGTTTGCCTATTCAACGCCGGCCTTGAGCCTGATTTTCGAACGCATGCCGGCAACGCTGGAACTGTCCTCGGCGGCGATCCTGCTCTCCGTCGTGCTGGGGCTGCCGCTGGGCTTGCTGGCCGGCCTGCGTCCTAACGGCATCGTCGGCAAAACCATCATGGCGGTTTCCATACTCGGCTTTTCGCTGCCGACATTCTGGGTCGGGCTGATGCTGATCATGGTGTTTGCAGTGCAACTCGGCTGGCTGCCTACCAGCGGCCGCGGCGAGACGCAATTGCTGCTGGGTGTGCCGGTCAGTTTCCTCAGTTGGGACGGCTTGAAACATTTGCTGATGCCGGCGTTCAACCTGGCGCTATTCAACATCGCCCTGGTGATCAGGCTGACGCGCTCCGGCGCGCAAGAGGCGCTGATGCAGGACTATGTCAAATTCGCGCGCGCCAAGGGCTTGCGCAATAGCCGCATCATTGGCGTCCACGTCCTGAAAAATATCCTGATCCCGATCGTCACTGTGATTGCCTTGCAATTTGGTTCGATCATCGCCTTTTCCATCGTTACCGAAACCGTGTTCGCCTGGCCCGGCATGGGCAAGCTGATTATCGATTCGATCCGCGTACTGGACCGGCCGGTAATCGTCGCCTATCTGTTATTGATCGTCACCATTTTCATCCTGATCAACCTGGTGGTGGACATGTTGTACTCATTGCTCGATCCGCGCGTGCGCCTGGCAGAAAGCAAAGGCTGATATGCAGATCACCGAAACGCTGGCGGCAGTAGAAACACCATGGCAACGCTTCGTGCGCAATTATTTCAGCAGCAAGATCGCCACCGTCGGTTTCGTGCTACTGGCGCTGATCCTGCTGGCGGCGATCTTCGCGCCGATCTTGTCGCCGCAAAATCCCTACGACCTGGCCAAGCTGGATGTGATGGATTCACGCCTTGAGCCGGGCAAGACCTCGGTCGACGGCAGCATGACTTATCTGCTTGGCACCGATGACCAGGGCCGCGACATGCTGTCGGCGATTTTGTATGGCGTCCGTATCTCAGTGCTGGTCGGCGTCGTAAGTACAATCATTGCGTTATCGCTGGGCTTGACCTTGGGCCTGCTGGCCGGGTACGCCGGCGGCCGCACTGAGGTGTTCATCATGCGCGTGGCGGATATCCAGCTATCTTTCCCGCCCATCCTGATCGCGCTGATTCTGCTGGCGCTGACCGGCCGCGGCGTCGATAAGATCATCATTGCGCTGGTAACGGTGCAATGGGCCTATTACGCTCGCACCACGCGTAGCGCCGCGCTGGTAGAGCGCAAGAAAGAATATATCGAGGCCGCCACTGCGCTCGGATTGTCGCCGTTGCGCATCATGTTCCGGCATTTGCTGCCTAACTGTCTGCCGCCGCTGATCGTGATCGCCGCGCTGCAAGTGGCATCGGCGATCTCTCTGGAAGCGACGCTGTCCTTTCTCGGTCTCGGCCTGCCGATTACGGAACCATCGCTAGGCCTGCTGATCGCCAACGGCTTCCAGTATCTGCTCTCCGGAAAATACTGGATCAGCGTGTTTCCCGGCATCGCCTTGCTGTTGACCGTGGTCACGATCAACCTGGTGGCGGACCAGTTGCGCGACGTTCTCAATCCACGCTTGCAGACGCAATAGGACGGCTATGGATACGCAAGCGACATTGGTCGTCAATAACCTGCAGACTCAGTTTGCTACCCGTGCCGGCCTGGTCAAAGCGGTCGACCAGGTTTCGTTTTCAGTCAAGCGCGGTGAAATCATGGGGCTGGTGGGGGAATCCGGATCCGGTAAATCGATGACCGGCTATTCCATCATGGGCCTGATCGATCCGCCGGGAAAAATCGTCGCCGGTGAAATTCTGCTGCAAGGGAATAATTTGCGGGGCTTGCCGGCGGAAGCCATGCGCAAGATTCGCGGCAACCGCATCGCCATGATTTTTCAAGATCCGATGATGACGCTCAATCCCGTGCTGCGTATCGATACACAGATGATGGAAGCGGTACGCGCGCATCAGGATGTGAGCCGCATGGTGGCACATGAAATGTCGCGTGAAGCGCTGGTGCGGGTCGGGATTCCTGCGCCGGATGAACGGCTGCAAGCGTATCCACATCAGTTTTCCGGCGGCATGCGGCAACGGGTGGCGATCGCGATTGCCTTGCTCAACAAACCGGACCTGATCATTTGCGATGAGCCGACTACGGCATTGGACGTGACGATACAAGGACAGATCCTGTACGAAATGCAGAAACTGTGCCGGGAATCCGGTACGGCGCTGATCTGGATTACCCACGATCTGTCAGTGGTGGCCGGGCTGGCGGATACCGTATCGGTGATGTACGCCGGACGTATCGTCGAGAGCGGTACGGTGCAGCAAGTCCTGGAACATCCGCGTCATCCTTATACGCATGGTCTGATCGCATCGGCGCCATCACGTAATCCGCGCGGCCGGCCGCTGCAGCAGATTCCGGGCATGACGCCATCGCTATTGAATCTGCCGGATGGTTGCACCTTCCGCACGCGCTGCGCCCATGTCACGGCCGAGTGCCAACAGACACCGCCGTTGCGTGCGGTTGAACAGCGCAAGCTGCGTTGCTACCATCCGTTGCGAGACGATGTGGTTGGGGCAATGCAATGAAGCAGGATGTCGATAACGAAGCGGCGCCAACGCCGGCATCAGCGCCGCTGCTGGAGCTGCAGGCGGTCAGCAAGCGCTTTGTCAAAGGTCTGGATAGCGCAGCAAAAATCGCTAACCTGTTCGGCGCCGGCATGCAACAGGAAGTGGTGCATGCCGTGGATGAAGTCAGTCTGAGCATCGCCCGCGGCGAGGTAGTGGGCCTGGTCGGCGAATCCGGTTGCGGCAAGTCGACATTGGGGCGGATGGCGGTCGGTCTGCATAGCCTTAGTGCCGGTGCACGCTTATGGAAAGGGGAGTCGCTGGAACAGCTGGATGCATCTGAAAAGCGCAAGAAACAACTCGCGATCCAGATGATTTTCCAGGATCCCTATGCCTCGCTGAATCCACGCATGCGCGTGCAAGATATCGTCGGCGAAGCGCCACTGGTGCATGGCCTGGTGGCCGCTTCGCAACAGCGCGACTATGTTGAAAACCTGCTGCAGCGGGTCGGGCTGGACGGCAGCATGTTGCGCCGTTTTCCGCATCAGTTTTCCGGCGGCCAGCGCGCACGGGTCGGCATTGCACGCGCGCTGGCGGTCAAACCGGAATTCCTGGTCTGCGATGAAGCCGTCGCGGCGCTGGATGTTTCGATCCAGGCACAGGTGCTCAACTTGTTTATCAAGTTGCGCGACGAGCTCGACCTGACATACTTGTTCATCAGCCATGACCTTGGCGTGGTCCGGCATTTGTCGGACCGGGTGGTTATCATGTATCTTGGCCGTATTGTTGAATCGGCCGCGACCGATGCGATTTTTGCCCACGCCAATCATCCTTATACGCAGGCTTTGCTGGCGTCGGCGCCCAAGCTGGAAGTCAGGAGAACAGAATTTTTTGCGGTGAAGGGAGAAATCCCGTCGCCGCTGCATCCGCCCTCCGGCTGTCACTTTCATCCGCGCTGCCCGCATGCGATGCCGCGTTGTAAAGTTGAAAAGCCAGAGTTGAAAGAAATCAGCAGCAACCATTTTTCCGCCTGTCATTTGAACCATGGCTAGCGTAGAGGACAGCACCATGAACGCACCGCACACAACCCAGCTGATGCCTTCCGCCGACGTCATGGCAATGATAGAACGCTTGATCGCGTTCCAGACCGTATCGCGCGATTCCAACCTGGGATTGATCGAATGGACCCGCGATTACCTGGCCGGTTTCGGTGTCAAGTCGCGCCTGACCTATGACGCCACCGGCAAGAAAGCCAATCTGTTTGCCACCCTTGGTGAAGGCACCAAACCCGGCTTGATCTTG
The DNA here is from genome assembly GCF_039923675.1 of Collimonas sp. GTDB lineage: Bacteria > Pseudomonadota > Gammaproteobacteria > Burkholderiales > Burkholderiaceae_D > Collimonas. Next base: position 8,471 of record NZ_JBDTCG010000047.1, read on the forward strand.
TCCGGTCATACCGACGTGGTGCCGGTCGAAGGGCAGGCCTGGGATACGGATCCGTTCAAGGCCACCATCAAGGATGGTTTGCTATACGGCCGTGGCTCGGCTGACATGAAGAGTTATATCGCCACCGCGCTGGCGCTGACGCCTCAATTTTTGGCGGCGAAGATGGATGCGCCGCTGCACTTTGCCTTGTCGTATGACGAAGAAGTCGGCTGCATCGGCGTGCAAGGACTGATCAAGGATTTGCAGGAACTGGGCTTGAAACCGGCGGCCTGCATAGTCGGCGAGCCGACCTCGATGCAACCGATCATTGCGCACAAGGGTACGCACCGTTTCCGCTGCTGCATCCGTGGTCGCGAAGCGCATTCCAGCTACACCACCATGGGCGTCAATTCGATCGAATACGCGGCCCGCATCATTGTCTATATCCGCCAGATGGCGGACCGCTTTGCCCAGCTGGAGACGCGCGACTACGGGTTCACCGTGCCCTACACCACCATGCAGACCGGTATCATCCATGGCGGCCTGGCGGCGAATATCGTGCCGAAGGATTGCAAATTCGAATTCGAAGCGCGCACCATGCCCGGCATCGACGTCGAACGCCTGTACCAGGAAATCCAGGCTTTCGCCGCCACCCTGCTGCCGGAAATGCAAAGGGTAGAGCCGAACGCCGCCATCGACTTTGAATGGATGGCTTCCGCGCCCGGCCTCAACATGCAGGAGGGCGATGCGGTGGTCCAGCTGGCGAAGGCGCTGGCGCGCAACAAGACGCATGGCGCGGTTTCCTACGGCACCGAAGCCGGCCTGTTCCAGCGCGCCGGGATTCCCACCGTGGTTTGCGGTCCGGGCAGCATCGAGCAGGCACACCGGCCGAACGAGTTCGTGGCGCTGGAGCAGGTAGCGCAGTGCGAAGCGTTCATGCTGCGTCTGATGGATCCGGAAATGCAGTTGCAAGGCGTTAAATAGAAAAAGCGCAGAGAAAAACCGCAGTGGTCGTGTAAACGCCATCCTGCATGGCCGGATTTTGCTAAAGTAGTGGTTTGAAGCGCTCTGGTTCCGATGACATTATGACTACTACCATCGTTCGTGCCGCCTGCCCGCATGATTGCCCCGATACCTGCGCACTGCTGGTGACTGTCACCGACGGCGTCGCCACCGAAGTTCGCGGTGATCCCGGCCATCCGACCACGGCCGGCGTCCTGTGCACCAAGGTCTCGCGCTACACCGAGCGCACTTATCACAAGGACCGCCTGCTGCATCCGCTCAAGCGGATCGGCAAAAAGGGCGAAGGCAAGTTCGTCCAGATCAGCTGGGATGAGGCGATCGGCACGATAGCCGGACGGCTGGGCCAGATCGCCGCACGCAATCCGCAAGCCATCCTGCCCTACAGCTATGCCGGCACCATGGGCCTGGTGCAGGGTGAATCGATGTCGATGCGCTTTTTCAACCGCATCGGCGCTTCGCTGCTGGACCGCACCATTTGTGCATCGGCTGGCAGCACCGGCTACAAATACACGATAGGCGCCAAGATCGGCATGGACCTGGAACAGGTTCAGAACGCCAAGCTGATCCTGATCTGGGGCGGCAATCCGATCGCATCGAACCTGCATTTCTGGATGCGCGCACAAGAAGCCAAACGCAACGGCGCCAGGCTGATCGCCATCGACCCCTACCGCTCCCTCACCGCCGACAAATGCCATCAGCACATTGCGCTGCTGCCGGGAACCGATTCGGCGCTGGCGCTGGGCATGATGCATGTGCTGATTGCGGAAGATTTGCTGGACCACGATTACATCGCTCGCCATACGCTCGGTTTTGAGCAGCTCAAGCAACAGGTGCTGGAATGGTCGCCGCAAAAGACCGCGGAAGTGTGCGGCATCAGCGCCGATGAAGTCATCGATCTGGCGCGCGCCTACGGCGGCGCCGCGTTGTGCGGCGAGGCTGTGGCGATCCGGATCAACTACGGTTTGCAGCGAGTGCACGGCGGCGGCATGGCGGTGCGCAATATCACTTGCCTGCCGGCGTTGGTCGGCGCTTGGCGCCACGCCGCCGGCGGCGCTCAGCTATCGGCATCGGACAGTTTTCCAAAGAACAACCAGTTTTTGCAACGTCCCGATTTTTTGATCAAGCAAGGCATGGCGCCACGCACCATCAACATGAGCACCATCGGTGACGACTTGCTGCGCCAGGCTTCGCCTGAGTTCGGTCCGAAGATTGAAGCCGTGATCGTATATAACTCGAATCCGGTCGCCGTCGCACCGGAATCCGGGGCCGTCATGCAAGGCTTTGCGCGCGAGGATCTGTTCACCGTGGTGCTGGAGCATTTTCAGACCGATACCGTCGACTACGCCGACATCGTGCTGCCTGCCACTACGCAGCTGGAGCACGTCGATGCCCATTCGGCCTACGGCCATTTGTACATGCTGGCCAATAACGCAGCGATTGCGCCGCTCGGCGAAGCCAAACCGAATACTGAAATTTTCCGTTTGCTGGCGGCGCGCATGGGCTTCGATGACGCTTGTTTCCTTGAGAGCGACGACGACATTGCAGCGCAAGCGTTCGACCGCAAACATGTGCGCGCCGTCCATTTCGACTGGGATACGCTAAAGAAAAACGGCTGGCAAAAATTGAACGCACCGGACGCGCCGTTTGCCGAAGGCGGTTTTCCGACGCCATCCGGCAAATGCGAGTTCTACAGCGCGCAGATGCTGAAGGACGGATTGGATCCTTTGCCGACCTATATCGCGCCCTACGAATCGCGCGCCAGCAATCCTGAACTGGCGAAGAAATACCCGCTAGGGATGATTTCGCCGCCCGCGCGCAATTTCCTTAATTCCAGCTTCGTCAACGTCAAAAGTTTGCGCGATACCGAAGGCGAGCCGCATCTCGACATGCATCCATTCGACGCCGGACAGCGCAGCCTGGCCAGCGGCGACACAGTGCGTATCTATAATGACCGAGGCAGTTTCAACGCCAGGCTCCGGGTGACCGACAAGGCCAGGATCGGCTTGGTGGTGGGCTTGTCGATCTGGTGGAAAAAAATAGCCAGCGACGGAAAGAACGCCAACGAGGTGACCAGCCAGCGCCTGACCGACATGGGACGCGCGCCGACTTTCTACGATGTGCTGGTGGAAGTGGAAAAAGCCGACGTCAGCGTCACCGCTGGAATTAGCGCCGAGGCATGAGCACGCGCCGGCTGCTTCCGCTGCTTGCGCTGGTGCTGATCGCCGGCTGCGCCCAGCTGGCATATTACGGGCAAGCGGCCAACGGCCAGTTTTCGCTGCTGGACCGGGCCCATCCGATCGATGACTGGCTGGCGGATCCGCATGTCGACGCCGGCCTCAAGGCCAAGCTCAAGCGCACCAAGCAGATGCGTCGTTTTGCGGTCAGCGAACTGGGCCTGCCGGATAATCGCAGCTATACGGAATACGCCGATCTGCAGCGTCCTTTCGCGTTATGGAATGTGGTGGCGGCGCCGGCGTTGTCGCTGGAACCCAAGCAATGGTGTTTTCCGGTAGCGGGCTGCGTCAATTATCGTGGCTATTTCAGCCAAGGCGCAGCGCAGAAATTTGCCGCCGACATGCGGCAACAGGGCTATGACGTCCAGGTCAGTGGCGTGCCGGCCTATTCGACGCTCGGCTGGTTTAACGACCCGCTGCTGTCGACCTTTATCAAATATCCCGACGGCGAACTGGCTCGGCTGATTTTCCATGAGCTGGCGCATCAGACTGTGTATGCCAAGGACGATACCCAATTCAATGAATCGTTCGCCACTACTGTGGAACAGGCCGGCGTCGAGCGCTGGCTGCAAGCGGTCGGCGATCAAAAAATGCGCGACACCTACGTCCGGTTTGAAGGACGCAAGGAAGATTTTCTGGCGCTATTGCTGAAGTACCGCGAACAGCTGGCCGGCAACTATGACAGCGATCTTGGCGATGCGCAAAAGCTGCAGCAGAAGGCGGAAATTTTCGTCGCCCTGCAAGCAGACTATCAACGGCTCAAGGCCGGCTGGGGTGGCTACGCCGGTTATGACCGCTGGTTTGCCGAGCCGCTGTCGAACGCCCACCTGGCGCTGGTGGCGACCTATTACGATCTGGTGCCGGGCTTCAAGGCTCTGCTGGCGCAACAGCAGAGCCTGCCCAAGTTCTATATCGCCGTCGCCAAGCTGGCCGCGCTCAGCAAAGAAGAAAGACACCGGCAGTTGGCCGAGCTGGCGAAAGCGCCGCCGGGATAAGGCCGCAGGCGGGGGAGTCAGCCAAGCGGTATATCTCATCGGATAGTGCGTATTGTGTCGGGCGATTGGTTACAATGACAATATGACCTTCAATACCGACCTGCATCGCAGCACGTTGAAATTGCCCGGCCGCCTGGCGCGCGACGGTGGCGCCGCGCTTGAAATGAGCGTGCTTGACGCTGGTCCGGAATATGGCCGCAGACCGAGAAACCAGCAGCCGACCATGGTTTTCATCCACGGCTTTGGCGGCCGCGCCGCCTATTGGGAATATCAGCTGGAACAATTCCAGGCCGACTACCGGGTAATCGCGCTCGACCTGCGCGGCCACGGCTACACCGATGCGCCGACCGAGGCTGACGGCGCCCGCTATGACGTGCCGGAACTGGTGGCCGATATCGCCGCCGCACTCGATCAGCTGGACCTGCCGCCAACCTTCATCTTGGTCTGCCATTCCTTCGGCGGTGCGCTGTCTGCCTATTTTCTCAAGCAATTTCCTGAGCGCGTGTCGGCGCTGATCATGATCGCCTCGGCGGCGCGTTTCCGTCTGCGCTGGGCCGGCCGGACCCTGTTGCGCATGCCGCCGCCGATTTTCGGCGTAGTGCGCAAACTGATGCCGTATTTCGGCATCACCGCCGCCCGTATTTATCCGCCGCCGCATGTGGTCTACCTGCAAAACAAGAATGCCTTGCTGCCATGGGATGGCAGCGATTATTTGCGCGCCGTCAAGGCGCCGGCGCTGGTGATCCTGGGCCACCGCGACATCCTGTTCGATGAAGCCGCCTACAAGGAAGTGGCCAGCCTGATTCCAGGCGCCGAGGAAGTGGTGGTGCCGGTTTCCGCGCATCAGGTGATGGTGGAGCGGCCGGACGCGGTCAACCGCGCGATCGAACGCTTCCTGCAGATGCAATTCGATCCGGCCGAGCAAGCTGAGCGCCGCATCCGGCAAAAGGCCGAGCGGCGCGCCGCCCGCAAGCAACTGGAGAGCGAACGGCCGTGGCTGAAATTCTATGACGCCCGTACGCCTTACCGCATCAAGCCGCCGACTGTGGCGCTGCCGCGTTTGCTGGAGGCCACCGCCCGCCGCTTTGGCAAAACCACCGCGCTCTCTTACCGCGGCGGCAAGATCGATTGGCGCGAACTGGACCGGCAAGCCAACCGCTTTGCGCATGGCTTGATCGAGATGCGGGTCAAGCCGGGTGAGCGGATCATGCTGGCTTTGCCGAACATTCCGTCTTTGGTGATTGCCTATTTCGGCATCCTGAAAGCCGGCGCGGTGGCGGTGCTGAGCGATGCGGCGACGCCCGATGAAATCTTGCTGACGCGGATTGCGGACGCCACGGCGGTGATGCTGATAACGACCACCAACCGTTATGACGAATTGCGCGATGTGCTGCAAAGTGATCGCCGCGCAGCCGGCTTGCGACGCGTGATATTCGCGTCGATGATCGATTACATGGGCTGGCGTGAAAAGCTCAAGTTCGCAGTTTTGCATCATGTCCAGGAAGGGCACTGGCTGCCATGGTTCCGGCAGGACCAGCAGCATCGCAAGCAAGAGCGGCGCTATCTCAAATTCAAGCAGGTTTTGGGGCGCGGCATGATCTATCCGGTAGAACTGGCGCAAGACGTCAACGACATCGCCGTGGTGGTCTATACCTATGGCGCCACCGGGACGCCGCTGCCGGTGGCGCTCTCGCATCGCAACCTTGCGGCGAACGCCTTGCAGTTGCGACACTGGCTGCCGGAATCGCGGCCGGGCGACGAGCGCTTCCTGGCGCAGCAACCTTTGTCCAGCGTTTACGGGCTTACCGGCTTGCTGCACCTTGGCGTCTATCTGGGCGCAACCCTGATCCTGTTACCCGGCGCCGAGCTGGAGCCCTTGCTGAAGACTGTGAAGAAAATGCGGCCGACCTATTTCCCGACCACGCCGCGCATGGTGCGCGAGTTGGCGCATACGCCGGGTGTAAGGCGCTATGGATTGGCGTCGATACGCGTATGCGCGGTCAGCGGTTCGCCGCTGGCGCAGGAAATCCGCGAAGAGTTTGAGAAGCTGACGCGCGGCCGCCTGGTGGAAGCCTATGGCCTGGCCGAAGCGTCGCCTGCGGTGCTGGCCATGCCGTTGTCGGCGCGCCGTAATCCGGGTGTGGTGGGCGTGCCGCTGCCGGATACGGAAGTGAAAGTGGTCGATCTCGATAATGCCGAGCCCTTGCCGGTCGATACCTTGGGCGAGTTATGGGTACGCGGCCCGCAGCTGTTCTCCGGCTATGATCAGGGTCATGCCGACGCCGGTTCCAGCCTCGGCGCCACCGCCCTGAATCTGGTTGCTAAAAAAATAAGCAAAGAGCGCCTGCACGATGGCTGGTTCGCCACCGGTGACGTCGCCAGCATCGATGAAGACGGTTTTGTTTCTATTATCGATCGCAAGAGTAATATGTTGGTACGGGGCGGCCAGCGAGTATTCCCGCGGCAGATCGAAGAAGTCTTGTTCGAGCATCCGGCGGTTGCCGTGGCGCACGTGAAATGGAGTCCGGAGGAGGAGGGCGTTAAGCATCTGCGGGCAGAGGTTTTGTTGCACCACAACATGAAGCTTAGTGTCGACGATTTGCTCAAATATGCATCAAAACGCTTGCATGCCGACGCTTTGCCCGATAGCATCGCGATAGAACAAAAAAATACAACCGTGCTTTTTTAGCGGACGGAAGACAGAGGTCCCGGCAGCACTCCCCCTATCGGCATGTTTACTTTATATTCAAGTAAAACAAGCCAAAAACAATGCATTTATAACAAGCAGAGACTAAAGGCAGAATATGGATAAATTTTGGCTCAAATCGTATCCTGAAGGCGTAGCCACCGAGATCGACTACACGCAGTACCAGTCGCTGGTGCAATTGCTGGAAGAGTCGTTCCAGAAATATGCGGTGCGCAATGCCTATGCCTGCATGGGTAAATATCTGACCTACGCCGAAGTCGACCAGCTGTCGCGCAAAGTCGGCGCCTGGTTGCAAGCCAAGGGCCTGCAAAAGGGCGCGCGGGTCGCCATCATGATGCCTAACGTGCTGCAATATCCGGTGGCGATCGCCGCCATTTTGCGGGCCGGCTATACCGTGGTGAACGTCAATCCGCTGTATACGCCGCGTGAACTCGAACACCAGCTGAACGACTCCGGCGCGGAAGCCATCTTCATCCTGGAAAATTTCGCCACGACTTTGCAGCAAGTGGTGGCGCGCACCAAGCTCAAGCATGTCGTGGTTGCCAGCATGGGTGACCTGATGGGCCTCAAAGGCTTGGTGGTCAATCTGGTGGTGCGGCATGTCAAGAAAATGGTGCCAAGCTTTTCCCTGCCTGGCTCGACCCCGTTCAACAGCGCAGTCTCGCAAGGTGCTTCGATGCAGTTGCAGGCTGTTACGCTGGGTCCAGACGATGTCGCTTTCCTGCAATATACCGGCGGTACGACCGGCGTCTCCAAGGGGGCGACTCTGACGCATCGCAACGTGGTGGCCAACGTATTGCAGGCCGAAGCCTGGTTGTCGCCAGGTCTGGCCAAAGGACCGAAGGTCGAGCAACTGGCGTTCGTTTGCGCTCTGCCGCTGTATCACATCTTTGCGCTGACGGTCTGCGGTCTGCTCGGCATGCGCGAGGGCGCATTGAACCTGCTGATCCCGAATCCGCGCGATATCGCCGGGCTGATCAAGGAAATGTCGAAGTACCAGATCAATACTTTCCCGGCCGTGAATACCTTGTACAACGCGCTGCTGCATCACCCTGACTTCGCCAAGCTGGATTTCTCCGGCTACCGTGTGTGCGTCGGTGGCGGCATGGCGGTGCAAAAAACGGTTGCCGATAAATGGAAGGAAGTCACCGGCTGCCCGATCATAGAAGGTTACGGCTTGTCCGAAACTTCGCCTATCGCCAGCGCCAATCCTTGCAACATCACGGAATACAGCGGCACCATCGGCTTGCCGCTGCCATCCACTGAAATTGCGATCCTGGACGATGACGGCAATCCGGTGCCACTGGGACAACCAGGCGAAATCGCGATCCGCGGCCCGCAAGTGATGCGCGGCTACTGGAACCGTGACGATGAAACCGCCAAGGTCATGACGGCAGACGGCTTCTTCAAGTCCGGCGATATCGGCGTCATGGATGAGCGTGGCTACACCAAGATTGTCGACCGCAAGAAAGACATGATCCTGGTCTCCGGTTTCAATGTCTATCCGAACGAAGTCGAAGGCGTGGTGGTGCAGCATCCCGGCGTTCTGGAATGCGCCTGTGTCGGCGTGCCGGATGAGCATGCCGGCGAAGTCGTGAAGATTTTCGTGGTGCGCAAGGATCCGTCGCTGACTGCTGAACAACTGATGGCTTATTGCCGCGAACAGCTGACCGGCTACAAGCGGCCGAAGTACATCGAGTTCCGCACCGATCTGCCGAAGACCAATGTCGGCAAGATCTTGCGCCGTGAATTGCGCGATGAAAAGCCTGCGGAGCAAAAGCAGGCAGCTTGAAATTTAAAGTCTGAAAACAGCAGCATCTTGCCGGATGCCGCGGTTGTGAAGTGAGCACCCCGGATATGCCACAAGCGTATCCGGGGTTTGTTTTTTTTGCGACGCTTACACTGCTTCAGGCAGTGATGCGTTCCACTTCCCCTACCAGCAGGATGTACGACAGCGCACCTGCCAGCGCCATCACCGCGACATAAGTAATGGCCGGTGCGAAGCTGCTGCCGCTGATCAGGAAGCCGATCACCAGCGGCGTGGTGATGGCGGCCAGGTTACCGATGAAATTGAACACGCCGCCGGTCAGTCCCAGCATCTTGGCAGGCGCCAGCGACGACACCAGCGACCACGAGATCGAGGCGAAGCCGTTGCCGAAGAAAGCGACAGCCATGAAGACGATGATCCAGGCCGTCGAATCGGTATAGTTGGCGCCGATGATGCAGGTGGAAATCAGTAGGCCGCCGATGATCGGCACTTTGCGCGCCATGCCGAGCGAAGCACCCTTGCGGATCAGCCAGTCGGAAAACATGCCGGAGCTCAGCACGCCGAGGAACGCCGCGAGGAAGGGCAATGATGCCAGGAAACCGGATTTGATGAAGTCCATGCCGCGATATTTGACCAGGTAGGTCGGGAACCAGGTCAGGAAAAACCATAGCGTCGAATTGACTGCGTACTGTCCCAGATAGATACCCCACAATTTGCGCCGGCTTAGCACCAGTCGGAGGTCGGCCATGCTGAAGCCCGGCTTTTGCATGCTGGAGCTCTGGGCGATATCGACCAGGCCGCCGCCGGCGCGTATCAGTTCGATTTCCGCTGAGTTTGCGCCTTTGAACTGGCGCGGCTCACGATATATCCAGTACCAGATCGCGGCCCAGGCGACGCCGGTCAGGCCGGTGCTGACGAATACCATATGCCAGCCGTAGCGCTGCTGCAGCCATGCCAGCAGCGGCGTCAGGAACGCCAGGCCGACGAACTGGCCTGACGTGTAGAAGCCGATGGCGGTAGCTCGTTCGCGTTCCGGGAACCAGGTGGTGACGACGCGGTTATTGATCGGGTAGGCCGGCGCTTCCAATGCGCCAACCAGCAAGCGCAATGCGAACAAACCGACGAAGCTGCCGATGAAACCAAGACAGACGGTAGCCAGCGACCACAAGGCCAGCGCCAGCGCATAAAGCACGCGAGGAGCTACCCGGTCTACCAGCCAGCCGCCGGGGATCTGCATGGCGGCATAGGTCCAGCCGAAGGCGGAAAAAATCCAGCCGGCGCGGACCGGATCGATCGCCAGATCGCGCATCAGTTCAGGGGCCGCGATCGACAGGTTGCTGCGGTCCAGGTAATTGATCACGACTGTGATAAACAACAGCAGCATGATCAGGAAGCGCTTGCGGCTTGGCGCCTGCGTCGATGCTGCCGAGCTTGTTGATTGCGGGGATGGCCGTTCTGTTTCAAGCACCTGCTCTTGCATATGAATCTCCTGGCCGGCTACTGCCGGCCGTGTTTTGCAATGCGAGGGCTATAGCTGCCCCTTGTGAAACGGTTGATCCGCGCATTACTCCCTGCCATGCTTGCTTATTTCAAGCCTTACCACTCCGCAAAACTGCCGTCCTTGTGACGCCAGATCGGATTTCGCCAGCGATGGCCGATGGCGGCCCGTTCCTTGACATACTCTTCGTTGATTTCGATGCCCAGCCCCGGCCCCTGCGGAATCGTGACGTAGCCTTTATCGTAGGCGAACACTTCCGGCTGCTTCACATAGTCGAGCAGGTCGTTGCTTTCGTTATAGTGGATGCCCAGGCTTTGCTCCTGGATGAACGCGTTATACGACACCGCATCGACTTGCAGACAGGCGGCCAGCGCGATCGGACCGAGCGGGCAATGCAGCGCCACGGCGACGTCGTAGGCCTCGGCCATGGTGGCGATCTTGCGCGTCTCGGTAATGCCGCCGGCGTGCGAGACGTCCGGCTGGATGATATCGACATAGCCTTCGCTCAGGATGCGCTTGAAATCCCAGCGCGAATACAGCCGCTCACCCAACGCAATCGGCGTGCTGGTCAGCGGCGCCAGTTCCTTCAGCGCTTCGTAGTTTTCGCTGAGCACCGGTTCTTCGATGAACATCAGTTTGTACGGTTCCAGTTCCTTGATCAGGATCTTCGCCATCGGCTTGTGCACCCGGCCGTGGAAATCGACGCCGATGCCGATATGCGGACCGACCGCTTCGCGCACCGCGGCGACGTTGGCCAAGGTCGCTTCGACTTTTTCATAGGAGTCGACAAACTGCAATTCCTCGGTGCCGTTCATCTTCACCGCGGTGAAGCCGCGCGCCACGGCATCCTTGGCGGCTGCCGCGGTATCGGCGGGACGGTCGCCGCCGATCCAGGAATAGACGCGGATGCTGTCGCGCACCGGACCGCCCAGCAACTGGCTGACGGAGACGCCGAGCGCCTTGCCCTTGATATCCCACAAAGCCTGGTCGATGCCGGCCAGTGCGCTCATGTGGATGGCGCCGCCGCGATAAAAGCCGCCGCGGTAGAGCACCGTCCAATGGTCTTCGATATGGCGTGGATCCTTGCCGATCAGGTAGTCGGATAATTCTTCCACCGCGGCCACCACGCTGTGCACGCGGCCTTCCACCACCGGCTCGCCCCATCCGACCACGCCTTCATCGGTTTCTATCTTCAGAAAGCACCAACGCGGCGGGACGATGTAAGTGGTGAGTTTGGTGATTTTCATTAAACTGGTCTCCTGGTTACAAGCGACGGGTCGGCCCGCGCCTGGTCAACTATTTGCTGTGTTGTTCTTGTGCCGTACACCATGCCGCGACGAACTTGTTGGCATGCTGGCCTACTTGCTCCGCGCTCAGGCCCGGCTTGTACAAGGCCGATCCCAAGCCGAAGCCGGAAGCGCCGGCATCGATGAATGTTGCGAGGTTTTCCGGCGTGATGCCGCCTACCGGCAGCAAGGCTATTTCATGCGGGACGACCGCGCGCCATGCTTTCACAACATGTGCACCCAACTGCTCGGCCGGGAACATTTTCAAGACGTCGGCGCCGGCAGCGAGCGCGGCAAACGCTTCAGTGACCGTGGCGACGCCGGGCGCGCAAGCCAGGCCGGCCTGTTTGGCCGCAGCGATCACCAGCGGATCGCTATGCGGCATGACGATGATTTCGCCGCCGGCGCGTTTGACCGCAGCCACCTGGTCCGTGGTCAAGACGGTGCCGGCACCCACCACGCAGTCTGCAGGCAGGGTAGTGCGCAAGGTGCGAATGCTGTCGTAAGGTTCGGGCGAGTTGAGCGGCACTTCGATAATCCTGAAGCCGGCTTCATACAGTTTGAGGCCGATCGCCGCCACTTCGTGCGGCTTGACGCCGCGCAGGATGGCGATCAATCCGCATTGTTTCATTGCTTTTTTTAGCATGATGGTTTCTCGTCGACTCAAGAGCCTGGTTCAAATTGACGCGTCATTCAGCAAGCCGGCGCTGAGCGCCAGTTGCCAGAGTCCGCGTTCGGTGGCTTGCTGCACCACCTCGATGTTGTCGAAACCGTAGGCGCGCAACACTTGCGCATAGCGCTCGCACAAGCCGGTTTCGCCGACCAGCATGACTTTGCCCGGCAAGCGCTCCTGGGCTTGCAGCATGTGTTGCAAGGCGGCGATTTCGTGGCCGATCAGCAGGCCGGACAGGTATTCGCGCTGGCCTGCGCCGTCCAGCACGCCGGTCAAGCCCAGCGTGCGGGTGCTGAATATGGTCGACAATACACCCGTCTGGCCGGCCGGGGTTTGTGCAACTTGCAGGCCGCGTTCGAAGCCGCGCCTGGCTGTTTCGCTATTGCCGTCATCGGCGGCCATCATGCTGCGTCCCAGAATAGTGTGGCCGCACAGCGCGGCGTAGACCTCGCCGGTCATGAACGTGTCGAAACGGGTGACTTCGCTGCCGGCTTTCGCATCATGGATTTGCACCCATTTGGAATGGGTGCCGGGCAAGCCGATCAGAATGTCTTGTGCGGCGTCGTTACTGCGCGGGTACCCGTGCCGCCGGTGCAGGGCCAGCATCCCGACCACCTGGGTTTCTTCGCCGCGCATGACATTCGGCAGTTGCGAATGTTGAATCAGGCCGGGCACGATATGGATCAGCTGGCCATGCCGGTTGCGCAAGCAGGTCAAGTTGCCGCCGATCTGGTCGACCGCGATCGGCACCTCCAGGTAGGGCGCTTCATTCCAGCCCTGGCGGCTGCCGACCATGCCGGCCGCAATCACCGGCGTCTCCGGCGCGGCGCGCAGCCAGTCGCCGCATGCCTGTTCGAAAGCCGCTTCGAAACCGGCATTTGCTTCGGTTCCAGCTTCCGGCAGCTGCATCACACCCCAAGGCAGCGCACGCAACTCCAGCCGCTCGCCACCGGCGCCTAGCCGATATGCGCGCAACGACGAGGTGCCCCAATCGAGGGCGATCAAGCGCGTTTGATGCGGTGCTGGGTTCATTTTGTTTTACGCATCCAGGGATTATTCGGTTCGCTACCGACGGTTTTCAGATAAAAATTTCATCGGTCAAGTGCTGCGTACTTTATTCCGGCGTCGATTGCTTGTCAATATATGATATACTATCCCAATATATGGGATTAAAAGATAGTTAAAAGGTTGAATGATGCGCAAATCGCCGGACTCGGCCGAACCGATAAAAAATGCAGCTGAACACAGCGTGGCGATGCCGACCGGCACCCAGACCCTGACTCGCGGCTTGGCGGTGTTGCAGGCTGTGGCAGGCGGCGCTCGTGACTTGAAAGATATCTCGCTATTGCTGGGCACGACGCGCAGCACCACCCACCGGCTGGCGAATTGCCTGGTGCAAGAGCGCTATCTGCGTTTTACATCCGGCATCGGTTATGTGCTGGGGTCGAAACTGATTGAACTGGGTTTCCAGGCGCGTGAAGAAGTCTCGCTGAGCGTCGTGGCGCGGCCTTATCTGGAACAGTTGGCGGAACAGTCTGGCGACACGATCCATCTGGCTTTGCAGGACAGCGACGATGTACTTTACCTGGACAAGATCCCCGGCAAGAAGGGCTTGGAAATGCGTTCGCGCGTGGGACATCGGATGCCCATCGCCACCACCGGCGTCGGCAAGGCCCTGATGCTGGGCATGAGCGAGGATGAGTGGAAAAATCTATACCAGAAGCGCAGCTCTGCCACCAGCGTCGATACTTCCCGCTTGCTGCCGAAGCGCAGCTGGGCCGAGTTTCGCGAGCAGATGCGTGACTATGCGAAGGGCGGCTACGCCTTCGATCTGGAAGACAATGAACCGTCGATTCGTTGTGTGGCGGCGCCGATCTACGACGCCAGCCACGCCATCGTCGCCGCCATCAGCGTCTCCAGCACGCTGCCTTACATGCCACTTGAGCGGATGCAGTCGCTGATTGCGGTGGTGCAGGCCGCAGCCGCGGGCATCTCCGGCGAACTGGGTGCAAACCAGGAAATGGCTAGAAAATAATCAGAGTCTGATCAAGGTGTAAGCGGCGGCAACTGGCGCGGCTTGCGTTGAGCGTCGGTGGCGACATAAGTCAGCGTCGCTTCAGTCACCTTGACGATTTCCGTCTGCAGCCGGTTACGCTCAGCATAGACTTCGACATTCACCGTGATCGAGGTATTGCCGACCTTGACGATATCGGCGTAAAAAGACAGCAGGTCGCCGACGAATACCGGCTGCTTGAACAAGAAGGAATTCACCGCAATGGTGGCGACGCGGCCGTTGGCACGGCGCGTTGCCGGCAGCGAGCCGGCAATGTCGACCTGCGCCATGATCCAGCCGCCGAAGACGTCGCCATGGACATTGGCGTCGGCCGGCATCGGCATCACGCGCAGTTGCGGCATGGTGCCAATTGGTAATTGATTGTCGGTTTGATCAGTCATCTTTTATTTCCCCTGAGAGCTACAATGGTTTGTTGTTGCCGTTAGCTTAAACTATTCTTTAAGATTGTCACCTTATGCGCCACCATTCTGCCCCACAGCCGGACGCCGCTGCCTCCGTTGCCAACGGCGCCCAGCCCAAGCGCAGCGACTGGGCCACGCTCAAGACCCTGCTGCCCTATCTCTGGACCTATAAATGGCGGGTCTCGCTGGCGCTATTGTTCATGCTGGGCGCCAAGCTGGCCAATGTCGGCGTGCCGCTGGTCCTGAAGAAACTGGTCGACAGCATGACCATCACCGTCAGCCATCCGCAGGCGATGCTGGTGCTGCCGCTGGGGATACTGGTGGCCTACGGCGCGCTGCGGCTAAGTACGACCTTGTTCACCGAACTGCGCGAATTCGTCTTTGCCCGTGTCACCCAGCGCGCGGTACGCACCATCGCCTTGCAGGTTTTCCGCCACCTGCATGCGCTGTCGCTGCGCTTCCATCTGAATCGCCAGACCGGCGGCATGACGCGCGATATCGAACGCGGCACGCGCGGCATTTCCTCGCTGGTGTCGTATGCGCTGTTCAGCATCTTGCCGACCCTGATCGAAATCTCGCTGGTGCTGGGTTACCTGGTGCTGCATTACGATATCTGGTTCGCCGGCATCACCGTGGTGGCGCTGGTCAGTTATATCGGCTTTACGGTCACGGTGACCGAGTGGCGCACGCATTTCCGGCGCACCATGAACACGCTGGATTCGAGCGCCAATACCAAGGCCATCGATTCATTGATCAACTACGAAACCGTCAAGTATTTCGGTAATGAAGAATACGAAGCGCGGCGTTACGACGATGGCTTGATGCGTTATGAAACCGCGGCGGTCAAATCGCAGACTTCCTTGTCGCTGCTGAACACGGGACAATCGCTGATCATCGCCATTGCCGTCACCTTGATTTTGTGGCGCGCGACACAAGGCGTCATCGACGGAAAAATGACCCTGGGCGACCTGGTGCTGGTCAATTCCTTCATGATCCAGCTGTACATTCCGCTGAATTTCCTGGGCGTGATTTATCGTGAAATCAAGCAGAGCCTGGCCGACATGGAAAGGCTGTTCCATCTGCTCGACGAGAACCGCGAAATCGCGGACGCTGAAGAGGCGCGGCCGTTGCTGACCGGTGGCGCGCAAGTGCGTTTCTCGCACGTTGATTTCAGTTACGAAAGCAAACGCCAGATTCTGTTCGACGTCGATTTCACGATCGCGGCCGGCACCACCACCGCCGTGGTCGGCCATAGCGGTTCCGGCAAGTCGACCTTGTCGCGTCTGCTGTTCCGCTTCTACGATATCAACGGCGGCCGCATCACCATCGATGGCCAGGATTTGCGCGACGTCACGCAAGCCTCGCTGCGCCAGGCGATCGGCATCGTGCCGCAGGATACGGTGCTGTTCAATGACAGCATCGAGTACAACATCGCCTACGGCAAGCCGGGTGCGAGCAAGGAAGAAATCATTGCTGTGGCCAAGGCCGCGCACATCCACGATTTCATCGAGTCGCTGCCGGACGGCTATGGCTCGATGGTCGGCGAGCGGGGCTTGAAATTATCCGGCGGTGAAAAGCAGCGGGTCGCCATCGCCCGTACCTTGCTGAAGAATCCGGCCGTACTGATATTCGATGAAGCCACATCGGCATTGGATTCGAAATCGGAACAGGCAATCCAGGCGCAGTTGAAGGAGATTGCCAAGGACCGGACCACGCTGGTGATTGCCCACCGCTTGTCGACGATCGCCGACGCCGCGCAGATCCTGGTGCTGGATCATGGTCGCATCATCGAACGCGGCACCCATGCGCAACTGCTGGCTGAGGATGGCGCGTACGCGCAAATGTGGCTGCGCCAACAGGCGCATCCGGAGGAAGCGGGGCACGCATCGTCACCAACACCGGATGCCGATGGTTATACCGAGAACGTGATTCGCATGGTGTAGTCGCACAACGCTTGCGCCAATTTCCTGTGCTGAATACGCCGTCTCGCGTTACGATAGCGGCATGGAAAGCAAATGGTTAGAAGACTTCATTTCGTTGGCGGAAACGCATAGTTTCAGCCGTTCGGCAGAATTGCGTCACGTTACGCAGCCGGCGTTTTCGCGCCGCATCCAATCGCTGGAGGCGTGGCTGGGCGCCGATCTGATTGACCGCACTTCCTATCCGACGCGCCTGACCGCGGCCGGCGAAGTCTTTTACGAGCAGGCGCTGGAGATGCTCGGCCAGATCAACAACGCCCGCGCACTGATGCGCGGCAAGCGGCCGACAGCCCTGAGCACGGTCGATTTCGCGGTGCCGCACACCTTGTCCCTGACGTATGTGCCGCGCTGGATTCGCGTGCTGGAAGAGGGTTTCGGTCCGCTCAACACACGTTTGCTGGCGCTGAATGTGCATGACGCGGTGATGGCGATGGTCGATGGCGGTTGCGACCTGCTGCTTTGCTATCACCATCCGCGCCAGCCGGTGCAGCTCGATACCGGCCGCTACGACCTGATCACGCTGGGCAGCGAAGTGCTACGCGCCTACGCCCATTGCAACAAGGCCGGCGAGCCGGACTATCGTTTTCCCGGCAATGCTGCCTCGCCTTTGCCCTTTCTCTCTTACACCAGCAACGCTTATCTCGGACGCATGGTGGAACTGATCCTGGCCGACGCCAAAAAGCCGCTGCATCTGGAAAAACGCTACGAAACCGATATGGCGGAAGGCTTGAAGATGATGGCGCTGGAAGGCCACGGCGTGGCGTTTTTGCCGGAGTCCGCAGTGACGCGCGAGGTCAAGTTGAAGCAGTTGGCCAGCGTCGAGCAAGGCGTGCCGGAATGGGAGGCGACCATGGAAATCCGCCTGTATCGCGAGCGTCCCACGGTACAAAGACCGGGCAAGCCGGTGGTCGCGCGCTTGTGGGCCTATCTGCTGCAACAGCAGGACCTGGCGGCCAGGAACGCCAAACGCAAAACCCCGATTCCAGCCATTTCCAGCCAACGCTAACCGTTGCGCCAGCGCCTTGCGCGCTGGCAAAAGCCATGCTTCCAGCATGAAAATTGCCCTGTTGATAACCATGCAAAAAATGCATAGTTACATGCGCACAAAGCATTGGCAATGCCCTATGCCGTTGTCCTACGATTCGCCACTAGATCGATTTCGCCCCTGCTGCAATCTTTCATGCGGGGGCCGGTCTGCTACTTCCAGGAGCGCGCAAACGTATGACTATCAAGCACGAAGTCCCATCCTATCTGTCGCAACATGGCATTGGCCCATGGGGCGATTATCTCGAACAAATCGACCGCGTTACCCCTTACCTTGGCAACCTGGCACGCTGGGTTGAAACCATGAAGCGTCCGAAGCGGATGCTGATCGTCGACGTCCCTATCGAACGCGACGACGGCACCATCGCCCACTTCGAAGGCTACCGGGTCCAGCACAATACTTCACGTGGCCCGGGAAAGGGCGGCGTGCGTTTCCACCAGGATGTGACACTGTCGGAAGTGATGGCGCTGTCGGCCTGGATGACGGTCAAGAACGCGGCTGTCAACGTGCCGTACGGCGGCGCCAAGGGCGGTATCAGGGTTGATCCGAAGACCCTGTCGCAAGGCGAACTGCAGCGCATGACACGGCGCTACACCAGTGAAATCGGCATCATCATCGGCCCGAATAAAGACATCCCGGCGCCGGACGTCAACACCAACGAACAAATCATGGCTTGGATGATGGATACCTATTCCATGAATCAGGGCAGCACGGCGTCGGGCGTAGTGACCGGCAAGCCGATTTCCCTGGGCGGCAGCCTGGGACGGCGCGAAGCGACTGGCCGCGGCGTGTTCGTGGTGGGTTGCGAAGCGGCGGTCAAGCGCGGCCTGGATATCCATGGCGCCAAGATTGCGGTACAGGGTTTCGGTAACGTCGGCAGCATTGCGGCGCGCCTGTTTTCGGAAGCCGGCGCCAAAGTGGTGGCGGTGCAAGATCATAAGACCACCGTGATGCGCGACAGCGGCCTGGACGTGGCGGCGTTGCAAGCCCATGTGCAGGAAACCGGCAGCGTTGCCGGCTTCAGCGGCGGCGATGAAATCACCGACCGTGCGCAGTTTTGGGCGGTGGATTGCGATATTTTGGTGCCTGCGGCGCTGGAACAGCAAATCACTGTCGAGAATGCCGGTTCGATTCGCGCCAAGATCATTCTCGAAGGCGCGAACGGTCCGACCAGCCCTGCGGCCGATGACATCCTGCATGAAAAAGGCGTGCTGATCGTGCCTGACGTGATCGCCAATGCAGGTGGTGTGACCGTCAGTTATTTCGAATGGGTACAGGATTTCTCGAGCTTTTTCTGGAGCGAAGACGAAATCAATTTGCGTCTCACCCGCATCATGCGCGAAGCGTTCACGGCGGTCTGGCAACTGGCTGAAGAGAAGAAGGTGTCACTGCGCACCGCAGCGTTTATCGTTGCTTGTACGCGGGTATTGCAGGCGCGCGAAATGCGCGGTTTGTATCCTTGATTGATACTGCGCTAAGTTGAGTTATAGTCGAAATATTTTGCACGTGCGCAAACGGTAATCACCGTTTGCGCACGTGGCTTCCGGCCTCGGTACAATCCGGGGCGTTTGCTTATCTAAGAGCGATAAAAATAATCGCCGTCGGCAGCTAAGCAGCTGGCTTGAATATTGCATGTTTAAGCATATTCAAGACATAAAAATAGTTCGGCAACATTAGCGCATATCAACGGGAGAACAGATTGGACAACAGGGAATGCAACAAGAGCGGCCTGGCTGCTTGGCGTACATCGAGCTTGGGCGCGGCATTAATACTAGCGCTGGGCTTGAGTACAACGGCGGCGCATGCGGAAGATGTGCTGGCAAGAATCCGCGATAGCAAGACCATCACGATTGCGTATAGAGAAGCGTCGTTTCCCTTCTCTTTTCTGGATCAGGATAAAAAGCCGGTGGGCTACGCGATTGACCTGTGCTTGAAAATAGTAGATGCAGTAAAGCAACAATTGAAATTGCAGCAATTGAATATCGCTTATGTTCCGGTGACCTCTTCCAATCGCATCGATATGATTGCAGGTGGAAAAGCCGATCTGGAATGCGGTTCGACTACGAATAATGCGGAGCGGCGCAAGAAGGTGGCCTTTACCATTGCCCATTTCATGGCATCGTCGCGGATGATTGTCCGGGTCGACGACAAGATCAAGAACTGGCCGGACCTGCGCAATAAAAAAGTGGTGACGACCAAAGGCACGACCAGCGTCAAGTCGCTGGAAGACCGTGGCCAGGTCCGTTCGCTGAACATGACAGTGCTGGAAGGGCATGACCACAACGAGTCATTCAAGATGGTGGAGGACAAGCTGGCCGATGCGTTTGTGATGGATGATGTGCTGTTGTACGGCTTGAAAGCGACGGCCAAGGATCCTGCGGCCTATGCGATTGTCGGCGATCCGTTGACCACCGAGCCATACGCTATCATGTTGCCGAAGGATGATCCGGCATACAAAGCGCTGGTGGACCGCGAAATGGGCCGCATCATTCACGATGGCGAAATCTACAAGCTGTATACAAAATGGTTCCTGAGTGCGATACCGGCAAAAAATAATCTTACGTTGAACATGCCTATGAGCTATCTTTTTAGAGAGTCCTTGCGCTTTCCGTCGGATCAGGTGGGAAATTAAGTCAGTGAATCAAGTCGTTGCGCAGGCCATTGCGTACGGCGTGCCGGGCAATACAAAGAGCACAAGAACAAGAAAATTGATCGTTGTTGATATTTAATACAGGTGGGGAGGCCGGTATTTTTGGAGGAGAGCTAGAAATAAGCAATAAGCACAGGTATAAGTCTGCTGCGGCAGCAGTGAGTTTGTTAAACTATACAGATAATTTTTTAACGGGAGTTGCTATGATGTCATCGAAATTGGTTGTCGCTTTGGTAGGCTTGGGAGTGCTGGTTAGCTCCGTGCAAGCGCAAGAACTGACCGGAACACTCAAAAAAATCAAAGACACCGGCACCATTACCCTGGGTGTGCGTGATTCTTCCATCCCTTTCTCTTACCTTGATGACAAACAATCGTATCAAGGCTATTCGATCGACCTGTGTCTGAAAGCCGCAACCGCGATTCAAAAGCAGCTGGGCCTGACAGCACTGAACGTCAAGATGGTGCCAGTGACATCGGCTACCCGCGTTCCGCTGATCGCCAACGGCACGATCGACCTGTCCTGCGATTCCGCCACCAACAATGCCGATCGTCAAAAGGTTGTTTCTTTTGCGCCGACCATGTTCGTGACTGCAAACCGTATCCTGGCCAAGAAATCGTCCAACATCAAGACGCTGGACGACTTGAAGGGCAAGACTATTGTTTCGACGTCCGGTACTTCCAACCTGAAGCAGATCACGATCCTCAATGGCGAGCGCAACCTCGGCATGAACATCCTGGCTGCCAAGGACCACGCTGAAGCGTTCCTGATGGTGGAAACCGGCCGTGCAACGGCGTTCGTGATGGATGACATCCTGCTGGCTTCGCTGGCGGCAAGCTCGCGCGCGCCGAACGACTATGCCATCACTACCGAAGCGCTGTCGGTCGAGCCATACGGCATCATCGAGCGCAAGGACGATCCGGCTTTCAAGACAGCAGTCGATACAGCGCTGACCAACCTCTACAAATCGGGCGCGGTCAACGATATCTACGCAAAATGGTTCTTGAAGCCGATCCCGCCTAAGGGCGTCAACCTGAATGTGCCGATGAGCCCGCAATTGAAGGCCGCATTTGCCCATCCAAGCGACTCCAGCGATCCGTCTGTCTACGCTGTCGTGCCAGAAGCGCAAAAACAATCGTTGAAGAAAAAATAAGATTGACGATCTGAAGACATGAAGCGGGAGGCGTAAGCCTCCCCTTTTGTTTCTGGAATCGATTTGCTGCATTGCACAATTTTCTGTGCGCCGGATGGTAATAGAGCCGGCGCGCATTCAGGTGGTTTCAAGCAGTAGCAGCAGTGAGTTAGAGAGTGAGAGGGGACTTAATATGCATTACAACTGGAATTGGGGTATCTTCTGGCAAGAGTCTCCCGACGGTGTCAGCACTTACATGGACACCTTGCTGGCCGGTCTGAAGTGGACGCTTGCGTTGTCTATTTCAGCCTGGATCATGGCGCTGGTCATCGGTACGGTGATCGGTACGATTCGCACCATGCCGAACAAGTGGGCAGTACGCCTGGCCAACGGCTACGTCGAATTATTTCGCAACATCCCGTTAATCGTTCAGATGTTCCTCTGGTATTTCGTCATGCCGGAAATCGTACCTGCGAGCATTGGCAACTGGCTCAAGGCCCTGCCGAATGCATCGTTCATTACCGCCTTTTTGGCGCTGGGTTTCTTTACGTCGTCGCGGATTGCCGTACAGGTCTCCGCTGGCATTCATGCACTGCCCCGTGGCCAAAAGCTGGCGGGTACTGCACTTGGTCTGACGTTGCCACAAACATATCGCTACGTATTGCTGCCGATGTCGTTCCGGATCATCATTCCGTCCCTGACCAACGAATTTGCAGCGATCATCAAGAACAGCTCGGTCGCACTGACCATCGGCCTGGTGGAACTGACCGCCGCGACTTATTCAATGCGTGAATTTACGTTCCAGACTTTCGAATCCCTGACCGGCGCCACGGTAATTTACGTGATCATCTCGGGGATAGCCTTGTTGCTGGCGCGCTGGCTTGAAAAAGCCATTGCGATTCCAGGATTTATTGCCTCTGGCAGTGCGAACACAGGAGGCCATTAATCATGTTTTCGAATTTCGATTTTGACGTCATCCAGCGTTCCTGGTTCTACCTGTTCACCACCGGCATGAAGTTCACGCTGACGCTGACCTTGGTGGCGATGGTCGGCGGCATCCTGTTCGGCACCGTGCTGGCGATGATGCGCCTGTCGCACAACAAGGCGATTTCGTTAGCCGCCACCAGCTATGTCAACCTGATCCGCTCGGTGCCGCTGGTGCTGGTGATTTTCTGGTTCTACTTCCTGGTGCCGTATATCGGCGCCTGGATTATCGGCGCGAAAGAACCGGTGCAAGTCGGCGCTTTCTCATCGGCGCTGATTACCTTCATCCTGTTTGAAGCAGCTTATTATTGCGAAATCATGCGCTCCGGGATCCAGTCGATTCCGCGCGGCCAGGTTTCTGCCGGCTACGCGCTCGGCATGAACTACTGGCAAATGATGGGCAATGTAGTGCTGCCGCAAGCATTCCGCAACATGATCCCGATCTTGCTGACGCAAACCATCGTGCTGTTCCAGGACGTCTCGCTGGTCTACGTGCTGGGCTCGGTGCCGGACTTCGTTACCGTTGCCTCGAAGATCGCGCAGCGCGACGGCCGTCTGGTGGAAATGTACATGTTTGTCGCGGTGGTGTACTTCGTGATGAGCTTCGGTCTGTCGTCGCTGGTCAAGAAGCTGCAACAACGGGTTGCGATTATTCGATAAAGAACGGCAGCCTGTCTGTTGACAGGCTGCCCGTTGCAAAACAGAATTCAGGAATTAGGAGAAATACTCATGATTAAGTTAGATAACGTCAGCAAATGGTACGGTCAATTTCAAGTCCTGACCGATTGCACCACGCAAGTGGCCAAGGGCGACGTGGTGGTCGTGTGCGGACCATCGGGTTCCGGCAAATCGACGCTGATCAAGACCGTCAACGGCCTCGAACCGTTCCAGAAGGGCGTGATCACGGTCGACGGCGTGTCGGTCGGCGATCCGAAGACCAACCTGTCGAAACTGCGCGCGCGCATTGGCATGGTGTTCCAGAACTTCGAACTGTTCCCGCACATGTCGATCCGCGAAAACCTCACCATCGGCCAGGTCAAGGTGCTCGGACGCAGCCAGGATGAAGCCAACGAAAAAGGGTTGAAATACCTGGACCGCGTCGGCCTCATCGCGCAAAAAGACAAGTTCCCGGGTCAATTGTCGGGTGGCCAGCAGCAACGTGTGGCCATCGCTCGCGCGCTGTCGATGGACCCGATCGCGATGCTGTTCGATGAACCGACCTCGGCGCTCGATCCGGAAATGATCAACGAAGTGCTGGACGTCATGGTCGGCCTGGCGCAAGAAGGCATGACCATGATGGTGGTTACCCATGAAATGGGTTTCGCCAAGAAGGTCGCCAACCGCGTGGTGTTCATGGACAAGGGCCTGGTGGTGGAAGATTGCACCAAGGACGAGTTCTTCGGCGCCCCGCGCTCCGACCGTGCGCGTGATTTCCTGGCCAAGATCATTCACTGATCGCCGGGATTTTTGCAGGATCAGAAGCCGCTTTGGAGAATATCCAAGCGGCTTTTTTATTGTCTGTTTGATCTGCGGTATGACTCGGTTTGATGTGCCAATCCCGGCTCGAATTCGGGTTCTTCAACGCAGCTGCGGTAAAATGGCTGCCACTGAAGTCGCCGCCACGCCATGCTTTCCATCAAACCCTATCTGCGCAGCCTGAAACTCAATCCCGACATGGCGATTGACTACGATGCCTATCCCTTCAGCATTCCTGCCGTGCGGGAACTGGAGCAGATCGAGTTTCATCCCGAGGTGACGTTTCTGGTGGGGGAAAACGGCAGCGGGAAGTCGACCTTGCTTGAAGCGATTGCCGTGGCGTGGGGTTTTAATGCCGAAGGCGGCAACCAGAATGTAAATTTTTCGACTGCAGACGCCCATTCTGATCTGCATCGCTACCTGCGGACTGTGAAGAGTTACAAGCGGCCCAAGACCGGTTATTTTTTGCGCGCCGAGAGTTTCTTTAATGTTGCCAGCTACAAGGTCGAACTGGAGCGGCAGCCATTCGTCGGCTTTGATTCATCTTATGGTGAGAAGGGGCTGCACAAGCAATCGCACGGAGAATCCTTTCTGGCGCTGTTGCAAAATAAATTCCGCCCTGACGGTTTCTACATGCTTGACGAGCCCGAGTCGGCGCTTTCGCCCAATCGCCAGCTGACGGCGCTGGCGATCATCCATAAACTGGCGCAAGACCGCTGCCAGTTCATCATCGCCACCCATTCGCCGATTCTGCTGGCTTATCCGCACGCCAGGATCTATCTGCTGGACCAGAGCGGGCTGACCGAAACCCGCTACGAAGACACCGAACACTATACGACCACCCGCCATTTCCTGAACAATCCGGCAGCCATGCTGGAGCAACTTTTTGCAGAAGAGAATGAAGATGACTGATACCTTGACCATTACCCGGCCCGACGACTGGCACTTGCACCTGCGCGATGGCGTTGCCATGGCGAGCGTGCTGCCGCATAGTGCACGCCAGTTCGGCCGCGCCATCGTGATGCCGAACCTGAAGCCGCCGGTGACCACCACCGAGCAGGCCGCAGCCTACCGTGACCGTATCCTGGCTGCGTTGCCGCCCGAGCAGGCGTTTGAACCATTGATGACGCTGTATCTCACCAACAATACGCCGCCCGACGAAATCCGCCGCGCCAAAGACAGTGGCTTCGTGCATGCCGTGAAACTGTATCCGGCCGGCGCCACTACCAATTCGGATGCCGGCGTGACCGACCTGACCAAGTGCTACAAGACGCTGGAAACCATGCAGGAACTGGGCATGCCGTTCCTGGTGCATGGCGAAGTGACCGATCCGGCCATCGATATTTTCGATCGTGAAGCGGTCTTCATCGACCGTGTGATGCGGCCGCTGCGGCACGACATGCCGGAACTGAAAGTGGTGTTTGAACATATCACCACCAAGGACGCCGCCCAGTATGTCGAGAGCGCCGAAGGTCCGGTCGCCGCCACTGTCACCGCGCATCACCTGCTTTACAACCGCAACGAAATCTTCAAGGGCGGGATCCGTCCGCATTACTATTGCCTGCCGGTGCTGAAGCGCGAAGAACATCGCCAGGCGCTGGTGCGTGCGGTGACGTCCGGCAGCAAACGCTTCTTCCTCGGCACCGACTCGGCGCCGCATCCCAAGGGTTTGAAAGAACATGCTTGCGGTTGCGCCGGTTGCTACACGGCCTTGCATGCGATGGAACTGTACGCGCAAGCTTTCGATCAGGCCGGCGCGCTGGACCAGCTGGAAGCATTCGCCAGCTTTAACGGTCCGGCTTTCTACAATCTCCCACGCAATCAGGGCAGCGTGACATTGAAGCGCCAGCCATGGACCTTGCCGGCCGAGCTGCCGCTGGGCGAGACCACCGTGGTGCCGCTGAACGGTGGTGAGACCATCGATTGGCAGATGGTATAAAGTAATCAGGCCGCTGCAACAGCGGCCTGTCGCATCGACATGGTGCGATTTTTGCATGCTTGTACTGCAGGGAGGGATAAAACAGTCTCCCTTCCTGTCTAACCGTAGCTCACATAGTTGTCTTCGGACGCGGGTTTCAAGCATGCAAAGTCTACGTATCGTTGTTGTCAATCCAGTCGCCATCGAGGGTGAAGACGACCCTGCGTTTGCGGCCCAGGCCGCGCGTGGCAAGGACTTGCGCATCGGCTTGCTGGAAGCCGGCTACAACATCATCGCCTCGCTCCCGGCCGACCTGTATCTCCCCGAAAGAATTGCCCAATTGCAACCAGACATGATCATCGTGGACGCCGAATCCGACGCTCGCGATGTGCTGGAGCACGTCGTTGTGGCGACCCGAGATGCGCGCCGCCCCATCGTCTTGTTTACCGAGGATGCCAAGACCTCCAGCATGGATGCGGCCATGGCTGCGGGTGTGTCTGCCTACATCGTGGCGGGATTGCAGACGGCGCGGATCAAGCCGGTGCTGGACGTGGCTCTCGCGCGCTTCCGGCAAGAGCAGAAGTTGCTGGCGGAACTGTCCGATACCAAACTGAAGCTGGCCGAACGCAAAGTGCTGGAGCGCGCCAAAGGCTTGCTGATGGAGAAGCAGCAACTGAGTGAGCAGGAGGCTTATCAGAAGCTGCGCCGGCTGGCGATGGACAAGAATCTGAAGCTGTCCGAGGTGGCGCAGCGGATTATCGATGCCGCCGATTTGCTGGGTTAAGCCAGGCCAGGCCAAGCTGGCCAGATGGTCAGAGATTCAACGGAAACGCCCGAAAAACGTGAGCATATTTGGTGCGACGCACAAAGCGAGTGCGCTTTCCAAGTGAAAAGCGCGTGCGTTGCCGCGGAAAATCCTGGCACGTGGTTTGCATATAACCATCCAAGCGCCAACGATGGCGCCGCTGGAATCGGCTAACGGCGGTCCTTTCCACATAAGACAAAGGTGTCTTTCCACATGACTGGTTCATTGTGGGATGACGCCTTTTTTTGTTTGCCGAAACAAAGTGGAGCCATGCGATGGATGTAAAGAATGTGTTGCCGCAAGACGATCTTGATCCGAGCCTGGCTGTCGACGGCAAGCGCCGCCAACTATTACAAACCGCCGCTCTAGCGGCAGGAGCCAGCATGTTGGGATCAGCAAGCACTGGAGCGTGGGCCGCAGGCTCCGACAAGCCGGAAAAAACCGAGGTCAAGATCGGCTTCATTCCTCTTACCGATTGCGCCTCTGTTGTGATGGCGTCGCTGCTTGGCTTCGACAAGAAATACGGCATCAAGATCGTCCTCAGCAAGGAAGCTTCCTGGGCCGGCGTGCGCGATAAGCTGGCCAATGGCGAACTGGATGCGGCGCATGTGCTGTCAGGTTTGATCTACGGCGTGCAAATGGGCATCGGCGGCCAGAAAAAAGACATGGCGATCCTGATGGGACTGAACAATAACGGCCAGGCGATCACCTTGTCGAAAAAACTGGCCGACAAGGGCGCGGTGGACGGTCCCTCGCTGGCCAAGCTGATGGCCAGCGACAAGCGCGAATACACCTTCGCCCAGACTTTCCCGACCGGCACCCACGCCATGTGGCTGTACTACTGGCTGGCCGCCAACGGCGTCAATCCGCTCAAGGACGCCAAGGTGATCACCGTGCCGCCGCCGCAGATGGTGGCGAACATGCGGGTCGGCAACATGGATGGTTTCTGCGTTGGCGAACCGTGGGGCCACCGGGCGATTGTCGATGGCGTCGGCATCACCGCCATCACCACCCAGGAGATCTGGAAAGACCATCCGGAAAAAGTGCTCGGCACCACCGCCGAGTTCGCCGCCACGAATCCGAATACCTGCCGCGCGCTGATTGCCGCGGTGCTGGATGCGGGCAAATGGATCGACGCCTCGCTCGCCAACAAGAACAGGATGGCGGAAGCGATCGCCGATAAATCCTATGTCAACACCAGCAAGGACGTGATCGACCAGCGCATCATGGGGCGTTACCAGAATGGCTTGGGCAAGACTTGGGACGACCCGAACTACATGAAGTTCTACAACGAGGGCCTGGTCAATTTTCCCTACCTGTCGGACGGCATGTGGTTCATGACGCAGCATCGGCGCTGGGGTTTGCTGAAGACCGATCCCGACTACCTGGCGGTGGCCAAGTCGGTCAGCCAGATCGATATCTACAGGGACGCTGCGGCGATGACCAAGACGCCGGTGCCGAAAGATGTGCTGCGCACGTCGAAGCTGACGGATGGCGTGGTATGGGACGGCAAGAACCCGCAAGCCTATGCCGCGTCGTTCAAGATCCATGCATGACATGGTCCGGCAGTTGCCGGTCCAAGGCATATCCGGGAGTCAATATGAGTGCAACCATGGATACAGCGGCAAATGCAAATCGCCAGGCGGCGATCATGGATAACGCCGGGCATAAAGCGGAAGCGCCGGTCGACACAACCGCTGCGCCGCGGCCAATGCCGAACGCAGTCAAGCGGCGCAGCACCATGCCGCTTTGGCTGATGCAAATCGTCGCACCGCTGCTCGGGCTGGCGTTCCTGGTGCTGGTCTGGCAGGTCATCGCGATGAACAATACGCAGTTTCCGACGCCGCTGCTGACCTTGCAGGAAGCGCTCAAGCTATTCTCCGATCCGTTCTACCGCAACAGCCCCAACGACCAGGGCATAGGCTGGAATATCCTGGCGTCGTTGCAACGCGTCGGCGTCGGTTTCGGCCTGGCGGCGCTGGTCGGAATTCCGCTGGGTTTCATGATCGGCCGCTTCAAATTCCTGTCGAGCATGTTCGGTCCCATCATCAGTTTATTGAAGCCGGTATCGCCGCTGGCTTGGCTGCCGATTGGTTTGCTGGTGTTCAAGTCGGCCAATCCGGCTGCCATCTGGTCGATCTTCATCTGCTCGATCTGGCCGATGGTGATCAACACCGCGGTCGGCGTGCAGCGGGTGCCGCAGGACTATATGAATGTGGCGCGGGTGCTGAACCTGTCGGAGTGGAAAATCATCACCAAGATTCTTTTCCCGTCCGTGCTGCCGTACATGCTGACCGGCGTGCGGCTGTCGATCGGCACCGCCTGGCTGGTGATCGTGGCGGCGGAAATGCTGACTGGCGGCGTCGGTATCGGGTTCTGGGTCTGGGATGAATGGAACAACCTCAACGTACCGCACATCATCATCGCGATTGTCGTGATCGGCGTGGTCGGTTTGCTGCTGGAGCAATTGCTGGTGGCGCTGGCGAAGGCATTCACCTACGAACAGGTTGCGAGCTAGCGCAGCCACATCAGCGAGGGAAAACATGGAGCAGCGCGACGCCAGATTCATCGATATCCATCAGGTAGAAATGGTGTTCAACACCCGCAAAGGCCAGTTTCACGCGTTGCGCGATATCAACCTGACGGTGCGCAAGGGCGAGTTCGTGACGCTGATCGGCCATTCCGGTTGCGGCAAGTCGACCTTGTTGAACCTGATCGCCGGTTTGCTGATGCCAAGCGAGGGCGTATTGATTTGCGCCAGCCGTGAAATCGGCGGCCCGTCGCCGGAGCGGGCGGTGGTGTTCCAAAACCATTCGCTGCTGCCGTGGCTGACCTGCCATGAAAATATCTACCTCGGCGTCGAGCGCGTGTTTGGCGCCACCGAAAACAAGAACGCCTTGAAGGAGCGCACCAAGGCCGCCCTGGCCATGGTGGGTTTGACAGCGGCGGGGCAAAAGCGTCCGCATGAAATTTCCGGTGGCATGAAGCAGCGGGTCGGCATTGCGCGGGCGCTGGCGATGGAGCCGAAGGTGCTGCTGATGGATGAGCCGTTCGGCGCGCTGGATGCCTTGACGCGCGCCCATTTGCAGGACGAGCTGTTGAAGATTGTCGCCAAGACTGAATCGACGGTGGTGATGGTGACCCATGATGTCGACGAAGCAGTACTGCTGTCGGATCGGATCGTCATGATGACCAACGGCCCGGCAGCCACCATCGGCGAGATTGTACAAGTGAGGCTGGCGCGTCCGCGTGAACGGGTGGCGCTGGCGCAGGATCCGCTGTATGCCGAATACCGCACTTCGGTGCTGGAATTCCTGTACCGCAAACAGGCACATCCGGTGGCGGCTTAGGGGGGAGATGAATATGCAGCGACAAGGCAAAGTCATACTGGTGGGCGCGGGTCCGGGCGATCCGGATCTGCTGACGCTGAAAGCGGTCAAGGCGATTGCCGGGGCCGACGTGCTGCTGGTCGACGATCTGGTCAATCCCGAGATCCTGCAGCATGCGCAAGAGGGTGCGCGCATCATCCACGTCGGCAAGCGTGGCGGCTGTCAGTCGACTTCGCAAGAATTCATCCAGCGCCTGATGGTGCAGGAGGCGCAAGGAGGGCAATGCGTGGTGCGTCTGAAAGGTGGCGATCCCTACTTGTTCGGCCGCGGTGGCGAAGAGCGTGAATATCTGCGCGAGACCGGCGTCGCGGTCGAGATGGTGCCGGGCATTACCAGCGGCATGGCGGCGGCCGCCAGTATCGGTATTGCGGCGACCCATCGCGACTATAGCCAGGGCGTGATTTTCGTCACAGGTCACGGCAAGAGCAATGCGGCCCAAGCAAACTGGCAGGCGCTGGCGGCGTCCGGCATGACATTGGTGATCTACATGGGCGTGGCGCGCTGCCGGCAATTGCAGCGTAGTCTGCTGGATGCCGGCATGGCCGGAAGCATGCCGGTCGCGGTCATCCAGTCGGCAACGCTGGCCTCGCAGGCGCATTTGCTGACTTGCCTCGACCGCCTGCCGCACGATCTGCAGGAGAGCGGGCTTGGCAGTCCCAGCATTATCGTTATCGGTGACGTGGTGCGCTGTGCCGACGCTTTCGCACATATCGACATCGACCTGGACAAGCTGCAACAAGCCTTGGCTTGAGCCGGGCATTGGCGACGATGTAAAATGCGCGGCAAATGCCTACATTCGCCGCTTCCGATTTGTCCAACCCTTGCACATCGTTCCTGCACGCGATGGACTGGTCGCAGCCTTGGCTAGCGCCGTTTCGTGTTCTCGGCATGCAGTTGAGCGCGGCGGCAGATTGGCGCCTGGCGCTGAACAGGGTTGCACAAGAGCGCAACATCCATAATTACCTGGGCTTGCCGCTCAATTTTGTTGCGCAAGCCGAATTGCCGGCCGCGATGGCTTACGAGGCATTTATCGGCAGCAGCGGCAAAGTACCGACCCGCGATAATCTCCACGATTTCCTGAACGCCCTGATCTGGCTTTCCTTCCCGGCCATCAAGGCGCGCCTGAATGCATTGCAAGCCGCCGAACTGGCAAGGGCAGGCACGCTGTCGGGCAGCAAGCCGCGCGGCGCTGCACGCGATGCCGCCACCATCTTTGATGAAAATGCGGCCTTGCTGCTGGTGCGCGACAACGCTGCGGGACAAGCGTTGGTGACCGCTTTACGCAGTCATCAATGGACGGAAGCATTTATCGGACAGCGAGATGTGTTTGGGGAGGATGCCGAAGTCCGGCTGTTCGGCCACGCGTTGCTGGAAAAACTGGTGCGTCCGTACAAGGCGATTACCGCGCATACCCTGGTGATCAGCGCGCCGGCATTTTATTTCGCGCTGGACGAGGATGCCAGGCGCGACTGGATCGACCGCCAGATCGACGTCGACCTGGCGCAGCACGGATCCCTGGTGGGGCGTCTGACGCCGTTGCCAGTGCTGGGCATACCGGGATGGTGTGATGGACAAGACCGCGATTTTTATGCGGATAGCGCAGTGTTTCGGCCAAAGCGCTCTATATAGCGGCGGCCTGATAAAATTCGACCACCTACTTTTATAGATAATCCCCAGCATGCCATTCCTAGACAAAGCCATCGCCGATTTCGACAACGCCCTGCGCGTCATTACCGGGCAAGCCTCGGCATCGCGACCGAGCCCGGCTTTGCGGGCCCCTGACGGCGTGCTGGATGCGGCCGAGCAGCGTCATAGCGCAGGCCTGATGCGCATCAACCATGTAGGAGAAGTCTGTGCCCAGGCGCTGTACGACGCGCAGGGCCGATTCGCCCAGGGCGAGCCGATCAAGCAGCAATTTGCCGAGGCGGGCAGAGAAGAGGAAGACCATCTGGCCTGGACTGCAGAACGCTTGCGCGAGCTGGGCTCGCACGTCAGTTTGCTGAATCCTTTGTGGTACGCCGGTTCCTACGCGCTGGGCACGCTGGCGGCGCGGCTTGGAGACGTGCGCAGCCTGAGCTTTGTTTCTGAAACCGAGCGCCAGGTGGAAAAGCACCTGAACAGCCATCTTGAAACATTGCCGCT
Organism: Collimonas sp.; assembly: GCF_039923675.1. GTDB lineage: Bacteria > Pseudomonadota > Gammaproteobacteria > Burkholderiales > Burkholderiaceae_D > Collimonas. The sequence goes on from NZ_JBDTCG010000047.1 coordinate 40,627, forward strand.
GCAAGACGCCAAGTCGCGCGCCATTGTCGAACAGATGCGTGATGACGAAATCGCCCATGGCGAGGCGGCGCGTAAGCTCGGTGGAGCTGAAATGCCGCTGCCGGCGCAAAAGGCGATGCAAGCGATGTCGAAAGTGATGACGACGCTCGCCTATTACATCTAATCTATCTAATCCGCCGCAGCCGGTTCGCTGGCGGTGGTGTCTGCCAGGTCGTCGACGATGTCGAACGAATGGGTTATTTCGGCTGTTTTTTCCAGCATGATCGAAGCCGAGCAGTATTTCTCATGCGACAACTTGATCGCACGCTCAACCAGATTAGGCTTCAGGTTACGGCCGCGGACGGTGAAATGGAAGTGAATCTTGGTGAATACCTTGGGGTCGGTTCCTGCCCGTTCTGATTTCAGCGTGACGTCGCAGCCGCGCACATCCTGCCGGCTTTTGCGCAAGATCAGCACTACATCATAGGCGGTGCAGCCGCCGGCGCCGGCCAGCACCACTTCCATCGGCCGCGGCGCCAGATCGCGGCCGCCGCCATCCGGAGCCCCGTCCATCGTCAGCAGGTGGCCGGAGCCGGTTTCAGCTAAAAAAGTCATGCCGGACGAGCCGGTCCAGCGTACTGTGCATTCCATAGGGTCTCGCGGGCTGTTTGTGTGTTGCGATATTCTAACTGCTCTTGGCGGATGTGGTTCAGGCGCGATTTTGTTGTCGCAAAGGCAAATCAAATAACATTTTTGGGTAAGCGCCCCTATTGTCTACCTTGCGATGCACAATTCCGTTTGCTAAAATGGTTCATCGATTCTCGGAATTGATTCCGGGCAATCAACGCCTTGTCTCCTCCACCCCTCCACAGGAGTGGATTTAAACCCGACGCCCAAGTGCAGATCGGGTTTTCTTTTGCCCGGTCACAGTTCCCCGGTAAGCGCAATAACAACAATTCCTAGCGCAACTGCCGATAATTTTCAATCCGTTTGACGCCAAGTCCTTGAAAAGGCTATAATTTACGGCTTTTCCGTTTGCTCAGGAAAAGATAACAAGGAAGAGTCTGTCGCCGATGCAGGACGAAAATCCGGTCTAACAACCAGGTTTCCGGTAGCGATGGAACCACCATTTGAGCGAATTAAACTAGTTAGGAAGTCAACATGAAAACTTTTTCCGCTAAGGGCCATGAAGTCCAGCGTGATTGGTTCGTGATTGACGCGACGGACAAAGTCCTCGGACGTGTTGCCAGCGAAGTGGCACTCCGACTGCGCGGCAAACACAAACCGGAATTTACTCCACACGTTGATACCGGCGATTTCATCGTCGTCATCAATGCAGGCAAACTGCGCGTCACTGGCGCCAAGGCAACCGACAAGACATATTTCCGTCACTCCGGTTACCCAGGCGGCATCTACGAAACAAATTTCCAGAAAATGCAACAGCGTTTTCCCGGTCGTGCGCTGGAAAAAGCGGTCAAGGGCATGCTGCCTAAGGGTCCGCTTGGCTACGCCATGATCAAGAAGCTCAAAGTGTACGCAGATGGCACCCATCCGCACGCTGCGCAGCAACCTAAAGCACTCGAACTCTAAGGAATAGACATGATCGGTAACTACAATTACGGAACCGGCCGTCGCAAGAGTGCAGTGGCTCGCGTTTTCATCAAGTCCGGCTCCGGCCAGATTATCGTCAACGGCAAGCCAGCGAATGAATATTTTTCGCGCGAAACCGGTTTGATGGTGATTCGTCAACCACTGGAACTGACTAACCATGTCGAAACTTTCGACATCAAAGTCAACGTCAGCGGTGGCGGCGAGTCCGGCCAGGCTGGTGCAGTTCGCCACGGTATCACTCGTGCACTGATCGACTACGATGCAACTTTGAAACCGGAGCTGTCCAAAGCCGGCTTCGTTACACGTGATGCACGTGAAGTCGAACGTAAAAAAGTTGGTCTGCGCAAGGCACGCCGCGCAAAACAATTCTCCAAGCGCTAATCTACGCTTTCAGAATAGTGAAAAGCCGCCAGGTTCGCGCCTGGCGGCTTTTTGTCTTTTGACGTGCTTCAATTTCGCGAAGGTAATATTGTGCAGTGGCATTTTCTCGTGCATTGCAATCTTCATAACGGCAAAATCTTGCCGTAGCGAATGTTAACAAGCTCAAAGAATTGGCTGATAAAATAGTCGGCCCTATGCTGTCTTGTCTGAAAAAACGGCAACCATAGATCGTACGATTTTCATATCAGGTTCAATACGAATTTCAGGAACGAATTCAAGAACGAATTCATGAATATCATAAGCGGCTCAGTACGCTTGCAAGCAAGGAAACAAGATGATCAAAGTCGGGATTGTGGGTGGTACGGGTTATACCGGAGTCGAGTTGCTGCGTTTGTTGGCAACCCATCCGCAGGTGCAATTGCAGGCGGTGACGTCGCGCAAGGAAGACGGTATGTCGATTGCGGACATGTACCCATGTTTGCGCGGTCGCGTTTCCCTGGCCTTTTCGGCCCCTGAAAAAGCCAACCTGACTGAATGCGACGTGGTGTTCTTCGCCACCCCGCACGGCGTCGCCATGGCGCAGACGCCTGAGTTGCTGGCCGCCGGCGTCAAGGTGATCGACCTGGCTGCCGACTTCCGCTTGCAGGATACTGCGGTGTTCGAGAAGTGGTACAAGATGCCGCACAGCTGCCCTGAGCTGCTGAAGGAATCTGTCTATGGCTTGCCTGAACTGAATCGCGCCGCGATCAAGGACGCGCGCATTATCGGCAACCCCGGCTGTTATCCGACCACCATGCAACTGGGTTTGGCGCCGCTGCTGAAGGCTGATGTGGTGGATGCTTCGCATATCATCGCCGATTGCAAATCGGGCGTTTCCGGCGCCGGCCGCAAGGCCGAAGTCGCCATGCTGTTCTCGGAAGCCAGCGACAATTTCAAAGCTTACGGCGTTTCCGGCCATCGCCATTCGCCGGAAACCATCGAACAACTCAGCAAGCTGACTGAGCAGAAAGTCGGCTTGCTGTTCACGCCGCACCTGGTGCCGATGATACGCGGCATGCATTCGACCATCTACGCGCGCCTGACCAAGGATATTGATAACGCCGCTTTGCAGGCGCTGTTTGAAGATGCCTACAAGAACGAGCCGTTTGTCGACGTGATGCCATTCGGCGCACATCCGGAAACCCGCTCCACCCGTGGCTCCAACATGCTGCGCATCGCACTGCATCGGCCGAATGACGGCGATACCGTGGTCGTGCTGGTGGTGCAGGACAACCTGGTCAAAGGCTCGGCCGGCCAGGCGGTGCAATGCATGAACCTGATGTTTGGATTCGAAGAAACGACTGGTCTGATGCACGTGCCAGTGATGCCATGAGCCGACCGAGGGCAAGCAACGCAGCCGCTGAGTCGCGATGAAATACAAGTTGTGGGTCCGGCGCATGTCGATTTCGGCGCCGAAAATGACTGTCAAAAGCCATTTTCCCTGGCCGTTGAAGGCGCTTTTCTTGATCGTGGTGCTGGGTTTTGGCGGCGCCATAGCAATGTGGGTGTACGACATGGGCCGCGATTTCACCGGCCACAGTCCGGCTATCAGCAAGCAGCAGCTGGTCGATTTGAATGACAAAGTAGCCAGTTTGACGGCGGAGCGCGATCGTTTCTCGACCACTGTCAATGCCGCGGAAAGCCGCTTGAATATCGAGAAGGCGTCGCAAGAACAGTTGGGCCAGCAGATCAAGGTACTGGAAACCGAAAACGCCAAGCTGAAGGAGGACCTGGCGTTTTTTGAAGGCTTGCTGCCGAATGCGACGGGCAATCAAGGCATTACCATTCAACGTCTGACCGCTGAATTGCAGACGCCGACGCAGTTGCGTTACCGGATGTTGATCATGCAAGGCGGCAAAGGCCCTAATTTTGTCGGCGACGTGCAAATACTGGTGAACGCCACTATGGCCGGAAAAAGCACGGTGCTGACGTTCCCGAGCGCCGGCGCCACGGTGGCTGATAAAGCGGCTTATAAGTTGGATTTCAAGTATTACCAGCGGGTCGAGGCCGAATTGACTTTGCCGGAAGGCGCCGTGGTCAAGGCGATTCAAGCCAAAGTCTTGGAAAAAGGCCAGGTCCGTGCGCAGCAAACCTCTAATTTGTAAAAAGGAAACATCATGTTCAACCGCAAAGCAAAGAGCACCATCGATAGCCTGATCGGCTCCTCGACCAGCATCCAGGGCGATGTCCACTTCAAGGGCGGGTTGCGCATTGACGGCCACGTCAAGGGCAACGTGGTGGCCGAAGTCGGGCAGACCAGCGTGCTGGTGATTTCCGAGAGCGCCAAGGTCGAGGGTGAGGTACGGGTCGCGCATCTGGTGGTCAACGGCGAAATCGCCGGCAACGTTTTTTCTTCGGAACTGCTTGAATTGCAGCCGAAAGCCCGCATAACTGGCGATGTCAATTACAAAGCGCTGGAAATGCATAGCGGCGCTCTGGTAAGCGGCAAGCTGACTCATGATCAGAATGTAATCGAGCCGGTGTTGAAACTTGCCATGACGCAATCCACCCAAAGTGTTGCATAAGCAATCGCGTAAGCGGTTTCAGCCTTTGCCTGCATGAATGCGGGCAAGCGCCTATAATGCAGTATTGTATGTACCCCGCAGGAGTCAAAAATGAATGCTGTCGCTGAAATCCAAGATGTAGTCGCGTCCCCGATCGTGTTTACCGATAGCGCGGCCGCCAAGGTTGCGCAACTGATCGAAGAAGAAGGCAATCCCGACCTCAAGTTGCGCGTATTCGTGCAGGGTGGCGGTTGCTCCGGCTTCCAGTACGGTTTCACTTTCGATGAAATCGTCAATGAAGACGACACCACCATGAGCAAGAACGGCGTGCAGTTGCTGATCGATTCGATGAGCTACCAGTACCTGGTCGGTGCCGAAATCGATTACAAGGACGACCTGGAAGGCGCGCAATTCGTGATCAAGAATCCGAATGCGACGACGACTTGCGGCTGCGGATCTTCGTTCTCGGCTTGATCGCGCTGGCCTGATCGGGCCTGACGATAGTTAGTGATTAAAAAAGACGCTGAGGAGAAATCCCGGAGCGTCTTTTTTTGCGTCTGTAGGTCCCGGCATCGCTAATCAGGCGGGATACAAGGCTCCCAGAATCCGTGGACCACGGGCTCCCGTCACCGCCGGCAGATTGCCCGCCAGGCGCTGGTCGAAGCGCATCGCCAGCCAAGCAAAAGCCACCGCCTCGACATGGTTCGGCGCAATCCCCAGCAGCTCGGTAGATTGTACAGAAGCCCCCGGCAGTCCGTGCTTTTGCAGCGCCTGCGCCAGTTGCGTCATCAGGTAAGGGTTGTAGGCGCCGCCGCCGCAGACATAGACGGTTTGCACATGTGGAGCGTGGTGCGCGATGGCGTCGGCAATGGTGGTCGCGGTTAGCATCGCCAGCGTTGCCTGCACGTCGGCCGCTGCCAGCTGGACGGAGCCGCTTAGTTGTTTCGCTAGCCAGCTTTCATGAAACAGGTCGCGGCCGGTGCTTTTTGGCGGCGCGGCGGCAAAATAATCCTCCTTGCGCATCTGCGCCAGCAAAGCTGGCGCATGCTGGCCGCTGGCCGCCCAGCGGCCACTATCATCGTAATCCTTGCCTTGATGGCGTTTGACCCACAAATCCATCAGAACATTCCCTGGTCCGGTGTCAAACCCTGTCACTTCGCGGCTTGCATCGGCGCTCGCCTGGCTATGCAAGACGCTGATGTTGGCGATGCCGCCGATGTTCACCACCACCCGGGTTTGCGCCGGATCGGCGAACACCGCCTGATGGAATGCCGGCACCAGTGGTGCGCCCTGGCCGCCGGCGGCGACGTCGCGGCTGCGGAAATCGGCGATGACGTCGATGCCGGTCAACTCTGCCAGCAACGATGGATTGTTTGCCTGGCGGGTAAAGCCGAGCTCGGGCCGATGACGAATGGTCTGGCCGTGGACGCCGATGGCGCGAATCTGCGCCGGCTGCAAACCAGCCTCCGCCAGCAGGCGTTCGACACAGGCGGCGTAGTGTGCGGTCAGGGTATTGGCGACCAGCGCTTCGCGTTCGATCTCATTCTGGCCGGAAGTCTGCAAAGCCATCAGTTCGGCGCGCAACCCGGCTGAAAACGGCATGTAGGCCGAGGCCAGGGTAGCCACTGGAGCTTGCCCCGGCCCAGCAGAAAAGGCTGCAATGACACCATCGACGCCATCCAGGCTGGTGCCGGACATCATGCCGATGAACAGGTCTGTATCGTTATGGGAAAATGAAGTGGGCATAATAAAACCGTTGTGAGATCGCTTGATTTTACTAGCGCTCCGACAACGGTTCTATGTTTATTGCAATATCAGCAGGCGTTTACTTTGACTTTACTTTGACGCCAGTTTAGTAGCAGGCGCCGACGGCGTTGTTTCGCTGCCGCTCAGCAGATTGAAGCGATGGGTGATGTCAGCGGCAACGGTCTTGAAGCGTTGCAGTTCCGCACCGGCCAGCGGTGTGGCGGTAGGCACCACCACCGATAGCGGATCGCGCGGCACATCGGCTACCCGGAATTCATAGTGCAGATGCGGGCCGGTGGCCCAGCCAGTCATGCCGACATAGCCGATCACATCACCCTGGCTGACCTTGCTGCCCTTGCGCGAGCTTGGCGCAAAGCGGCTCATGTGTGCATACACGGTTGAATATTTGCTATCGTGCTTGATGATGACGACATTGCCGTAGCCGCTTTCGACGCCGGCGAAGTCAATCGTGCCATCCGCGGTAGCGTGGATAGGCGTGCCCGTGGCGGCGGCGAAGTCGACGCCGGTGTGTTTTTTCCACTTGCCCAGGATCGGGTGGATCCGCATCGAGAAGCCGGAAGAAATGCGGGTAAAGGTCAGCGGCGATTTCAAAAATGCCTTCTTCAGAGATTTGCCGTCGAAGCCATAGTAGCCGCCCTGGCCGCTGCTGCCCGGTTCATCGAACCAGACCGCCTGGAATGGCTTGCCGCTGTTGACAAACTCACCAGCCAGGATGCGGCCGGCGCGCAGGAACTGGCCGTCTTGCCAGAATGTTTCGTAAGCGACGTTGAAGTGGTCGCCGCGCTTCAGGTCGGAGGCAAAATTGATATTGGTGCCGAACATGGCGACGATCTGCGACGCCACGCTGTCGGGAATATCTGCGGCGTCGGTAGCGGCAAACAGCGAGGAGCGGATCACGCCGGTATGCATTTCGACGCGGCGTTCAACTGTCGGCGTTTCTTCGGCGACGCTGAATTTGTCGCCATCGCGTCGGATCAACAGGTTCTTTGGCGTATTGTCGGCGCCGCCGGAAATGGTTGCACGCAACATTTGCAATACACCATCATTGCTGGTCTGCGCCTGCACCGCGGTGCCCGGCTTGAGCCGCAACATGGCCCGCGCGCTGCCGTCGGATTTGATGAAGCTGGCCGCAGCGTCGTCATCCACGCCAAGCCGGGTCAGCAAGGCCGCCAGCGTATCGCCGGCGCGCATCTTGTCTTCGGCAACATACAATTGCTGCTGGGCTTCAAGTTTCGCGATTTGTTCGTCGAGGCTAGGCAATTCCAGCTCGGCGGAAATGGCTCTTACGGCAACTTCGTCGGGATCCGTTGTTATCGGGGAAACACCGGCTGCGCCAAATGCGACCAAGGTCAACACGACGGCAGAAGCGGAGATAACGCGGGTTTTACGTGAAGAGCCGGTAAAAGACGCACTGACCCGCGCTGGTATCTGCTGGAACAATGGCGTGATACTGGACCGAAGGTCGATGAATTTATCTTTGATAGACATGCAATACGTTAAAATTTGCCGTTTGCTACCGATTCTTGTGTTGTTGTTGACTGAACGACTTGCGGCGGGATTAAAAGGATCAAGGATTATACCCCACGGTCGAATAGGACAAATCCGATTTTGTAACCCTATGTTTTCTCGCTGGCCGCAGGCGCAAGCGCTGTTTTTTTAGATGTTTTTATAGATTTTTTTCGCTGGATTTTCCTAACATGGCTCACGATTCTCAAAGTGCATCACCGAAAGCCGCCGCTGCCGCCGCGGCAGTTGAAAAAACTCCGCTGGTCCTCTCCGAGCGGACCCAGGAAGCCTTGGCGATCACCAAGCGCGGCGTTGACGAACTGCTGATCGAAAGCGATTTTGCGCGCAAGCTGCAACGCTCCGAACAAAGCGGCAAACCGCTGCGCATCAAGCTGGGCTTGGATCCGACCGCGCCGGATTTGCACCTGGGCCATACCGTGGTGCTGAACAAGATGCGACAGTTGCAGGACCTCGGCCACAACGTGATTTTCCTGATCGGCGATTTCACCTCGATGATCGGTGATCCGTCCGGCCGCAATGTGACGCGGCCGCCGCTGACACGCGAGCAGATCGAAGAAAACGCCAAGACCTATTTTGCCCAGGCCAGCCTGGTGCTGGATGCGGACCGCACCGAGATCCGCTACAACTCGGAATGGTCGGACAAGCTCGGCGCGCGCGGCATGATCCAGTTGTCGGCCAAGTACACCGTGGCGCGCATTCTGGAGCGCGAAGATTTCACCAAACGCTTCAAGGCCGGCACGCCGATCTCGGTGCACGAATTGTTGTACCCGTTGATGCAGGGCTACGATTCGGTGGCGCTGGAATCGGATCTGGAGCTGGGCGGCACCGACCAGAAATTCAACCTGCTGGTGGGCCGCGAGCTGCAAAAGGATTACGGCCAGGAGCCGCAATGCATCCTGACCATGCCGTTGCTGGAAGGCCTGGACGGCGTCGAGAAGATGTCCAAGTCGAAGGGCAACTACATCGGCATCACCGAGCCGGCCAACACCATGTTCGCCAAGGTCATGAGCATTTCCGATGTGATGATGTGGCGCTACTATGAACTGCTGTCGTTCAAGTCGCTGGCGGAAATCGCCGGCTACAAGACGCAGGTCGAAGGCGGCCAGAATCCGCGTGACATCAAGGTGGCGCTGGCGCAGGAAATCGTGGCGCGCTTCCATAACCGGCAAGCGGCGGAAGATGCCCTGAGCGATTTCAATAATCGCGCCAAGGGCGGCATCCCCGATGATATTCCTGAGCTGACTTTGAGCGGTGCGCCGCTTGGCATCGGCCAGTTGCTGAAGCAAGCCAATCTCTGCCCGTCGACTTCGGAAGCCTTGCGCATGGTGGAGCAGGGCGGCGTGCGGATAGACGGCGCAGTGGTGAGTGACAAAGGCTTGAAAGTCGATGCGGCGACGTTCGTGATTCAAGTCGGCAAGCGCAAATTTGCGCGGGTGACGTTGACAGCATGATCGGTTTGCCATGATCGGCTTGCTACAACGTGTGAGCCACGCCAGCGTCGTGGTTGACGGCGTCACGGTCGGCGCTATCGATGCAGGCCTGATGGTGTTGCTGTGCGCCGAGCGCGGCGACAGCGAAAAACAAGCCGATGCCTTGCTTGCCAAGCTGCTGGCGTATCGCGTGTTCAGCGACGACGCCGGCAAGATGAACCGCAGCCTGAGCGACATCGGCGGCGGCCTGCTGCTGGTGCCGCAATTCACGCTGGCGGCGGACACCCAGTCCGGCACGCGGCCTTCGTTCACGCCTGCCGCGGCGCCGGAAGATGGACGTCGTTTGTTCGATTATTTTGTGCTGCAGGCCGGTGGCCGCCACGCGCTGGTGCAGACCGGCCGGTTCGGCGCTGACATGAAAGTATCGCTGACCAATGACGGCCCGGTGACTTTCTGGCTGCAGGTAAAACCGCCGGCTGCCAAAGCGTAAACGGTTTTTACTGTAGTCTGGCAGATTGAATTTATCGACGGGAGCTTACTGTGAAACTCTGGAGCAATTCTTTTAAAGACGGTGCGTATATCCCTGGCGAATTCGCTTTCGCCGTGGCCCACCCGGAAACCCACATCACCTTGTCGTCCAACCGCAATCCGCACTTGGCCTGGGAGCAACTGCCGGTCGCTACGCAATCGTTGGTGCTGATTTGCCACGATCCCGACGTGCCATCGCGCGGCGACGACGTCAACCAGGAAGGCATGACGGTGCCGGCGGATTTGCCGCGTGTCGATTTTTTCCATTGGTTGCTGCTGGATCTGCCGCCAGGCACGACCTCGATTGCCGCCGGCGCATTCAGCGACGGCATCACACCGCATGGCAAGCCGGGGCCGGAAGTCCAGAACAGCCCGCTGCCTGGCGTCCGTCACGGCTTGAATGACTACACTGGCTGGTTCGCCGGCGATGCGGCGATGAGCGGCGACTATTTCGGTTATGACGGCCCTTGTCCGCCATGGAACGACGAGATCGTGCATCGCTATATTTTTACGCTATACGCGTTGTCTATTCCACGGCTGGCGGTGACCGGGAAGTTCACCGGCGCACAGGTGCAGGCCGCCATGCACGGTCATATCCTGGCGGAAGAAGCTATCGTCGGTCTTTATACCTTGAACCCGGCCCTATAAGAACGTGTTCACGATCTTCTTGCCATGGTGGATAATATAGGGATGAGAAAGCCCTACGCGAGCGACATCAGTCGCGATAAATTTGAAGAGATTCTGCCGCTGTTACAAAGCGTGAGGAAACGCACCAAGCCGACCACTGTGAGTTTGTACGAAGTGTTCTGCGCGGTGCTGTATCTGCTGCGTAGCGGCTGTCAGTGGAGGATGCTGCCGGGGGATTTTCCTAAATGGAGGACGGTGCATTCGTACTTTGCCAAATGGAG
>NZ_JBDTCG010000048.1:0-5431 GCF_039923675.1 Collimonas sp.
TCGACGACTACGGCAATGTATTGACTTCTGTCGCTATCGCCTATGGCCGCAGATTTCCGGATCCTTCACCATTATTGACCCAGGAGGATCGCGACAAACAGGCGCAGATTCTGCTGACTCTGACCAGAAACGCTTATACCAATGCGGTGCATGAACGCGATGCGGGTTATTTCTCTGCCTATCGCACGCCGGTGCCCTGCGAAGCACAGCTCTATGAATTGGTCAACTTCAAACCTGAGCGTAACCTGCCCGACATCACCAATTTTTTCAGCGTCGATGAAATCTCCAGGCAAGTGGCAAGCGCCAGCGATGGCGCGCACGATCTGCCCTTCGAAGACTGGCGAGCACTGGGCGCCAAAGATGGCGTGCCCTGTCGCCGTTTGCTCAAGCACAGCCGGAATCTGTATCGGAGCAATCAGCTAGACCGGCTGCTGCCGCTTGGCGTCCTGGAATCATTGGCCCTTCCGGGAGAGAGCTATACGCTGGCATTCACGCCAAGCCTGTTGGCGGAAGTCTTTAAACGGCCGTCGAATGATACGGCCGCTTCCGCCGCCGATCCGCCGCCCGCACCGGAAACGACATCGCTGCTACCCGATCCGAGCGCGGTATTGGGTAGTACGGCAGCAGACGGCGGAGGGTATGTCGACTTAAAAAAAAACGGTTGCTGGTGGATGCCGCACGGCAAAGTCTTTTTTCATACCGATCCCGCCATCAAGGCAGACTTAGAACTCGCGCAGGCGAAACGTCATTTTTTCCTGCCACGCCGCTTCGAGTCGCCGTTCGGAATTAACAGCACTGCGGATTTCGACAAGCACGATTTTCTTACCAGCCGCACCGCCGACGCTCTCAATAACACAGTACGCGCCGACAACGATTATCGCGTGCTGCAGCCGCAGTTGATCACCGACCCCAACGGCAATCGTTCGGAAGTCATGTTCGATACGCTCGGGCTGGTGGCGGGCTCGGCCGTCATGGGTAAGACAACAGAAAATATCGGGGACAATCTGGACAATTTCCGCGCTGATCTGACAATGGCGGAAATTGAACTGTTTTTTGCCGATCCGAAGGGACCGCTCGCGGCCGAACTCTTGCATCAAGCGAGCACACGCATTGTTTACAATCCGGACGCCTTCTATCGGACGCGCAAGCCGGCTTTCACAGCGACGCTGGCGCGGGAAACGCATAGCAGTGATTTGCTCCCCGGCCAGCATGCAAAAATGCAAATCAGTTTCAGCTATGCCGATGGCTTCGGCCGTGAAATCCAGAAAAAAATACAGGCTGAACCGGAGCCAAGCGCAATCAACAATGGGGCGGCCCAAGCTCCACGCTGGATCGGCAGCGGCTGGACGATCTATAACAACAAAGGCAAGCCGGTCCGGCAGTATGAACCGTTTTTCGACGACACCAACGACTTTAAATTCGGCAACAGGATTGGCGTCAGCCCCATACAGTTCTACGACCCTGTGGGTCGAAAAGTTGCATCCGTCAGTCCTAATCATACCTGGCAAAAATCCGTATTCGACCCGTGGCGGCAAGAAGACTGGGATGTCAACGACACAGTGCTGATCGGTCATCCGCAAGAGGATCACGATGCCGGCGAATATTTCCGGCGTCTGCCGGAAGCCGCGTATCTACCAAGTTGGCATGACGCTCGGATTGCCGGCAGCCTCGGTAACGAAGAACAAAGCGCCGCCCGCAAAGCTGCCGTACATGCAGCTACGCCGAACCTCGCCTATGCCGATGTGCTGGGCCGCGCGGCATTGCGCATTGCGCATAATCGCCGCATCGAGCGCTTCGGCAACGGACGCGACGCAGAGCCTGTCGCAGAATTCTACGCAACGCGTGTCCTGTTCGACATCCAGGGCAATCAACGCATCATTATCGACGCCAGCAACCGTAGCGTGATCCGTTACGACTTCGACTTGCATGGCAATCGTTTGCGCCAAGCGAGCATGGAAGCCGGAACGCACTGGTTTCTCAACGACGTCAGCGGTAAGGCGATACGTATCTGGGACAGCCGCGGCCAGCAATTTCGCAACGGTTACGATGCACTAAGACGGCCAACCGAGGCATTTTTATCAGCTGGCGGGAGTGATTCGGCCGAGTTGCTGATCGGGCGTACGGTATACGGAGAATCAAAGGCCCAGCCTGAAACACGCAACATGCGCGGCAAGGCAGTGCAAATCTGCGACCAGGCTGGCGTCGTCAGCAGCGACGACTACGATTTCAAGGGCAATCTTCTGCACAGCCAGCGTCAACTGGCCTGCGAATATAAACGGACACTAGACTGGTCCGGGGCCGTGCCGTTGGAAACACCGCGCTATGTCAGCCGCACCCGCTACGATGCGCTCAACCGGCCGATCGAACTGACTCATCCGGACCTGAGTATAGTTCATCCCTCCTATAATGCCGCCAACCTGCTGGACAGCGTCGCCGTGCATCTGCGAGGCGCGCAGGCACCAACGCCGTTTATCCGTAGCATCCATTACAACGCCAAGGGCCAGCGCACCCTGCTGGAATATGGCAACGGTGCCCGTAGTCGCTACCAATACGATGCCTTGACCTTTCGTTTAACGGCGATATCCACGCACCGCAGCAATCAGGAATTTCCTGGCAGAGATCATTTGCAGCAACTACGCTATACCTACGATGCGGCCGGCAATATCACGCACATCCGCGATACTGCGCAGCAGTCCATTTATTTTTGCAACGAAAAAATTGAACCGAGCAATGAATACACCTACGACGCCATATACCGTTTGATCGAGGGACGCGGCCGCGAGCATTTGGGGCTTATGGGGGATACACTCGCCTCCTCGCCCTACTCTAGCAGCGATACGCCGCGCACCGGCTTGCCACAGCCTGGAGATGGCAAGGCGTTGGCCAGATACATGGAAAATTATCGGTACGATGCAGTAGGCAATCTGTGCAGCATGCGGCATCGTGGTAATGCGCCGGGGCAAGCCGGCTGGAAACGCGATTATATTTATCATGAGGCCAGTCAGCTGGAGCCGGCGCAACGCAGTAACCGCCTGAGCGCTACCCGGCAAGCCACCACACTTGGCGAAACCACTGAATCCTATGGCTATGCCGGCTCCGCCGGTTTGCACGGCAATATCACAGCGATGCCGCATTTGTCGCGGATGCAATGGAATTATCGCGATCAGTTGCAAGCCAGCGCACAGCAGGTGATCCATCTGGGCGTCCCGGAAACCACCTGGTACGTCTATGACGCCGGCGGCCAACGCCTGCGGAAAATCACTGAACGCCATACCCGGCCCGGAGAAAAGCCCCGGCGTTTGAAAGAGCGTATCTATATCGGCGCGGTAGAAATCTATCGTCAATACAACAACGACGACGACGGTGTCAAGCTGGAGCGTGAAACCTTGCACGTCATGGATGACAAACAACGCATCGCCCTGGTAGAGACGCGCACTCAAGGCAATCATGAAAACGATCCCTCTCCTTTCCGGTTGATACGTTATCAAATAAGCAATCATCTCGGCTCATCCTGCCTGGAACTGGATCAGCAGGCGCAGATTATTTCATATGAAGAGTACAGCCCCTTCGGCAGCACCACTTATCAGGCAGTGCGCGGCCAGACCGACAGCCCGAAACGTTATCGCTACGCCGGCAAGGAGCGCGACGAAGAAAATGGTTTTACCTATTACGGCGCACGCTATTGCGCTTCCTGGCTGGCGCGCTGGATCAATCCAGATCCGGCCGGCATGGTCGATGGCAGCAACCTGTATGCCTACGTCCGCAATAATCCGCTCAGCTATACCGATGCCACCGGTACCGAATGCGATCCGGCCATGCAGTCGTGCGTGGATCCTGCTGAATCCACTCCGCGCGAGGAGAGTGAACAGGCGTGCATTCCAGAAGAACACCCGGCCAGTGAGGCGCCCCAAGATGCGCCGGCGGCAAGTGGCAATGCAACAGATGCCCCGGGTGCACCTGCCGACCCGGCGCTAAATCCGGCCGCCGATGCGCCGCAGGACACGGGATTTCAGGTGCGTGGATATGACGGCGAAATCCATACCTTCAACACATACGACGAAGCATCCAGTTTTTCTCAGGCCGATGATCGCGCACATGATCCCGGCACCTGGGAACGTTTCAAAAGGTGGGTCAACACGCCGGATCCATTTGCCGGGAATAGCGACCGGCTGGGTGCGCCCGGCCTGGTCACCGTCGGCGCAGTCGGCGTGATTGTCACAGGCACCGGCACCGTCGTCGTCGCCACCCTGGCTCGCCTTGCCCCTGTGGCGCGGGTCGCCGCCGTGGCGTCCGTACCTCTCCTGGTAAAAAGCAGCGACGATGCCGAAGGCATGAGCCAGGTCGCCACGATCGCATCGTTTGGCATCGGCGGACCTGCTACTGCGAGCGAGAGTCTGATCATGACGGAAATTGAGTTGAATCGCGCCAAAGAACTCGGCCTGGCATTCTATGACGTTGCCGAACCCGGCATCCAGGCGACATTGAGTGCGCCGCGTTTGCCGGTGACCTTCTCTACAGTCACACGCAATGGCGTGACCGTTATTAATGTCAACAACCCGAGGGTTTATCAAGCCTTTCTGGAAGCCACGGAAGAAGGTGCGGTGGCATTGCGGCCGGGTGAATTCGTCGGTAGCCCGCCAATTTCGTCAGGGGCGATACCGCATCCGGATTGGCGTTCCTCGTTTATCCATGCCGAGACGCAAGGCGAACGAGAATTATCGGCGGTATTCGATCTCAATGGCCCGGGGATCGCCACCAGCTATCCCAATCCGGGTTGCGGCTTCTGCGTGCCCTGGCTCGCCAGCCGCGGCATTGTGCATCTCAACCCCAAACCAGTCCCTTGACTGCAACAAGGAACCTGAGATGTCCCAGCGCACATTGGAAAACCTGCTGCCAGACCCTGCCGCCATACTATGCAGCAAGGCATCGGATGGTGGCGCCTATGTCGATCTGGATGGCGACGGCCGCCTGTGGCTACCCACCGGCCGGGTATTTTTCCACAGCGATCCGCAGGCTGGTCCGGATACGGAACTGGCGCAAGCCACGCGACATTTCTTCCAGCCGCGCCGCTTTGAAGATCCTTTCGGATTCAGTAATACGGCCGACTTCGATGACTACGATTTGCTGGCCGTGGGTAGCACCGATACCTTCGGCAACAAGGTGTCGGCCAGTAATGACTATCGCGTATTGCAAGCGCAGTCGACCACTGATGCAAACGGCAACCGCTCCCAGGTCGTGTTCGACACGCTGGGACTGGTGGCCGGTTCGGCCGTGATGGGCAAAACCTCGGAAAATCTTGGCGACAATCTGGCGGGATTCCAGGCCGATCTGACAACGGCTGAAATTGAGCGGTTTTTTGCGGCTCCCAAATCCCCGTTCGCTGCTGAAATCCTGGCTCAGGCCAGCACCCGCATCGTCTACGATACGGACC
>NZ_JBDTCG010000049.1:0-6381 GCF_039923675.1 Collimonas sp.
GCTCGGAAAACACCCGTCCCCAGGCTGCGCCCGTACCGTGACCGCCGGACAGGGAAATAGAAGCGCCCAGCAAACCGATCAACGGATCGAGCCCCATCATCTTTGCCATACCGATGCCGATCGCGTCCTGCAAGACCAGCAAACCCAGCACCACAACCAGGAACAATGCCAAGGTTCGGCCGCCGGCTTTCAGGCTCGCAAGATTTGCGTTCAAACCGATGGTGGCGAAAAAGGCCAGCATCAGCGGCCCTTGCAGGCTGCTGTCGAACTGCACCTGGACACTCGAGAAACTGCGCAGCGCAAACAGCAGCAGGGCTACCAGCAAACCACCCACCACCGGCTCAGGAATGCTATAGGTCCTGAGCAGCGATGACGACGAGACCAGCTTGCGCCCCAGCAGCAATACCAGCGATGCTGCGACTAATGTTTCCAAAGTATCCAAATTGAACATCTATTTCCTTTCGCTTCTTGAATAACGGCTATTTTAGCCGGTCTCTTACTCGGGGGAGCTACGCAATTCTTGCGCACCAAGCAAAACAGGCTGCATCTTCATCAATGCATCTTCCATGGCACGCCTTCCGGAAAGAGAAAAATCTTTCTTGAATTCGGAAAATTCAGCATGTCCTTGGCCCTCGACCTTTTTCGTGAACAGTGCCTTGCCGTTGGCGTCGCTGACATCACAAGTCATTTCAACGCTGAACTGCGTTGGCGGCCAGGTCAAGGCGCTTGATGACGATGAATTTGTCACCAGCGTAGGCGTAATCACATAGTCGATTTTATTTTTCTCGATGGCGTCTTTATCATCTGCGGCATTCAGTTTTGTGACATTCGCAAATACATTTGACAACATTTTGTAAAACGCAGTTTCCATGTCCCGATAAGGACTGTAAGCGACCTTGTCGCCGCCTCCGCCAGCCGTTGTGACTTCTTTGGTCCGCACGGCGTCGGGAATGTAATAAGCCACATTCTTCTTGATCGCTTGATCCGCGGAACTGGATTTTATGTTGTTGATATCAGGATTGATGGTAATCGGATGCGCACAACCCGCCAGCACGATGACAGTAGCGACACTTGCAATAAATTTTATGATGTTCATGTTTTTATTTAATTAGCCGTTGATCTGATCGGATTATTTCAGCGCTTCCAGGAAAGCCTGGTCCGCATAAAGAGCTGCCAGCAGTTTCTGCACCATATTTGGATATTCTTGCGTAGCGCGAGGAATCGCAATGGCGCCGACAAAGGAAGATGGCCATTCGTGATGAACCGATTTCACCTGATCGTACAAAACCTGCCCGCTTTTTTTCACAATGAAGCGCGCTTCTATATCTGCAACACCGGTAGAGAATCCAGACGCATCCAGGTCGTTCTTCAGCAGTTTTCCTGAAATTTCCACAGCGGCATCCGGGGCCATCTTGTTAGCCAGCGACAACTCTTGCTTAAGCGCTTCCTCTACATATTTGGAGTAAGATTTTTGATAAGGAGAGTTCATCGAACCGCCGCGAATGGATATGGGATTAACGTTCCCCTTGTCGCTGCTGGAAGCGAATTCGCCGACCTTCGCCGGAGACACTCCAGAATTTTTGAGTTTTTGTACGTTATCGATCGATGCAGAATAAGGAGGCGCCATGATGGAACATCCGGTCATCAGGACAAGTGCTGCAAAAGCTAGAAATACGGTCCTAAAATAATGCATGTGTAATTACTCCCCTATCAATTGTTATAGAATTTTTTATACTATTTTTGATACTTTCTTACGCCTTGCACAAAAATTTTCAAAATAATAACTTCACTCTCCCCCTTTTTAAATCTGCAACCCGGCATATCCGCAGTTTTTCCTTTTGCCATAATAAAAAAACAAGCGGGTAATATGCCAACAAATTCACTAAAAGACAACAATAATGCCCGAAAATGGAGGCACTGATAACTATCCGGAGCTCAAGACATGGCTTTGCCGGTCTCGAATGCCATTCGGTATACAAGAATGGTGATCTGGTGCGTAGACAGTTATCCAAAGTACGGACGTTCAGAAGCAAACAAGAGACAACGCGCTCCCAGCTTCCAGTCACTTGGTGCGCGCTCGCCAAGAACAGTGACGCCCATGCTATAGGCGTTCGCCCGCAGCTCTAGCGGAAATCCTGCGAGTTGCTCGCGTGCCCCTGCAATATTCCCGGCACGTAGCGCTTCCGCAAATCGCAGCATGGGCGCCGCGATATCGGCATTCATGCGGGTTCGCCCCAGGCGCGCAATTGCGGCACGATATGGCGTCAAGTCCTGGCCGGCGCGGATTGCCAACGCCATCGCGGTCAACAGGCTGCTCGCGTCGTTATCAGCTTCCCCCAGAGGCAAGGCGAGAGCCTGTGCGACGACTGCGCGCGGCGCACCCGTGCTGGCGGCGGCAAGACGCAACACACGCGTTTCGTGCGCGCTGCCTTTGGCCTTGGCCACAGCGTCAGCGAGATGACCTTGCGCCAGTTCGTGATAAGCAGCCAGCGGGCCGGCGCCGATACCTTGGCCGGTTTCCATAGCTACCATGATGCGCAAGCTTGAGGAACCGCGCGCCAGATCGGCTATGTCGGCTTGCGGATTGGCCATCTGCAGACGCCGCAAGCGTGCAATATCGACTGCCAGCGAATCTGCCAATACCGGCTCATTGCGCGCCGCTATCAACATGGCCTTGCCGGCATCCGCCCATTGAGTGCGCTCTTCTGCGTTATATCCTGCAGCGTAGGCAAACCAGCCATGCTGCGGCCAGCGTTGATGACCGTCATCGAAAGCGTCGTTCTTTGCGACCGAATCGGGCATGCAACGCAAGGCGATGTAGCGCAGGTTCGGATTATCTGGCGCCGCCGCCGACAGTGCGGAACGCTGGGTACAGAAACTGGCGCGCTCAGCCGGAGGAAGACCGTCTTGGTATATGCGAAGGGTCGCCACGTCGTCCGGCTCATTTGCCAGGCGCTGGAGCAAAATATCGTCAAAGCCGGGCTGGTCGGACGCCAGGTTTAGCCAAGACATCAGATATGGGTCGTGCGGACTGGCCCAGCGCGCATGCGTTGCGATCAATTTTGGCGTATCTTCCTGTTGCACCCAACCCAAGGTATCTGAAGGTGAACCGCGCCCTACTCCGGTCAATACAGAGCGCGTGCCGCCGCCTTTACTGCTGATCGAATTCGGTGGCTCGGCAAATAGCACATCGGCAGCCGAATGCCCCCAACGCACCGCCCCTAGTTTTTGTGGATCAGGCGCTTGGAAATTTCCATAAACGGCAGTCCACTGGACTAGGGGACTCGCCGCCGCGACGTTATAAAACCGGTCGTATTGACCACTGCTCATGTCGCCATCGAAACTCTCGATCAGATGACCACGCTCGTCACGGGCTTCGACCTGATAACTGGAAGCATGCTCGATCTCGATTCGGCCGGAAGAAAACGGCGGCAAGGTAATCGAGTTCGCGCCGATACTTACCTGGACGGTGCGTCCCAGCCCGTTGTAGACGGTAATGTCAGGCACGGCCAGCGACCAACCGGCAAACAGTACGGCGCCAATGATGCTGCCGGCGACAGCAAATCGCGCCAGGCCCGGCCACCATCCCTGGGCAGACTGGAAGCGTTGCCACCATCCGGCCTTGATCAGGCGCGCACGTTCATTACCGGGAAGCAGCACTGCGCAATTCTTCGGCGCCTGGGCCGCCGCCGGCGCCACATCGGCTACCGCTGTTTCTCGCATCCATGTTGCAACCGAAGCTTCTGTCACCAGCAATTTTTCCAGCGTACATGAAGACAACGTCGCCAGAACGCCGAGCGTGTGGTTCAGCCAGCTGTCGATAATGCGCAGCCAGTCGTTGATATTTTGACGGCTCGGTGGACCGAGTTCAAATTTGCCCAGAGCGCCGGCGACGGACTCTGCGCCGAAACGTTCCACAAAAGAAGCATCGAACACAATCGATCCGGCATCTTCATATACACCGGCAAGGACGCGGTACAACTCACCTGACGCGTGCACTATCCGCTCGGCGCCATCCTTTCCTACCTGGCGCAAGCCGCCCGAAGTTTCTACTGAAATGAGCTGGCGCAGCGCGGCTTGTGCATCGCGCAGGTTGGCTTCGGTATGATCCGCGTAGTGCAGCAGCGTGATCAAGCCTGTCAGATAATCATCCCAACCCAATCCTAACTTCCTGGCGGCGGCGAGATGCAGGGAACGGCAAAGACGATCGTGCGCGCATATTGTGTGGCGCACCTGGTTCCTCTCTCGTTGCGAATCTTCGATCGCTTGCGGCAATTCGCTGCGCCGCAACTGGCGCCCCCGGTAACGGATCACACCATCGGTGGGGACGAAGGTCTTGTTCTGCAGGGATTCGAGAAGTTGCACCTCCTTCTCCAAATTGCGCAGCTGTTCCAGATCTTGTGTCAGCGATTCCGGATAGAGCGATTGCAGATCGACCTGGTCCGCGTCCAGCCGGACATCGAACAGTTCTGCGGCAGTCCGCGCCTCGCGCGTTATCGAGCGGCCAAGATAGACGCCGCGGTAAATCCGGTTAAAGTATTCGCGCGAATACTGCTCCTTTAATTTGGCAAACGACGACTCTATCGGCACCGGCTCAACCGCCTGCGCTCCAGCCAGACGCACGGAGACCTCTTCGCGCACGGCTTGTGCGTTCTCGAAAATAACCCAGGCGCTGCGGTCGTCAAATTCCGCCGGCACGTAGCTGCGCTTGGCGTTTTCCTCGCGCTCGTAATTCAGCGGATGGGTCGCCCACATGCTCGGCGGCAGCGCGAAGTCGGCCTTGAACACGCGATGCACTTGTGCGTTATCTTCAGGCAGCGGCGGATGTTTTCCATAAAGCGGATCGTCCAGCACAGCCGCCAGATGCTCGACAATGCGCGTCTGCACTGCAAATACATCCTTGACGACACGCTTCTCGCCGGCTTCCGAGTGACAGAAGCGGAGCGCCCGGTCCCAGGCATTCTCTGCTGCGACCAGACGATGCAAGGCATGCACCAGGGTGTCGCTGCCGGTGAGTGAAACCGCCACCAGATCGGCCTGCATCTCCATTTCCCGGGCCAAAGCCCGTTGTGCGATAACTACCGCGCGAAACGCCAGGTCGATCACAGAGCGGATCGACCACACGACAACCCCCAACAGCCAGCCAACCCATGCAATACGAAAATCGAAACGCGACAAGCTTCCCAGAAAACTATCCAGCGCATCGCGTTTGGCGACCACATGCGCCGCAATTTGCTGGGCGGTATACACCCATCGGCCGACTGCCATCGAACGTTGCGCAAAATGACCGAACTCATGAGCGCACACCGCCTTTAACTCACCCAGTGACAGGACATTAACCAGGCCCAGGCCAATTTCGAGATTTTTTTTGGAAGGGAAAATCAGATTGAGAATAGTTAAGTCGTAGAACACAGCGGCGTTGACGCGCGCAGATAAAAACACCCGATGCGGCCGTGGCGCCCCCGCGTCGTCAGCGAGGCGGTAAAGAAATTCGAAAAGACGGGGCTGTTGCTCGGGTGTGATTTCCGTATCGTCATACTTGACGGCCTGCCTGCTAAAGAAAAGTGCCTTGAGCATAAAAATGGCAAGGAACGCCGCACATCCTCCGGCCAGGACGCTCGCAAAGGTGTTTTTCCCGGTAGTAAAGGCATTCTGGAGCAAACGAAATGCGGTCAGTCCGAACCATCCGGCAAGGAAGAAATAGAGCGCCACAAACATCGCCAGCACCCCCACTGCAAGCCACGCCCGTTTCCTATACGCCCCGGTTGGTTTGGCAAGATTTTCCGGCACGCTCACCGGCCCCGCAGGATATATATTTTCCACCAACTCCCCCTTTATCTTGATGGCTGGACGCTCTTATATCGGCATCCTGACGCCGGTTCACAGTTTGTGCGGAGCCGGCCGGCGCATCTCGCAAATCGGTAAGCTCGCTAGTTAAAATACCATCATATGATTACACAGTGGCAACATTTATTTTTGACGCACTTAAGATATATGATTGCAAACAAACGGTTAATAAAGCCTGCTTGCGGGAATCGCGCAATGCCCTTGCCCCTTGTCATTTCCCACGCAAAAAATCCCGCATCTGCACTGGGCTTGATGCGGGGTGTTGAGGGGCTTTAAAACTGCTCCGCGCTACGGCTATACTTTTAACAACCGTTGTTGCAAACGCTGCAAGGCGGTCATGAACACGGCTGGACGATCGAAGGCGCGCGCCAGCACCAGCGCGCCCTGGATGCCGCCCACCACCTCCTCCGCCAGGATTGCCGCACTGATGGCGTCTTTTCCATCGCGCAGCAGTGCTGCTTCCAGCGCCGCCACCCACTCGACAAAATAGCCTTTTACCGTCTCGGCAAAGCGATCGCGCTCGTTGCCGAGTGC
>NZ_JBDTCG010000050.1:0-60778 GCF_039923675.1 Collimonas sp.
GCATGACCCGTTCTTGCCAGACCTTCTCACGTTCTGAATTCAACACTATCCGCTCTCCCGAATAACCGAAAGTGACAGTGTGACGACGCCGAGAACGAATTCATAGGTGGAGCGGATGACCGCTTACCTTCATTTTCCTGACGGTTTCGCATCACTTTCCTTGAACCACCTCAATGCAATACAACCCCCAAGGACAAAGCGCAAAGCGCTGACCCAGCGGCTTCCGCGCCATTTCAGGGACCCGGTCGGCATCATAGATGGCGAAGACCGGGCCGAAACCGCCTATCGACAATGGCATGCCGTCAACCTGCGTCGCCAGGATGTAATCGTACTTGCGGAGCTGATCGAAGCCGATCTGCGGCATATAGCCGTCAACCGAATGAAACACAATCTGCGTACCCGCCGCTTTGCCGGCGCCCAGCATGTCGAGCACCGCGGCCAGGCGCGGGCCGCGCAGCTGATGCGGCTTGCCGTCGTATTCCAGGGTCGGGTTGATGATTATCGCGGGCAGCTGGTCCAGCGCGGACAGGTCGAAGCTGAAAGCGCGTTTGAATTGCACGTTCTGCTTGTGCATCATCTGGTCGATCACGGGATCGACCGGGCCGCGGTTGCTTTGTTCGATGGCGCCGGCGACGGTCAGGATGGCCGGACCGGCCGGCTTTGCGCCCTGGATGGTACTGCTTGCGGCTAATGCAGGTAATGCCGATGCGCTCAAAGCGCCGGCGATGGAGGCGGCGGCGGTCGAGATGAACTGGCGTTTTTTCATTGATGGCTCCTGGGTGAAAACTGCTTGCTACATGCTATTGCGTTGCCGGCAATTGTAGAAGCGCTTTCAGGCAGCCATCGGATTTTTTCAACAAATCTCAACAATACCGGTTATCGTGCCGCAGCTTTCGGCTTGACCAGGCAACCCATTCCTGCCGCAAGCAACAACAGCACCGTCGCCGTCGCCATGGCGATCCTGACGCCGTTGGTCATGTCGCCGGCCATGCCATCGCTCACCAGCGCGCCGAATACTGCGACACCGACCGCGCCCCCGACTTGCCTGGCGGTATTCAACACCGCTGAAGCCGTGCCGGCCCGGCTCTTTTCCACGCTCGACAAGATCGAGGTAGTCATGGCCGGGACAGCCAGGCCCATCCCGGCTGGAATCAGTATGAAACCGGGCAGCATGTGCAGGAAGCTGGCGTGGGTGGCGATGCCGATGCTGCCTAACAAGCCATAACCCAAGGCGCCGATCAAACCGCCGAGCACCATCGGCAAACGGATACCGGCCTTGCCGATCAGCCAGCCGCTGACCAGGTTGGAGAAAATGAAGGTGCCGGTCAATGGCAGAAACGCCAGCCCGGCTTGGACCGCGCTGTAGTTTTGCACTTTTTGCAGATAGAAGCTGATGACGAAGATCACGCCGTAATAGGAAAAATTCACCAACACCCCGAACAGCACCGCCGCGCTGAAACTGGTCTGGTGAAAGAAATTCAGCGGCAGCATCGGGTGCTGCACCTTGCGCTCCACCATGATGAAAGCCATGCCGGCGATCAAGGCGATGCAAAATCCGGCGATGACCAGCGGATGCTGCATGCCCAGCGGATGGAATTCAATCACCGCGCCGACCAGTCCGATCAGCGTAATGATCGCCAATAGCTGGCCGAACGGGTCGAAGGAGCGCGCATGGGTGCTGGCGGCTATCGCCGGCACCACCCGCAAAGTCAGCAGGAAGCCGAGCGCGCAAATCGGCAGGTTGACCAGGAAGATGCTGCGCCATCCCGCAGTCGCCAGCAACAGGCCGCCGATCACCGGGCCGGCCGCAATCGAGACGCCGCCGGCGGCGGTCCACAGACCGATGGCTTTGGCCAGTAGCTTCTTGTCATGGGCGCAAGCATGATTCAAGATCGCCAGCGAACTGGGCACCAGCAACGCTGCCCCTATGCCCTGGATCGCCCGGGCGATGTTGAGGAAGCCGGCGTTCGGCGCCATGCCACAGGCCAGGGACGCCATGGCAAATAACAGGAAACCGGCCAAAAACAATCGTTTCGATCCGAATTTGTCACCCAAGGCGCCGGCCGACAACAGGAATACCGCGAAGCCGAGCGTATAGGCGTCCACCACCCACTGCAAGGCCGAAACGCGCGCACCGAGATCGCCGCCGATTTGCGGCAAGGCGACGTTGACGATGGTGACGTCGAGCTGGACGATGATGAAAGCGAAGCTGCTGGCGGCGATCGTCCACTTGACTGCGGCAGTTGCTTCATTTGCAACTGAAGGCGTCGGCTTGACTGCCGATAGCACTTGGGGAGAAGTCATTGCGGCCATCCAATACCTGAGTAATCAAGACTTGATTCTGACTCACGGCAGGTCGCTTGTCACACAACAACAGTACGGTTACCATCAAACTATGGAAAGCACGCAAAACGAACCCGACCTCAGCCGGCTCGCCCGCACGATAGGCGATCCTACCCGCATTCAGATGTTGGCGCTGCTGATGGAGGGACGCGCCCTGACCGCCAAGGAACTGGCGTATGGCACCGAGATCAAGCCGGCCACTGCTACCAGCCACCTGAAACAGCTGGTGGCAGACCGCTTGCTGGAGATGACCAGCCAGGGACGGCACAAATATTTTCGGCTGGCTTCTCCGGAAGTGGCGCGGCTGATCGAATCGCTGATGGTGTTTGCGCCGAAACGTAAACGGGTTGGAGCGTCCACCGGCAACGACGCCATCTGCACGGCGCGTTTTTGCTACGACCATCTGGCCGGCAAGCTGGGCACCCGCCTGACCGAAGTACTGGTAAAGCGCGGCTTGCTGAACACCGACGATGACACGTTTTCCCTCTCCGAGCCGGGCGAAGCCTGGTTCAACGACTTTGGCATCGATACCCTGGCGCTGCAAAAGAGCCGGCGCCAGTTCGCCTACCCCTGCCTGGACTGGAGCGAACGCCGTGATCATTTGGCCGGCGCATTAGGTGCGACCCTGGCCAAGCGCATGATTGAACTGGGCTGGCTGACCCGCAGTAAACATTCAAGAGTGGTGACAATCACCGCCGAGGGCCGCAGTGCATTGGCAATGCAATTCGGCATCGCCCTGGATCAGGCCTGACGCTCAGGCGCGGATCTGTCAACTCGCAGGAAACAAACCATGCATCAAGGTGTGTTATTCGCATTGCTGGCCGCCGCCTTCTTCGGCGCCGGCACCCCGTTCGCCAAGCTGCTGCTCGGCCAGATATCGCCGGTGATGCTGGCTGCTTTGCTGTATCTGGGAAGCGGCATCGGCCTCTCGCTCTGGTACGGGTTACGCCGTCTGCGCCCTGCCAGTCAAGCGGCAGCGGACGGTTTGCGGAGAGCGGATTTGCCATGGCTGGGCGCAGCGATCCTGAGCGGCGGCATCGCCGGCCCGGTGCTGCTGATGCTCGGCTTGTCGCTGACCCCGGCTTCCAGCGCATCGCTGCTGCTAAATATGGAAGGCGTAATGACCGCCGCGCTGGCGTGGTTTGTATTCAAGGAAAATTTTGACCGCCGCATCGTCCTGGGGATGCTCGCCATCGTCCTGGCCGGCGTGTTGCTGTCGTGGCAGCAGGCGCCGGAATTCGGCATGCCCTGGGGGCCATTGGCGATTCTGGCAGCCTGCTTGTGCTGGGCCATCGACAATAACCTGACGCGGCGGATTTCGGCCAGCGATGCGGTTCAGATTGCTGCATTGAAGGGACTGGTCGCGGGTCTCGTCAATCTCGCCCTGGCCTTGCTGTTGGGAGCATCGCTGCCGGGTATTGCAAAAATCAGCGCCGCGGCCTTGATCGGCTTCAGCGGTTATGGCCTCAGCCTGGTGCTGTTCGTGCTGGCGCTACGTCATCTGGGGAGCGCCCGTACCGGCGCCTATTTTTCGGTGGCGCCGTTCATCGGGGCAGCGATTTCACTGCTGGTCCTGCACGATGCAGTCAGCGGCATGTTCTGGCTGGCCGCCGGCTTGATGGCGCTTGGCATCTGGCTGCACTTGAGCGAAAAGCATCAGCACGAGCATACGCACCAGGAAACCGATCACGGCCATAGCCACAGTCATGACCTGCACCACCAGCATCAACATGATTTCGACTGGGATGGCCGCGAGCCGCACAGCCACCCTCACCGCCATTTGCCAATCAGCCATAGCCACGCGCACTACCCTGATATTCACCATCGGCACAGCCATTGAGGTGCTGGCGCATTCCCGGGGCAAAAGAAAATGGACCGGATGATTTGCGCAGGAAAACTGCGTAAATCATGCGATCCATTTAACTTCAGCAAGATCCCGCCAAGGCAAGACCTTACTTAACACATCTCCTGAGTTACCAACCTCAGATTGAGGATAAAAAGCCTGTTCCGACTGAAATGTCGTCGTCCCCGCGAACGCGGGGATCCATCTTAAGTAGCTGATTCAACATGGATTCCCGCGTTCGCGGGAATGACGCTGCTGAGGTTTCCATACTGAAAAATGTGTCACCTGAGACAGGTAACTAATCAGGACACATCTTAAGCCGATTAATTCTTTGCACTCAATACGCGCCGCGCGAAAACCCCGGCTACCGCCACAAACACGATCAGGCCCAGCCACTGCGCCGTACCTTCAAACGCCGGCCCGACCAGCGCCAGCGGCGAATCGCTGCCGCTGAAACCGATGACGCCTGCCAGCACCACGCCAACCAGGCTTTCACCGACGATCAGGCCGGACGCCAGCAACACGCCGCGGCGGTTGGAGCCTTCGGCAAATTTCTCGTACGGTACGCCCTGCTTCTCTGCACGCTTCTTGAGGATGCGTTCGATACCCCATGCCAGCAACGTACCCAGCACCAGCGTCGACGCCACGGTCGGCGGCAGATAGATGCCGATACCCACCGCCAGCACCGGCAAGCGGGCAAAACCGCCGCGATGGCGCAGGATTTCATCGATAATCACAAGCACCACACCCAAACCGAGGCCGATCAGGATCATGTCCCAGTTCAGTTGATGCGTGAAAATACCGGTGGCGATCGCTGTCATCAGGGTTGCTTGCGGCGCCGACAAGGCATGTGCCACGTCCATGTCCGCGCGCGGCATGGCGCCGGCGAAACCGTAGGCGTTGTATAGCAGTTCCAGCACCGGCGGAATCACCACGGCGCCGACTACGCAGCCGATCAGCAAGGCTACCTGCTGACGCCAAGGCGTCGCACCAACCAGCCAGCCGGTTTTCAAGTCCTGCAGGTTATCGTTGGAAATGGTCGCTACCGCGATCACCGCCGAGGTAGTGAAAATCGCCAGCGCAATCCCCAGTTTGTTGCCGGCCTCGGTAGCCAGCAAGCCGTCGGCGCTGCCGACCAGCAGGATCAGCAACGATACCAGCACCACGGCGACAATGCCGACGCCGGAAATCGGGCTGGCGGAAGAACCGATCAGACCCGCCATGTAGCCACAAGCCGCTGCAATCAGGAAACCGAAAATCACGGCAAACAGTACGCTGTAAGCCACCAGGCCCCAGATCATGCCGGAGCTCAGCGGCGCGGCGCTGAGGAAGCTGCCGAAGGTCGCCACCAGGATCGCCACCAGCACCAGCGTGATGCCGATGATCCAGGCCGGCGACAGATCTTGCTCGGTACGCGGAATATTGACGCGACCCTTGCCGCCGCTCAGCGCCTGGAACGAAGTCTTGATACCTTCCAGCATCGGCTTGAACAAGGTAATCAGCGTCCATACCGCCGCCACGCCGATCGTGCCGGCGCCGATGAAGCGCACATCCTTGCTCCACAAGCCGGTGGCGTATTTAGCCAGCGTCATGCCATCCGGAATCGTGTGCATGGAAGTCAGCACCGGCACCGCGACGCCCCACGCAATCAGCAAGCCGATCAGCATGGCGATACCGGCAACGATGCCGATCAGGTAACCCGCGCCCAGCAAGGCCAGTGAAAAGCCGCTGGAAATTCGCAGCACCGCAGGCCCCGCCGCAAACCACAGGCTGATGCCTTCGCTGAGGATACGGAAACCGGACGACGCTAATGTGACGACGGCAGCCACCAAGCCGCCAGCCATGATGTCGACAATACCGGTTTCGGCTTTTGCGCCCGGTTTGCCGCTGGCGTCCAGCTCGACCTCGGCGCTGCCGACGCGCAGGATTTCCGCCGCCGCCACACCTTCCGGATAGGGCAAATCGCTCTGCACCACCATCGCATGCCGCAAAGGAATCGTGAACATCACACCCAGCATGCCGCCGGCGGCGCAGATCGCCAGCGTTTGCCAGTAAGGGAAGCCTTGCCAGTAGCCGATCATGACCAGGCCCGGCAGGATAAAGATGATCGACGACAAGGTACCCGCAGCCGAAGCCTGGGTCTGCACCATATTGTTTTCAAGAATATTGGCGGTCTTGAACATGCGCAGCACCGCCATGGAAATCACGGCGGCGGGAATCGCGGAAGAAAAAGTCAGGCCGACTTTCAAGCCCAGGTAGACATTTGAGGCAGTAAAGACGACGGTGATCAAAGCGCCGAGAATGATACCCCGCACCGTCAGTTCGGGCAGGGAAACATTGTCGGCAATACGACCTGTTTTGTTAAAAACTGCGGACATCGGAACTCCATCACTAAAAATTGCAATGCGCCAATTATCCTCGAAACAGTTGCTCTCCATTCAAAAATTTGACTTGGGTCTACAATGCCGCTGTGGTGAGCTGAACCGAGGAAAATTCGCGTGGCCTCGAAATAATATTATCAATTAAGCTACACTATAACGAATAAAGTTCATCAATAGGTTATCAACCCCAAGTTGGAAAGGTAAAAACCACCATGACTAGCCTGAACATCAACGGCAAGCAGCACAATATCGATTTACCGGAAGACACCCCGCTGCTGTGGGCCCTGCGTGACGACGTCGGCCTGACCGGCACCAAATTCGGCTGTGGCATGGCGCTGTGCGGCGCCTGCACCGTACATCTGGACGGCGACCCGATCCGTTCCTGCATCACGCCGATCAGCGCTGCCGCCGGCAAGAAAGTCACCACTATCGAGGCAATGGCCGAAGACAAGGTCGGCCATGCCGTACAGGAAGCGTGGATCGCTTTGGGCGTGCCGCAATGCGGCTACTGCCAGGCCGGCCAGATCATGTCCGCCACCGCCCTGCTGAAAACCACCGCCAAGCCGACCGACAAGGAAATCGACGACGCCATGAGCGGCAATATCTGCCGTTGCGGCACCTACACCCGCATCCGCGCAGCCATCAAGCAGGTTGCAGAAAAAGGAGTCGCCAAATGAGCGCCGCTTTCGATTTCGATAAAGATAGCGCTATCAGCGACGCCGCCACACCAGCGGTGGCCTCCATGAGCCGCCGCACCTGGCTCAAAGGCGTCGGCGCATTCACCGGCCTGGCCTTGACCGTCGGCGTGAACGGCTTGGTGAGTGCGGCCGACGCTGCCGCACCGGCTAAAAAATACGGCGGCGCCGGCATGCCGGGCGGCACAGTCAACGATCCGCTGATTTTCGTCACCATCGGCGCCGACGGCATTGTCACCATCATTGCCCACCGCTCTGAAATGGGGCAAGGTATTCGTACCAGCCTGCCGCTGGTGGTCGCGGATGAACTCGACGCCGACTGGGGCCGGGTGCGCGTGGTGCAAGCCAATGCCGATGAAAGCCGCTACGGCAACCAGAATACCGACGGCTCACGCAGCATGCGCCACTTCTTTACGCCGATGCGCCAGGTTGGCGCCACCGCCCGCCTGATGCTGGTGTCCGCTGCGGCGGCGCGCTGGAAGGTGCCGGCGGCGGAAATCAGCACCAAAAATCATGAAGTACTGCATGCCAAGAGCGGCCGCAAGCTGGGCTTCGGCGAACTGGCGGTCGATGCCGCCAAGCTGCAGGTGCCGCCTGCAGCCCAGGTGCAACTGAAAGATCCGGCGCAATTCCGCTATATCGGCAAAGACGTCTTCAACAGCGTCGATTTCCGCGACATCGTCACTGGCAATACCCGCTACGGCATCGATACCCGTCTCGACGGCATGCTGTATGCAGTCATAGCCCGACCGCCGGTATATGGCGGCAAGGTGGCAAGTTTCGATTCGGCAGAAGCCCTGAAAATCCCGGGCGTGGTACGTGTGATCGAACTCAAAGGCAGCCCTCCTCCGGCCAAGTTCAACCCGCTCGGCGGCATCGCCGTCATTGCGCGCAATACCTGGGCGGCGATCAAGGGCCGTGAAGCCTTGAAGATTACCTGGGATAACGGCCCGCACGGCGACTACGATTCCACGGCCTTCAAGATCACCCTGCAAGAAGCGGCGCGCAAGCCAGCCAAAGTGGTGCGCAACAACGGCGACACCATGGCCGCACTGGCCCAAGCCGGTAAAAAAATTGAAGCGGAATACTACATTCCGCATCTGGCGCACGCCACCATGGAACCGCCGGCCGCCACTGCCCGCACCGCCAACGGCAAATGCGAAGTCTGGGCCTGCGTACAGGACCCGCAAGCCACGCGCGATACCGTTGCCGGCAAACTGGGCTGGAAGACCGATGACGTCAAAGTCAACGTCACCTTGCTGGGCGGCGGCTTTGGCCGCAAATCCAAGCCCGACTTCGTGGCGGAAGCTGCATTGCTGTCGCAAGCGATGGATGGCGTGCCGGTCAAGGTCACCTGGACTCGCGAAGACGACTTGCGCCACGACTATTTCCATACTGTTTCGCTGGAACATCTGGAAAGCACGCTGGACGCCAAGGGCAAGCCTGTGGCCTGGCTACACCGCAGCGCGGCGCCGACCATTGCTTCCACCTTCGTCGCCGGCGCCAAGGGTGAACAGCCTGGTGAACTCGGCATGGGCGCGATCAATATCCCGTTCGTGATCCCGAATATCCGCATCGAAGCGCCCGAAGTCGAGGCCCACACGCGGATCGGCTGGTTCCGTTCGGTCTACAACATCCCGCATGCGTTCGCGGTGCAGTCGTTTGTCGCGGAGCTGGCGGCGGAAGCCAAGCGGGATCATCGGGAATTCCTGCTGGAGCTGATCGGTCCGGCGCGCCAGATCAATCCGCAAGACATGTCGGACACCACCAACTATGGCGAATCGCCGGTGTTGTACCCGCTCGATACCGGCCGCATGCGGCAAGTGGTCGAGCTGGCGACCAAGGAAGCCGGCTGGGGGCGCAAGCTGCCCAAGGGCCATGGCCTTGGGTTGGCGGTTGCCTATAGCTTCATGTCGTATGTGGCGGCGGTGATCGAAGTGGTGGTTGGCGATGATGGCGAGATCAGCATTCCTCGGGTCGATATGGCAATCGATTGCGGCCCGCAGATCACGCCGGACCGTATCCGCTCGCAAGTCGAAGGCGCCTGCATCATGGGTCTGAGCCTGGCGATGACGGGGGAAATCACCTTCAAGAACGGCAGCGCCGAGCAAGGCAATTTCCATGAGTACGAAGTGCTGCGCGCCTTCAGCGCACCGCGCGACCTGCGGGTGCACATGGTGCCGCACAAGTACGACATGCCGCTGGGCGGCGTCGGCGAACCGGGCACGCCGCCTATCGCACCGGCCTTGTGCAACGCCATTTTCGCGGCGACCGGCAAGCGCATCCGCAACCTGCCGATCAGGGATCAGTTGAAGAAGAGCTAAGCGTCATCTTGCGGTAACGAATAACGGCCATGCGATTTCTCCTGCATGGCCGTTATCATTTAAGGGCACCTCGAATAACCCCAGCTCCGTCATCCCCGCGAACGCGGGAATGACGGAATTTTTAGAGGTGGCCTTGATAGATCTTGGCCAGCCCCTCATGCAATGCAAGGAACAAGCTGCGGTTGAAATTATTCCAGCGCAATTCGAGAATCGTGTCTTCCTTGTCGATTTCTGTTTTCAAGACGTCATGGATCACTTCGCCCGAATCGATGCCGTTATCC
The DNA here is from genome assembly GCF_039923675.1 of Collimonas sp. Classification (GTDB taxonomy): domain Bacteria; phylum Pseudomonadota; class Gammaproteobacteria; order Burkholderiales; family Burkholderiaceae_D; genus Collimonas. The sequence goes on from NZ_JBDTCG010000050.1 coordinate 9,868, forward strand.
ACATAATGGAAAGACGCGCCCGTCATGTAAAGCGGCTTCACCGGCACGCTTTCCATGGTTTGCCAGTTGACGATCTTCTTGCCACGCGCACCATGCAGCGCATCCAGCGTCGCATAGGCGCCGCGCCGTTCATAAGGTGATTCGAGGCGCGTGACGCCTGGATGGATGTTGACGATCTTGCGATGGAACAGACTGTCTGGCCGCACCAGTTCATCCAGGATGATCAGCAGGCCGTCCAGCACCACGATGTCCGCTTCCAGTTCCAGCAGGGTATCCAGCAGGTGCTTTTCAAACGCGCTCTTCCCTGCCGCCCGTTGCGGCGCATTCATCGCATGCCGCCGGTAGGCCGATGGAATCGCCAGCAGCAAATCATTCACAGGCCGCCCTTGCACGCTCAGCGCAGGCGGATAGAACCAGCGCTTGCCCGGTGCGTAGGAAAAGCCGTACTCCTTCAGTTTTTCGCGGTCGATGGCCAGCTCGGCGTCGTCGTCATAAATGACTTTTTCGAGCGAATACATCTGCCCCAGTTCCATCTCGTTGAGCGCTTCAACTAGCGACTCCAGCACCGACTTCATGTAGCGCGTGCCGTCCTTGTAGGCGACTTCCTGTCCTGCCTTGTCGGCGGCGGCGTTTCTGAGAGACCAGATATAGACGAGTTTTTTCTTTTGCATGATTACCTTCATCAATGAGGCAACGCGGTTCGGATTCTCCGCGTCGCCTCGCTCAAGTATTTACCAGATGTACTTCGCGGTAGCAGCCACCGTGCGCTGATTACCGTAGAAGCAGGTATTCACCGACTGGCAGCCGCTGACGAAGCGGCGGTCGAACAGATTGGTGGCGTTCAGGGAGAAGCGCCAGTTGCTCATGTCGTAATGCGCACCGGCGTCGTACACCGTATTGCTCGGCACCAGCAGGGAGTTGTCGGACGCTCCTGCGGCACTGCTCTGGTAACGGATGCCCGCACCCAGGCCGAAGCCCGCCAAGGCGCCGGTATGCCAGGTCCAGTCGCCCCACAACGACGCCATCTGGCGCGGCCGTGGAATATCGACCGGCCATTTACCCAGCGACGAATCATTGGCCTTGGTGTTCTTCACATCCTGGTACACATAGGCGGAAATGATCGAGAATTCACGCGAGATATTGCCGACCGCGCTCAACTCAAAACCACGCGAACGCACTTCGCCGGTCTGCACCGAGAAGGTTCCGGTCGGATCGGTCGGATCAGGCGTCAGCACATTGTTCTGCAAGATCTGGTACAGCGCGCCGTTAATCGTCACATTCTTGTTTTCCGGCTGCCAGCGGACGCCGGCTTCGATCTGCCGGCCCTTGGTCGGAGCGGCCAGTCCGCCACTTGCCAGCTTGACGCCGATGACGGGGTTGAACGAGGTCGAGTAGCTGACATACGGCGACAGACCGTAGTCGCCCAGGTACACCAGGCCGACCCGGCCGGAGAATGCGTGGTTGTTCTGTTGCAAGTGGGTGGCGCCAACCAGGTCGTCCTGCTTGGTGTCGCTCCAGTCTTGCCGGCCGCCGACAGTCAGGGTCCAGCGCCGCCACTTGATCTGGTCCTGGGCATAGGCGCCAAACATGCTGAGCGTGGTCTTGGTGTCGGTAGGCCCGTAAGCTGTAGGACCGGAAAAGATCGCATTCGTGATCGGAGCATAGACCGGGTTATACATGTTCAGACTTGGCGCCTGCGCCATCAGTTCGGTGTCGCTGGTGCGCTGGCGATTGTATTCCAGGCCTAGCAGCACTGTGTGGTCGAACGGGCCTTGCTTGAACTTGGCCTGTGCCTGGTTGTCGAGGTCGAAGCGGCTGTAGTTGAACTGGTAGTCGCCAACATAGCGCAGCAACGATTGCTGGGTCGGATCGGTATCATCCAGCCCGCCGCCGAATACCTGGCCCTGATCAAGCGACAAGTGCATCAGGCGAAGATTCTGGCGGAAGGTCCAGACCGGATCGAATTTGTGCTCGAACTGGTAGCCGGCCGACCACTGCTTTTTGCGGTAGTGCGAGAAATTCGGATCGCCGGTGTACAGGTTTTCGGAGATGGTCCCATTCGGGTTAGGCAGGACGGTGCCTTGCGCCGGCAGGAAATTGTTGGAGGCATCGCCATGGTCTTGCAGGTAGGTCAGCGCAACGGTCAGCGAGGTATTGGCGTCCGGCCGCCATCTGACCGAGGGCGAAAAGGCAATCCGGCGCTCGCCGTTCGGGCCGGTCAGGGAGTTGCCGTCACGCCCTACGCCCAGCAGGCGATACGACAAGGTGCCTGCAGGATCGATCTTGTCGCCGATATCGAAGGAAACCTGCTTGCGGGCGTAGTTACCTAGCTGCACATCCATTTCACGGATCCGCTCGCCATTGGCGAGTTTGCTCTGGACGTCGACGATGGCGCCCGGATCGCCCTGGCCATACAGCACCGAACTAGGGCCGCGCAGCACGGTGATGCTGTCGATCATGAAGGGATCAACCCGCCAACTGGCGAGGTTGATGGTGGTCGGTACCGCCAGGCCGTCGGTGTACACGGTAGGCGTGAAGCCGCGCAATACCGAATACCAGTCGGAACGCACTTCCGAGCCATAAGTCGAGAAGCCCGGCACATAACGCAAGGCGTCATTGACGCTGGCGGCGCCGGTTTGTTCGATCTGCGCCGCCGTCACGACGTTAATCGTCTGCGGGATCTCGTTGAGCGGCGTATCGGTCTTGGTGCCGGTGGCGCTGCGCTTGGCCACCAGGCCGACCGTGGTATTGTCGTCACCCCCCGCGCTGACGCTGATTTCGGGTAGCGTACTGTCTTGCTTGGCGTCTGACTGTACCTTGCCGCTTTTCTGCACGTCGCCTGCCGGCTGTCCCGCTTGTTGAGCGTGCGCATAGCCGACGATACCAGCATCAAATATCACGCTGATCGCCACCACCATTGCACGCCGACGCGTACCTGTTATCCATTCCATCTTCTTATAACTCCAATTGCAGTGCGGTATACAGGGTCTTTAGCCCCAACCGCGTTCCTCGTTAAAGAGCGGAAGCCATGCGGCCGCCGCCCACCCCATTATTATTTTTCGCCGTTGCCGGACTGATTGCCCGGTCTTGACGGTCTTGCTCTACACCTTGCATCAGCGATGCGGTGATTTCATCCGAGCGCAAGGCCAGCACCGACAGCAGCGTATCGGACAGACCGTGGCTATCCTCGCAGCAGCCTTGCAGGTATATGCGCGGCTTGAAGTGCGCCGGCGTGGAAAGCTGGTAATCGCGGCCCACATTGCCTTGCGTCAGCGCATCACCCAGATATGGCGCCAGCCCGTCCAGCAGTCCAAGATGCGTAGCGCGGCCGTAGCCGGTCGCCAGAACCAGCGCGTCGAAACGCTCGGCGCGGGCATGGCCGTCCAAACGGTCACGCAAGGTCAGTTCGATCTGGCCGTTGCTGCTGCGCACAGCGGTTTCGATCGCGGTATTGGCCAGCAAGCGATGACGCGGTGCGCCGGCAACGTTTTGCAAATACAGCATTTCATAGATCTGTTCGATCAGCGCCCGGTCCACCACGGCATAATTGGTGTCGCGGAAGCGGTCTATCAGCGAACGCCGCATGTCTTTGTTCTGGGCGAAGATGACATCGGTAAAGGCCGGACTGAAAATTTCATTCACAAACGGACTGTCGTCGGCCGGCTTGAGCGCGCTGGAGCGCGTCACCAGGCTGACGTCAACGCCAGGGAAACGCCGCGTCAGGTCGAGAAACACTTCCGCCGCGCTTTGCCCCGCTCCGATTACTGCAATCCGCTTGCGAGGACCGCTTTGTGGAGCGCCGACCACGCGATCGATCGAGTTCAGGTAGTTGGCCGTATGGATCACATTATGCGGACCCAGCGCCGCGAACGCTTCCGGCACCCGTGCGGTGCCGCCGATGCCCACCGACAGCGCGCGCGTCACGCGCTGCCATTCGCGCCCCGCCTCATCGCGCGAAAAGACGCGCACGGTATCGATCTGGCCGCTGCCGCCGGCTGCCGGCACCGGTTCGATCCCGACCACGGTTACGCCATAGTGCACCCGGTCGTCGAAGGCTTGGGCGACCCAGTTCAGGTAATCATGGAATTCGACGCGGGTCGGGTAAAAACTCTTCAGGTTGACGAAATCCGGCAAGCGGCCGCGCTCGAACAGATAGTTGATGAACGTGAAACGGCTCTTCGGATCGCGCAAGGTGACCAGATCCTTGAGAAAGGAAATCTGCATGCGGCAATCGTCGAGCAGCATGCCGCGATGCCAGCCGAATTCAGGCTGCCGCTCAATAAAACAATGCGCCAGGTTGGAGGCCCCGGTTTCTTCGGCAAGGCGTACCGCAAGCGCTAGATTGGACGGTCCGAAGCCGACGCCAACCATGTCAAATATGCTATCTCGTTGCATGTCTAAGGTCCTTATCAGTTTTAGCCGGCACGTCAAACGCGCCGGTCAAATAAAAAATGCTTGGCAATGGAACCCCGGGAAGGTCGCATGTCGGCTCAGCCAGGAATCAATTAACGTCGTCCGCCATCATCGCGGCGGACGAGCGCAGCGCCAGGCGCTCCGCCATCGCACTGAAATACGGTGTCGCAAATACCTCTGCAATCGTTAATACGTGACCGGCCGCTTGCGCTGCATCGACAAAGCGCACGATATCGAAAGAGCTGGCGCCGGCCTCGAACAGGTTATCTTGCAGCGAAGGCGAGCTGCAGCAGGACATATCGGCCCAGATGCGCTTCAGCGCCTGCGCCAGGTTTGCCGTTTCTGTTTGCAGGCCGTAGGTTTCAATTTTTATTTCTGCGGCAGACGGCAGTTCTGCGGCGAAGCGCGGCTGGACGCATGCAATGGCCGCGTCAGGCGCATCGGCAAACTGCTGTAGCACCATCAGGTAATCCCTCGAAAGCGCCTCGACAAATGCCGCATCCACCAATTCCTTCGCGTAGGAAAAAGCGCCCGTCACCCGCCCGTCCGGACGCTCGACAATATCCAGTTCCAGTTCAAATACAACACGGTGCCTGACGTCATTGAAATCGCTCAGTGCAAGGCCGGCCCAGTCATGCGCAGCGGCTCCGGCCGACCGCATATAGTTGAACATCACCTTGAACAAGGGATTGCCGATCTCTGTACGTGGCATGCGCAGTGCGGCCACGACCTCGGCGAACGGTGTGTCCGCATGGGCGTATGCGGCTAATGCAGCATCACGCACCGCCGCCAGCACCGTTGCCGGTGAATCGCCAACCACCAGACGCGTCCGCACCACAACTGCATTGATGAACAATCCGAAGGCAAGACGTGCGGCGTCGCCGGTCAGCTCGCGCGTCGATGCCAGCACGCCGATCGGTTGGTCCGTAACGCCGGTGGCCCGATACAAGGCGAGATTCAAGACGGCATGCAACACCATCGGCAAGGTCGCATGGGTATCCCTCGCCATCGTCCGCACCTGGCGCACCAAGGCCTCATCCAACGCAAAGGGAATCCGGCCTGCCGCCCAGGACGGTTCTGTAGCCCGCCCTGCCGGCGGTGCCGGCAACACGGTGGCAGGAACATCCTTGAGCGCGTCGCGCCAGAACGCCAGGCGAGAGCGCGGCGCTGCAATCGGTAAAACAGGTGTGCTCGGTAGCGTTGCCGGCAACACCCGAGCCGGAGCGGAGCCCGATGCCAGTGCAACATACGTGGTGCGCACATCGTCAAGCCACAGATCGATCGAATCGCCATCCGACACAATGTGGTGAACTACCAGCGACAAGACATGGTCGTCCTTGGCCAGACGCAGCAGCCGCACCCGCCACAATGGCTTGGCGCCAAGCAGGTCAAACGGCGCCAGCGCATCTTCGTCGGTCAGAGCAACTGCAGCCACCGCGGCAGCTTCGCCGCTCAGGTCGACCAGCGGCAATGCCACCTGCCACAGCGCTTCGATACGCTGGCCTGGCAAGCTGCCGTTGCGCTCGAGCAGTCGCGTACGCAGGGCCGGATGGCGCGCGGCAGCCAGGGAAAAGGCTTCGCGCAGCGCTTCGATGTTGAGCGCGCCACGCAGACGCAGCGCCACAGGAATATTGTAGGCGGCGTTTTCCGGTTGCGTGCGCCACAGGAACCACAGGCCAAGCTGGGCCGCAGACAAAGGCAAGACGCCATCCGCATCGGCTACCAGCGTAGCGCCAACGTCATGGTTGTCGGCACCCGGTTGAGGCTCGGTGCGTGCCGCCGCCATCACCCGCAGCGCATACTGCGCGAGAACAGGCGCTTCAAACAGCGCCCGCACCGGCACGTCGTGGGCAAGCCGTTCGGCGACCCGTGTCGCCACGCGCACCGCGGCCAGCGAATGCCCGCCGAGTTCGAAAAAATGATCGGCACGGCCGACCCGTTCGACTGACAGCACCTCGCGCCAGATCTGCGCCAGCGCCGCCTCGATGCCTGCCGTCGGCGATTCGTACACCCGCTCCACTCTTTTTGGCTCAGGCAAGGCAGCGCGGTCGACTTTGCTATTGGTATTGCGCGGCAACGCATCGAGCACGACGATATGGGCCGGCACCATGTAGTCAGGCAGCGTATGGCGCAAGTGTGCGTCCAGTTCGGCGGCATCCGCCTGCAACCGGCGCGCCCGGGCCTCCGCGTTCAGTTCGACATAAGCGACCAGCGCCGCCTGCGCGCCTTTGCCGTGGACGACGGCCACCGCTTCGCGCACATCCTGATGTGCGGCGAGTTGCGCTTCAATCTCGCCCAGTTCAATCCGCAAGCCGCGCAGCTTGACCTGGTGATCGGCGCGGCCTATGAAATCGAATACACCATCGGCGCGGCGCTTGACCAGATCGCCGGTGCGGTAAAGTCGCGCACCTGCGGCGCCGAACGGATCGGGCACAAAACGTTCGGCGGTCAGCGCCGGCCGCTCCAGGTAACCGCGCGCCACGCCCACGCCCTCGCCGCCCAGGTAGAGTTCGCCGATCACGCCGACCGGCAACGGGTTCAGACGCGCATCCAGCACGTGGGCGGTACGTGCGCCCACCAGCGTGCCGATCGGCAGGTAGGCACTATCGGCCAGTTTGGCGCTATCGTCATCCGGGTAGAACATCCACAACATCGGCGTGATGACGGTTTCGGTCGGCCCGTAGCCGTTGACGATGCGCGCCTTCGGAAAGGCGCGGCGCATCAGCGCGAACGCCTCGCGCGATGTGGCTTCGCCGCCCACTGTCAACGAACGCAAGGTCGGCGGCGCGCCATGCGTGAGCGCCCATTCGGCCAGCTGTGTTGCGCAGCCGGGCGGCACGTAGGTCATCGTGACGCCTTCGCGCTGCATCATCTTGCAGGTCAGCGCCGGCGGCCAGAGCGTGTCGGCCGTCACGGCCACGGCGGCGCCGGACATGTACTGCGAGAACCAGCCTTCATGCGCGCCATCGAAATTGACCGACTGGAACAGTAGGAAAACATCTTTCTCGCCGGCGCCATAGCGTTGCGCAATGGCGGCGCAATGCTCGGCAAAGGAACCGTGATCGACCACCACGCCCTTCGGCTTGCCGGTCGAGCCGGAGGTATAGATGACATAGGCTGCCTGCATTGGCGCGACCACCGGCAACGCTATCGATGCAGTTTCCGCATCGTGGATATCATCCTCGCCATTATCGTCATTATCGTCATTATCGTCATTATCGTCATTGATCAGCCACAAACGTATGGCGTCGGAGACCGGCAGCATGGCCAGACTTTGGCTTTCAGTGATGACATGGGTGATGCGAGCATCGTCCAGCATTTGCGCCAGGCGTTCGCGCGGATGCGCCGGATCGAGCGGCACAAAGGCGCCGCCCGATTTCAACACCGCGATCAGGCCGACCAGCAAGTCCACCGAGCGGCTGAGCGCTACGCCGACCCGCATCTCGGCAGTGACGCCCGCAGCGACCAGGTGTTGCGCCAGCCGCGTGGCGCGCGCATCAACTTCGCCGCGGTTAAGGGAACGCTGCATGTCGGCCACCCCGCGTGCATCTGGCCTGTTTCTCGCATGTTCGGCGATATGTTCGTGCACCGCCTTGAAGCCAACCGGCGTCACGGCTTGATGTTGATTCCACGCGTTCAGCCGGGAGAGTTCGCTAGCCGGCAGCCATTGCAGATCGCAAACAGCCGTTTCCGGCGTGGCGGTGGCGCTTTTCAGCAAAGTCAGGAAGCGCTCGGCAAGCCGTTCAATCGCATCGGCATCGAACATATCGAGGGCGTAAGTCAAACCGGCGTCGATCCCGCCGTCATCGTTCTCTTCGAAGCCGAGCGTCAAATCGAATTTCGCAAACGGCGTACCCGATGGCAGCACGTGCATGGCGACATCGGCCAGCGACGGCAGATGGCGACGCGCGCCGTAGGCGGCCATTACCTGAAATAAGGGATTATGGCTGGCGCTGCGCACCACGCCCAACGCTTCGACCACCTGCTCGAACGGCACATCCTGATGCGACTGCGCATCCATCAGACTTTGCTGGGTATGCTCGACCAGCGTCGCAAAAGGCTGCGTGAGACCGCTAGATACAGCGAGCGTCAGCGTGTTGACGAAAAAGCCGATCAAACCGGCAGTCTCGCTACGCTCGCGGTTGGCCGACGGTACGCCGATCTGGATATGCGATTCTCCGGAGGCCCGGGCCAGCAACGCGTTCAAAGTCGCCAACAACACTGCGAACGGCGTCGCCCGGCGGGCGTTGGCCACGGCGCGCACACGCGCCGCAAGCGGCGCCTCGATACGAAACTGGAGACGCGCACCGCGTGCGCTGCGTTGCGCCGGACGCGGCGCGGCGCCCGGCAGCATCTGTACATCGCGGCTGGCGTCGAGTTGCGTGCGCCAAAACGTCAGTTGACGTTCGCGTTCGCCGGCATCCAGCCAGCGACGCTGCCATAGAGCAAAGTCGGCATACTGGATCGGCAGCGGCACCAGTGAAACCGCTTCCTTCATCGCATATGAGCGATAGAAAGAACTCAGTTCGGCCAGCATGACGTCAATCGACCAGCCGTCCGAGACAATGTGATGGATCGTCAGCGCCAGCCAATGCGTGCTGGCGTCCAGCCGTATCAGGCAAGCGCGCATCAGCGGCCCCTGGGTCAAGTCGAACGGTCGCGCTTCATCCTGGCGGGCGATGTCTTCTGCGCGTCCATGGCGGGCGGAAAGCGGCAAATCGCACAAATCCACGCCATGCCACGGGCAGCGTTCTGGCGCATGCACCGTCTGCTGCACGCCATCGGCACTTTCGGCGAAAGTGGTGCGCAAGGCCTCATGGCGCGCAATCAAGGCGTCGCAAGAGAGGCGCAAGGCATTCCCATCCAGGGCGCCGTCAAGCTGTAGCCGTTCGGTGATGTGGTACGCCGCCGGTTCATCGATCATGCGGGCGTGTAGCCACAGGCGCGTTTGTGCAAACGAGGCCGGCACGCTGGCGGCGCGTTCGGCGCGTGGCGGAATCGGCAACAAGCGAAAATCGATCCCTGCCGCCTCCAGTTTCTGCAAAAACAATGTACGCCGGGCGTCCGGCAGTTGCGCGAAACGCGCGGCCAGGGAAAGCATGTCTGGTTTTACAGTCGTCATCAATAACCTCTATGTCTTTATTCCATTTCCAGCTCGCCCAGCAGCGCGTCGATCGCGTTGGCGGCATCCGGGCCGGTGCTGGTGCTGCGTTCCGCCAACGCGGCATCGATCAACGCCGCGCAGCGCACCAGCGTGCGTTCTTCAAACAGAGCGCGCAACGGCAGCAACAGCGCCCAGTGCAGGTTGGCTTGGGCGTTGGCCTGGGTCGCCAGCAGCGAATGGCCGCCAAGCATGAAAAAATCGTCGTCGCGGTCAATCGCCTCCAGCCGCAACACCCGTTGCCAGATCGCAGCCAAGGTACGCTCCGTATCGGTATGCAAAGCAGCCACGTTTCTTTCCTGGCGTGCCGGCGCTGGCAAGGCGTTACGGTCACATTTACCGTTAGGCGTCACCGGCAAACGGTCCAACTCGATCAGCTGGGCCGGCACCATGTAGGCCGGCAGCTGCGCACGCAACAGGGCGAACAGGAGGTCCCGGTCGAGCGCGCTGTCGGTGGCGCGAGCGACGTAGGCTATCAATTGCTCGTCGCGTACGATAACCACGGCGTCATGTACCTCTTGCGCACTGCGCAGCAAGGTTTCGATTTCACCCGGTTCGATGCGTTGGCCGCGCAGCTTTACCTGCGTATCGATGCGGCCAAGATAGTCGAGCGCGCCATCGCTGCGGCGACGCGCCAGGTCGCAGGTGCGGTACAGGCGCTTGCCTGGTGCAAACGGATCGGGCACAAAGCGCTCTGCGGTCAACGCCGGACGGCCAAGATAGCCGCGCGCCAGGCCTGCGCCGCCCAGGTATAGCTCGCCCAGCCCGCCTTCAGGAACGGCTTGCAAAGCGATATCGAGTATGTGCAGCTGGATGTTGGCGATGGCATGACCGATAGGCACGGCAGCGGCCTTGCCATCCTCCGCCTGGCAAGGCCAGTACGAGACATCGATGGCGGCTTCCGTCGGGCCATACAGATTGTGGAGCCGCGCATGCGGCAACAACTGGGTTGCGCGCGCCACCAGTTCCGGCGCCAGCGCCTCGCCGCTAGCGATGATTCTCGTTATGCTGGCGCAGCTTGCAGCCACCTTGAAGTCATCGATATAGGCCAGGAAGGCGGCCAGCATCGACGGCACGAAATGCAAGGTCGTCACCCGTTGCGCTGCAATTGTCGCTACCAGCCGTGCCGGATCGCGGTGATCGCCCGGGGCGGCAATCGCCAGCTTGGCGCCGACCGCAAGTGGCCAGACGAACTCCCAGACCGAAACGTCAAAACCGAACGGCGTCTTGTGCAGTACGACGTCATCGGTGCTCAGCTGGTATGCCGACTGCATCCAGGCAATCCGGTTTGCCAGCGCGCCGTGCGTATTGCCAGCGCCTTTCGGCTTGCCGGTTGAACCGGATGTGTAAATCAGGTAGGCCAGCTGATCGGCGGCGACATCGATGGTCTGTGCCAGTGCGTCCGCACCTTGCAGCAAATCATCGACAGTCAGGATGCCCGCATCGCTATGGGTAAGCGCAGCCGTCACACGCTCGCGCAGGTGGGCTTGCGTGATCACGACGGCGGGCCGCGCATCGTTGAGCAGATAAGCGATGCGCTCGGCCGGATAATCCGGATCGACAGGCAGATAGGCTGCGCCGGTTTTCAGGATACCAAGCAGCGCCACCACCATGTCGAACGAACGCTCGACGCACAATGCCACAGCCGTGTCCGGCTGTATCCCTGCGTTCAGCAGCGCGGCGGCGACGCGCGCGGCGCGCCGGTCGAGTTGGGCGTAGCTCATCTGTTGCAGACGCCCTTGTGCGTCGGCGAATTCCAACGCCACGGCTTGCGGCGATTCACGCGCAATGCTTTCGAATTGGCGGTGCAGTGCAATTTGCTGTCCTTCCGGCCAGTTTTTCATCGTCGCATTGTGCTGCTTCACGACGGCGAGATAGTCGGTGGCCGCCACCGCGATGGACCCCAGCGGCGCCTCCGGGTCGGCAATGAAGGTATCGATGGCAACCGCGAATGCCGCATGCAGCGCGACAACGCGCGCCTGTCCGATGCGCGCAGCATCGTAGCCGTAATCTATGGTCAGCGTCGATCCGGCTTCAATCACCAGCGTCAAGGCGAAATCAGTTGCTTCGATATTGCGCAGGTCGCGCATCTGCAGCGCGCGCGGATCGCGTCCCTGCCATGCTTCGTCGACCGGATAGTTCTCGAACACCACCAGCGAGTCGAACAAAGCCCCGCCTTGGCCTGCCCACTGCTGGATTTCATATAACGGCGTGTGGGCATGCTCTGCCGCTGCGGCATTGTCGCCTTGCAGTTGATGCAGCCATTTGGCCGCTGACAGCTGCGGCGCAGGCGTTGCAATGACGGGCAAGGTGTTGATGAACAGGCCAAGCACGGTATCGACGTCGGCCAAGACATCAGGCCGGCCGGCAACCGTCGCGCCGAACGCCACCGTCGTTTGCATGGTCATGCGTTGCAAAGCCAGCGCCCACGCGCCCTGCACCAGCGTATTGAGCGTTACCTTCAGACGCCGCGCGGTATCGCCCATGCGCATCGTCGTATCGGCAGTAATTGTCGCGCGCCAGGTACGCTGCTCTGCCGAGCGTCCGGCCTCCACCTCCCGTTCGGCAATGCGGGTCGGCTGGTCCAGCCGTGCCAGGCGTTGCAGCCAGAATGCACGTTCGGTCTCGATATCGCGCGCAGCCAGCCAGGAAATGAAGTCCCGATAGCGCGTCTTTGCAGCCGCGGCAAATAGTTGCGGCCGTGGCGGCGCCATATAGTCGCGCAATACATCGGCAAAGAAGCGCGCGGTGCTCCAGCCGTCCAGCAGCAAATGGTGGCGCGTCCAGACCAGGCGCCACTCCTCTTCGCTCATACGTATCAAGGCGACGCGCATCAAGGGCGGCGCAGTCAGGTCGAAACTGCGTGCCCGATCTTCCAAGAGCCAGGCTTCGAACGCGCTTTGCGCGCCCTCGCCGCGTTCACGCCAATCCTGTAATTCGACCGGCAATTTTGCCTGGCGATGAACCAGCTGCATGGGCACCGCTTCGTCAGGCGTGAAGCCGGTGCGCAAAATGTCGTGGCGCGGCACTGCCGCTTCGAAGGCGGCGCTCAACCGCGCCACATCCGGCGCCAGCAGCGTCGCCACCAACTGGTTCACATATGTAGCTTGTTCAGGAGCGAACAGCGAATGGAACAGGATGCCCTGTTGCATCGGCGACAAGGGATACATGTCATCGATCGTGCGCAAGTCTAGCGGCAAGCGTTCCAGCGCAGCTTGGGTCAGGCCGCCGCTGCGCGCCAGCGGATAGTCGACAGGCGTAGCGCCGCCGCCGCGTTGCGCCAGGCGTGCGGCGCAAGCGCTGGTCAACTCGGCCAATGCCGTTTCAAAACGTTTGGCCAGCGCTTCAATCGTCGCACGCTCGAACTGCGTCGCGCCGTATACCCAGTGCAGCTTCAGCATGCGTGGACCGTCGGCATCGATATAGGCGTGGATCGCCAGCGCGTTGCCCAGCGGCCCGGCAGGGTCGCGTTCACAACCGGCGCCGCCAAAGCGCGGGATGAGCGCGGCATCGCGCGGTGCTTCAAACTGGCCGAGATAATTGAAAGTTACGCGTGGACGCGGCACCGCCGCCAGCGCGGCGCGCGTCGCGGCGTCGCCATAATGGCTGAGCACGCCGAAACCTAGCCCCTTATGCGGCACTGCGCGCAGCGTGTCTTTTATCCCGCAGAGGGTGGCGACATGCGTGTTTTCTATCGCCAGCGCCACCGGATAATGGCTGGTCAGCCAGCCGATAGTACGGCTGACATCCAGTTCGTCGAACAACGCTTCGCGACCATGACCTTCAAGTTCGACGCGGCACGAAGTCTGCCCTGTATGCGCGCCCAATGCTTGCGCCAGCGCTGCGATCAATAGCTCGATCATTTGCGTACGGTAGGCCGCGTTTGCCTCCGTCAATGCGGCGCGCGTCAGTTCGACATCCAGGGTCTGCACGACTGTTGTCGCATCGGCATTGGTCGCTGCGGCCTGCGGATAATCAAACGCCAGGTCATGCTGCGGTGTCGCAAGCGATGTCCAATATGGCGCTTCAGCCACGAACGGCGACGCGGCATCGCTGCCGGCGCGAGCCAGCCGTGCGGCCCATTCCTGGGCGCTGCTGCCGGTGGACGAAAAACGCACGCTGCGGCGCTCCCGGGCGGCCCGATAGGCGCCGTCCAGATCTTCTAGCAGTACGCGCCAGGATACGCCGTCGACGATGACGTGATGAATCGCGAAATACAGCAGCGTCCGGCCGTCGGGCAAGGCGGCGGCAAAAGCACAGGCCAGCGGCCCCTGAGTCAGGTCCAGCGAACGCTGCAGCACATCGAACTGCGCGAGCGCATCGGCCTCGTCGTGTGCGGCAGCGGCGGCGAACGGCAAGGCATCGAAGGCTTGCGGTGCGAGTCTTATCTGCCACGGTCCCTGCGCGCCGTCCTGTACAAAACGTTGCTTGAAGATGTCGTGATGTGTGAGCAAAACCTCGAATGCGCGCGCGAATGCATCCAGGTCAAGGGTTTCCTGCATGTCCAGCTGGATCGCCTGGTTCCAATGACCGCGCCGTGGGATATCGAGGGCAAAAAACCGCAATTGCGCTGGCGTCAGCATCAAGGCCTGCTCGCGTTGCGGCGCCTCCGATTTTGCCTGTTCGGGAGCAGCAACAGCAATCTCGATCACAGTCGCCACCTGCCCCAGACGGGCAATCGTCGGGCCGTCGAACAACTGTTTCGGCGTGAAGCGCACACCACGCTTGCGTGACCTGGCGATTACCTGCAGCACGAGAATTGAATCTCCGCCCAGCTCAAAAAAATTATCTTCCCGGCCGACCGACTCGGTCTTCAGCACCTCTTTCCAAACCGCAGCCAGCGTTTCCTCCATCGTGCCGCGCGGCTCCTCGCTGGCCGTCGAGCAAGGCGTCGGGGCAGCGGACAGTGCACGCAGCGCCTGGCGGTCGACCTTGCCATTGGCGGTTACCGGCAATACCTCAAGCACCAGCAGCACGGCGGGCAACATATAGTCGGGCAAACGCGTCGCCAATGCCTCACGCAACACTGGCTCGCTCAGCTTGGCGCCGGCATGCGGCGTTGCAAACGCGGCAAGCCGCATGCGCCCTTCGTGTTCGACCGCAAGCGTTTCCGCCTGGGCGACGCTATCGAGAGCGCGCAGCACGGTGCTGACTTCACCCGGCTCGACCCGATAGCCACGGATTTTTACCTGGTCGTCGAGACGACCGAGAAAATCGAGGCGGCGGTCGGCGCGCAAGCGCACGCGGTCGCCGGTACGATACAGCCGTTCGCCAGGAACGGAAGGATGCGGTACAAAACGCTCGGCGGTGTCGGCAGCGCGGCCGAGATAGCCACGGGCGACGCCCGGACCGCCAAGGTACAGTTCGCCGATAGCGCCAGGAGGTACGCTGGCGCCGTGTGCATCAAGCACATAGACATGCGCATTTGGCAACGGGCGGCCGAGCGGCACGCCGTGCGCAGCAGTCGCCGCTGCGCGCAATCCGGTTTGCGCAAGCGCCGAGGTATCGCAAGTCAGCGCACCTACCGTGGCTTCTGTCGGACCGTAATGGTTAATCACGCGACAACCTGGCTTGAGCGCCGCGATCCGCTCCACCAGCGCCCACGGCAAGGTTTCGCCGCCAGTCACCAGGGCATGCGCCGGCAAGACATCCGCCGGCTGCTGCGCATCGAGCAACGCATGCAGATGGCTAGGGACGATTTTCAGCACGCCGACATTACGGCTGCGCATCTCATGTGCAAAACGGTCAGGATCAAACGCACATTGCGCAGGCAGCAAATGCAGCGTACGGCCCGAACACAAGGCGCCGAACAGGGTCGTATGGCCGAGGTCGGCCGCTACGGTCGATACCATCGCCATCGATGCATCGGGGCTGAACGCCAGTTCGTCCAGCATTCCTTGCACGTAGTCCGCCAGCGCGCGATGCGAGATCACAACGCCCTTCGGTGCGCCGCTCGAACCGGAGGTGTAGATCAGGTAGGCAGCCTGCTCAGGCAGCGGCTGCACTCTGCGCGCGGCGCCATTGGCAAGCACAGGAGTTTGCATCAGCACATCGAGGCCGAACACTTTGCCAACGCCCATATAACGCTGCATTTCGCTGTGATTAACGACCAGCACCGCTTGCGCATGGCAAGCATCTACCGCTGTCGCTAGCCGTTCAAGCGGCAAAGCCGGATCGAGCAGCACCGCGTAGGCGCCTGACTTCAGCACGCCTAGCAACGCCACCACGAAATGCACCGAGCGCTCGATGCAGACCGCGATCGGCAACTCTGCGCCTGCGCCCTGCTGCTGCAACGCTATGGCGATACGGTCGGAAGCATCATCCAGCTCCGCGAACGTGAGTTGCGTGTCAGCGTCGGCCAGGGCGATCCGGTGCGGCGTGCCGCTTGCATGCCGGGCAAACAACGCCAGCACACTAGCAAACTCCTGCGGCAATCGACGCCCCTGTTGCGCGGCGCCGTATTCGACGCTATCCGCGCAATCCAGCTCGGCGATGCTACGCGTCGGCGCATTCGCTGCATCCGCAACCAGGGCGCCAAAGCTATGCAGCCAGGCTTCCGCCGTGGCGCTATCTATGCCATCCAGCGCATAGGCGGCAACCAGCTCGATGCCACGCGGATCGTCCGTGAAATCCAAGGCGAAATCGAAACGCGCGGCCAGATCGGAGCCTGGCGACATCTGGACGCTGGCGCCCGGCAGTGCGGCCGTCAGTTCCAGATCGAACTGTTGCGCGAACTTGACCCTTAGCCATTCATCGCCACGCCGTACCGGCGGCTTGACGGCGTCAAGCACTTGGTCGAACGGCAGGTCCTGATAGTCGAAGGCGTCCAACGCCGTCGTACGGACAGCCTCCAGCAGTGCGGCGAACGACTGGGTCGGCGCCACGCTTGCGCGCAGGACCAAGGTATTCAGGAACAAGCCGAGCAGCGGCGCAGTTTCCGCACGCTGGCGATGGGCGACGGGTACGGCGACGACGATGTCGGTAGCGCCGGTCAGGCGATACAGCCAGGCGTCGAAGGCAGCCAGTAACACCGTAAACGGCGAAGAGCGTGTACGGCGGGCGATCTCACGTACTGCATCGGAAGTCGCCAGGGATAGCCGCAGCACGACGCGGCCGCCGCGATAATCGCGCTCGGCGGCGCGTGGGCGGTCCAGCGGCAGCGCCAGCGGCTCAGGTGCGTCGCGCAAGGCGCTGCGCCAGTAGCCAAGCTGGCGTTGATCTTCACCCGCTGCCAGCAGGTCGCGCTGCCATCGGGAATAGTCGGCATACTGGATCTGCAACGTCGGCAATTCGGTAACGCCATTGCTTGCCAGCGCCGCATAAGCCGTGGTCAGTTCATTGAAGGCGCAGCGCGAGCTCCAACCGTCGCTGATCGCGTGATGCGAGGTCAGCATCAGACGCTGCGCATCCTCGGCGAGCGTGACCAATGTCGCTCGAACCAGCGGCCCGGCGGACAAGTTGAATGCCTCTGCCACGTGGCATTCTGCCAAATCGGCAGCTTGCAACGCCCGTTCGGTAGCGCCACATGCACGCAGATCCACTTGGGCGATCTGCACCGGCAAGGCGGCATGGATGCGTTGCATCACGATGCCATCATCGTTTTCCACCAAGGTCGTGCGCCACGCTTCGTGGCGTGCGATCACCAGATCCAGCGCCTGTTGCAGCAGAGCGGCGTCCAAAGCGCCCTTCACCTCCCATTGCACGGCGATGTGATAGGCCGAACCGGCGTCGCGCGTCTGCGCCAGCACCCAGAAGCGTTGCTGGGCGAACGATGCGGGACGGTCGATATAGCTTGTGCCCATTGGATATCCGGAACGGTAGGGAGCCGGGATGCCGCGGGTCTGCGTTCCGGTTTCCAGTTCGCTGCCGTCGATCCGCAGCGCCAGCCCGGCCAGCGTCGCATCGTCGAACAACGTCTCCAGCCGCAGGTTCACACGCCATTCAGCGCGAATCGCAACTTGCATCTGCATGGCGCCCAGCGAATCGCCGCCGCGCGCAAAAAAACGGTCCGTGCGGCCAATGGGCAGCGGGTCGTTCAACAACCGCTGCCAGAGTTCGGCAAGGCCGCGCTCAATGGCGGTTTCCGGGTCCACGTATTCCGCACCTGCCACCACCGGCAGCGCTGCCACCGCACCGCGCAGCGCTGCCCGGTCCAGCTTGCCATTCAAGGTATATGGCAGACGCTCGAAGCGCACAAAACGATGCGGCAGCCAGGCTTGCGGAAGCCGTTCGGCCAAATATGTTTTCAACAACTCATCAGAAAACGCCGCATCCAGCACCACGCAGGCAATCAACTGGGTGCGGCCGACTACGGTTTCGGCCAGCACGGCGGCATCGCTTACCGCAGCATGAGTCAGCAAGCAAGCCGCGATCTCGCCGGGCTCTACCCGCACGCCGCGGACCTGTACCTGATCGTCGATGCGGCCGAGATAATCGAATGAGCCGTCTGCACGCTCACGCGCCAGGTCGCCGGTGCAGTAGATGCGGGCGCCGGCCTCACCTGCCGGGTCAGGAAAAAAACGTTCTGCGGTCAACGACGGACGGCCATGATAGCCGCGCGCCAGGCACACGCCACCCAGCAGCAGTTCGCCGGCAGCGCCTTGCGCGACCTCGTCGATGCGCGCCACGCGCGGCCCGATCGGCCAGCCGATCGGCAGCGAGGCATAACTTTGCGCCTGATCCAGCCCAGGCATGCTGCCAGGATCGACCGGCCACAGCATCGGAGAAATCACCGCTTCGGTCGGGCCGTAGCCATTGACCAGCCGGATGGCCGGGAGCACTTGGCGGATTTCGTCGAAGGTATCCTGCGACATCGCCTCGCCGCCAAACAGCAGCACGCGCAGCGCAGACGGTATGCCGGAGCGGGCGCAAGCGGCAGCGAATTCGCGCAGATAGGCTGGCGGCAAAGTGGTATTGGTGACGCCTTCACGCTCCATCAGTTCACGCGCGGTTTCAGGCGAAAATGGCGGCGGACTGCTGATCACCACGCTGGCGCCAAGCGCCAGCGGCGCCAGCCAGGCCTCAATCGCAACGTCGAAATTCACCGAGGCGAAATGCAGCAGGCGGTCAGTCGGGCCGATCGGCAGCGACTCGGCCAGCGCGGCGCAATGGACGGCCAGCGGGCCATGCTCGACCACAACCGCCTTCGGCGTGCCGGTCGAACCGGACGTGTAAATCATATAGGCGGCGGCACGTGGATGCACAACCACTTCCTCTTCCCTCAACTCCGGTTGGGCGATGCTCTGGTCGTCAGCGCCAACAGTGAAACACTGCATGAATCGGGTCCGCATCGCTGCATCGGCGGAAACGTCGACGATACCGTGAGCCAGCCCGGCATCTTGCGCAATCCAGTCGAGCCGGGCAGCCGGATGGCGTGGATCAAGAGCAACGAACACGCCGCCAGCCTTCATTACCGCCAGCAAGGCGACAAACAGATCGCAGGAACGCTCAACGCAGACGCCGACGCGCACTTCAGTGGTGACACCGGCAGCGCGCAACCTGGCGGCCAGGCGGGCGGCGCGGCTATCCAGTTCGCCGCGCGACAGCCGCACGGTATGCGGCGAGAACGACGCCAGCGCTGGCGCATCGGGTGAGAGGCGTGCTTGCGCACGGATTTGGTGGTGCAACGCAATCGGAAAGCTCATAGACGTAAATCCTCTGTGCAGCCGTAAAAAGGCCTCTTTGCTAACTTGACGAACCGCAAGGCAGAATTTTTAGCCATTTCTGCTGAAATCATCTTTTTCTCTTCTTTTATCGCCGAGCGCTAAATATTTGGACGGGCCGTTCGTCATTACGGTTAAGAGCCTCATGTTCTATTCAATTTGACTTGTTTATTTTTATAACCTCCAACCGACTGACTGCCGATGACCGCTGCCAACGAGCGCTACAATTTTCCGCCCCTCACTGCTCCTCCGGCGCAAGCCAAACCGGCCATGCGCCTTATCCTTGCATTGCTAAAACGCTCGCGCGGCGCGCTGGCGATTGCGCTCACCGCCTGTGTGCTGAACGGCATCGCGAGCGTGCTGCTGGTCGCCACTCTCAACCGCGCGCTATCCGATTCCGCCGCGGCTGACAGTACGATGGCCTTGCGCTTCGGCCTCTGCGCAGTCATTGCGCTGGTCACCCGGATCATTACCGGCGTCCTCTTTGCCCGGTTGTCGCAAGACACCATGGCGCAGTTGCGCGAACATGTCGCCAAACGCGTCGCTGCGGCTGAGCTGAGCGATGTCGAAAGAATCGGCGCGGCGCCGGTGCAATCGGTGTTGACCGATGACGCTACCAATGTCTCGATGCTGTTTTTCGCGCTGCCGAATATCGTGATGCACGGTTCGATCGTGTTCGGCTGCCTCGGCTACCTGGCCTGGCTGTCCTGGCCTGTGTGCCTGCTGGCGCTGACCGCGATAGTGGTCGGCTCGATCGGTTATCACAGCGGCGACAAGCGCGCCATTGCATCGCTGGAAGCGGCCGGCCGCTCGCAGGACAAGCTGTTCGGCTATCTCGGCGCGCTGTTTACCGGCGCCAAGGAATTGAAACTGCACCAGGCACGCGCCCGCCAGTTCCTCGACGGCCAGCTGGGCGCGGCGATCGGAGAGGTGCGCGATCATCGCCGGCGCGCTTTCAGCTCGTATGCGGTCGGGGTCGGCTGGATCGTCTTCCTGTTCTATGTATTCCTTGGTGCCGCCACATTCTGGCCGACGCTGGGTGTGCGCGCCGATCCGGCCGCCGCTTCCGGTTACATCGTTGTCTTTTTATTCATGCTACTTCCTCTCGACGGGCTGCTCAACAACGTGCCGACCCTGAACGCGGCGCGGGTATCGCTGGACCGTATCGAAAAAGTGATGGAAGAATTCGGCAGCCTGCCTGTCGTACATTCATCCCTTGTGCAGCCACTCAGTGAAAGTGCCTCGCACGAGCCTTTCAAGACACTAACGCTGCGCAACGTCACCCACTCCTATTTCCATGAACGCGACGAACGCATGTTCCGGGTCGGACCGATCGACTTGACCTTCAAACCGGGCGAACTGGTGTTCCTGGTCGGCGGCAACGGCAGCGGCAAGACCACCCTGGCGAAAGTGCTTACCGGCCTCTACGAACCGGAAGAAGGCGTGATCGAGGTGGACGGCAAAGCGATCACCTCCGCCGGACGCGCGGCATACCGTGAGCGCTTCACCGCGGTCTTCAATGACTTCCACCTGTTCGATGCGCTGCTTGGCATCATCGATCCGAACGATGCTTCCCGGGCACAGGCCGATGCACGCGCCAACGCCCTGGTCGCCAAACTGGCGCTGGATCACAAGGTGCAAGTAGTCGATGGCGCCTTTTCGACGCGGGCGCTGTCTACCGGTCAACGCAAGCGCCTGGCGCTGGTCGTGGCCTACCTGGAAGACCGGCCGTTCTACCTGTTCGACGAATGGGCGGCCGACCAAGATCCAGCGTTCAAGGCAGTCTTCTATGAACAATTGCTGCCGGAGCTGTGCGCACGCGGCAAGACCGTGCTGGTGATTACGCACGACGACCGCTACTTCCCTCTGGCCGACCGCGTACTCAAGCTGGACAACGGCAGCATCATCAGTGAAACCTATGGCGCGCCGACCGCACTGGTCGCCAGAACGGCGAACGGCACGGAAGGCTAAGGCTGAATCGGAAACAAGCCATGAGCCGCAGCGCATTTCAGCGCTGCGGCTTTTTTACTTTACAACGGGAAGAAATCACGCCACGGCGGTAAACCGTCATTGCACGGTAAGCGAGCACGTCGCAATCAACGCTTTGCCGGTGGCGGCAACGCCAATAGTTGTTCAGTCATGGTGTCCGCCAGGCGCAGCGCCGACATCGGTCCGCCAAACACCCACAGGTTGCGCTCGATCAGCGCCACCCGTCCGGCTCGTCGCGCCGGCACGAAGCGCCAGATCGGCGAATCGAGCTTGCCGTCGAGCGCCACTTCCGGTCCGGTCGAGCTGACAAACAATACAGCTAGATCGGGTTTCTGCAGCAAATCTTTCGACGTCACGTAAGTAGTGCCTTCGCGTGTCGGCTCGGCGGGTTCGAGCTTGAGGCCGAGCGCACGCGCGACGCCCCCGACCATACTGTTGCCGGTAAACGCCCAATATCGATCCGGCAAACCCAGCTCTTGCAGCCAGGCGACTTGCTCGCCACTGCGGCCGGCTTGGGCGATGCGCCGGGCGTCGCGCACCAGGCCGGCATCGAGTTTTGCTTCGACGGCTGCGGCGGCATCAGTGCGTCCGGCAAGGCAGGCGATGGTATGGAAGATCTTGCGCGCCCAGTCGAGCTGCGTCAGCGATATTTCATTTTTTTCGAGGTCGGGACTGTACTGGAACAGCACGGTCGGGGCGATCCCGTTGAGCGCCGCGAAAATCGAAGAGTGACGCAGCCCTACCCCGAGAATCAAATCAGGCTGCAGGGCTGCGATCGCTTCAAAACTGGGCTCCTGCCGCGTGCCGACATCGCGCACATTGGCCAAGCGTTCCTTGTCATAGTCGAACCAGCCAGCGTAGTTCGCGGCGTCGGCCATGCCGACCGGCGTTACGCCAAGCGCCGCCAGGTCTTCGGCGAACATGTATTCAAGCACCACGATCCGCTTGGGCCGCTGCGGCGTTGCAGGGTTGAATTGCGAGACAACCAGATTGTCGGCCAGAGGTTCGCACGCCAAAGGGGCATGAACGGCTACCGCCCCGGCTTGGACCTGCGTGCAGAAAAGCGCCGCACAGGCCGCGGCCATCAGCCGCAAACGCCACGAACCATCCATCAGCGTATGGCCTCCTGCAACGCGAGAGCGTGATCGGGCATCGTCAACAACAAAGGGCAACTTCCACACAAATTGGTTTCTCCAGGGATTTCATGGCGCATGCAGCAAACGCGGCGTGCGCGGAAAGGATTGGGCAGCAGCGCCGAGCAAGGCTGGACCTGACGCACCGGATGACGTAAAGGATTGGATGAGCCATCCGCCAAAAGCGGATTGAACAAGCGCGCCATATCGTCAGCTGCGCCAGGAATTGCCGCGCATTCAGCCGCCAGGTAATCGAGCAGATTGCCGGCATTGCCCCACAATACGCGCGGGGCAATCCGCGTCATGCCGGCGACGGTCTCGATTACCGCCTGTAGATGATCGACAAGCGGCGCATAGCAATGGCTGACGTCATTTTCGGCAGGCTGCAACGCATCGGCGGTGAAATACAGCGCGACCGGCATTCCTGCGCGCAGCACCAGCCGCGTGCGCGCAGGCGACATATCGAGTGGACGGCGCAGTAGCAGCGCGGCGACGCCGGCAGGGGCCGCCAGCCAGAAGTAGTACTTGCTCCATTGCGACAGCAACGCCCGCGCATGGATTTCCGCATCGCCGCCGTAGTGTTGCACCATGACGGCCAGCAGTTCGCTGCGGTAAGCGCCTAGCTGCGTCAACGGAATGGAGGCTGATTCAGCGTCAGCGCCTGGTTTGCCGGGCGAATCCTGCGCATCGGGCGGCTCTCCCAGCCAGACATGATCGAGATGCTGCGCCATCGGCGCGGGTGCGAATGCGGAGAAACAACGAGCGCGCGCGGCCGCATCGGCGCAGGCGGCAATCTCCTGCGACGGCGTCATCATCGGCCGCCTCCCCGCTCCCGGCGCACTTGCTTGATTAATAAAATCAATAAGTAAGGCGCGCCGATCAACGCGGTCAGCACGCCGGCCGGAATTTCGCGCGGAGCGAGCAGCGTGCGTGCTCCGATGTCGGCCAGCGCCAGCAACAGTGCGCCGCAGGCAGCCGCCAGCCACAGCCGCGTGCGGTGCGTGCGCGCCCCCAGCATGACGGCAAGGTGCGGCGCCATCAGTCCGATAAAGCCGACCGGGCCGACCGCCGCCACGGCGGCGCAGGCCGCCAGCGTCGCTACCGTCAGCACCAATAGCCGCAAGACGCCGACCGGCAAGCCGAGCGCCGCGGCCTGCTCATCGCCAAGCGCAAGCAGGTCGAGCGGCTTCGACAGCAAGGCAAACACCGGCGGCGCAAGCAAGCACCAGGGCAGCAATGTCATCACTTCATCCCAGCTGCGGCCATAGGTGCCGCCGACCAGCCACACCACGAAACGCGCCGGCTGCACGCTCTGCTGCGTGATCAGCCATTGCGACAGCGTGGTCCAGAGCGTGCCGAGCACCAACCCGGTCAGTGCTACCGCCATCGGCGCATAGCGATGACGCCGATTCAGCATCAAGGTCAACATCAGCGTCACTGCGCCGCCCGCCAACGCGGCGACGGCGAGCGTCGAATGCGTCGCAAACGGCCACGCGATCAGTACGATGAAGGTCGCCAACCCGGCGCCCTGTGTCACACCTAGCACTTCGGGGCCGGCCAGCGGATTGCGCACGATGCTCTGCATCAGCACGCCACTTGCCGCCAGCAGCGCGCCGGCCAGCAAGGCGCACAGCAAGCGCGGCAGGCGCAGGTCAAGCAACATCCGGGTCACCGCATCGCGGCCGTCAAAGGCTGCGATCCAGCGGGCCGGGGTGATCATGCTGGAACCCAGCGAAGCACCGGCCAGTAGCACCGTGCCGCCAAACAGCAGCAATCCGGCTGCGATCGCGGGCCAGGACAAAGCGGTGAGCGAGCGCAGCACGCCGCTTCCCGTATCCGATAGCGGCCGGTCCGGTTCCGCGGTCATTGAGCCGGAGCCGGACCAGGCTGCGCCGCTGCGTATCATGGCCAGCATCAAAGGCGTGCCGACCAGTGCGATGGCAACGCCGGTCGATAGCGTAGCGTCAAGGTCCAGCGCCAGCACCGCGCTATCGGTAACCAGCACCAGCGCGCCGCCCGCCAATGCCGACAGCGGCACCAGCGCGCCAAGCTTGGCCGCTTTGGCGCCACGTATCTGGCGCAGCAGGTTGGGCGCAATCAGGCCGACATACGTAAGCGGTCCGGCGATACTGACCGCGACACTGGCGAAGCCGACCGCCACTACCGTGGCCGCAATGCGGGTGGCGTCGATGCGAACTCCGGCGGCGGCAGCGGCGTCATCGCCAAGCACGAACGGATTGAGCGGTCGTATCACCAGCGGTAACGCCGCCAACGGCAACAGCAGCCAGCCGATGGCGCTCTTGAGGCCGTCCGCGCCCGGCTGATAGAGGCTGCCGCTGGCCCATAGCGCGGCGCCGGCGATGCTTTGCTCGAAGAACGCCAGCACCAGGGTCGAGATCGCCGAGAACAGCAGCATGCAAACACTGCCCGCCAACACCAGCCGCAGCGGCGAAGCGCGCCAGCCGGCCGCAGCCACCACGCAAGCGGCGGCGGCAAGGCCGCAGCCGAACAGCAATGGCACCGATGCCGCACCCGCCAACGCAGGCACGACCATCGCCGCCAGTAAGCCAAGCTGGGCACCGCCGGTAATGCCGAGCAGATCGGGTGAGGCCAGCGGATTGCGCGTGAGCGATTGCAACAATGCGCCCGCCACACCCAGACAGCCGCCCGCGACCAGCGCCGTGATGACGCGCGGCGCGCTCAGATCGAATAACAGTATGCGGGCAAGCGTGGTGGCATCGCTGTCTTGCGCCGAGGTTGCCAGCCACTGCCGGATGTCAGGCGCGAGGCGAATCGCCGTCGCAATGACGATCAGCGTGACCAGTGCCACGCCTATCAGCCCTGCCCGGCTTGCGGCCTCCATCTGCCGGTGTTCCAGCGCCTGTCCGGAACGCAGCGGCAGATTGGATGCAATAAGCGTGGGCGTGGGCGCGGTCATGCGGCGCGGTCCTTGCCGATGTGATTCTCCCGTTCAAGTCCAGCCTCAACCCTGGCCGATCCGCCTTGAGCAGCCGGTACGCACATCGGCGCACCGGTTTGCGGGTGGGCGATCTTCAGCATGGCAACGTCAAAGGTTTGCTGCAGATGATGCGGCTCCAGCATCGCTTCGGGCGCGCCGTGGGCGATGATGCGGCCGGCGCGCATCAGCACGATTTCATCGCTGAATGCCGCCGCCTGGTTCAAATCGTGCAGCACCCAGACAATCGTCAGCCCGCGCTCCTGGTTCAGGCGGCGTAGTTCATGCAAGATGTCGAGCTGATGATGGATATCGAGATAGGTGGTCGGTTCGTCGAGCAGGACAATCGGCGCCTGCTGCGCCAGCGCCATGGCGATCCAGACACGCTGCCGTTCGCCGCCCGACAAGGCGGAGACGTCGCGCGTCGCATCGGCGGCCAGGCCGCTCACGGCAAGCGCCTCGTCGATCGCCGCCTGGTCGCTGCGGGTCAGGCCGCGCAGCCAGCCGCCATAGGCATAGCGGCCGTAGGCGACCAGCTCGCGCACCGTCAAGCCGGCAGGAATCTGGTTGAATTGCGCCAGTATGGTCAGCGCGCGCGCAAGCTCGCGCCGACGGTACGAGGCTAGTGGCGCGCCGTTTATTTCTATTTGCCCGGAGCGGATCGGCAGCAATCCCGCCAGGGTCCGCAGCAAGGTGCTCTTGCCGCAGCCGTTCGGTCCGCACAATGCTGTAATCTTTCCGGCCTTGATTGTCAGGTCGAGCCCGTCCAGCACCATCTGCTCGCGATAACCGACAGTCAACGCCCGCGCGACGAGGGCTGCTCCAACCGTTTTCATCATCGCGCCATCTTCTGCTCGCCACCACCTGCCTCGCTATAGCTTTGCGCCATCGCGACTACCACTTTGCGGGGCCCTTCAAAAGGATCGCGCGCATGCGCAGTCAACATGTTATCCAGCATCAGCACGTCACCGCTCAGCCACGGAAAGACAATGCGTTGCTGGTCCAGCACGCTGCGGATTTCGGCTAACGCCTCGGCTTCGATCGCTTCGCCATCGCCATAATAGACATTACGCGGGACGTTTTCCAGGCCAACGGCGTCGATCAGCGTCTCTTGCATGTCTTCATCCAGTGCGGACAAGTGAAACAGATTGAGCTGGTTGAACCAGACCATATCGCCGGTGCGCGGATGGCGCGCCACCGCCTGGCAACGCTCGCGCGTGCGCAACAGCAATTCGCCGTCCTCGCCGTCGCGCCAGGTGCAATCGATGCCGCGCGCGGCGCAATAGCGTTCGACCACACGCGGATCATCCGAGCCGAAGGTCTGCTCCCATGGCAGATCGAGCCCCTGGCCGAAATTGCGTACATAGAGCAGTTCGCGCCTGGCGAAGCGCTCTACCAAAGCCGGACTTAACCCACGATAGACTGCGCGGCTGTCGGCAATCGGCGTCGCGCCGCCCGAGCGCGCCGCCAGCACGCAGTGGAACCAGATGCGCAGCGGCCATTCGCGCGTATACGATTGTTCGTTATGCAGCGGAATCGAGCGATGCGGCGGATACTCGGTTGAGGTATACACGGCGCCTTCGACCTGGCTGCGCGGGGTTGATGCGTATTCGTAACCGATCAGCGGATGGCCGAAGGAAGCGGCAAAGCCCTGGAACGATACAATCGAGGGCACACGGAAACCGGTAAACAGCACCCCGCCGGCGCGCTCCAGCTTGTCGTCGACGATGGCGCGCAGCAGCGGCGCCGCTTCTTCCAGCGAGATGTCGATGCCGGCTTTTGGCGCGACAACGGTCGGCAATCCTGGCGTGATCCGAAGGTCGTCGATAGCGAGCCGCGGCATGGAAAGTGATGTCATGCGAAATTCTCCTGAAACAAGGCATCCGGGGCAACGCCGCAGACACGCTCACACCTGATTTACGCGATCTGCGCCTTCGACGCGGCGACGCCATCCATATGCCGGCGCAAGCTGGCGGGGCGCATATCGGTCCAGACAGCCTCGATGTGCGCCAGGCATTCGTCCTTGCGGCCACTCACGCCGACTTCGCGCCAACCAGCCGGCACGGCGCGGAATGTCGGCCAGATCGAGTACTGCTCTTCATCGTTGATGACCACGGTATAGATTTCATCAGGCGCCTCTTTGGCGGCGACGGTGGACGGATTTTGTGGGTTTTGTATTTGTGTCATGATCGGGCTCGCTGTAAATGTCAGGAAACGGTGACGCCCTGCGCACAAAGCGCCCGGGCATTACCTCTACTTCTAGTTGACGATTGAGGCGCGCGCTTTTTTACCATCGCGGGCGCTATTGCCGTGGAATGCAGGGAAAGCGACGCCGCGATTGCAGGCTTCCAGACAATCGCTGCAGTGTTTTTCGACGTCGCGCACCATGAAATGCACCAGCGTCTGCGACACATTGAGCGCACGCGCGGTGCTCTGCAGCGTTTCTTCGCGCATGCGCACCATCTCGAAGGCGGCGCGGCTGCGCGCCGGCAGCTGGGCCAGCGCATCGTAGACGTGGCGCAGCGTGTCGCGCACCACCAACGCCGCCTCCGGCGACGGCTCTTGCGACGGCATGTCGAGGCCGCTATCCTCATCGGCGTGGTATATATTTTCAAGATTCTGGCGGCGGCAAGCGTCGATAGCTGCATTGCGCACCATCCGCATCACGTAGGCGATCGGCTGGCGGACCACATCCTGGCCGGGAAGATCGACCAGCTTGAGGAACACATCGTGAACCACGTCTTCCGCGCGACTCATGCAGCCGACGAAACTGCGCGCCGCCTTGACGAACAGCGGCCTATTCGCAATCAGTATGTCGAGCAGCGGGCCGGCGGGAAGCGATGCATCGCAACTGAACTTCGACAAAGATACCGCTGCCGAACGCCTCGACCCTTCATGCACATGCGCCATGACTTCACTCCGCTTTGATAAGAAGATCTTCAAAGATAACACAAATACGAATCATTCTCAGTATCATTAACCAATATCCTTATTAGATGTAGGAAATTATTTAAGAGCAAAGAAAAGCTTGAGGGCGAAACCGGGTAGCAATGCGGCGCGAATATCGTATTGCCTGCTTGAGGGGACCTCGAATAACTCTCACAGCGTCATTCCCGCGAACGCGGGAATCCATTGCAATCAGTAACTTGGATCCTCCGCCTCGGCGTCTCCACCTAGGTGACGCGTTCGCGGGGATGACGGAGTTTTTAGAGGTGTCCTTAATGACTGGACGTTCTGGATTATTCAGGCGAGTTTTTGACTTGCGATCAGAATGCCGTCGGCGTCGGCGTAGATCCAGGCGCCTGGCACGATGGTCACGCCGGCGATCGAGACGCTGATATCGCGCTCCCCTACTCCTTTGCGGACGCTACGCTGTGGATGTAGCGCCAGCGCGCGGATGCCGATATCGCATTGATTCAGTTCCGCCGAGTCGCGCACGCAGCCGTTGACGATGATGCCGGCCCAGCCATTTTTTTGCGCCAGCACGCCAAGGTTGCCGCCGACCAGCGCGCAACGCAGGCTGCCGCCGCCATCGACCACCAGCACCTGGCCGTCGCCGGCGGTTTCCAGCGTGCTGCGCACCAGCACATTGTCTTCATGCACTTTGAGGGTGCGCACCGGGCCGCTGAACGCCTGGCGCTTGCCGAAGGCAATAAACACTGGCGGCAAGACCGCCAGGGCGGCGGTGCCGAGCTTGTCTTCATTAGCATCGCATAGATCGCAGGTTGCAAAAGTCATGACATCTCCGGTGCAGACAGTGTTGTTCAAGACTCCTCTTCAGGCGGCGCCGACGAAAAGGTCAGTCCGCCAAATTTCTTGACACTATACATCCGCTTGTCGGCGACTTTCAACAAGGTTTCCAGATCGAGGCCGTCGGCCGGATACAACGCACCACCGATCGAAGCGCCGACCTGGCAATGATCGCCATTGCTCATCAGGATCGGCTTGTTCAGCACGGCATAGATTTTTTCCGAAATCGCCAGCGCCGATTCTTCATCGGCTACACCCGGCAGATACACGATGAATTCGTCGCCGCCGAAGCGCGCCACCTCATCCTCTTTGCGCAGGGCGTTTTGCAATCGCAAGCCGACTTCGATCAAGACCCGGTCGCCTTCATCATGGCCATAGTGATCGTTGACCTGCTTGAACTTGTCCAGGTCGACGAACAGTACCGCAAACCGGAACAGCTGGGGCTCGACGTCGGTGCGCCTGCGGAATTCGATCTGTGCAATCAGGGAATCGCGGTTCAGCAGGCTGGTCAGGCGGTCGGTGCGCAAATGTCGCTCCATCTCCTGGAAGCTCTCCGCCAGTTCGCCGATCTCGTCCTTGCGGTCGATATTCAGCTTGGCAAACGGCCGGCCGCTGCCGATGCTGCGTACCGCCAGCGTCAGCTTGCGGATATCGCGCAAGGCCCAGCGCAAGATCGCATAGCCGGCCAGCAAAGCCAGCACGATCACCATCAAGCCGAGGTACAAGCTTTTGTAGACGCTGGAATTGATCGCGCCCCAAAAATCAGAACGCGGCAACGCCACCACCGCGACCCATTCCAGGCCGGCGGCATCGCGATGGAGCTGGGCGGCCACCTCGATCTGTCCGGAACTGCTGGGAAAAGCGCCGATAATCAGCTTGCCCGGCTTGGGCGGGCTGATGGTCGACGGAATGACCGGGTCGGTGATCGGCACCACGCCGGGATGTTTCTGCAGATAGGCTTGTACCAGTTGCCAGCTCTGATGCATGAACGGCGAAGCGACGCTTGATAGTTCATTCCTGACATACAGCGGCTTGCCGCTGGGACTGATATCCGGAGCGGAATTGAAAACATTTTCGCCATTGGAGGAAGCAATCAGTTCGCCGTTGCGTTCTGCAATATACGCAACGCCATTTCTATCCATCGACAGCGCCTGCAAGTATTCTCGCAGCGGCTTCAATGACAGCTCCCTGGCCACCACGCCCAGCATATCGTGGCCGGCGCCCAACACCGGCCGCGCCAGCATCAGTACCGGCTCATTGCTGCTACTGTCCAACAAGACCGGTGACCATGTATCTTTTTTCCGGCTCGCGGCATTCTGATACCAGCTTTGCGCGCGTGGATCGTACTCTTCCGATTCCAGGAAAGTCATTTCGGTTGCCGGCCCGCGGCTGCGGTAAAGATGGCTTGGTTCTTCGCCTGCGCCTCTGAGGCGGACCCGGAATTCATTGGCGGCGGTGCGGCGGATGCCGACGAAATGACCGTCAGCGCCGGCAAAACCGATAAATCCGCCGACCGCCGGAAACAGGCCGCTGGCAATCCACATGCGCTCTTCCAGCCGCCGTACGTTGGCAGGAAAAGGAATCGGCGTCGGTGTCTTGTCGCCGGCATCGGCAACCTGATCGGGCGCGACTACCCGCAACGCGGCGCCGGCGTCGAAAAGTTGCCTGTTGATTGCACTGTTGATGCTCCCCATCATGTCTGCCAGGACCTTTTGCGATAACGCATCGGTAGCATCCTGGCCGGCCTGATAAAGAAGCCAGCCGACTGAAACGGCCAGACATAACAATAGCGCTGCAAACGGCAAAATGAATAAGCGTTGCAGTGAGGTTCGCTTCAAAATTGCCTCGAAATAACACAAGAATCGGCAATATCCGACTTAAGGACACATTCCTGCATCTTGGCGATGTTTAAAAGTGCAGATGCGTTGAGGCAACACGCAATGCACAATTTATAACATTCAATTCTTACTGGACCAAGACAACAGTTTACACCGCATAAATCCGAAAAAAGGCCACGTGGCTGCGCCATGTGACCTTTAAAACATAAATCAGCACGATTAAGCTTGTCGCGATTCTACCCTTTTGCGACTGTAAATCTGAGCTTAGCTTGCTACTTTAAACACTATCTCACCATTGTTAACATTTACATGAACAACGTCTTTAGGACCAAACTTGCCTTCAAGAATCAATTTTGATAGCGGATTTTCGATCTGCTGTTGAATTGCCCGCTTCAACGGCCGTGCGCCATATACCGGATCGAAACCTGCTTCGGCGATTTTTTGCAGGCCCGCTTCCGAGATTTCCAGGCCCATGTCCATCTTCGCCAGGCGTTGCTCCAGGATCTTGAGCTGGATCAGGGCGATCGCACCGATGTTTTTCTCGTCGAGCGCATGGAACACCACGATTTCATCGATACGGTTGATGAACTCCGGACGGAAATGGTTCCTGACTTCCGCCATGACTTCCATCTTCACCACCGCCGGGTCGCTGCCTTCCATGGCTTGGATCCGGTGCGAACCGAGATTCGAGGTCATCGCGATGACTGTATTTTTGAAATCCACGGTACGGCCCTGGCCATCGGTCATGCGGCCGTCATCCAGCACTTGCAGCAGCACGTTGAACACATCCGGATGGGCTTTTTCAATTTCATCCAGCAAGATCACGCTATAGGGCTTGCGCCGCACCAGCTCGGTCAGGTACCCGCCCTCTTCATAGCCGACATAGCCCGGCGGCGCGCCGATCAGGCGAGCGACCGAATGCTTCTCCATGAATTCGCTCATGTCGATGCGGATCATCGAATCGGGGCTGTCGAACAGAAAATTGGCCAGCGCTTTGCATAATTCGGTTTTGCCGACGCCGGTCGGACCAAGAAACATGAACGAGCCATACGGCCGATCGGGATCGCTCAGGCCGGCGCGTGAACGGCGGATGGCGTCCGAGACGGCGACAATGGCTTCGTCCTGACCCACCACGCGGCGATGCAGTTCGGCTTCCATGTTGACCAGCTTCTCGCGCTCGCCTTGCAGCATCTTCGACACCGGAATGCCAGTGATGCGCGAGACGATTTCGGCGATTTCATCGGCGCCGACCTGGGTCCGCACCAATTGCGGCTTGCCATCCGGATCCGGGTTCTGCGCCGCCAGCGCATCCTGTTTGGACTGGCTCTCGAGCGCTTTTTCAAGCTCGTTCAGCTTGCCGTACTTCAGCTCCGACACTTTCTGCCAGTCGCTGTTGCGGGTCGCCTCATCGATCTGCAGACGCAGCTTCTCGATTTCCTCTTTCAGGTGCTTGCTGCCTTGGGCGCTGGCTTTTTCCGATTTCCAGATTTCTTCCAGGTCGGCGTACTCGCGCGACAGCTTGTCAATCTCGTCTTCGATCAGGGCGAAGCGTTTTTGCGACGACTCGTCTTTCTCGCGGCGCACGGCTTCACGCTCGATCTTGAGCTGGATCAGGCGACGGTCAAGCTTGTCCATCACCTCCGGCTTGGAGTCGATTTCAATCTTGATCTTGGCGGCGGCTTCATCGATCAGGTCGATCGCCTTGTCGGGCAAGAACCTGTCGGTGATGTAGCGGTGCGACAATTCCGCCGCCGCGACAATTGCCGGATCGGTGATTTCCACGCCATGATGGACTTCGTATTTTTCTTGCAAGCCGCGCAGGATAGCAATGGTGGCCTCGACGCTAGGCTCATCCACCAGGATCTTTTGGAAACGACGCTCCAGTGCGGCATCTTTCTCGATATATTTGCGGCATTCATCCAGCGTGGTGGCGCCGACGCAATGCAACTCACCGCGCGCCAAGGCCGGCTTCAGCATATTGCCGGCATCCATCGCCCCTTCCGCCTTCCCGGCGCCGACCATGGTGTGTAGCTCGTCGATGAAAACGATGGTCTGTCCTTCGTCCTGGGCAATTTCCTTGAGCACGGCTTTCAAGCGCTCTTCGAACTCGCCGCGGAACTTTGCACCGGCCAGCAAGGACGCCATATCGAGCGACAAAACGCGCTTCGATTTCAGGCTGTCAGGCACTTCGCCGTTGACGATACGCTGCGCCAGGCCTTCCACGATGGCGGTCTTGCCGACGCCGGGCTCGCCGATCAGCACCGGATTGTTCTTGCTGCGGCGTTGCAGTATCTGGATCGCGCGACGGATTTCATCGTCGCGGCCGATCACCGGATCAAGTTTACCGAGGCGAGCCCGCTCGGTCAGATCCAATGTGTATTTTTTCAATGCTTCGCGCTGCCCTTCGCCATCCTGTGAAGCGACATTGGCGCCACCGCGCACCGCGGTAATGGCGGCTTCCAGCGCCTTGCGCGTCAAGCCGTTTTCACGCGCCAGCCGGCCGGCATCGGACTTGTCGTCGAGCAGGGCCAGCAGCAGCATTTCGCTGGCGATGAATTGGTCTCCGCGCTTTTGCGCTTCCTTGTCCGCCAGGTTGAGCAAAGCCAGCAGTTCGCGGCCGATCTGTACTTCACCGCCGCTGCCGATGACCTTGGGCAAGCGTTCCAGCGCAGCCTTGAGCCCCGCGCCCAGAGCGGCGACATTGACGCCGGCGCGCTGCAACAGGGAGGTGGCGCTGCCGTCGTCCTGGTTCAACAAGGCGATCAAGGCATGCACGGGGTCGATGTATTGATTATCGTTACCGACCGCCTGGCTTTGGGCGTCCGCAATAGCTTCTTGCAACTTCGTGGTTAATTTATCGAAACGCATGGTTCCTCCAAGAGATCTAATGAATAGAAAATTGGGACATGCCGGTTTATTTCAAGCTCGCGCAGAGAAACTAAGCAATAGAATGGGCCACTATCAACGCGACGAAAGAGATAGGCGCGCACCAGAAGTTAAAAAGCCCTTCGTGGGAAGGGCTTGGGGATTATTTTGATGCCGCATTATTTGATCTGGGTGGCCATAAAGTAAGTCGCTGTGACCAGCGCTGCGCCAAATCCGCATACAAACGTCACCAGGCGCCAGGTTTGATCTGTCATCTCTCTGTGCATTTCGGCGCTGGTCGCGGTCTGGTCAAGGCGTGTTTCTATTCGCGTCAGACGATCTCGCGCATCGGTCACAAATTCTTCAAGCTTCATCACTCTGGTTTCCATATTGGCATCATAGCCGCCACCATCGCCACCGTCAAACGATCGCCCGGTTTGATTTTTCCTTTTGCCGATTTCTTCCCTGAGGTACGGCACCTTAGATTTAGCTTCCATTGCGCCGTCCTTACAAAATCGACCATCGTCATGAGTCACGCACCGACATCGGGTCTAGACAAACCAAGAGCCGAAATTTCGCACCCAATGGCTGAAGCATGCCTGCCAGAGCCCGCCCCGCCTGATGTCTGCATCTTATTCTTTTTTTCAACAACACATTCGATTAACTTGCGCAATTCAAGCTAAGGAAATTCTGAAACCAGGAAAGCAAGGAGCGATATGTCGTAAATCCAGCGATACACAACAGGTCCTAGCGCAGTCTGGCGCCAAGGACGGCGTCGATGCCGACCGCGAGCCAGCTCATTTTTTGCTTTCGCGCATCGGCAGCGGCAATCCGTCCTGCTCCCATTTGGCGAGTGCTTCGTCGTCAGTGCTGCGAGCATCGACCCAGCGCGCACCCTGATCGGTATGCTCCTTCTTCCAGAACGGCGCTTCGGTCTTGAGGTAATCGATGATGTATTCGCAGGCGGCGAAGGCATCGCCGCGATGCGCTGAAGTGATCGCCACCAGCACGATCTGGTCCAGCGGCAGCAAGGGGCCGATCCGGTGAATCACCAGGGCGTCGAAAATTTCCCAGCGTTGCTTGGCCTGGGCCACGATGGCCGTTAGTGCCTTCTCGGTCATGCCGGGATAATGCTCCAGCTCCATCTGGGCGACGCTGCTGCCGTCGTTCAGATCGCGCACGGTGCCCAGAAAGCTGACTACAGCGCCGATTTTGGGATTGGCAAGCCGCAATTGCGCCAGTTCGGCGGCGAAATCGAAATCTTCAGTCTGGACGCGAATTGGCATAGTCAGAGCCTCATTGCCGGCAAAAAAATCAGCCGCCGGTAACCGGCGGAAAAAATGCGACTTCGCCACCGTCGATCAAGACGGTGTCGGCGTTCGCCAACTCTTGATTGAAAGCCATCCGCAGCGCACGGCCGTCGGCCAGCGCTTCGGCCCAGACGCCGCCGCGCGCGCGCAGATAGGCACGCACGTCGCCAACCGTCGTCACGCTGTCAGGCAGCTCCAGCGCCTCCTGCGACAGCCTGAGCTTCTCGCGCAGACTGGCAAAAAAACGTAATTCGATTTTCATTGCATTCTCATGTTCCATCAGGTCCAAGCCGGTACTTAATGCTAGCTTAGGTTAACTTAGTGCAGCAAAGCAGAAAACGGCAAAAAACGCAGCAAGTCGCCGTTGGCGATGGTTTTCCCGGCGGGATTATCCACCAGGCCATCGCCCCACACGGCCGAGGTCAGTACGCCGGAACCTTGTTGCGGAAACAGATCCAGGCCACCCCGGGCATTGATTTTCACCCGCAGGAATTCCTGGCGGCGATCAGCCTTGGGCCAGTCGAAATCGGCGCGCATAGCCAGCGCCTGTGGCGCCAGGGCGTTCGCCGCCACGCCTTGCTGATGCAAGATGAAAGGCCGCACGAAAACCAGGAAAGTGACAAAGCTGGATACCGGATTGCCGGGCAAGCCGATAAAGAAAGCGTTGCCGCCATCGGCCCGGCGCACTTCGCCGAAAGCCAGCGGCTTGCCCGGCTTCATGGCGATTTGCCACATGTTCAGACGCCCTTCTGCTTCAACCGCCGGCTTGACGTGGTCCTCTTCACCGACAGAAACGCCACCCGACGTCAGGATCAGATCATGCTCTTGCGCAGCGCGGCGCAGGGCTTCGCGGGTGGCGTCCCGGTTATCCGGCACGATACCGTAGTCGGTAATCTCGCAACCCAGGTTTTCCAGCAAGCCGCGCAGGACGAAGCGGTTGGAGTTATAGATCGCGCCCGGTTTCAAGGGCTGGCCGGGCATGGCCAGTTCGTCTCCGGTGAAAAACATCGCTACCCGCAACTTGCGCAACACCGGCAGCTTATCCAGGCCGACCGATGCCGCCAAGCCGAGATCCTGTGGCCGCAAGCGCGTACCGGCAGCGAGGATGACGCTGCCGCTGCGAATGTCTTCGCCGCTGCGGCGTACCCATTCGCCGGATTTCGGCGCGTGCCGGATCAATACCGCATCGCCATCGGCTTCGCACATTTCTTGCATGACTACGGCATCGGCGCCGGCTGGAATCATGGCGCCGGTAAAAATCCGGGCTGCGGTGCCGGCCTGCAGCGGCGCGCCGACGTGGCCGGCGGGAATCCTTTGCGATACCGGCAAGCGCGCTGCGCCGCTGGCGCAGTCGGCAGCGCGTACTGCGTAGCCGTCCATCTGGGTATTATCCGCCGGCGGCACGTTGAGTTGCGAAGTCTGAGCGCCTGCCAGCACCCGGCCGTTAGCGGCCAGCGTCGGGATCAGCTCAAGCGGCGCAATCTGGACTTCAGCGACCAGCGGGCGATCGGCAGCCAACAGTACCGCCAGAGCTTCGGCTACAGTTAACATCGGTGGCTTTTGCATCATTTTCTCTACAGCTTTCGTTGCGTCTTACAAGCCGGTGTGGGTAGCGATGTAGGTTTTCACCTGAGCGACATCAGCCGCCATCACTTCAAACCGCTGTGGCAACGCTTCGATGTTTTCAAAGCCGGCAGGCCGTTGCGCGTCGCGCCCCAGCGCTTCGCGGATGGTTTCGTTGAACTTGGCCGGCAACGCTGTTTCCAGCACGATCATCGGCACGCCCGGCGCCATGTATTCACGCGCGACCTTGACGCCGTCGGCGGTGTGGGTATCGATGGTGACGTTGTAGCGTTGCTGGATGTCTCGGATGGTGGCCAGCCGGTCCTCATGGGTCGATTTTCCGGACTGGAAACCGAAACGGGCGATCTTGGCGAATTCATCGCCATCGCTGCCGGGGCCGCCGGCCAGGCTGAAACCACCTTCTGTCTCGACCTTGTGGAACAAGGCGCGCACACGCACGCTGTCGCCATCCAGCAGGTCATGGATGAAGCGTTCGAAATTCGATGCCTTGCTGATGTCCATGCTCGGGCTGCTGGTGTGATACGTCTCTGCCGACTTGCGTACGCGGTAGATGCCGGTGCGGAAAAACTCGTCGAGCACGTCGTTCTCGTTGGTGGCTGCGACCAGCTTATCGATCGGCAAGCCCATCATGCGCGCGATATGGCCCGCGCAGATATTGCCGAAATTACCCGACGGCACAGTGAACGATACTTTCTGGTCGTTGCTGGTGGTGGCGCTCAGGTAGCCGCGGAAGTAGTACACCACTTGCGCCACGACCCGCGCCCAGTTGATCGAATTGACCGTGCCGATTTTCTGGCTGGCCTTGAAGGCGTGATCATTCGATACCGCTTTCACCATGTCCTGGCAATCGTCGAACACGCCTTCGACCGCGATATTGAAAATATTCGGGTCCTGAAGGCTGAACATTTGCGCGGTCTGGAATGCGCTCATCTTCTTGTGCGGCGACAGCATGAACACGCGGATGCCCTTTTTACCGCGCATCGCATATTCGGCAGCGCTGCCGGTATCGCCGGAAGTCGCACCGAAGATGTTCAGCTTGGCGTCGTTCTTGGCCAGGGTATATTCGAACAGATTGCCGAGCAGCTGCATCGCCATGTCCTTGAACGCCAGCGTCGGGCCGTTCGACAATGCTTGCAACAGCAGCTTGCTGCCGTCCTTCTCTTCTTCCAGCACGCTCAGCGGTGTTATCCGGCCGGCGTCTTCGCCGGCCCGGGCGTTGCGGTAGACATCAGCGGTATAAGTCTTGTACGTCAATGCCCGCAAATCTGCTTCCGGCACATCGGTTGCAAATTTCTTCAGCACTTCGAACGCCAGATCGGCATACGACAGGCTGCGCCATTGATCCAGCTCGGCCGACGTGACTTGCGGATATTCCTCCGGCAGATATAAACCGCCATCAGGCGCCAGGCCGCCCAGCAGGATTTCAGAGAAATTTTGCGCAGCTGCGTGGCCGCGAGTAGAAACATAATGCATATGTGTGAATGAAGTCGGTAGGTGTCAGATATAGGGCAAATACAGATCAGATGCTGATCAGGCTGTTGCAAGCTCATGTGCATTATAGCGTCCGCTACCCTGCTGCTGTCAGCTTTGGCCGAACAGTCCGAACAACGCTTATTTTTTCTTCCAGTAATCGCCGGTCTCTTCGTAGCACTCGACGGCCAGGTCGGAAATTTTGGCTTCCATATGCGCTTGGGCGTCGGCAATCGCCTGGTTATAGATACCGGGGCCGATGACGCGCAGGCAGAAATCAAGCAGCATGCCAGCTTTGAGGTCGCCTATCGGCTCCTCCATGTTCTCTTTAAAATAACGCTGGATCGATCCGATCAGGTCTTTCTGTTCAGTTTGCCGCAATTTGATCGCCATGGCGTCCTTCCTTGTCTGTTGTACATCTTCAAAACGCATGGCCGATACCAGCGATTTTTTGGGAAACCCATAAATGTACACCATGCAGCAACCGGGCGTTATCACTACACCAATATACCGCCTGTGCGCGCCATGCATAAATATACAAATCCTCCCTGCAGCCTTATTGCCACGCTGATACAATGTCACACTTAGCCAACCAGGTATTTTGCATATCTGACGGCTGCACATCTTTCAATTGTTATGACACCTCCACTGCTACCCATTCCTCCTGCCGAGCTGGCAAACAGCTCAGCAATGCCAGACGAGCACCCGATGTCGGGCAGCCTGTTCATGGTGGTCGCTCCTTCCGGCGCCGGCAAATCGACGCTGGTGAACGCGTTGCTGGCCCAGGAACAAGCGATCAAGCTGTCGATTTCCTATACCACGCGGCCGCCGCGCCCGGGTGAGCAGAACGGCCGCGAATACCATTTCACTACAGTGGAAGATTTCCGCGCCCGCCATAAACAGGGCGAATTCCTGGAATGGGCCGAAGTCCACAGCAATTACTACGGCACTTCACGGCTCACGATCGCCGAGCAAATGCAGTCTGGCACCGATGTCTTGCTGGAAATCGACTGGCAAGGCGCGCAACAGGTCAAGAAGCAGTTTCCGCACGCGGTCGGGATTTTTATCCTGCCGCCATCCATCGCAGCTTTGGAAGACCGCCTGAAAAAGCGCGGCCAGGACGAACCGCAGGTCATCACGCGTCGGATTCTTGCCGCCGGCGGCGAAATCGCGCACGCCCCCGAGTTTGAATATGTTATTATTAATCAAGAGTTTGCGACTGCCCTGTCGGAATTAACTGCAATTGTCAAAGCTACACGCTGCCGCTTTTCGCAGCAGGCAGTGCGCAACGCTTCTTTATTTGCCCAATTGGGCATTCATGCAAATTTAAGTTGATATTTAGCTAACTGGCATTAAACGCCACTTAGCTCGTACTGCATTCTGGAGAAATTTATGGCCCGCATCACTATTGAAGATTGTTTGAAACAGATCCCTAACCGTTTTCAGCTGACTTTATCCGCGACTTATCGCGCGCGCCAGCTGCTGCAAGGCCACACGGCAAAAGTCGACGCCAAGGACAAGCCAACCGTGGTTGCCCTGCGCGAAATCGCTGCCGGCAAGATCGGCATCGAAATGCTCAAGAAGGTACCTGGTTAATTTTTTTAATTGGGGACGGAAGAGATATGCGTCACGCCTTTGTGACTTGTCGACTCTGTCCTGCAATTAGCAAAACTCATGCGGCTGCCATCGACCCAGTATGAACCTGACATCTCCAGATTCAAGCATGTCATCAGCCGCAACCACAAAAAAACGGGCGGCCTCCTCCCGCTCAGCCAGAAAACCCGCTAATACCCCCACCTTGCCAGATCCTCAGCCCGCCCTCCAGCCCGGCGTCGCCTCGATTACGCACCTGACCACCAAGCTTGCCGAATACCTGACTCCAGCCGAGCTGAAGAAGGTCAAGGAAGCCTACCGCTTTTCGGATGAAATGCATCTGGGTCAGATGCGTAAATCCGGCGAACCCTATATTTCACATCCGATCGCTGTCGCCGAAATCTGCGCCGACTGGAAGCTTGACGCGCAAGCGATCATGGCCGCCCTGCTGCACGATGTCATGGAAGACCAGGACGTCAAGAAGGACGAGCTGATCGAACGTTTCGGGGCGCCGGTGGCGACCCTGGTGGACGGCTTGTCGAAACTGGACAAGATCGAATTCCAGAGCCAGATCGAAGCGCAGGCGGAAAATTTCCGCAAGA
Source organism: Collimonas sp. (assembly GCF_039923675.1). Taxonomy (GTDB): domain Bacteria; phylum Pseudomonadota; class Gammaproteobacteria; order Burkholderiales; family Burkholderiaceae_D; genus Collimonas. The sequence goes on from NZ_JBDTCG010000050.1 coordinate 50,194, forward strand.
TGCTGCTGGCGATGGCGCGCGACGTCCGCGTGATCCTGGTCAAGCTGGCCGACCGCCTGCACAATATGCGCACGCTGGGCGTGATGATCCCGGAAAAGAAACGCCGCATCGCGCGCGAGACCATGGAGGTCTATATTCCGATCGCGCATCGGCTCGGGCTCAACAATATCTACCGCGAACTGCAGGAGCTGGCGTTTTCGCACCTGTATCCGCTGCGTCACCGCACCCTGGCGAAAGCCGTCAAGGCCGCCCGCGGCAACCGGCGTGAAGTGGTCAGCAAGATCCTGGAATCGGTCAGCACCACGCTGGCGGCCACCGGCATCAATGCGCAGATAGACGGCCGCGAGAAGAGCCTGTTCGGGATCTACCGCAAGATGCATAACAAGCACCTGTCGTTTTCGCAGGTGCTTGACGTTTACGGCTTCCGTATCGTGGTCGATACCTTCGCCAATTGCTATCTGGCGCTGGGCACCTTGCACGCGCTGTACAAGCCGATGCCGGGCAAGTTCAAGGACTACATCGCGATTCCCAAGCTGAACGGCTACCAGTCGCTGCACACCACCCTGATCGGCCCTTACGGCACGCCGGTGGAATTCCAGATTCGCACCCAGGACATGCATCGCGTCGCCGAATCGGGCGTTGCCGCGCATTGGCTGTACAAGGATGAGGAAGGCAATCTCAGCGACCTGCAGCAACGTACCCATGCCTGGCTGCAGTCGCTGCTGGATATCCAGAAACAGACCGGCGATTCGGCTGAATTCCTGGAACACGTCAAAGTCGACCTGTTTCCCGATTCGGTTTACGTGTTCACGCCGAAATCGAAAATCATCGCCCTGCCGCGTGGCGCCACTGCATTGGATTTCGCCTATACCATCCATACCGACGTCGGCGACCAGACCATCGCCGCCAAGATCAATCACGAGCCGGCGCCGCTGCGCACCGAGCTGCACAACGGCGACATCGTCGAAATCATCACCTCGGCCAGCTCGCGCCCCAGCCCTAACTGGCTAAGCTTTGTGCGCACCGGCAAGGCGCGTTCGGCGATCCGCCATCACCTGCGCACAGTCAATCTGGGCGAGTCGGTAGAACTCGGCAAACGGTTGCTGTCACAAGCACTGGCGACGCTCAATCTCAATCCGGTGCTTGCGCCTGTCGTCGTCGACCGCCTGTTGAACGAGTCCAGCGCCAAATCTCTGGAAGAAATCTACGCCGACATTGGCGTCGGCAAGCGTATGGCGACCCTGGTGGCGCGCCACATCATGGGTTTGCTGGAAAACGAGCCTTTGCAGACGCCGCTACTAGACATGGAAGGCATCGCCGCTCCCGCCAAAATGGATCCGGTCGTGATCTATGGCAGCGAAGGCATATCGGTGCAGCTTTCGCCGTGCTGCCAGCCGATTCCAGGTGACCATATCACCGGCCAGCTCAAGCGTGACCAGGGTCTGGTGGTGCATGCGGAAGACTGCAACATCGCCAAGCGCCAGCGCAACAAGGATCCGGACCGCTGGATTGAAGTGCTGTGGGGTGAAGATCTGAACCGCCGCTTCGATTGCCGCATCAAGGTGCTGGTGCATAACGACAAAGGCATATTGGCGCGGGTTGCCGCTGAAATCGGCGATTCCGACGCCAACATCATCTATGTCAACATGGATGACGATAAAGACCAACTGATGACGCAACTGGTCTTCACGATCCAGGTCGAGGATCGGGTACACCTGGCGCGGCTGATGCGCAACGTGCGCCGCATCCGCGGCGTGACACGGATTTTGCGCGACCGTAGCTGATCTTGCAGGAAGCCGTTGTTGCGGCTCCTGAAACCGGCTTACCGAATCTCGTTTGTATTTGCTTGACCTTGGCTATTACCTCTTGCCTATTGCAGCGTTGACTTGCGCAAGGCTGGCATCGGCAGTTGAAATACGTCGATACCTTCCTCGGCCAGCTCATCGCATTGTTCTGCCGACGCCAAGCCGCGTATGCCATGCTCCGGCACTTCCTTGTAGTGAATCCGGCGCGCCTCTTCGGCAAAACTTTCGCCGACATCTACCGTGTTTTCCATGACGTGGCGCGCCATGTCCATCAGCTGTTTTTTCATCTGCACCGCTGCCGGCGAAGCCGTTCCGGCCGCATGGCGGCTAGCGGTAGCCGGCTTGGCTGCAGAGAGGTTCAAGTGCGGCGCCGAAGGCAACTTGCCGACCTTCACGCTCTCGCATATCGGACAGACGATCTGCTGCCCGGCCGACTGCGAAAGAAAATCATCTTCCGAGCCAAACCAGCCTTCGAAGCAATGATTCTGTTCACAAGCTAAATTGTAGACTTTCATGATGCGGCATTCTTCAGCGCGGAAAGCAAGGATCTTACACTAACCAGCATATAACTTATCCGAGTCGTCTGTTGCCTATAGTTTGTTGGCGGCCAGCAGCATCTCGCCGATCTGGCGTGAGCCGATCGCCTCATTCCCGTAAGTAAATGTTCCGTGCTCGCGCATTTCCTCGGCCGCCCGCAAGAATGCCCCAAGCGCCGCGCGCGCCAGGGAACCGCCGACACTGACGCGCTTGACGCCGATGTCCGCCAGCTCTTTCAAGCTTAGCTGCGCACCCTGCAATCCCATGACGACATTCACCGGCTTGTCCAGCGAACTGACTACCGCGGCGATTTCTTCTTTGCTCTTCAAACCCGGGGCGTACAGCACGTCAGCGCCGGCTTCCTGATAAGCCTGGAGCCGCTTGATGGTATCGCTCAAGTCGCTTCTGCCGTGCAGGTAGTTTTCGGCCCGTGCGGTGAGGGCAAACGGGAAATCCAGCCCGGCCACCGCCGCGACGGCGGCGCGCACCCGTTCGGCAGCCAGCTCCAGGGGATAAATCGGCGTCTCGCGCCGGCCGCTGGCGTCTTCGATAGAACCTCCGACGATGCCGGTGGCTGCGGCCAGGCGAATCGTTTCCGCCACGGTTTCCGGCGACTCGCCAAAGCCGTTTTCCAGATCGGCGCTGAGCGGCAAATCGGTGGCCGCCGCCAGCTCGGTCAAATGCGCCATCATCTGCTCGCGGCCTATGGCGCCATCTGTCAAGCCACGCGAGAAGGCATAACCGGCGCTGGTGCTGGCCAAGGCTTCGAACCCCAGCAAGGCTAACAGCCTGGCGCTGCCGATATCCCATGGATTGGGAATGATGAAAGCGCCCTCGCGCGCATGCAACTGCTGGAAAATCCGGGCTTTCTCGATCTGGACATGCATGCAATATCTCCAATATGAAATCGCTTTTGCGGGATTTTCAACAAAAATCCTCGTTTGTTCTTGATGCCTGGCGGCAGCTTTATCACCGTCGGGAGATAAACATTACCACCAGCAACCAATTCACGCAGCGGATTGCCCAGGATGCTCGAAAAGCCGGACAAAGTAGCAATTCTCTATTAGCTTAGCTGCGTTTTGTTTCCTAGAATGAAATCCGGAGACGCACTTGCAATATTTCACTGTCGGCTGTGATTCGGGTGGGCTGGTCAAGCGGGAGATCATATGAAAAAGATACTTCTAGTATTGCTATTGGGTGCCGTTGCTGCAGCAATACCCGGCCAGGCTATTGCCGATAGCGTTACGGGCGCGGTAATTGGGGGCCAGGCCCCAATTTTTGCACCATCTCCGTTGTATGGCGCGGAAATGCATCTGGCACCCTTATTCCTGGCGCCGCCGGCGATAACAGTTGCTCCGGTCTGGCGTGAACGCAATGAATGGGAAAAACGCCGCGCTGATCAATGGAGTCAGCTCGAATGGCAACGCCAGCAATGGCGGGAAACCCACAACGACGAAACTGGCGGTAATCGGCTCAACAGCAGCAGCCTGGGGCCGGCATCCTCCACCAGTTTCTGACGTCGCCTGGGATGACTTAGAAACGCGGCAAGTCGGCAAGAGTGTGCCCGGAAGAATCGCGCTCCGCGATGCCGATTCCTTCTATGCCATGCTCGTGGATCACCAGCGCAACACTGGGACCGCGTACGATTTTTCCATCCACTGAAAATGCCGTCGCCACTTCGTCGCCGAAATGCAGTGCGTCGACCACCAGGCTGACATCCTGCTCGGAAGTCTTGTGTTCCCATCCGATCGAGCCATCATCCTGCGGCTTCGCACGCCCCCAGCGTACTTCCTCAACCCGGTCACCCTCGACATTAAAACGCACTGCTTCAATCATATGAATTGACATGTATTTCTCCGGGATAGAAAGTCGAATGAACCAAGCCCCATGTTACCCGCCATGTTAGCTGGCAGCAAGATAGGCAACAGGAATTCGAACTGTGCTTTCGATCTCGCCAAACAAAAACGCTACCCGGCGGATAGCGTTTTTGCTGCAATGACGCGCAGTGGCTTCTGGCTGGTTTCTAATAGGCAGGATCACCCGGAACCACGCGTAGCCAGCCATTCGGACAACTTGGCACTTCAGGGTAGTAGCCCGCAGGATCGTTGCAGTAATAGCTGTAGTTGCCATCAGGCGCGACATACGCTGCGCCCACCGGATAAAGCGCAGGATCGTAGTAATAAGGCCCCCAGAAAAAAGGGCCGCCGATCACGATCACCCCGCGCCCGTGGAAATCACGGAACCTGCGATAACCGTGGTTCGCTTGCTGGCCGCCGCCATAGCGCATGCCGCCATTGCCATGAAAACCGCCGCCGCCGTGAAATCCGCCACCATGGTAGCCGCCGTTACGGGCAAACGCCGAACCCGAGGCGCCTGACAACATCAGCGCAATCACAGCCAGCCAAAGAATCAATAATTTTTTCATAGCAAGACCTCGAACTTCCAATGCCGCCGCTCATTACGGCGACACAACTGTGTCTCCCTGTATTCAATATAGATTGTGCAATCCGAATGACCGATACAAATCGGTAATGATTGCAACAACATGTATCAAAGAACGCACTTCTTCAAGCAAAATTTACAGGAAAAAAAGCGGGAGCGGGATTTCTATCGAAATCCCTGCGCTATCGGCAAGCATTTCGTGCGGTACTCTGGTTACGGTATACTTGCCCGTCCAAAACGCAGATAGAGAGCAATAGAAATGACGACCTACAAAGAACTGCAAGCACAAATCGAGCAATTGAGGAAACAGGCAGAAGAATTGCGTCAGGCTGAAATCGCTGACGTCATTACCGAGATTAAAACCAAGATGCAGGAATACGGCATTACCGGAGCGGACCTGGGCCTCATGGGCAAGAAACGCATCATAAAAACCTCGCCGGCGATGGAAGCAGAAACGCCTGCGATGACACCGGCAATTGAAGATACAGCGGCCGGTAGCACAATGTAATTGCAAGCTGCGATTGATGGCAGACGGTTGTCGTTGGCGGCCAGATTGCTGAGCCGCCGGTCTTAAAAAAACAGGCTTCGATGACAACCGTCGCACACATCAATCCAGTCAGTCCAATGCAAAGCGCAAGCCCAGCGCCAGCACACTATTGCGCAAGCCGCCACCGCCCAGTTGCGCATCATAGTTGAAGTACCAGCCCCAGCGTTTGTCCACCGCCGTATTCAAGCCCAGCCCGAGCCAGCCCGTGCTGCGCGCCAAACCTATCCCCTGCACCGTAAAACCCGCCGCCGGCGCGCCGACGTAAGCGGCGTTGAAATCCAGGTTGCCGTCATTGAACGCATGCTGCCATGCGGCGTAAGCTTGCAGCACGCTGGCCCCGCCAACCCATTGGAAGCTGGTGTCGCCACGCAAACCCAGCAGTCCTGCCGTTTGCTGATACGCCTGGCTCGCTGCAGTCAAGCCGAACACGCCGCCGCTTTCAGTAAAACCGCCGCGCTTGAGCCGGTCATAGGCGACGCCCGCATACGGCGTCAGCCGGGTGTTGTCGGACAAAGGCAAGACATAGCCGCTCTCCCCATAAGCCGACCACAGATTATCGGTATGTCCTGCCCCCAGGCTCTGCGTGGCATTGCCGATCACGGCGTCGCGCGTCACCGTGCTGTTGACCGTGGCTGCGCCAAGCCGTCCCGAGGCGTACCAGCCCGAGTCGCCGAAGGCATGCCTGCCATACAGCGAAACGCCGGTATCGTGGCTTTTAGATTGGCCACCGAGCCGGTCGAAGCTGGCTTTGCTGTCCGAATAGGCGATCGCCGCGCCGATGATAGTGCCGGCGTTGAGCTGGGTATCGACCCCGAACTGGCCACCCCACAAAGACGTATCGCCCGTGGCATAACCGCTCTGGCTCAGCCTGCCGGAGGCGCCGATGGCGCTGACCCAGAGGCCGGTGCCGTCATGGCCGCCGGGCTGGCCGCCCAGCATCGCCAGGCGATTCGCCAGATCGCGGTTGATCGCCTGCGATTGCTGAAAGGTCAAGGCTTGCACCGAGGCGTGGATCTGGCCGGATAAACTGTCCAGCACCTGTCCCGCCACCGCCACGCTGGCGCTCTTCTGTATCGCCGCGGCGCTGGCAAGAAATTCTCCATTGGCACCGCTGGTGTTGCCGCTGGCAACCATCTGGTCTGCTGCTTGCAGGCCGGTTTCCAGGTTGACGGCGGCATTGTTGCGAGTGGCGTCGCTGCCGAAGGTTTGCGCCGCCATGGTAGCGACGTTGGTGCGGCTGATGTGCAAATCCACTTCCTTAGCCTGGTACGACAAGTTGGCGGCAATGAACACGCCCGGTGTAAAGCGGACGCCATCGGCTTCAAAGCTGAGATCGCTGAACTGGCCGCTGACGCCGCCTGCAGCCGTGAGCACCTTACCGGTCACGCCCGCCTGCTGCGTCACATAACCCGACGGATCGCTGTTGCCGACCGGCGTGGTGGCGATCAGGTGGGAATTGCCAAGAATTGCCGCGCCGCCTACCATCAAGGTCGTATTCAGTTGATTGGCCAGCACCGCATTCGGCGTGGCGACGTAATTGCCGCCAATAGTAAGGCCGGCGCCGCTATTGTTGAGACGGCCGCTATTACTGACATTGCCGTGCACAGTGCCGCCAGCGCCTGCCAGCTGGCCGAGACCGCCGACATTCACATTGGCAGCGACAGCGCCGGTGATGTTCAAGCTGCCGCCGAGGATATTGCTGTCGCCCTGATAGGTATTGTTGCCGGCCAGAGTGAGCTGGCCGCTGCCGCTCTTGTTCAAACCCGCATCGCCGCCGATATCGTTCTTGAACACCGAAACAGCGTTATCGAACTGGACAACGACATTGGGACCCAGGGCCAGCCGCTGGTCGAACAGCGCCGGACCGTTGATTGCCTTGCTGGCATTCAGCAAGCCCCAGCCATAGGTGGCGGTATCGTGCATGTCGGTGGCGGTGGAGAGAATGGTCTGGCGGATCAGGTCGGCATTCATCCAGGGATAGGCTTGCTGCACCAGCGCCGCCGCGCCGGTGACGGCGGGTGCCGCGAACGAGGTGCCGAAGACGCGTGTGCCGCTGCTGCCGGATACGAAATCCCCCGGCGCCGCCAGGCACCAGTTGGCGGCGACGCCGCAACGGTTGGCGTAGCTGGAAATCATACCCGGCACGGTATCGCTGCTGGCATAGCCGTTGCTGCCGCCGGCGTTGACCGCCGTCACCGCCAGCCAGCCGGCTTGCAGGTCGGCAAACATGGACGGCAAGCTCGCGTTCAGATTCGGCTGCGGCGCGCCATCATTGCCGGTGGACCAGATGAATAATCCTTTCTGGGCAACAAACGGCTGATACAAGCCATGCAGGGCCAGCGCCTGACCTACCGTGGCGCCGGCGGCGCTGATGCCGTTGGATTGATTGAAGATCCGCACGCCTTTGGCGAACATATCCTGGTACATCTGGCTGTTGAGTAACACATTGTCACCGCTGGTGCCCGCGGCCGCCGCCTGTATCTGCACGCCCGTGGCCACGCCCAAGGTATTGCCAGCCAATGCTTCCACCACTTCAGTGCCGTGCATATTGCCGTCGGCGCCGGTGGTGCTATAGACGGTCTTGCTGATACGCCCGGCAAACTGTGGATCGCTGACATCGAAATCGGTATCGACTACGCCTACCGTGACCCCGGCCCCGGTGATCCCCTGTGCATGAGCGGCGGCAGTATTGCTGGGGTCGAGCACATTCAGCATGACTGGCGGCGTCACCGGCGGCGGCACCGAACTGCTGTTGCCGGGAGGTGCGGGAGTCGTTGTGACTGGCGGCGGGGGAGTCGTCGCGGGTGGCGGCGCGCTTGGAACCGGAGTGGCTGCGGGGCTGGAGTTGCTGCTCCCGCCTCCACCGCCTCCACAGCCCGAGGTCATTAACAATACAGCAACAGAGGTAATCGACAGCAATCCTCGGCGAGATATTTCTTTTCCCATAACGCCTCCCCTATATGTGCTTCAACTTCAATCCGATCAGCGATCGGTATCTCGGCCTGTTGCGTTCACATACTCAGTCGTGCATCTATAGTGATAATCTCAATTGTTTCCTTTCGGCAATTTAGTATGCGCGCATTTTTCCAGAATTAACCTTTTTTAACAAAAATATTTCCATACAGATATATTTTTATATCCGTATAGCTTCATATGGATCACATTTAGGAGGGAGTTTTAACAAGAAATGCCGGGCATCAGATACGATGCCGGAGATGTCACAATACAAATATATTTGCGCCGGACCAACTTTTTGATGGGAATCGCTGCAGCTTTTGCTATTATTACCGTCTGGTAACCTTACCAAAATCCATGCGCCGAACCGCGGTCACAATCCGCGGTATAGCTCATGCCGGCACAACTTCAGGAGGATAGAAATGACGTTCACAGAATCGATCAAAGTCTGCTTTTCCAAGTACGCCGATTTCAATGGCAGAGCTTCGCGCTCCGAATATTGGTGGTACGTACTTTTTATCGTGCTGGCAACCTTCGCAACAGATATGGTCAGCCACACACTGAGCGGACTTTTTTCACTCGCCACCCTGGTGCCGTCCATTGCCGTGGCGGCGCGACGCCTGCACGATACTGACCGTAGCGGTTGGTGGCAATTGATCTCGCTGATCCCTGTACTGGGCTGGATCGCCATCATCTATTTCCTGGTCCAAGAAGCAAAAGAGCCGAATAGATTCGGCGCTGCGCCGATCACCGAGGCGCTTCCGGAAACCTGAACATCAGGGGAGCAGCGGCGTCCGTCTTGCCTTGAGACGAGCGCCGTGTCATGGAAACGCGACGGAACGAACCGTCCATCAACAGCAGGACAATAATGAAATCCGCCCTTCTAGTCATCGATGTCCAGCATGGACTTTTTGAGCAAACTCCGCGGCCATTTGAAGCCGAAGCAGTCGTGGAACGCATCAACACCCTCGCCGCCAAGGCCCGAGCCGCAGGCGCTCCGGTGATTTTCATCCAGCATGAAACGCCAGACGATGAGCTTGCCTACAATTCCGTGAACTGGCAGCTGCAACCAGGATTACAGGTCAAGGACAGCGATATCAAGCTGCGCAAGAAGACATCCGATTCCTTCCTCGGTACAGAACTGCAGGAACTGCTTGTTGCGCGACATATCGGACAAGTCGTGATCTGCGGCTACGCGTCGGAATTTTGCCTCGACACCACCGTCCGCAGCGCTGCCGCGCTAGGATATCCGGTGCTACTGGCATCCGATGCCCACACCACCCATGACAAGCCGCACGCCACCGGGCAACAGATCAGAGCCCATGAAAATGCAACACTGCCGAACATCGATAGTTTTGACGGAAAAATCACAGCGGTCGCTACCGCAGAGCTGCATTTCGCAGCCTAAGCCGTCCATCTGACGAAAAAGCCAAGACGCACGAGAAGATGGCCTTGGCAATAAGAACCTGTTAAAATTCGGCCCTGCCCAGTATCGCAGGCAGTTGCTGCAGATACTTCTTTGCAGGTTTCCTTCGAAACCGCAAACATGCCCGAGTGGTGAAATCGGTAGACACAAGAGACTTAAAAACTCCTTTGTCAAGTCTTTTTCTGATCGGGGAAGTCGGCGCAAAGCTTGAAATGGCGCGGGTTTCCCGGGCTTTAGTGCAAATGGCACCAACAGCCCTCTGGCTGCTAGGTGTCATGTAGGAACCAGTAGAGAAGTACAGTTGAAACAAGCCTAGCGTAGCTAGGCGCAACATCGGTTCGGCAACGAATCAGTCTAGCCCGAGTGGTGAAATCGGTAGACACAAGGGACTTAAAGCAATTTGAGCCCTCCAGGGGAAACCCAGGAGGTGAAACCCGTCAAATTCGGCGAAAGCCCTGGATGCTGCAAGCATCCGAGCCAACACCGAGCCAAGCCTCGATCCGAAAGGTTCGATGGAAGGTGTAGAGAGCAGACGGCGGGCACCTACGGTCGCAAGACTATGGTGAAGGCGTGCTCCAGACCACGAACAGCGTTTACGCTGGCGGCGAAAGTCGAAGTGGTAAGAAAATCCCTCGACCTTACGGTCGTGCCGGTTCAATTCCGGCCTCGGGCACCAATTTTGAGAGCCGTCCTTGTTCAATCAGGGGCGGCTTTTTCATTTCTTTGCATAGCGGCGTTACGCGGTAACGCTGCTCGCTTAAACCCTCGATCTCGCGCCATGAACGCGTCGAGCATGTGCGGAATCAACGTCGCGGCATCAATCGGCTCGCCGTAGGTCTTCGCATGCAACGCCGCATATCGGTCCAACTCCGT
>NZ_JBDTCG010000051.1:0-4126 GCF_039923675.1 Collimonas sp.
TCTACGATCCGCCTGGTGTAGGCGGTACGCACGTCATGTATGTACTGCATCATGCCGATAAACCATCGCTCTATCACGGCCTGCCGGAGAATCCCCGCATCAGTCCGCTGGTCGGCTTGTGGAAAGGCGCCGCCAAGCCGCTGGCGCTGGCCGGCATCGCGCTCACCGCGCTCGCGGGATTTTTCCACTATATCAAGGTCGGGCCGAACGAAGTCACGGATGACGACCAGGCTGCAGAAGAGGAAGAGTCACGCGCGTCGAAACGCGCCGCCCTGCTCACCACCCCCGAGAACAATGCAAACGATCCCAATATCAGCGGACAGGATCTGCCACCATGAACAACTCTGACAACGCCGAACGAGATGTAAAAAAAGACAGCATCGTCCGTTACAACGCCGGCGAGCGCATCAATCACTGGGTGGTCGCCATCACGTTCGTGGTACTGGCGCTGTCCGGACTGGCCTTGTTTCACCCCGCCATGTTCTGGCTCAGCTTCGTACTGGGCGGCGGCCCCTGGACCCGCATCCTGCATCCGTTTATCGGCTTAGTAATGTTCGCCTGCTTTATGCTGCTGGCCCTGCGCTTCTGGCGGCACAACCTGATCAGCAAAAATGACATCGCCTGGCTGGAAAATGTTGGCGATGTCATCAACAACCGCGAAGAAAACCTGCCGCCGGTAGGCCGTTACAACGGTGGCCAGAAACTGCTGTTCTGGGTCATGATCGCCTGCATGGCTGGCTTGCTGCTGTCCGGCATCGTCATCTGGCGCGCCTGGTTTTCCTGGCTGTTCCCGATCTTTGTGATCCGGCTCGCTGTCGTATTGCATGCGCTGTGCGGCTTTGGGCTGATCGTCGGCATCGTTGTGCATATCTATGCAGCGATCTGGGTCAAGGGAACGGTCGGCGCCATGACGCGCGGTACGGTGAGCCGCGCCTGGGCACGCAAACATCATGCGGATTGGTACCGGAAAATGACGGGAGAATAAAATCAGTTGCGCAACCCTTGCAAGATAATTAAGCTACGTTGGTAACTTGTGTTTCAAAAGGTATTTCGCGAAAATAGACAGCGGCCAGCTTTTCCGCGGTTTCCGCGGGTTTTCAATTCCCGCGAAAAAACAAGGAACTACCTTGCAACGTATCCTCGAACCCGGCGAAATCGAAGCACTGGATCACAACGCGATTCCTCGCATACGTTTGCCACAACGCGCCAGCATGTTTAGCGACCGCGCACAACGCCTGAAACAGCTGGCGGCAGGCAACCCCATCGGCGACTACCTGAAGCTGATGGCGTTGCTGGCAGAAATTCAACAAACTGCATTGAACCGATTAGCCGGCGAACCGAACGATCAGGCACAGGATCAAGCCCGCAATAATCTCGCCCAGACGCATCTGATGCCGTTGATTCTCGTCACCGATCAAGTGCGCAACCCGCATTGGCAAACGGTACTGGACCAATTGTTGGAGCAACTTGCCAAATCCACGGATATGCCGCTGCAGCTAACCGGGTTGATAGAACGCATTCAACAAAGCAGCGCCAACCAGCACGACAGCCAGGCCGAGGCTATTTTGCGGCGAAACAATGAAATCGTCGACCCGGCCAGTGCGCCGTTCTACACAGCAGCCTTGCAGGTGATATGCAGCGATCTTGTGACGCGTTTCCAGGTTCGCGATGTGCCGCTGCTCGATACCCCGGGTTTATGCCCGTGCTGCGGTTCGATGCCGGTCGCCAGCGTGGTGCGGATGGACGGGCAATCACAAGGCCACCGCTATCTGCAATGCGGCATGTGCGCCGCAGAATGGCATATGGTGCGCATCAAGTGTTCCTATTGCGATTCCACCAAAGGCATCGCTTACCAATCCATTGAAGATGAACTGGCGCCGGGCGCGGCCAGCACTAAAGCCGAGACCTGCGACGAATGCCACAGCTGGCTGAAAATTTTTTATCAGGAAAAGGATCCGTATGTGGAACCGGTTGCCGACGACCTGGCGAGTTTGACGCTGGATCTGTTGATGGGTGAAACCGACTATATCCGGCGCCAAGGCAACCCGCTGTTGTGGCAAGCGGCGGAGGGCTGAATGACAGGCGCAATGTCGTTGGTCAGTCCGCTCCTGGCCGCCGCCAGTGACATTCCTGCCGTCGACCGCGTTCTGAACCTGTCGCAAACCCAGCCCTTGCTCGCGCAATATGGACGCACCCAGGTGACCGCCGCCGTACGCAAGCTTCTGGATGAATTCAGGAGCCAGGCGCTGGCCGGAAAACTTGCTGCCAGCGCGGTTGACGACGCCAGCTTGAGCTCCTGCCTGGAGCGGCAACTGGCTGCTGCCAGCCGCTTGCATCTGCGTGCGATATTCAATCTCACCGGCACTGTTCTGCACACAAATCTGGGGCGTGCGCTGCTGCCGGATGAAGCAGTGCAGGCCGTCATCAGTGCGCTGACCAATCCCGCCAATCTTGAATTCGATCTGGAAACCGGCGGCCGCGGCGACCGCGACAGCCTGGTGGAAGACGTATTGTGCGAACTCACCGGCGCCGAAGCGGCCACCGTCGTCAACAACAACGCCGCCGCAGTATTCCTGATGCTGAACGCGCTGGCGCAAAAGAAAGAAGTCATCGTCTCGCGCGGCGAGCTGGTGGAAATCGGCGGCGCATTCCGGGTTCCCGACATCATGCAGCGCGCCGGCGCCAAGCTGATCGAAGTCGGCACTACCAACCGCACTCATCCCGCCGACTATGCCAATGCCATCACGGCGCGCTGCGCGATGCTGATGAAAGTCCATTGCAGCAATTACGCTATCAGCGGCTTCACCAGCAGCGTCGAAATCGCCGCACTGGCAGAACTGGCGCGACCGCACGGCATTGCCGTCACAGTCGATCTCGGCAGCGGCACGCTGATCGACCTGACGCAATGGGGCTTGCCGGCAGAGACCACCGTACGGGAAACCATCCGCCAAGGCGCTGACCTGGTCACCTTCAGCGGCGACAAGCTGCTGGGCGGACCGCAAGCCGGCATCATCGTCGGCCGCGCGGACCTGATCCGCCTCATCAAGAAAAATCCGCTGAAGCGCGCACTGCGCGTCGGCAAACTCACACTGGCGGCGCTGGAGCCGGTATTGCGCCTGTATCTGGCGCCGGAATTTCTGGCGCAGCGTCTTACCACCCTGCGCTTGCTGACCCGTCCGCAAACGCTGATACGGGCCCAGGCAGAACGTCTGCTACCGCTACTGCAGAGCGTGCTGGCAGACCGATATTCCGTCACTGCTGAAGCGATGTTCAGCCAGATCGGCAGCGGCGCGTTGCCGGTCGATCAGTTGCCAAGCTACGGCCTGGCGCTGCGCGCCGGGAATGCCGCCAACGGCGGCAAACGCCACGGCCGCGCGCTCGACAAACTGGAAAAAGCGCTGCGGCAATTGCCGCGCCCGGTCATCGGCCGCATCGCCAACGATGCGCTGTGGCTGGATTGCCGTTGCCTGGAAGAGCATGACGAAGCCTTGTTCAACGCTCAGTTGCAGGATTTGTCCCTATGATCGTCGGCACCGCCGGACATGTCGATCACGGCAAGACCACGCTGATCAAGGCGCTGACCGGGGTCGATACCGACCGTCTCAAGGAAGAACAGGAGCGAGGCATTTCGATTGAACTCGGCTATGCCTACACTGCGCTGCCAAACGGCGAAGTGCTGGGATTCATCGACGTCCCCGGCCACGAGCGCCTGGTGCACACCATGGTGGCAGGCGCATCCGGCATCGACTTCGCGCTGTTCGTCATCGCCGCCGATGACGGCGTCATGCCGCAAACCCGCGAGCACCTGGAAATCCTGCAATGGCTGGGAGTTGATGCCGGCGCGGTAGCCTTGACCAAAATCGACCGTGTCGACCAGGCACGCGTTGCGGAGGTCGCCAATGAGATTCAAGAGCTGCTGGCAGACACAAAGCTGGCAGGCGCGCCGATTTTTTCCGTTGCGGCGCATCTCCCGCGGGACGCCGGTACGACTGCCTTGCAACAGCATTTGCATGCAACGGCACAAAGCTTGCCGCCGCATCGCGCCGACGGATTCTTCAGGCTGGCGATAGACCGGGTATTCACCCTGCCAGGACACGGCACAGTGGTAACCGGAACTGCTTTCTCG
>NZ_JBDTCG010000052.1:0-207394 GCF_039923675.1 Collimonas sp.
GCAATACGTTTCGGCTTGGGCGCAAACCACACCGCAATCGCCGCCAGCAAGAACGACAGCGCCGCCATCATGAACATGTGATTGGTCGACAGCATGATGCTCTGCGATTGCACGGTCTGTTCGATGCTGGCCCTGGCTTGGTCGGCCGACATGCCGGACTGCATCAGGCTATTGGCGGCGTCACCCACCTTGTCCACCAGCCCGGCCAGCTCGGCATGGTAGTAGGTTGCGTTGTTTTCCCAACCGGTGTTGACCAGCGAAGTGGCAATCGCGCCGGACATGGTGCGGCAGAAGCTCATCAGGCCGGCCGCCGAGGCGGTTTCAGACGGATTCACGCTGCTCAGCGCCAGCGCCGTCAGCGGCACGAAGAACAACGGCATGCCGATCCCTTGCATCAACAGCGGCCAGCCGATCTGGAAGGTGGTCATGTCGGAGGAATTGAAGCTGCGCAGCAAGGTCACCATACCGAGCCACAACACGCCACAGCAAACCAGCTTGCGCGGATCGAACTTGCCCGACATCTTGGCGACGAAAGGTGCGGTCATCACTGCCAGGATGCCGGACAAGGCCGTGGTTTGCCCCGAATGCGTGGCGGTGTAACCCATATAGCCTTGCAGCCACAGCGGCGTCAGTACCGTCGCGCCGAAGAAAGCGCCGAAGGCCAGGCAGATGGTGGTGACGCTGGCCGAGTAGCCGCGGTGCCGGAACACACGCAGATCGACGATCGGATTGCGCTCGGTCAGCTCCCAGATCAGGAAGGCGATGAAACCTACCGCGGCGGTCAGCGCCAACGCCACGATCACAGGGGATGCGAACCAGTCTAGCTCCTTGCCTTTGTCGAGCATCAGTTGCAATGCCGCGACCCAGACGACCATCAGCCCCAGGCCGACTTTATCAATCGGCAATTTCACCAGCGACGACTCATAAGGCTTCAGCATTCTCCAGCCGATGTAACCACAGATCAATGCCACCGGCACATTGATATAGAAGATATACGGCCAGCTGTACTGATCACACAGCACACCGCCCAATATCGGCCCGGCAATCGGTGCAATCAAGGTGGTCATGGCCCATAGCCCGACCGCCGCCGGCGCTTTCTCTTTGGGAAAGATCCGCAGCAGCAGCGTTTGCGACAAAGGAATCAACGGGCCGCCGGCCAGCCCTTGCATGACGCGGAAGGCGATCAGCAATCCCAGCGAATTCGCAAATCCGCAGAGCGCTGAAAAAATGCCGAACATGATCATCGATGTGATGAATACACGCACGGCGCCGAAACGGTTCGCCAGCCAGCCGGTGAGCGGTACCGTGATCGCCTCGGCTACCGCGTAAGAGGTAATCACATAGGTGCCCTGGCTGGAGGATGCCCCCAGTGCGCCGGAAATGGTGGAGACCGAGACGTTGGCGATGGTGGTGTCGAGCACCGCCATGAAGTTGGCGGCGGCCAGCAACAGGCCGACGCCGATCAGCTGCGCGCCTTGCAGCGGTTTTATCTGCAGGTAGGAAGACGAGGTGGATGACATGATGCGGCTTTCTTACATGGCTGCGGTTTGCCGCGTCTTGGCGGCGCGGGTGTCCGGGGTATCGTTGGCATCGCGGCTAGCGCGCGTATCGATCTCGACTTCCATCGACAAGCCGACGCTCAAGGGCTGCTGCTGCAATTGCTTGGGATCGATCGAGATCCGTACCGGCAAGCGCTGCACCACCTTGATCCAGTTGCCGGTGGCGTTCTGCGCCGGAATCATGGCGAATGCCGAGCCGCTGCCGCCAGACAAGCCTTCCACCGTGCCGTGATACTCCACCTTGCCGCCGTAGATATCGGCCGTCATCGTCACCGGCTGTCCTATCTGGACCTGGGTCAGTTGGCCTTCCTTGAAATTGGCGTCAACGTGCATCAATTGCGTCGGCACGATCGACAGCAGCACTGTGCCGGCCTGCACCCGCTGGCCAATCTGTACCTGGCGGCGGGCGATCACGCCATCCACTGGCGCCCGCAATACGGTACGTTCCAGATCCAGCCTGGCCTGGTCGCGCTTGGCGCGCGCCAGCGCCACTTCAGGATTGGTGTCGACGGTCGTTCCCGCGGTCAGTACCGTGCCGGCTTTTTGCGCACCGACCGTGGCGAAGCGATTGGCCTTGGCTTGCACCTCGCCCGCTTCCGCCACTTTCAGGTTGGCTTGCATGGTCAGCAAGGCGCTCTTGGCGTTGCTCAGTTCTTCGCCCGACACCGAACCGGATTTGGACAAAGCCTCGCGTCGGTGGAAATCCAGCTCGGCGCGTTGCAGATCGGCCTGGGCCGACAGCGTCTGCGCGGCGGCGCGCTTCTGTTCCGCCTCGCGCGCCAGCACCTGCGCCGCCAGTCCGCTGTCACTGGCAAAATAACCTTGCACCCGGCGCTCG
Organism: Collimonas sp.; assembly: GCF_039923675.1. Lineage (GTDB taxonomy): Bacteria > Pseudomonadota > Gammaproteobacteria > Burkholderiales > Burkholderiaceae_D > Collimonas. The sequence continues at coordinate 2,398 of NZ_JBDTCG010000052.1, forward strand.
GCGCGGCCGAGATCCGCTTCCGCCTGGGCCAGCGCCAGCTTGGCGTCGCTGTCGTCGATCACGACCAGCACCTGGCCCTGCTTCACCGCCTGGGTGTCGACCACCTTGACGTCGGCCACGATGCCGTTGATGGCCGGCGTCAGCTGCGAGATTTCGACCGCGGTGTAAGCATTGTCGGTGCCGACGTAACGCGAACCGATGAAGTGCCAGTAGACGCCATAGCCAACGCCGGCAACCAGGATCACGCCGGCCAGCGCGCCGAACAGCTTCTTGCGTTTTTGGGTGGTCGCCTTGGCTTCGGCCTTGGCGACGGCTTCTTCTGCTGCGAGGTCCTTGATGACCTGAGAATCACTGTGTGACATGTTGTTATCCTTTGAAGTATTCTATTGAATCCGTGATCAGCTTGCGGCGTGTTGATCGTGCTGATAACCGCCGCCCAGCGCGCGCACCAGCGCGACATCGAGCGAGAACAAACGCGTGCGCAACGCCGACAGCGCGCGCTGGTTGGTCAGCAAGGTGTCTTGCGCATTCAGTACATCGAGATAAGTCGCCAGGCCGCCTTCGTAGCGGTTGCGGGCGATACGGTAAGCATCCTCGGCCGCAGCGACCGCCTCTTGCGTCTTGTCCAGCCGGCCCGACAGGGCTTTCTCGCTGACCGCGACATCGGCCACATCCTGCAGCGCCTGCGTCACCGCGCTATCGTAATTGGCGACCGCTTCGTCATAGCTGCCGCTGGCGGAACGATACTGTCCGCGCAAGCGGCCGCCTTCAAAAATCGGCAGCGAGATCGCCGGACTGATGCTGCCGATATCGGAACCGGCTTTGCTCAGCATGCCCAGTCCCAGCGCCTGCAAGCCCAGATAGGCGGTCAGGTTCACGTTCGGGTAAAACTGCGCCTTGGCGACCTTGATCTGTTTGCCTGCGGCTTCCACCCGCAAGCGCGAGGCGACCACATCCGGCCGCCGCCCCAGCAGGTTGACCGGCAGTTGTTGCGGCATGCCGAACGGATGCGACATGTCGATTTCCGGGCGCAACAGGCGCAAGCCGCGGTCGGGGCCGGCCCCCACCAGCGTCGCCAGCTTGTTGCGTTGCAAATTGACGGATTCGGTCACGCTCAGCAAATCGGCTTCAGCCGTGGCGCGGCGAGCCAGCACCTGCTTGACGCTGCCTAGTGTTTCCAGGCCGTTCAGACGGCGCTGTTCGAACAAATCGTAAGTCTCGCGGCGCACCTGCAGCGCAGCTTCGGCGGTATCGCGCTGGCTCAGCAAACTTTCAAATTCGGCGTAGGCGGCGGCAATCGAGGTCGCCAAGGTGATGCGCGCCTGTGCTGCATCGGCGCGCGCTGCTTCCAGCTCGGAGGTGGCGGCAGCCAACGCCGCGCGATTCTTGCCCCAGAAATCGATTTCGTAACTGAAGTTCAGCGTGGCGCTGCCTTCATTGTTGTAATTCTTCGGAACAAAATCGGCCGGTACGCCATTGTTATAACTCTGCTTCATATAATTCACCGAGGCATTGGCGCTGACCTGCGGCAGCAAAGCGGCGCCCTGCTGCTGCGCGCTACCCTCCGCTTTCAACAAGCGGGCCTGCGCTGCGGCCAGCGATGGCGCGCCGCGCAAGCCTTCGCTGATCAGCGTATCCAGCTGCTTGTCGCCGTAGATTGCCCACCAGTTGTCCTCGGGCCAGGCGACGGCACTGCCGGCGAGTTGTTGCGAAGCCTGGTAGGCGGAAATATCTTTCGGTTCGGCGCGCGGGCCGATCTCGGAGAACTGCGCGCAGCCGCTGAGAGCGAATGCCAGCACGCACATGGTGGCGATGCCACGCAAAGCGGGCGCCGTATAAGGTGAAAAACTGGGAGAAAAATAAGAGCCTTGCATGGCAAAATCCATTCACAACTAAACTGTACGGTTCAGTATAGTATTGACTTTTGAGCGTCGTCAAGTAAAACTAGACGCCGATAAGCTCAAAAAGCAACGAACTGATTTGGCGCGCGACCTGGCGCGGCCCAAGCTCGTTATGCTGGTAAAAAAGGAAAAATTGACACATGCGCATGAAAAGCGAAGAACGGCGGCAGGCAATCATCGATGTCGCGGCAGCGATATTTAATGAAATCGGCTTTGAACGAACGTCCATGTCGGAAATTTCGGCGCGCCTGGGAGGGTCGAAGGCGACCTTGTATAACTACTTTTCTTCGAAAGAAGATATTTTTGTCGAAACCATGCGCCAACAGATCGGCCAGCACTATGAAGCCGTATTCGAGCAACTGGTGGAAGGCGGCGATTTGCGTCAAACTCTGCAGCAGGTTGGCGCACAATACCTGAAGGTTATCCTGATGCCGGAAGTGGTTGCCGTCAAACGTCTGGTCCTGGCCCACGCCGAACGCTGGAATATCGGCAAGATGCTGTATGAACGCGGACCGAAACCGGGCTGGACCCGGGTCAGCGATTTTCTCCGCAAAGCCATGGAACGGCAGCAGCTACGCGTTGCAGATCCATGGGTCGCCGCCTTGCAGCTGCGCGGCTTGCTGGAAACGGAATGGATGGAAACCAGGATGCTCGGCGTCATCACCGGCGCCACACCGGCCAAGATCAAGGAGTCGGCGGAACGCGCCATCGATGCCTTCATGCGCATTTATACGCCTGAATAGCTCCCTGCTTGTGCTCTGCCGGGCTGCGACCGAAAAGCCATAAAAAAAGCCGATCGAAAGATCGGCTTTTTTTTCCATGCGGCTAACAGCCGCATACCCTCATCAGATTTCTTCGTATAGCGGCAGCGTCAGGAATTCGGCAAACGACGCCGAAGTCGACATCTCTTCAAAGATCTTGGCGGCGCGGTCATAGGTAGCGCCTTCGCCTACCAGCGCCTTGACCTTGAGCAGCTCTTCCGGAATCATCGCCACGACCATCTCGGCGGTTACTTTCCTGCCGTCTTCCAGCACGCCCTTGGTCGAACGGATCCATTGCCAGACTTGGGCGCGGCTGATTTCGGCAGTCGCTGCATCTTCCATCAGGTTGTGGATCGGTACGCAACCGTTACCGGCCAGCCAGGCGCCGAGGTAATGAATACCGACGTTGATGTTGTAACGCAGGCCGGCTTCGGTGATCGGCGCTTCCGGCTTGAAGTCGAGCAGATCGGCGGCGCTGACATTGATGTCTTCACGCTGCTTGCTGATCTGGTTCGGCTTGTCGCCCAGCACCTTCTTGAATTCGGTCATGGCCAGTTCAACCAGGCCCGGATGGGCAACCCAGCCGCCATCGTAGCCGTCGGTCGCATCGCGCGCCTTGTCGGTGCGGACGCCGCCCATGGCGATGTCGTTCTTTTCCGGATCGTTCTTGATCGGGATCAGTGCAGCCATGCCGCCGATTGCCGGCGCATTGCGCTTGTGGCAGGTCTTCAGCAGCAGCAAGGCGTACGAACGCATGAACGGCGCGGTCATCGTAACCTTGGCGCGATCGGCCAGGCAGAAGTCCTTGTCCAGCTTGAACTTCTTGATGCAGGAGAAAATATAATCCCAGCGGCCGGCATTCAGGCCCGAGCTGTGCTCGCGCAGTTCGTACAGGATTTCATCCATCTCGAAAGCCGCCAGGATGGTTTCGATCAGCACGGTGGCTTTGATCGTTCCTTGCGGCAGGCCGAGTTCGCTTTGCGTCATGACGAAGATGTCGTTCCACAGACGCGCTTCCAGGTGCGATTCCATCTTCGGCAGATAGAAATACGGGCCGGCGCCGCGCGCCAGCTGTTCCTTGGCGTTGTGGAACATGAACAAGGCGAAGTCGAAAATACCGCCGGAGATACGCTTGCCGTCGACCAGCACATGCTTTTCATCCAGGTGCCAGCCGCGCGGGCGCACCACCAAGGTGGCGACCTTGTCGTTCAGCTTGTAGGACTTGCCGTTCTGTTCCAGCGAAATGGTTTTGCGAATGGCGTCGCGCAGATTGATCTGGCCGGTGATCTGGTTGTCCCAGACCGGCGAGTTGGAATCTTCGAAGTCGGTCATGTAGCTGTCAGCGCCGGAGTTGAAGGCGTTGATGACCATCTTGCGCTCGACCGGGCCGGTGATTTCAACGCGGCGGCATTCCAGCGCGGCCGGGATCGGTGCGATCTTCCAGTCGCCGTTACGGATATGCGCGGTTTCCGGCAGGAAGTCAGGACGCTCGCCGGCGTCCAGGCGCTTGGCGCGCTCGACGCGCACTGCCAGCAGTTCCTGGCGACGCACTTCGAAAGCACGGCTCAGCTTGGCGACCAGCGCCAGTGCGTCCGGGGTCAGAATTTCCGCGTAGCCTGGCTCGATTGCGCCGTTGATTTCCATTCCTGCTGGCAGTGTCAGTTGCGTCATGCTCTACTCCTGTTGGTTCTATGAATTGGTATCTTCTACAGCCCGCACAAACAATATTGTGCAGCGCTACATTCCATTTTTTACCATGTCGGCTATGCAAAATCCCGAATGGCATTATCTAATTTTTACGCTATATAGTATATTTAAACTAAATCATCATAGGTTGAACGATTTATCATTTGATCTATGCGTTTTAGTCACAAGTGAGCCGCAGCGAGCTTATCACAGCTGTGATCATTCCCAACCAAGGCGACCGTAAGCAGTGGACCAATTCAAGCAAATCTCAACGTTTGTCGAGGTGGCCGCCAAAGGCAGCCTGTCCGCCGCCGCCCGTGCCGAAGGCATCGCCCCGGCCATGATCGGGCGCCGGCTGGATGCATTAGAGGAAAGGCTCGGTGTGAAGCTTTTGCAACGCACCACCCGCAAAATCGCGCTGACCAATGAGGGCGAAGCCTTCCTCGAGGATTGCCAGCGCATCTTGTCCGACCTGGAAAACGCCGAGTCCGCCGTCTCCGAGCGTAGCGCCCACGCCAGCGGCCATCTGCTGATCTCGGCGCCGGCCGGTTTCGGCCGGCAACATGTGGCGCCGCTGATGCCCTCTTTTCTGACGGAACATCGCGACGTCACCCTGACCCTCAACCTCAACGACCGCGTGGTCGACCTGATCGGCGAAGGCATCGACGTCGCCATCCGCATCGCTTCCTTGTCGGATTCATCGCTGGTCGGCGCCAAGCTGGCGGACAACAAGCGCATCGTGGTGGCCTCGCCTGCCTATATCAAACGCCATGGCAAACCGGAAACCGTGGATGAATTGCAAAAGCATAATTGCCTGGCGATCAGCAGCGAAGGCAGCCAGCGCGGCTGGAGTTTCCGCCAGAACGGCAAGATCGTCACGGTCAAGGTGGAAGGTAACATGGTCTGCAACGACGGCCAGGTGCTGCACGACTGGGCGCTGGCCGGCAAAGGCCTGGCCTGGCGCTCGATGTGGGAAGTCGGCAGCGAGATCGAATCCGGCAAGCTGGTGACGGTGCTGGATGAGTTTGCCGCGCCGGGCAACGATATCTACGCGGTGTTCGCGCAGCGGCGTCACCTGCCCCTGCGAATACGGGTATTTGTCGACTTTTTACGGCGCGCTTATGCCCGGCCGGACTATTGGCGCCAAGGCTGAAGCGAAAACTTCCTGATTCGCCATATTGGTATATAATCAGCACCCGTTGCACGGTTTCTGGCGTGCAACACCCTCTCAAAGGGGAGTAGCTCCTGAACATTGCACTGGCTGACGGGTATCATTTACCGGCCGCCCCAATGTTTTGCAAGGTAGTCGTCATCACGGAACAGGCTTAACGCCTGCGCCCGGTTACCCTGGCAGCAACGCTGTTGAGCAAGACCTTTGTCAGCATGGATATCATGCAGGCAAAGTGTCGCAGTCCTCGCCACTCCTGTTGTTATCCATGTTTGAGGTTATCCGCTAACCCTGTTGGAGACTTTATGGATTTTTCTGGTTTACTTTCAATGCTCGGCATGGCCGACTGGACCCTCGGCTCCTTCTTCACCGCGCTGCTGGCTATCGTGGTGATCGATCTGGTGCTGGCCGGCGACAACGCCATCGTGATTGCGATGGCAGCCCGCACCCTGCCCGACCATCTGCGCCGCAAGGCCATCATCTGGGGCACAGCAGGGGCGATCATCGCCCGCGTGCTGATGACGATCGGGGTAGTCTGGCTGCTCAAGGTGCCGGGCTTGCTGCTGGTCGGCGGTCTCGCCCTGCTCTGGATCGCCTATCGCTTGCTGACCCAGTCCGATGAAGGTGAAGCCCATGGCGTGCAAGCGACCACCATGGCCGCCGCACTGAAAACCATCATCATCGCCGATACCGTCATGGGCATCGACAATGTACTGGGCGTGGCCGGCGCCGCCAAAGGCAGCATGGCGCTGGTGATCATCGGCTTGCTGATTTCGGTGCCGATCATGGTCTGGGGCTCGACCCTGGCGCTTAAATTGATCGAACGCTTCCCGCTGACGATCTTCATCGGTGCCGCGATCCTGGTGTACACCGCGATGCATATGATCATTGGCGAGCCGGTCTTGCAACCGTTCTGGAATAGCCTGCCAGGCCTTGACTATGCCGCTTACGTGCTGGGCTTTGTGGTCGTGCTGGGTGGCGGCTGGATGGTTTCAAAGCGGCGCGGCGAGGCCAAGGTCGCTGAGTAAGATTAAAGAATCGAGAAAGTTGATCTGAAAGCCTCGCCTTAACAGGCGGGGCTTTTTTTGCATCAGGAGTTTGCCGAAAGTATCCGCTGGTGAAATGCCAGATGATCCTCGAGCAGGGTCGAAATGAAATAATAACCGTGGTCATAAGCAGCATGGCGTCGCAGGGTTAAGCGCTGCCCTGCCTGCGCACAAGCTGCCTCGAACTGCTCCGGCAGCAATTGTTCATCCAGGAATTTATCCCCAAGACCCTGGTCGATCAGGATCTCTTGCGGAAACGGCCGCGGCAGGCCCTGCATCAGCCGTGTCGCATCGTAGTCGCCCCAGCCAGCCGTGTCTGCCCCCAGATAATTGCTGAATGCTTTTTGTCCCCACGGACAAAGACTGGGCGCGGTAATCGGCGCAAACGCCGACACGGAGCCATATATGCCTGGATTGCGCAACGCCAGCACCAGCGCGCCATGGCCGCCCATCGAGTGGCCGAAAATGCCGATGCGGTCGGCCCGCGCCGGAAATTCGCGCAGTATCGTTTGCCGCAACTCATGCAATACATACGAATACATCCGGAAATGTGCCGCCCATGGCACTTGCGTCGCGTCCAGGTAGAAGCCGGCGCCGTTACCGAAATCCCAGCTGTCGGCGACGCCATCAATACCGGTATCGCGTGGACTGGTATCCGGCGTGACCAGCATGATACCGTGCTGCGCAGCATAGCGCTGCGCGCCGGCCTTGATCATGAAAGTCTCTTCGGTGCAGGTCAGCCCGGCCAGGAAAAACAGCACCGGCACCGGACCAAGTTTGGCCTGTGGCGGCTGAAACACGGAAAACCGCATCGGCAGGCCGATCTCGGTTGACGCATGCCGGTAGAATCCCTGCGTGCCGCCGAAGCAGGCATGTTCGCTGATCAGCTCCATCTTAATAGATCACTACCGAACGGATCGACTCGCCGCTTTTCATCAGGTCGAAACCTTCGTTGATGCGCTCCAGCGGCAAGCGGTGCGTGATCAGGTCATCGATATTCAACTTGCCATCCATGTACCAGTCGACGATTTTCGGTACATCGGTGCGGCCGCGGGCGCCACCGAAAGCCGAGCCTTTCCAGACGCGGCCGGTCACCAGCTGGAACGGCCGGGTGCTGATTTCCTGGCCGGCGGCGGCCACCCCGATCACGATCGACTGGCCCCACCCTTTGTGACAGCACTCCAGCGCCTGGCGCATGGTGGTGGTGTTGCCGATGCATTCGAAGCTGTAATCGGCGCCGCCATCGGTCAGGCCGATAATGGCGTCCACTACGTTTTTTTCTTCCTTGGCGTTGATGAAATGGGTCATGCCGAATTTACGCGCCATCGCTTCGCGCGCCGGATTGATATCGACCCCGATGATCTTGTCGGCGCCGACCATGCGCGCCGCCTGGATCACATTGAGGCCGATGCCGCCAAGGCCGAACACCACAACATTCGCGCCCGCTTCCACCTTGGCGGTGAACAGCACCGCGCCGACGCCGGTAGTGACCCCGCAACCGATATAGCAAACCTTGTCGAACGGCGCATCCTCGCGGATCTTGGCGAGGGCGATTTCCGGCACCACGATGTAGTTGGAAAACGTCGATGTCCCCATGTAATGGAAAATCGGCTTGCCATCGATGGAGAAACGGCTGGTAGCGTCCGGCATCAAGCCCCGCCCTTGGGTCGAGCGGATCGACTGGCACAGGTTGGTTTTTTGCGACAGGCAGAATTTGCACTGGCGGCATTCCGGCGTGTAAAGCGGAATCACGTGGTCGTTCTTTTTCAGGCTCTTGACGTCAGGACCGACGTCAACCACCACGCCGGCGCCTTCATGGCCCAGGATGGACGGGAAGATGCCTTCCGGATCGGCGCCGGACAAGGTGTAGTAATCGGTATGGCAGATCCCGGTGGCCTTGATCTCCACCAGCACTTCACCGGCGCGCGGGCCGCCCAGTTCAACTTCCTCGATAGTCAGCGGCTGACCGGCTTTCCATGCAATGGCTGCTTTGGTTTTCATGTTCTGTCCTTGGTTATCTTGATGGATGCTGAATCTTGTCCGCGCCGTACGAGGACAAAGCTGTTCCCATCATGTCTGCAATCAAACAATATCGCTAACTACTCAGCGTCACGTATCTTGCTCAAAGCGTCATCGATGCGTTCCACCGAGATCACTTTCAAGCCTTCGATATCCTGTTTCGGCGCATTCGACTTGGGAATCATGGCGATCGAAAAACCCAGCTTGGCCGCCTCCCGCAAGCGTTCCTGGCCCCGTGGCGCCGGCCGGATTTCACCGGCCAGGCCGACTTCGCCAAACACCACCAGCCCGCGCGGCAAAGGCCGGTTACGCATCGACGAATTGATCGCCAGCAGCACTGCCAGATCGGCTGCCGGCTCGGTGATCTTGACGCCGCCCACGGCGTTGATGAATACATCCTGGTCAAACGCAGCGATGCCGGCATGACGGTGCAATACGGCCAGCAGCATCGCCAGGCGATTCTGTTCCAGGCCCACCGACAAGCGGCGCGCATTCGGCACATGCGACGCATCCACCAGCGCCTGGATTTCCACCAGCAACGGCCTGGTCCCTTCCTGCGTCACCATCACGCAAGAACCCGGCACCTGGTTATCGTGCTGCGACAGGAACAGTGCGGAAGGATTGGAAACGCCCTTCAAACCTTTTTCGGTCATCGCGAAAACGCCGAGCTCATTGACCGCGCCGAAGCGGTTCTTGATCGCCCGCACCAGGCGGAAACTGGAATGGGTGTCGCCCTCGAAATACAGCACGGTGTCGACGATATGTTCCAGCACGCGCGGCCCGGCCAGCGCGCCTTCCTTGGTAACGTGGCCGACCATGATGATGGTGATGCCCGACTGTTTGGCGATACGCGTCAGCTGCGCCGCGCATTCGCGCACCTGCGCCACCGAACCGGGGGCCGAGCTGAGGGCGTCGGAATAGACCGTCTGGATCGAATCGATGACGGCAACGTCCGGCTTGTGCTCCACCAATGTATTGATGATTTTTTCGAGCTGGATTTCAGCCTGGAACTTGAGGTCCCTGGCGTCCACTACCAGCCGTTTGGCGCGCAGCGCAATTTGCGCGCCCGATTCTTCGCCGCTGACATACAGGACTTTTTTTATCTTCGACAGATTCGCCAGCGCCTGCAGCAACAAGGTCGACTTGCCGATCCCCGGATCGCCGCCGATCAGCACCACGCCGCCGGCAACCAAGCCACCGCCCAGCACCCGGTCGAATTCTTCGATGCCGGTGCCGAAGCGCGGTACGTCGATGGCGTCGATATCGGCCAGCGTCATGACCGGTGCGGCCTGCGCCAGGCCCTGATGCTGGTTTGAAAAGCGGTTGCCGACGGCTTCCACGATGGTTTCCACCAAGGTATTCCATTGCCCGCATGATGGGCATTGTCCGGTCCATTTGTTGGCGACGCCGCCGCATTCGGTGCAGGTGTAATTGGTTTTAGCTTTGGCCATTCGGATCCGCAATTCTTCAAATAACTGTTTTATCCACGGAAAGCACGGAAAAAGCCAAGGGGCTTTTTCGCATTTTCCGTGGACGCTTTTATCTTGTGGTTTTTACGATTCCACCACTTTAACCCGCGCAGCCAAAGCGCACATCAGTTCATAGCCTATGGTGCCGGCGGCATGCGCCACCTCATCGATGGGCAAACCGTTGCCCCACAAGGTGACGTTGCTGCCGACTGCGGCGCCGGGCACGTTGCTCAGGTCGACCGAAAACATGTCCATCGATACCCGGCCGACAGTGGCGGTGCGTACGCCGTCGACCAGCACCGGCGTGCCGTTCGGCGCGTGGCGTGGATAGCCGTCGGCGTAGCCGCAGGCAACCGCACCGACGATCATCGGCGCGGCGGCGACAAAACGGCTGCCGTAGCCGATCGTCTCGCCGGCACCTATGCGCTGGATGCCGATGATCTTGCTGCTGAGCGTCATGGCCGGCTTCAGGCCGAACTGTTCGGCGCTGGCGCCGCCGGGGGTCGCACCATACAGCATGATGCCAGGCCGCACCCAATCCGACTTCAATTCCGGGTGCATCAAATCGGCGGCGGAATTGGCGATGCTGCGCTCTTCTTCCAAGCCCATGGCGCCCTGCTCGAACTGCTGCACTTGTTGCTGCAGTGGCAAGCCGGGATTGAGCGGATCGTCGGCGTTGGCAAAATGGGTCATCAGGGTGATCTTGCGCACCGCAGGAATCGCCCGCAGCCGCTGATATGCGGCGCGGTAAGCTTCTGCCTTGAAGCCGAGCCGGTTCATGCCGCTGTTCATTTTCAGATGCACATCCAGCGGTCCGGATAATGCGGCGCGTTCCAGCAGCAGGATCTGATCCGGCGAATGCACCGCGAAATCCAGCCCGGCCTGCACTACCGTCGCTAGGTCGGCGGCGTCGAAGACCCCCTCCAATAGCAGAATCGGCTTTTGCCAGCCGAGTTCGCGCAGACGCAATGCGTTTTCAGGCTCGATCAAGGCCAATCCATCCGCTTCGGCAAACCCACGCATGCCGCGCTCCAAGCCATGGCCATAGGCATTTGCTTTGACCACTGCCCAGATTTTCGCGTTTGGGGCATGTGATTTGGCGACACGCAGATTGTGCTGCAGGGCAGAAATATCTATAGAAGCAACGAGGGGTCTGGGCATGGATAGAGATAGCTAGTCGGAATTTACGAAGATTCGTAGAGCCATCCATTTTACCGGATGCAACGGCCGGAAAGGATTGGCAATTTCTCAATAATTCAACGGAACGTTTTGCCTTCTACGCCCCTCATAAATAGCGGACCGGTCATATTTTCATGGTATAAAGCAGGCCGGGGACACAATGTTACATTCTGGGATGCGGATGAATCGCGGTTTTTACACCATCATGGCGGCGCAGTTTTTTTCTTCGCTAGCCGACAACGCGCTATTCATAGCGGCAATAGCCTTACTGGCTGAAATATCCTCGCCGGATTGGATGACGCCGCTGTTAAAACTGGTATTTGTCTTGTTTTACGTGCTTTTAGCTGCTTTTGTTGGCGCCTTCGCCGATTCGATGCCAAAAAGCCGGGTCATGTTCATCACTAACCTGATCAAAATCTTCGGCTGCCTGCTGATGTTTGCAGACGTCCATCCGCTGATTGCCTACGGCATCGTCGGCTTCGGCGCAGCAGCCTACTCCCCTGCCAAGTACGGCATCCTGACTGAATTATTGCCACCGGACAAGCTGGTCGCCGCCAATGGCTGGATCGAAGGCCTGACCATGGCGTCCATCATCCTGGGCACGGTCCTCGGCGGCTTCCTGATCAGTCCGCATGTGGCTTCGATCCTGCTGCAGATGCATATTCCGGTAATCGACTGGCATCTGGAAACGCCCACCCATGCCGCCCTGACCGTAATCGGCTTCCTGTATCTGGTGGCCACTATTTTCAACCTGAAAATCCCTGATACCGGCGCTCGCTATCCCAAACAGCAGCATCGGCCAAGCAAGCTGATCATCGATTTTGCCAATTGCTGTTCAATTCTGTGGAAAGACAAGCTGGGCCAGATTTCGCTGGCGGTCACCACCTTGTTCTGGGGCGCTGGCGCCACGCTGCAATTCATCGTATTGAAATGGGCCGAAAAATCGCTCGGCATGCCGCTCGACAAGGCTGCGATCCTGCAAGGCGTGGTAGCGTTTGGCGTCGCCATAGGCGCCGTGGCGGCAGCGCGCATGATCCCCTTGAAAAAATCGCTGACGGTGATGCCGGTCGGCATCGCTATGGGTCTGGTGGTGATGGCCATGACCGTGGTGCATTCGGTCTGGATTGCCTATCCGCTGCTGATCCTGATTGGCGCCCTCTCCGGTTATTTCGTGGTGCCGATGAATGCCTTATTGCAACATCGCGGCCACGTACTGATGAGCGCCGGACACTCGATCGCAGTACAGAATTTCAATGAAAACCTGTCGATACTCACCATGCTGGTGCTGTATGCGTTGATGATCAAAATCGACCTGAACGTGAACATCGTGATCTTCCTGTTCGGCCTGTTTGTCGCCGGCATCATGCTGCTGATCATGCGCAAGCATGCGGCCAATCAACGCGAGCATGATTCGCTGGCCTTGATCGGTGAGAGCAAGCACTAGACAAGTAACGGAAATTCAAGCGACAAAAAAAAGCGGGCAAGCCCGCTTTTTTGTTCTCTAATGCTGTTTCGGCCAAAGCAATCCGGTTGATTAGAATTCTTTCTGTACGGTCAGCGAACCAGAAATACTATTCCATGTGCCGGAATACACATTAGGCGCGCTCTCTGGTGATTTCCACTCAAGCCCGGTGTAATGTTCCAGCCTTTGACCGGGGTATAGCGCAGCTCCATGCCGCCACCTATGGAGTTATAGCCGGGAATGCCCATGTATTCGCTATAGCGATTTCCGCGTATGAACGGTACGATGGCAATTTGCGGCGATGCTTGCCACATCAGGTATGCACCGTAGCCGACACTGTTCGGACCACCTTGACGCCGTGTGAAATTTGCCGACAACGCCGCCTTGATCGCGGGCGTAAATGCGTGCAGGTAGCTTGCTTCGCTATCGATGAATCCGGAAAAAAACCACTGTGACGCAGCAAGGAAAACCGGAGCAGCACTTCGTTATTGCCATCGGCGCTTTTGAACGCGCGATATCTCAAGCCAAATGTGGCGTCGCTAAAGCCTTTTTCTCCATCAAAGCTACTGGATTCGCGCTCTTCCCCATAGCTATAATGCACATCGTTACGGTTACTTAACACATATGGCAGTCCGGCAAACAATTCGAAACCGTAGCCCAGACCGACATTGCCGTTAAAAAATAACTGGCTAGAGTAGCTACGCTGCTCCATCGACAGTCCCGGCGAATAAGGACTGGTGTTCGATGAACTGCTGCGGCCGCCCAAGACGTTGCCATCCAATGCAAATTGTCCCTGATCGCGAACCGTAAAGCGCGAGATGATGTCATCCGCCCGAGCAGCGGACGAAAAAAAATACCAAGAAGTGCCGTGGTGATTATCGCTAATTTCCTCATTTGTTCCCTATAAATCGCTGTAATGTTATTTTGAAATACTATGTTACAAATACATTGCGCAGGGAACAACATTGATTGAAAAGAAGTTATTGGTGTTTGGTAATCCCGCTTGATACAAATTACCTATCGAGAAACATGGCGCTGAGCAATTGCGCGCCCCGCCCAATCATCCGACACCACAAAACCGCGTTCGGTTTCCAGGGCATCGCCGCCGTCAGTACGCAACGTCGCCAGCAGCACCGGCGCGGCGTCGCCGGCAAAATGCTGCGACAACGCCGAACGCGCCTGTTCCGCGCTGAGCGCATCTGCCAGCGCCACCTTGGCCGGCGCCAGCCAGCGCAGGCGCGGCAATAGCTGATACAAGGCGGACTCGTCCAGCGCCAGTGCGGATGAGGCGCGCCAGTAGCCACGGCAGGCGTTGGCGGATACGCCGAGAACCGAAGACGGATGCAGATGATCTAGATAAAACAGCCAGCCCTTGACCAGCGCCTGCGCAGAAACCACCGGTTCGCTGAGATGCATCTGGGCTGCAGGATGTTGTGATAGAACCAGCTGGCGCTGCAGGATCTTTTGCATTTTCGCGCCCAGCGAATCGGCCAGGTTCGGCCCTAGGAAATCGTCCGCCTGCAAGCTACCGGCGCTGGATTCCAGCAGATAGAATTTGGTCGCAAATTCCCAGTGCACCAGACCGCCATGCAAGCGCAGCAAGAAATCGAACTCGCCTATCGTATCGTTTTTACTGGCGCGGACCTGGACGCTGTGGGCCACCAGCAACTGCCGCTGTTCAAAATAGAACGCCAGCAGTTTTTCTGCATACAGTCCGAGACGGGTGGATGGCAGGCTGCCGATATAAACATGCAATTCTTGCAGTTTGTGTGGCGCCTGATCCAGTTCGGCCAGCCATGATGCCAGGTCGGAATCGGCGTAGGTGGCGATCTGGCCTTGCCATTGGGCTGCGTGCGGATCGAGCAGGTCCGGCGCATCCAGCAACCAGGCCAACGCGCGGACATGCGGATCCAGCAGATGATTCCAGCGAAGATGGAACTGCTCCTGGCAGCTGCCGGGAGCTATCATCGCGGCGGCGCCTGCAGGCTCATTCTGTGGTGCTGGCATAGGTGCTCATCGCCAGGCACAGGTCGCTCCAGACTTTGCCTTTATCGGCCAACTGCCGCAACAGATAGGCTGGATGATAGGTCACGATAAGCGGCCGGCCGGCGTAGCGATGGACGCTGCCGCGCAGCTTGGACACAGGCGTGCCTGGATCAAGCCCAAGCAAGGACAAGGCTGCGGTCTTGCCCAGGGCCACCAGCACGGTTGGCTGGATCAGTTCAATCTGACGTTGCAGATATGGCAGGCAAGCGGCCACCTCGTCGGCGGTCGGCGGCCGGTCGCGGCCAGTATCATCGGTCGGACGGCATTTGACGATATTGGCGATGTAAGCGTTGTCGCCGCGCGCCAGCCCCATCGCCAGCAATATATTGTCGAGCAACTTGCCGGCCGGGCCGACAAACGGCTCGCCCTGGATATCCTCGTTGCGGCCCGGCCCTTCGCCGATAAACAGCCATTTGGCTTTACTGTCGCCGACGCCGAACACGGTATTCTTGCGGCCGCGGCAAAGTCCGCAGGCGGTGCATCCGGCAACGGCTTTTTGCAACTGCGGCCAATCCATCTTGGCCGGCGACTGTATTGCTGGAACCTGCTCTTGGGATGGTGCTGGCGTGGCGCCGTCATCGTCATTCCAGGCTGAGAGTGCGGCATTTATCGGCGGCGGGACATTCACCGGCTGCGTGGCAGCTACATCGACCTGCGGCAGCGGATCCGTATGGTCCACGACCGGTGCAGGAATTTCCTCGGCGGCGATGGTCAACTGCGATGCGATTTCCATCTCGCCCGACGCTATCTCAACCTCCACCGCACCTTCACGTCGCAGCCACAGCGGTCCCAGGCCGATCTCGTCAAGGAAAACGCTGCGCCTCGTCATCTCGCTCATAAAGGCAACCTCATGACGATGGCCTCTTCGCGCTTGTCGCCCGCCGCAGGATAATAATCGCGGCGACGGCCGATTTCGGCGAAACCATAACGCTGGTAAATCTCGATCGCGCGCGTATTGGATGGACGCACTTCGAGCAGCACCGATTGCATCGCCAATTGACGCGCCAGGATGCACACTTTGTCCAGCAGCATCTTGCCGATGCCGCGCCGGTGCATATCGCCATGCACGCTAATATTCAGCAGGTGCGCTTCGTCCAGCGCGCCCATCATGAAGAAATAACCCAGCAGCACACCGCCGGCATCGCGCAACACCCAACACTGATAACCGCTCTGGATCGAATCGACAAAATTGCCATGGGTCCAGGGATGGGAATATACGCTCTTCTCGATCGCCACCACTTCATCCAGGTCTTCGATACACATCGCGGCGAACGCCAGCGGCCGCTGCAAATTGGGCGATGGCTGGACGTTGGCGTTCATGGCAGCACCTTTGCGGCGCGCTCGGCGGTGGTCAGCGCGACCTTGTTGCGCAAGTACAAAGGTTGCGCTTCTACCGCACTTAAACCTTGTCCTTGAGCGAAAGCGAGACTGCCCAGGTATGCAATCTGGCGCGCATTCGGCATCACGTGTGGCAAGCCGGCAGCGGCAAACGGCGCCGCCGCAAAAACCTCTGCGTAGGCCGCCAAGCCATTGCCGCAAGCTTGCAGCGGCAGTGGCGATGTCACCGGCAACGGCAAGACGGCCGCCGGCGCCGACAACGTAGGCTCGACCAGTACTTGCCACTGATTATCGGTAAAGCGATATTGCGCCCAGTAGACCTCGCCCATGCGTGCATCCAGTATCGCCAGCACATCGTCGGCGCCGTTCAGATCGCGGCAGGCCTGCGCCATGGCGGCCAGCGTCACCACCGGCAACACCGGCAGGTCGGCGCCGAACGCCAGGCCCTGGACGATGCCGCAAGCGGTGCGCACTCCTGTGAACGAACCGGGGCCGACGCCGAACGCCAGCGCATCGCACTGGGCCAGGCTGATGCCGGCTTCAGCCAACAGGCTTTGCACCATCGGCAAAATGGAAAGGGAATGTGTCTGGACGCCCGCCGATTCGCGGGTAATCATCTGGCCGTCGCGCAACAGGGCGGCGGAAGCCAGTTCGGTAGATGTTTCGATGGCAAGAATAGTCGGCATAAGCAGTATTTTACCGCGCCGGACGGCGCTCTGATCGCTATTCGGCCAGAATCAGGCGCAGTCACGGTAAAATACCGTCTATGCTGATCCTGACTCTCGACAATCACAATCGTTCGCAACTTGCCGATATCCTCGGCGAGGATGGCTGGGTGGTGGCTTGCCTGTGTGCCGCCTGGTGCGGCAGTTGCCGGGAATATTTCGCAAATTTCGCGGCGCTGGCGCAACGCCATCCGCAAGTCCAGTTTACCTGGATCGATATCGAAGACCAGGCCGAGCTGGTCGGCGATCTGGATGTCGACAACTTCCCCACCTTGCTGATCCAGCGCGGCGACGTAGTGACATTCCTGGGCCCGGTTGAAATGGATCTGCGCCTGGCGGAGAGAATCCTGCAAGCGCAAATGACCAGGAGTGCGGAAGAATTGCAAGCAGAAGCCCACAGCAGCGACGAGCGCCGCAGGTGGCAACAGGAAGGTAATCTACTGCGGCGGCTGACGGATAACTGAGCTGAGCAACCGTTCAGGATTCCAGCCAGGGATCGCAGTCCGGATGCGGAAATTGCGCCATCATGAAGTCGACAAAACTGCGTACTTTGGCCGACAGCAGGCGCCGGCTCGGATACACCAGGCGCACCGCCACCTTGTTGATCTGAAAATCCTGCAGCACGCGCACCACACGCCCGGCCGCCATGTCGTCGCCCAGCGTATAGGAGCTGCGCAAGGCGATCCCCATTCCCGCCAGCAGACAATGGCGCAGCAGTTCGGTATTGTTCGACATGACTTTGCTGGTGATCGGAATCACCGAGGTGCCTTCGGCAGACTGGAAGGTCCAGTGATGCCGCAAATGCTCCAGCGAAAAATTCAGACAGGAGTGGCGCGCCAGGTCCTCCGGAACCTGCGGCGCGCCATGCTCGGCAATATACGCCGGCGAAGCGCACAGCAATACTTCGGCGATGCCCAGTTGGCGCGCCACCATGCTGACATCGAATTTCTGGTTGACCGAGAATATCCCGACATCAAATCCCTCTTCGATCAGGTCGACCGTGCGGTCTGACAGCGTCACATCCAGCCGGACATCCGGGTACTGCTTTGAATACAGCGGCAACAAGCGCGCCAGTTGGGTCTGGCCGAAACCGATCTGCGAATAGATGTGCAAGGTGCCGGCCGGATTGGTCGACAGCACGGAAGCGGCAGCCTCGGCTTCGTCGATCTCATCCAGGATCTGCCGCACACGTTCGAGATAGGCCTGCCCCGGTTCGGTCAATGCCATCCTGCGGGTCGAACGATGCAGCAGGCGGATGCCAAGATGATTTTCAAGATCTGCAACCAGGCGTGTAACTACCGCATTGGACATGTCCAGCAACTGGGCGGCGGCAACAAAGCTGCCCTGTTCCACCACCTTGGCGAATACTCGCATCGACTGCAAGCGATCCATCTTTTGCTTCCCTTCTTTTAACAGCTTGGCTCAGCTGGAATTTTCTTTGTCCAGCAACGCCATGAAGCTGACCACCAGCGCCAGCATGGCGATGCCGACACGCAGGCCGCACAGCAGTTGGGCGCGTACCAGGAATAAGCCGGATCTACTGAAATATTTGTGTGTCTGCCACGCTTGTGTCGCCCGGACGCAGCAAGCGGCCGGCGGCGATGGTAATGGTCTGGCGACATTGCATGGCGATCGAGGTATCGTGCGTTACCAGCACCAAGGTCGAGCCGCGCTCCTGATTCAGATCGAACATCAGCTGGATTACCGCATCGCCGGTGGCGGCATCGAGGCTGCCGGTAGGCTCGTCGGCGAACAATAACGGCGGTTCGGTCACGAAAGCGCGCGCCAGCGCCACGCGCTGCTGCTCGCCGCCCGACAGGTACTTCGGATAGTGTTGCAAGCGGCTGGCCAGGCCGACCCGTTCCAGTTTGGCTTGGGCCTTTTCCCGCGCATCTTTGTCGCCGCGCAGTTCGAGCGGCAACATGACGTTTTCCAGCGCACTCAGATGGTTCAGCAACTGGAATGACTGGAACACGAAACCCAGCTTTCCCTTGCGCAGACCGGCGCGGCCATCCTCGTCCAACGCAAAAATATCGCTGCCATCGATATGCACGGTGCCGGAAGACGGCGTATCCAGCCCCGCCAGCAAGCCCAGCAACGTCGACTTGCCGGAACCCGAGGCGCCGACGATTGCCAGCGTAGTACCGCCCTGGACGTTAAAATTGATATCATCAAGAATCACCAGCTCGCCGCTGGCGTCGGCGACGCGCTTGGTCAGGTGCCGGACGTCGATGGCAGGCGCCCTGGGATGTACCATTGCAGGATTAACAGAAGAGGACTGAGGCATGCAGATTATCGACTCCGGGTTGGGGAATGGTTGTCAGAAACGGATTGCGCGTCTGGCCGCAGATATGGCCACACATATCGCCAAGATTGCCAGCGGCTCGCGGCGGGCGATCGTGCTGCTCGGCTTGCTGGGGCTAGTATGGACGAACAATGCGTATTCTGCATCAAAATCGATCCTGGTGTTAGGCGACAGCCTTTCCGCAGAATACGGACTGGCGCGGGGTACCGGCTGGGTCGCCCTGTTGCAGCAACGGCTGGGCACGGAAAAGATCGCCGCCACCATCACCAATGCCAGCATCAGCGGTGAAACCACCAGCGGCGGCAAGACCCGCCTTCCCGCGCTGCTGCAGCACAAACCGGATATCGTCATCATCGAGCTGGGCGCCAACGATGCCTTGCGCGGCTTGCAGCTGAACGCCACCGAAAGCAACCTGCGGGCGATGATCAGCGCTGCCCAGCAAGCAAAATCCAAGGTGCTGCTGGTGGGCATGCGGATCCCGCCGAACTACGGCCGCGACTATACGGAAAAATTCTTTGCGCAATACGCCACGCTAGCCAGGCAAGCCAAAGTGCCGCTGGTGCCATTCTTGCTGGATGGCGTGGCCGATAAACCGGAGCTGATGCAGGCAGACCGCATGCATCCAATCGCTCAGGCGCATCCGATCATATTGAATAACGTCTGGCCGCAACTGAAACCGCTATTGACCAAATAAATTACTAAAAAGAGCCGTTCATAAAAAAAGCCACTTTTTCAGTGGCTTTTTTGTTCTTGAAATTTTCTTCAACAGCTTATTTGTCGTCGCCGTTGGCAGGCGCCACAACAATCGGCTTCAGGATCTTGACCTTCGCCTTCTCTTTCAAGACATCGACGTAGGCCAGCATTTCCTGCTGCGCCAGAATGCCGGTGATCTGCTGCTGTTCGGCCGTGCGGCGCGCCGCGTCCTGGGTCGCCGGCTGTCCGACCTTGCCGATACGGTACAAACCATAGCCTTGCAACGGCAGCACCACGCCGACATAGGCAGGCAATTTGTTGACGTCAGCTTTCATGACCGCTTCAAACGCCAGTGGATTAACGCCTTGGTTCTTGGTGCGCGACACAGTTTGCACCGCAGCGAAACCGCCGGCGTTGTCTTGTGCCTTCAAGGCAACCAGCTTCTCTTCGCCGGCTTTCTTGGCCAGCGCAGCTTCTTCGGTACGCGTGACTTTGTCGCTGATAATCGCCTTGACCTCATCGAACGAACGCTTGGTCACCGGCTTGTACTCGACGACATGGCCGGCGATGAAGGTATTCGGAGCAATTTCGATCGCTTCGGTGTTGTGCTTGTTCTTCAGCGCTTCATCGGCATACAGGGCGGTCAGGAATTTCTGGTTGTTGTACGGAACCGTAGGCGCAGCGGCAGGGTTCGGCTGGCGGCCCAGATTCGCAGCAGTCTGGATTTGCAAATGCAGCTTGTCGGCGACAGCCTTAAGGCTGTCGGCCTGCTCATACACGGTATTGCTGAAAGCTTCTGCCAGCTCGGTGAATTTACGCGCAGCCAACTGCTTCTTGATTTCTGCCGCGATGTCCGTCTTGACTTCATCCAGCGGCTTGACCTGCGCCGGCTTGATGCCGGTCAGCTCGATGATGTGATAGCCGAAATCGGATTGCACCAGATCGCTGATCTCGCCTTGCTTCAGCTTGTTTGCGGCATCTTCGAATGGTTTCACCATCGAACCGGCGCCGAAATAACCGAGATCGCCACCCATTTCAGCAGAGGCTGTATCTTGTGAATTCGCCTTGGCGATTTTTGCAAAGTCGGCCGGCGTCTTGCGGACTTCCGCCAACAGGCTTTCTGCCTTGGCCTTGGCTGTAGCTTGCTCGGCGGCAGGCGCATCTTTTTTCACCGAAATCAGGATATGACTGGCGCGGCGCTCTTCCGGCGTGGTGAAGCGGGCAACGTTCTGGTCGTAGTACGTTTTGATATCGGCATCGCTGACAGTGATTTGCGAGGCGGCCGCGGCGCTGTCGAGCACCACGTAATCCGCCTTGATCTGCTCAGGAATCTCGAATTCCTTCGGATTTTTGGCGTAGTAGTCTTGCAGCATGGCGTCGGTGACCTTGACCTGCGACGCATAGTCGGCCGACTTGAACAGCAGCTCTTGCACCTCGCGCTCCTGGTCGTTGATATCGGACAAGCGGGTGGCGACGGTCTTTGGCGTGAATGCGGTGGTCTGTACCGCGCCGTTCAGCTGTTGCATGGCCATATCCTGGCGCAAGCGCGCTTCATACATGGTCGGCGTCATGCCTTGTGCAGCAAGTAAAGCGTGGTATCTGTCGTTGTCGAACTTACCGTCGGCGCCGAGCAGAGCAGGAACACCCATGATGGTCTGCTGCAGGCTTTGATCGGACACGGCCAGATGCTCGCTAGTCACGGCCGAGGCCAGCACGCGTTGCGAAATCAGATTATCCAGCACGCCCTGCTTGGCTTCCGGCGTTTCCATCATTTTCGGATCGAAACGATCGCCATATGCCTGACGCAAGCGTTCCATCTGCTCGCGCAACGCGCCGTCCAGCTCCTGCTGGGTGATAGGCTGGCCGGCGACCTTGGCCACCGTATTGGCGCCATCGCCAAAGCTGCTATAGCTTTGCAGCCCGACTAGAGCAAATGAAGGGATGATCAACAACAGCAGCAAGAACTGCATCAAGCGCTGATGGGTACGGACAAATTCAAACATGGTCGGCCAATCGAGATCAAGCGGCTAAGAAATAAACCTGGAAATTAGGCTACAGCAAAAGCTACAACATAACTGAATGCAACATATGAGGCAACAACACAAACCAATTGCACATAAGAAAAAAGGCGAACTTTCGTTCACCTTTTTTGTATTTTGGCGGAGTGGACGGGACTCGAACCCGCGACCCCCGGCGTGACAGGCCGGTATTCTAACCAACTGAACTACCACTCCTAAAACTGCTCGCAAATTTTATAAACAAATTCGGATTTTCTGTTTGACCATGTGCCGAGCATCTAGCCGGTCAAACAATTGACGTTTGTCACCACGTCAAAGAACGCTAGTTTACAGCATCTTTCAACGCTTTGCCAGGCTTAAATTTAGGAACTTTCGCTGCCTTGATCTTAATTGCTTCCCCGGTACGCGGATTACGGCCGGTACGGGCCGCGCGTTTGCCGACGGAGAAGGTGCCGAAGCCGACCAGGGTCACGCTGCCGTTCTTCTTCAACGTCGTTTTTACTGCCGCAATCACAGCATCCAAGGCGCGTGCCGACGCTGCTTTGGAAATATCAGCCGACTTGGCAATGTGATCGATCAATTCAGTTTTGTTCACGTAGGTCCCCTCATAGGAATGGAATATCGAGATGCGATTTTCGGGATACGGTTGCGCCATCAAGGCCCGCATCGCGCGTGAAAAACATCGCAGGTGGCGTGCAGAAAAAATCTGCAAGTGGCTATTAAACAAGCCGCAAAGCCTTGTGTCAAGCCGTTGGCAGACAATACCGGCGATGTTTAACCTGATTTTACAAACTTGATATATTCAACACCAAAATGAAGACAAATGAAGACACGCGAATAAAAAAAGCGCCCTCGCGGACGCTTTTTTGGAACGACTTGGCTAACGTGATTCAGCCTGATTCAACAGCTTAGTGCTTGACCACGCTCGGATCAGCCTTCTCGCTGCCTTTGGCGACCGTAGCCGCATCCAGCACCGCCTCTTCTTCTGTCAACGGCACCGGCTGACGTTCCAGTGCAATTTCCAGCACCTTGTCGATCCAGCGCACCGGCACGATTTCCAGCTTGTTCTTGACGTTGTCCGGAATCTCGGCCAGGTCCTTCACGTTCTGCTCTGGAATCAAGACCGTCTTGATGCCGCCGCGATGCGCCGCCAGCAGTTTTTCCTTCAAGCCGCCGATCGGCAAGACTTCGCCGCGCAAGGTGATTTCACCTGTCATGGCTACGTCCGCACGCACCGGAATACCGGTAAAGATCGATACCAATGCAGTCGTCATGCCGACGCCGGCCGACGGTCCGTCTTTCGGCGTTGCGCCTTCCGGCACGTGAATGTGGATATCGCTCTTGTCGAAAGCCTCGCTCTTGATGCCCAGCTTGCTGGCGCGGCTGCGCATGACGGTACGCGCCGCCTCGATCGACTCCTTCATCACGTCGCCCAAGGTGCCGGTACGAATGATCGCGCCCTTACCCGGCATCCTGACGGCTTCGATAGTCAGCAGTTCGCCGCCCACTTCTGTCCATGCCAAGCCGACCACCTGGCCGATCTGGTTTTCCTTCTCGGCGACGCCGTAATCGAAGCGCCGCACACCGAGGAATTTATCGATGTTCTTGGTAGTGACGGCAACCTTCTTCTCCTGCTTCTTCAACAGCAGCAGCTTGACCACCTTGCGGCAGATCTTGGAGATTTCGCGCTCCAGCGAACGCACCCCGGCTTCACGCGTGTAGTAACGGATGATGTCGCGGATCGCGCCTTCTGCTACGCTGATTTCCTCTACCTTCAAACCGTTGTTCTTGATTTGCTTAGGCAGCAGGTAACGCAGCGCGATATTGGTCTTTTCATCTTCGGTGTAGCCGGACAAGCGAATCACTTCCATCCGGTCCAGCAATGCCGGCGGGATGTTGAAGGAGTTCGAGGTCGCCACGAACATCACATCCGACAAGTCGAAATCGACTTCGATGTAATGGTCCGAGAACGTATGGTTCTGCTCAGGATCCAGCACTTCCAGCAAAGCCGAAGACGGATCGCCACGGAAATCCATGCCGAGCTTGTCGATCTCGTCCAGCAGGAACAGCGGATTGCGCACCCCGACCTTGGTCAGGCTTTGCAGTATCTTCCCAGGCATCGAACCGATGTAGGTACGGCGATGGCCGCGGATCTCGGCCTCGTCACGCACGCCACCCAAAGCCATCCGCACGAATTTACGGTTGGTGGCGCGGGCGATCGATTGACCCAGCGAGGTTTTACCCACGCCCGGAGGACCGACGAAACACAGGATCGGCGCTTTCAGCTTGTCGACGCGTTGTTGCACGGCAAGATATTCCAGGATGCGTTCCTTGACCTTGTCCAGGCCATAGTGATCGCCTTCCAGCACTTTTTCCGCATTGCCGAGTTCGTTGTTGACCTTGGACTTTTTCTTCCATGGCAGGCCGACCAGCGTATCGATGTAGTTGCGCACCACGGTCGCTTCGGCTGACATCGGCGACATCAGTTTCAGTTTCTTCAGTTCGCTCTGGGCTTTTTCCAGGGCTTCCTTAGGCATCTTGGCGGCCAGGATCTTCTTTTCCAGCTCTTCCAGATCCGCGCCTTCTTCGCCTTCACCCAATTCCTTCTGGATCGCCTTGACCTGCTCGTTCAGATAGTATTCGCGCTGCGATTTTTCCATCTGGCGCTTGACGCGGCCGCGGATGCGTTTTTCCACTTGCAGGATGTCCAGCTCGCCTTCGAGCTGGCCTAACAGGTGCTCGTAGCGCTTGGCGATATTGAAAATTTCCAGGATCACCTGCTTTTGTTCAAGCTTCAGCGGCAAGTGCGCGGCGATGGTGTCAGCCAGGCGGCCGGCGTCATCGATGCCGGATAGCGAAGTCAGGATCTCCGGCGGGATTTTCTTGTTGAGTTTGACGTACTGGTCGAACTGCTGCACGATGGCGCGACGCATCGCTTCCACTTCAGCTTCATCGCCCAATTCGGATTCGAGCGGCGTCAGGTCGGCCACGAAATGCGTGTCGAGTTCGCTGATGTGGTGGATACGGGCGCGCTGCGCGCCTTCCACCAGCACCTTGACGGTGCCGTCAGGCAGTTTCAACATTTGCAAAATGTTGGCGACGCAGCCGATTTCATAAATATCGTCTGGCGACGGTTCGTCCTTGGCGGCAGCTTTCTGAGCTGCGAGCATGATGCTCTTGCCCTGTTCCATCGCGGCTTCCAGCGCCTTGATGGACTTCGGACGGCCGACGAACAATGGGATCACCATATGCGGAAATACAACCACGTCCCGCAATGGCAAGAGAGGCAACTGAGTTTGTTCAGTAAATGTAGAAGTCGTCATGGCGAGCCTTATCAAAAAAACTTACTAATGATGTTGGCACGAGTGGCCGAAACTCAAGCCCCGGTTTCAACAATAAATCACCATTACCAGCGAGCTTCCGGAAAAGCCCCTGTTTTTGCGAGGGCAAATAAAAAAGCCACACGCGAAGCTGACTTCGGGTGGCTTTGCGATTGAAGCCAAATCGTATATTTTGAGAAATTGTACTACTTTTGAGTCAAAAACCTGTTTAAACCCCTGTTTTTTACAAGGCTTTACAATATTTCCGGATTTACCCGGCCGGCACCGGCCAGCCAAAATCGGCCGCAACCAGCGCCAACAGGAGCGGCGCGCTTATTTTGCGCCGGAGACCTTCGGTTGCTCATGATAAATCAACAATGGCTTGGCGCCATTGGTGACGGTATTTTCATCGATCACCACCTTGGCGACGTTTTGCTGGCTTGGCAAATCGTACATAACGTCAAGCAAGACATGCTCCAGGATCGAACGCAAGCCACGGGCGCCGGTTTTGCGCGCCAGCGCGCGCTTGGCGATGGCTTGCAGCGCCGCAGGCCGGATTTCCAGCTCGGCGCCTTCCATCTGCAACAGCTTGGAATATTGCTTGACCAGCGCATTCTTCGGCGCAATCAGGATCTCGATCAGCGCTTCTTCGTTCAGCTCCGCCAAAGTGGCGATCACCGGCAGACGGCCGACCAGTTCAGGGATCAGGCCAAAGCGGGTCAAATCCTCAGGTTCGGCATCCAGCAAGACTTCGCTGGAAGTACGCTGGCTCTGGCTCTTCACATTTGCCGAAAAACCAATGCCGCTCTTTTCCGAACGCTCGGAAATGATCTTCGCCAGGCCATCGAAAGCGCCGCCGCAAATGAACAGGATATTGGTGGTGTCGATCTGTACGAAATCCTGATTCGGATGCTTGCGCCCGCCTTGTGGCGGCACCGAGGCCATGGTGCCTTCAATCAGCTTCAGCAAGGCTTGCTGCACACCTTCGCCCGAGACGTCGCGGGTGATCGACGGATTATCGGATTTACGCGAAATCTTGTCGATTTCATCGATATATACAATACCGCGCTGCGCCTTCTCGACTTCGTAATTACAGTTCTGCAGCAACTTCTGAATAATGTTCTCGACGTCTTCGCCGACATAGCCGGCTTCAGTCAAGGTGGTCGCATCGGCGATCACGAAAGGCACATTCAGCATGCGCGCCAGCGTTTGCGCCAGCAAGGTCTTGCCGGAACCGGTAGGACCGACCAGCAGGATATTGCTCTTCGCCAGTTCGATGTCGTCTTTCTTGCCGAGATGCTTGAGACGCTTGTAGTGGTTGTATACCGCCACCGACAAGATCCGCTTGGCAGGCTCCTGGCCGATCACGTATTGATCGAGCAGCTCGCTGATTTCCTGCGGGATCGGCAATTCCGATTTTTGGCCATCCAGCGTTTCGACGTTCGACGCTTCATCGGTAATGATGTCATTACAGAGATCGATGCATTCATCGCAGATGAACACCGATGGCCCGGCGATGAGTTTTTTCACCTCATGCTGGCTTTTGCCGCAGAAGGAGCAGTAAAGCAGTTTTTCGCCGCTGGAAGATTTTTTATCAGGCATAAAGGCAGTGTTTAAGTAAAACTAAAGGGGGCGCGTTGTCCAGGGAACAAACAACAGACGACAGGCATTGATTTTATACTACCCGCGAAATCGATGTTCGTCACGTTCGGGACATTTTTGAAAAGCAAAACGCCCGTACCTTTGGGGGCCGGGCGCCGAGCATTCCTGCAACTACACAATGATCAAACTCATCAAACTGATCAAGCGCGCGTCGCCAGGACTTTATCAATCAGACCATATTCCACTGCGGCTTCCGCCGACATGAAATTATCCCGATCCGTGTCCTTGCCGATCTGCTCGATAGTCCGGCCAGTCTTGTCGGCCAGGATACCGTTCAGGCGCTCGCGCAAATACAGGATTTCGCGGGCCTGGATCTCGATATCCGAAGCTTGCCCTTGTGCACCGCCTAAAGGCTGGTGAATCATGATGCGCGAGTTCGGCAGCGAGAAACGCTTGCCCTTGGCGCCGGCGGCCAGCAGGAAAGCGCCCATCGAAGCGGCCATGCCGGTGCACAGCGTCGACACATCCGGCTTGATGAACTGCATGGTATCGAAAATCGCCATGCCGGCCGACACCGAACCACCCGGCGAATTGATGTACAGGGAAATGTCCTTTTCAGGGTTTTCACTTTCCAGGAACAGCAATTGCGCCACGATCAGGTTGGCGGTCTGGTCATTCACCGGACCAACCAGGAAAATCACGCGCTCGCGCAATAAACGCGAATAAATATCATACGACCGTTCACCGCGGCCGCTTTGCTCAATCACGATAGGCACCATGCCGAGCATGTCAGTATCCAGTGCCGAATTACGATTAAAGCCAGTCATATTCTTCCTTATGGAGAGCACTCAAAACCTTAACCCGCAAATAACCTCTACGGCGTCGTTCCCGCAAACGCGGAAATCCATTTTAATCAGTAAACTGGATCCCCGCGTTCGCGGGGACGACGACAGTCTGGATAGTCACCGGCAGGTTTAAGTTTGTTGTTGCCCGTTGTTGCTCATCAATTCATCGAACGCAACCGACTTTTCAGTCACTTTCGATTTGCCCAACACGTAGTTAACGACGTTTTCTTCCAAAACAAGGGCTTCGACCTCAGCCAGACGGCGACGATCGCTGAAATAGTACTTCAGGACTTGCTGTGGATCTTCGTAACTTTGAGCAAAGTCTTCAACTTGCGCCTTGACCTGCTCTGGTGTTGCCTGCAATTTGTTCTCTTTGACCACTTCGGCCAGGATCAGACCCAGGCGGACGCGGCGCTCGGCTTGTGCTGTGAACAGCTCTGGCGGGAAAGGCATGTCGTTGACCTTCATGCCGCGTTGCGCCATGTCCTGGCGTGTCATTTCAACCAGACGCTCGACGTCTTGATCCACCAGCGCCTTAGGCACTTCCAGATCGCTGACCTTGATCAGGGCATCCATCACGCTGTCTTTGTTCTTGGCCTTGACGCGTGAACCGACTTCGCGTTCCAGGTTCAGCTTGATGTCAGCGCGCATCTTGGTCAGGTCGCCGTCATCGATACCCAAAGTCTTGGCAAATTCTGCATCGACTTCCGGCAGGTGCGCCCATTCCAGCTTCTTCAGCGTGATGGTGAACTCGGCAGTCTTGCCGGCCACATCCTTGCCGTGGTAATCCGCCGGGAATGCCAGTTCAAAAGTCTTGGCTTCGCCGACTTTCAGGCCGATGGTTGCGTTTTCGAACTCAGGCAACATGCGGCCTTCGCCCAGCACGTAGGCGTAGTCGTCTGCCTTGCCGCCCTGGAATTCAACGCCGTCGATCTTGCCGACGAAATCGACAGTCACGCGGTCGCCGTTCTTGGCTGCCAGGTCGCTGCCGCCATCGCCGTGCTCGCCTTGCTCGCCCTTGACGTGGTAGTGCACGCGTTGCTTGCGCAGGATGTCGATGGTTTTATCGATTTCCGCGTCGCTGACTTCAGCCTTGGTCCTTTCGACCTCAACCGCAGTCAGATCGCCGATCTTGACTTCAGGATAAATTTCGAAAGTCGCATCGAACGCCAGCGTGCCTTCAGCAACGCCTTCGCTGTTCTTTGGCTCGATCTTCGGGTAACCGGCGACGCGCAGGTTGTTTTCGTTGGCTGCAGTGTTGAAAGCGTTGCCGACCTTGTCGTTCAACACTTCGGTTTCCACCTGGTAGCCGTATTGTGCTGCGACCATCTTCATCGGCACTTTACCTGGGCGGAAGCCAGGCGCTTTAGCGGTGCGAGCGCGAACCTTCAGGCGCTTCTCGACTTCGGTTTGCACTTCGCTGATAACGATAGTGAGGGTAAGGCGGCGTTCAAGTTTATCCAGAGTTTCGACTGCAGTTGCCATGTGGATCGTCCAAAAATTAAAAATTCCGTGGTGCGACCAGAGTAAATGGCTTGAATGTTGTCATTTTCACCCCAACCCTGTCGCGCTAAAGTCCGATATTCTATACGTAAAACAGCCGGTTGCGCCAAAACGCGTCGCTGCGCAGCTATATAAGGCAGCGAATAACCCGGCCCAACCCGTTTATTTGAGTGGAATCGGGTTGCTGGCCGGCACCGGCACGGCAGTCACGCTGTTTTGCGGGCTGCCATCCACCAGCTTATCCGAATACGTCAGATACACCAGCGTATTCCGCTTCGGGTCGACCAGCCGCACAATGTGCAAGCGCTTGAACAAGATCGACATGCGCTCGGTAAACACATCTTCCTGCAACGGCAGCTTGCCGATGAATTGGACGGTGGTCGCCACCTGACGGCAGGCGATTGATGCCTCGGCCCGGTCTTCCGCCAAACCGACAGTGCCCTTGACGCCGCCGGTACGCGCCCGCGAGACATAACAGGTCACGCCCGTCACCTTGGGATCGTCATAAGCCTCGACCACCACCCGGTCATTGCGGCCGACCCAGCGAAACGCCGTGCTGACCTCGCCCACCTGTTCCGACGCCGCCTGCGCTGTGCCGGCCGCGAATGCCGCGAAACCAAGCAAGGCAAACAACAGCCGCGATTTTGTACGCATGTTGATTCCGAGAAAGAAAAATCCGATTGTATGCTGAAGTGCCGGCTTTTTGCTGCCCCATGCCCCAATAGATGACAGAAGGCACAGGCGTAAAAAAACCCTCGACAGAGGGTTCTTCAATCTTCAGCCAGGCGGTAAACCAATACCGGCAGAGCTGGTGCGACCGAGAGGACTCGAACCTCCACAAGATTGCTCTCGACAGGACCTAAACCTGTTGCGTCTACCAATTTCGCCACGGTCGCATTTGCTTCATCCCGTCCAATACAGCATTGCCATATCGGACAGCCCGCTATTCTACTGCAAGCTGTCCGATATGGCGAGAGGCAACGATGCTTTCCCGTCAAAAATGTGCCCGGATGGCAATGTACACATTACTGCGGCTTCTTGACCCGGAACCAAGCCGCATACAAGGCCGGCAAAAATAGCAGGGTCAAGCCGGTGGCGACAATCAAGCCGCCCATGATCGCCACCGCCATCGGCCCCCAGAACACCGAGTGCGACAAGGGAATCATAGCCAGCACCGCCGCCGCCGCGGTCAGCATGATCGGCCGGCAACGGCGCACCGCCGATTCCACAATCGCATTCCAGGGTGCGACGCCGCTGGCGATATCGTGCTCGATCTGGTCGATCAGGATCACCGAGTTGCGGATGATCATGCCGAACAGCGCAATCACCCCCAACTGGGCGACGAAGCCGAACGGCCGGTGCAGGATCAGCAGCGCCGCAGCGGCGCCGGCAACGCCCAGCGGGCCGGTCAGGAACACCAGCAACGAGCGCGAGAAACTGTGCAACTGCAGCATCAGCAAGGTGAAGATGATAAAAATCACCAGCGGCACATTGGCGGCGATCGAATCCTGTGCCTTGCCGGCGTCATGCGCCGCGCCGGCGACGTCGATCAGATACCCCGGCGGCAGCTGCGCCCGGATCTTGTCGAGCTGCGGATTGATCTGGTCGGTCACGGTCGGCCCCTGCACGCCGTCGATGACGTCAGATTGCACCGTAATCGCCCAGTTGCGCCACTCGCGCCACACCACGCCGGGCTCCCAGACCAGCTTGACCGTGGCCACCTGCGCCAGCGGCACCGACTTGCCGCCCGCGGTCTGAATGTTAGCTTGGTTCAAGGCGTCGATGGTAGCGCGTTCGTCAAGCGGTTGCCGCACCACGATGTCGATCAGGCGATCGTGTTCGCGATACTGGCCGATGGTGGTGCCTGTCAACAAGGTATTCACGGTCTGCATCACGGTTTGCGAGCCGATCCCCAGCGTACGCAATTTATCCTGGTCCAGATCGACCCGCAGCACCTTGACCGACTCGTTCCAGTTATCGTTGAGGCCGACGATATTCGGATTGGTATTCATCACGCCCTTGACCTGGTCGGCAATCGCCCTGACCTTGGCGGCATCGGTGCCGCTGACGCGGAACTGCACCGCATATGGCACCGGCGGTCCGCTTGGCAACAGCTTGACGCGGCCACGGACTTCCGGGAATCCATGCTTGAAGGCGTCGGTAATTTTCAGGCGCAAGGCGTCACGCGAGGCCAGGTCTTTGGTCAGCAACACCAGTTGCGCCACATTGGTCTGCGGCAGGATCTGGTCCAGCGGCAGATAGAAACGCGGGCTGCCGCTGCCGACATAGGTGGTCATGCTTTCCAGCTCCGGCGCATTATGGATATAGGCCTCGAACTTCTTGGCCTGCGCTTCGGTGGCCGCAAACGAGGACCCTTCAGGCAGCCACAGCTCGATCATCAGTTCCGGCCGGCTGGAATCGGGGAAAAATTGTTCTTCGATAAACTTGAAGCCGAACACACCCAAGGCAAACACCATCAAGGTCAAGGCGATGGTGGTCTTGCGCCACTCGACACACCAGTTGACGGCGCGCCGCACGCGCGAATAAAACGGTGTATTGAACAATTCATGATGGCCATCGGCGTCCGCAGCCGGCTTGACCTTGAGCAGCAGATAGCCGATATACGGCGTGAACAGCACCGCGACCAGCCAGGAAATCAGCAAGGCGATCGCATTCACCGAGAACATCGAAAACGTGTATTCGCCGGCAGCCGACTTGGCCAGCCCGATCGGCAGGAAACCGGCAGCGGTGATCAAGGTCCCGGTCAGCATCGGCATCGCTGTGGAGGTATAGGCAAAGGTCGCCGCCTCCAGCCGCGATAAGCCCTCCTCCATCTTGCGCACCATCATTTCGACGGCGATGATGGCGTCGTCGACCAGCAAACCCAGCGCGATGATCAGCGCCCCCAGCGAGATCTTGTGCAAATCGATGCTGAAGATGCGCATGAACAGGAAAGTCACCGCCAGCACCAGCGGAATCGTCAGCGCCACCACCAGGCCCGGCCAGACATCGATACGGAATGGTTTGGTGTGAAACCCGAGCGACAGGAAACTCACCGCCAGCACGATCAATACCGCCTCCATCAAGGTCTTGAGGAATTCATCGACCGATTCGGCGACGATTTTCGGCTGATCGGAAACCCGCTCCAGGTTGATCCCGACCGGCAGCTTGGCCTTGATTTCCGCGGTCATGCGCACCATGTCCTTGCCCAGCGCAATGATGTCGCCGCCCTTCACCATCGAGACGCCCAGGCCGATGACTTCCTTGCCGTTGTAGCGCATCTTTTGGGAAGGCGGATCGATGTATTCGCGCTTGATGGCGGCGAAATCGCCGAGCCGGAACGTGGTGTTATTGGCCCGCAGCTGCAGGTTTTCCAGGTCCTTGGGCGAGGTCAGCGCGCCGCTCACGCGGATCTGCAGATTGTCGCTGGCGGTGACCAGGACGCCATTGGCTTGCAGCGCGTTCTGCGCGCTCAGCTGATTGACGATGTCTTGCACCGTGATGCCCAGCTGGGAGAATTTTTTCTGGGAGAATTCGATGAAGATCTTTTCATCCTGCACCCCGAACAGATCGACCTTGGCCACCGATTGCAGGGTCAGCAACTGCTGGCGCACGAAATCAGCGTAATCCTTGACGTCGGCATAGTTGAAGCCATCGCCGGAAACCGCAAAGATCGAGCCGTAGGTTTCGCCGAACTCATCGTTAAAGAACGGTCCCAACACGCCTTGCGGCAAGGTCAGCTGGATATCGCCGATCTTCTTGCGCACCTGGTACCAGGCATCCACGGTTTCCTTGGGCGTCGCCGACTCCTGCAACGTCAGAATGATCAGCGTTTCCCCCGGCTTGGAGTAACTGCGGATAGTGTCTATATGCGGAGTTTCCTGCAGCTTCTTTTCCAGCTTGTCGGTAACCTGGTCGGCCATCTGCAAGGCGGTCGCACCCGGCCATTGCGCCGACACCACCATGGCGCGGAAGGTAAACGGCGGATCTTCGTCCTGCCCGAGGCGGCCGTAGCTCAGGATGCCGCCGATCACCAGTACCACCATCAGGTAACGCGTCAGCGGTATATGTTCCAGCGCCCAGCGCGACAGATTGAAACCACCCTTTTTGCCGTCGCTCATCGGGCAGCTCCGCCGGCGGCTGCAACCTTGGCGGCCGGCAGGCTGGCTTCAGGTGCATTCAGGATTGTGACCTTCTGCTCCGGTTTCAATTGATTGACGCCGGCTGTGACTACCTGTTGACCACCTTTCAGCGCACCCTGGATCCATACTTCATTACCGTGCTGGCCGGTAATTTCCACCGGCACCTGGCGCACCTTGCCGCCATCCACCACCCACACCACGCTATGGTCCTGCACTCGCAGCAGCGCGGTGAGCGGCACCTTGAGCGCATCGTCGCTGGTTTTGCTGGTGAACGCAGCGTACGCCGTCATTCCCAGCTTGACGTTAGGCGTATCGTCCGGAATCGCAATCTTGATGGCGTACGTGCGCGTCACCGGATCGGCGATCGGCGACACTTCGCGCACCTTGCCGTGGATTACCTGTTTTGGATCGGTCCACAAACGTACCTGCACATCGCTGCTGGCGCGCAGCTTGTCGACCTGGTTCTCAGGCGCGCCCACCACCACTTCCTTGGCGCCCTGGCGCGCCACGCTGACCACCGGCGTACCAGCCGCCACCACTTGCCCGGCTTCGGCATTGATAGCGGTAACTACGCCGTCTACATCCGATTCCAGGGTGGCGTACGCGGTCTGGTTCAGCTGTCCGCTGAGGGCCGCCTGCGCCTGATCGTAGCTTGCCTGCGCCGCCTTGAAAGCCGTATCTTTCTGGTCCAGCACCGCCTGGCTGACGAAATTCTTGCCACGCAATTCCTGGTAACGCTTGAAGTCGGCCTTTGCCGTGTCGCGGTTGCTGGCCGCCGACGACAACGACGCCGCCGCCTGCGCTTGCGCCAATTGCAAATCCTTCGGGTCCAGCCGCATCAATACCTGGCCGCGCTTGACCAAGGTGCCTACATCCACCTGGCGCGCAATGATCTTGCCGCCAACGCGAAAGCCCAGCTGCGATTCATAGCGCGCCTGCACCGCGCCGGGCAGCTCGGAGGTGACGTCGGCATTGGCCGGATTCAGCACGATGACGCGCACCGGGCGGATATCTTCGGCCTTTTCCGGTGGCTTGGAACAAGCTGCGAGCAAGGACAATGAGGACAATGCGCAAATAAACAATAAACGAGCGGCAACCCCGAAAGTGAGCCGGGGAGCGCTAGCCAATGCATGCGGAGCAGCAAGCGGACGCGGATTTATCTGGGTCGACACGTTTTTTCCTTTACTATTCTGGGCTGTTGTCGTTTTGCGCATTGCCATCAGGATATTTATTATATGTACGGTGGGCGCCGCTGCTACGGATTCAGCCGGCCCTCACAAATTAATAACTTTAAAGTCAGTAATTATAATTGCGCGCGATCAAGTTTGCCCAAGGCTTTTTTGCATCCGCCAATAACAGACACAAAAATGTCTTTTTAATAAAATCCTCTCGCCTGCGCCTAATGCCCACCAACCATTACGAAAATTTTCCGGTCGCGTCGCTGCTCCTGCCCGCCCGCTTGCGCCCCGCAGTCAAAGCCATCTATGCCTTTGCCCGCAGCGCCGACGACATTGCAGATGAAGGCGACGCCAGCGCCGACCAGCGCTTGCGCGAGCTGAATGCCTATGAAGCCGCATTAGACAAGATAGAACAGCGGCAAGCCGCCGAAAACCCGTTGTTCCAGACGCTGGAACAGGTCATCGTTGAATACCGGCTGCCGCTGACGCCGTTTCGCGATTTGCTGTCCGCATTCAAACAAGATGTCGTCACCACCCGTTACAGTCAATTTCCCCACCTGCTCGATTACTGCAGGCGCTCGGCCAATCCTGTCGGTGCATTGATGCTGCACCTATATGGCGCAGCGAGCGAGCAAAACCTGCGCGATTCGGACGCAATCTGCTCGGCGCTACAGTTGATTAATTTTTGGCAAGACGTCGCCATCGACTGGGACAAAGCCAGGATCTACCTGCCGCTGGAAGACCTGCAGCGCTTCGGCGTATCGCAGGTGCAGCTCGCCAACGGCACGGTGGATCATGCCTGGCGTCGTCTGATGGAATTTGAAGTACAACGCGCGCGCGCCATGATGAGTGGCGCCCATGGCCTGGCGCTGCGGCTGCCAGGCAGGATCGGCTGGGAGTTGCGGCTGGTGATACAGGGCGGCTTGCGTATCCTGGAAATGCTGGAAGCGGTCGATTATGATATGTTCCGCCGACGACCGAAACTGCAGAAAGCCGATTGGCTGCTGCTGGCTTGGCGCGCCTTGCGCATGAGATAAAGTCATAAAAATCAGCAAACAGGCAGCGTTTCTTACGTATACTTCGGACTAGCTGTTTTCCTGCGGCCTGCAACGCACGTTTATTGCGCACGCATTCTCGCGAATTTATTACCGTTCTTATATCCATGTCCCCAGACGATTACTGCCAGCAAAAAGCCGCCCAGAGCGGTTCCAGTTTCTACTACAGCTTCCTGTTCCTGCCGGCCGAGCGTCGTCGCGCCATTACGGCGTTGTATGCGTTCTGCCGCGAAGTGGACGATACGGTCGATGACTGCACCGATGAAAGCGTAGCGCGCAGCAAGCTGATGTGGTGGCGCAAGGAAGTCGCCGCCATGCTGGCCGGCAATCCATCGCACCCGGTGACCCAGGCGCTGCAGCCGCATTTGTTGACCTACAACCTGGAAGGCAAGCATCTGCAGGCGATTATCGACGGCATGGAAATGGACCTGAACCAGACCCGCTACCTGGATTATCCCGGCCTGAAACAATACTGCTGGCATGTGGCCGGCGTGGTCGGCATCCTGTCGGCCAGCATCTTCGGCGTGAGCCGGCCGCAAACCCTGCAGTTCGCCGAAAAGCTGGGGCTGGCTTTCCAGCTGACCAACATCATCCGCGACGTCGGCGAAGATGGCCGCAAGGGCCGCATTTATTTGCCGGTCAATGAACTGCAGCAATTCAACGTCACCGCCGCCGACATCCTCAACGCCCGCTACAGCGAGAATTTCGTCAACCTGATGCGCTTCCAGGTGGCGCGCGCGCAGCAAGCCTATGACGACGCCTTTGCCTTGCTGCCCAAGCAAGACCGGCGCGCCCAGCGTCCCGGCCTGATGATGGCGGCGATCTACCGCGCCTTGCTAAACGAGATTGAACGTGACGGCTTTCATGTGCTGAGCCAGCGCATTTCGCTGACGCCTATCCGTAAACTGTGGCTGGCGTGGAAGACTTATGTACGCGGTTGACAAGTTGATCGCATCCGCTCTCTTTCCGGTCTTCTGAGATGCGCCTCGAAGCACGGCAGATTGCCGTCATCGGCGCCGGCTGGGCCGGCTGCAGCGCCGCCGTCGACCTGACGCAAGCCGGTCACCAGGTGACCTTGTTTGAAGCCAGCCGTCAGCTGGGCGGCCGCGCGCGCCGGGTCGTCATCGGCGAAACCGTTCTTGATAACGGCCAGCACATCCTGCTGGGGGCATACAAGCAAACTTTGCAAATAATGCGCACTGTCGGCATCGATCCCGACAGCGCCATGCTGCGCCTGCCATTGCAAATGTGCTATCCGGCCGACAGCGGCGGCATGACCTTTGTTGCGTCGCGCTTGCCGGCCCCTTTGCATCTGCTGGCGGCGCTCTGGCGTGCGCACGGCCTGGAGCGTGAAGACAAGCTGGCGCTGGCGCGCTTTTCTTCGGCGGCGCGCTGGATGGGCTGGCAACTGAATGACGATTGCAGCGTCAGCACCTTCCTGGAACGTTTCGACCAGACCGAACGCCTGATCCGGCTGATGTGGCGGCCGCTATGCATCGCGGCCCTAAACACACTACCCGAACACGCCTCCGCCCAAGTATTCCTGGCAGTGTTGCGCGACAGTCTGGGCGCCCGCCGCAGCGCTTCCGACATGCTGTTGCCGCGGCATGACTTGAGTCGCCTGTTTCCGCAGCAAGCGGCGGCCTTCATCGAAGAACGCGGCGGCACCCTGGAATCCGGCCGCAGCGTCAGGCAATTGCGCCGCGATGGCGAGCAATGGCAATTGCAAAGCAACGACAACAAACAGAATTTCGATGCAGTCGTGATCGCCACACTGCCGGAAACTGCAGCCGCACTGCTGGAAGACTGCGCCGATGCCGCGCTGCTAACCGTATTGCGCAGTTTTGACTATGAGCCGATTACTACCTGCTATCTGCAATATGCCAGCGATATCCGCTTGCCGCGGCCGTTCTTCGCGCTCATTGACGATCCTGAAAATGC
Organism: Collimonas sp.; assembly: GCF_039923675.1. Classification (GTDB taxonomy): domain Bacteria; phylum Pseudomonadota; class Gammaproteobacteria; order Burkholderiales; family Burkholderiaceae_D; genus Collimonas. The sequence continues at coordinate 39,800 of NZ_JBDTCG010000052.1, forward strand.
CAACGGCATGGCCGCCTGGGGCCAGTTCGTATTTGATCGCGGCCAGCTCGATCCGGGGCAGGCCGGCTTGCTGGCGGTGGTCATCAGCGCCTCGTCTGAGGCAATCCTGGGCGGCCATCAAGCCTTGAGCAGCGCGGTCGCCACGCAAATCGCAGTCGCATTCAAACAACCGCAACTGGCGCAACCGCTGTGGAGCCAGGTGATTTCCGAAAAGCGCGCCACCTTCGCCTGCACTCCGGACCTGGCGCGGCCGACCAATGACAGCGGCCTGCCCAAACTGATGCTGGCCGGCGATTACACCGCTAGCGACTATCCGGCGACGCTGGAATCGGCGGTGCGCAGCGGAAGGCAGGCGGCGCAAGAACTGTTGTTACAGCTACCTTAGCACTCTGCCGCAAGCTGCCACTTGAAAATGCTTCATGCCAGGCATCAATTGAATTGCACTGTGCAGACATGCTTTTCATCTACTATAACGGCACACAATAAATAATAGATTTGCGGAGAGCCCCCTATGCCTGTAATCACCTGCGTTGAAGATTTGCGCCTGCTGGCCAAGAAACGCGTCCCGAAAGCGTTCTACGACTACGCCGATAGCGGCTCCTATACCGAAAGCACTTACCGCGCCAACAGTACCGATCTGGCAGCGTTGAAATTGCGGCAACGGGTCGCCATCAATGTCGACCAGCGCTCCACCCGCAGCACCATGATCGGCGAGGATGTGACGATGCCGGTGGCGATCGCGCCGACCGGGCTGACCGGCATGCAATGGGCCAACGGTGAAATGCTGGGCGCCATCGCGGCGGAAAAATTCGGCATCCCGTTTACCTTGTCGACCATGAGCATCTGCTCCATCGAAGACGTCGCCAGCGTCACCACCAAGCCGTTCTGGTTCCAGCTGTATGTGATGCGCGACCGCGGTTTCATCAAATCGCTGATCGAGCGCGCCAAGGCGGCAAAGTGCTCGGCGCTGGTGCTGACCCTGGATTTACAGATTCTCGGCCAGCGTCACAAGGATCTGAAAAACGGCATGTCGGTACCACCGAAAATGACCTTGGCCAATCTGTTCGATCTGGCCACTAAACCCGGCTGGGCTCTGCGCGCACTGAGCGGCCGTAAATCTTTCGGCAACCTGGCCGGTCACGTCGCCGGCGCCGATGGCATCATGACGTTGAGCAAATGGACTGCCAGCCAGTTCGATCCGAGCCTGTGCTGGGACGACATCGCATGGATCAAGGAACAATGGGGCGGCAAGCTGATCCTGAAAGGGATCCTCGATGTCGAAGACGCCAGGATCGCCGCCACCACCGGCGCCGACGCCATCGTCGTCAGCAACCACGGTGGCCGCCAGCTGGATGGCGCGGTATCGTCGATTTCGGCGCTGCCGGCGATTGTCGATGCGGTGGGCGATCAGATTGAAGTGTGGTTCGACGGCGGCATCCGCAGCGGCCAGGATGTGTTGAAAGCCGTTGCACTGGGCGCCAAAGGCACCATGATCGGCCGCGCTTTTCTCTACAGCCTGGGGGCGATGGGCGAAGCCGGCGTAACCCGCATGCTGCAGATCCTGCAGCAAGAACTCGATGTCAGCATGGCGCTAACCGGCACCAAGGACATCAAGGATGTCGGGCCGCAGATCATTGTGTAGTCGGCGGCCGGCTCCGGCTTATAGCTTGCCGGCCTTTTTCAGACGCTCAGTCAGTCCGTCGGCGATATCGTCGTGGTCGAATTTCTTGGCCAGGTCGATCGCCGTCATGCCGACATCGTTCTTCAAGGTGACGTCGGCGCCGCTATCCAGCAGCAATTTGACCGTGCCGATCTTGCCGGCGCGCGCAGCCATCATGACCGGCGTTGTATTGTTGGGCGATCCGGCGTCGATATAGGCGGAGGCATCCAGCAGCATCTGCACGATTTCATCGTTGCCGATCGCCGCCGCGTAATGCAAGGCCGTCCAGCCGGTATTATTGGGTTCGGCTTCCTTGTCCAACAAGGCTTTCACCGCCGGCACATCGCCCTTGTAGGAGGCGACCATCAACGCGGTGTCGCCGTTGCGGGCGCGCAGGTTCAGATCGACGCCGCGCGCATTCAGCAAGAGGTTGAACACTTTCTTCGAATCCTCCCGCAAGGCCAGCATCAAGCCGGTTTCACCGCGCTCTTTTTCCACCAGATTGGGACTGACGCCGGCCGCCAGCAAGGCCTTCATGCTGCGCTCGTCGTCGAGTTTGACTGCCTTGAAAAAATCATCGGCGTTCTTGGCCCAGCTCAGCGCCGGCAGGCACGCAAACACCAGCAGCAGCAACAGAATTGCTGAAAAATATGAACGACCATGCATCCGGTTCGGTAAATTAAGCATGTGCCTGTTCCTTTGCCAGTTTGAACAGATTGAAAAAATTATCCGTGGTTTGCTGCGCGACCTGGGTTGCCGGCACGCCTTTCAAATTAGCCAGGAATTCGCCGACATGCATGACCCAGCCAGGCTCGTTCATCTTGCCGCGATGCGGCACCGGCGCCAGGTAAGGCGAATCGGTTTCGATCAGGGTGCTGGTCAGAGGCACGGCCAGCGCCACCGCCTGCAATTCCTTCGCGCTCTTGAAAGTCACAATGCCCGAAAAGGAAATATAGAAGCCCATCGCAATCGCCGCTTCCGCTACCGCCAGCGATTCGGTAAAGCAATGCATGACACCGCCGGCACCGCCGGCATCGGTGCCGGCACCCTCTTCCTGCATGATACGGATGGTGTCTGCGGACGCCGCGCGCGTGTGGATGATGAGCGGCTTGCCGGTAGCGCGCGAGGCGCGGATATGACGGCGGAAACGTTCACGCTGCCATTCCAGGTCACCCTGCAAACGGTAATAGTCCAGGCCGGTTTCACCAATGGCGATAATCTTCGGATGATCGGAAAGACGGATCAGGTCGTCGACGCTCGGCTCCGGCGTATCCTCGTAATCGGGATGGACGCCAACCGAAGCGTAGATATGCGGATAGGTCTCGGCCAGCGCCAGCACTTGCGGGAAGTCCGGCAGGTCGACCGACACGCAGAGCGCGTGAGTCACCTGGTTTTGCGCCATCTTGGCGAGAATTTCCGGCATCCTGGCGGACAGCTCCGGAAAATTGATATGGCAATGGGAATCGATATACATAAGGCGAATTATATAGCCTGCAGAGGCCGCTCATCGCTGAACGTTATCTGCAAGTCATGTTTCGAGCCATCGATCTGACAAACGGAGGAACTTTACTCCGCCAGACCCAAGGCTTGTTTTTGCAACTGGATCAATTCGCCGATGCCGCCCTGCGCCAGGTCCAGCAAGCTGTTCAAGGTAGGACGGTCGAAGGCGACGCCTTCCGCAGTGCCTTGCACTTCGATGAAATGGCCGGTATCGGTCATCACCACATTCATGTCGGTATCGCAGCCGGAATCTTCGATATAGTCCAGATCCAGCACCGGCGTGCCCTGGTAGACGCCGACCGAAATCGCGGCGACAAAGTGCTTCAGCGGAATCGCCGCGATCGCTTTGTCTTCCAACAGCTGCGCGAACGCATCATAGGCCGCCACCATGGCGCCGGTGATGGAGGCGGTACGGGTGCCGCCATCGGCCTGGATGACGTCGCAATCCAGGTGCAAGGTGCGTTCGCCGAACGCTTGCAAATCGAAGGCGGCGCGTAATGACCGTCCGATCAGGCGCTGGATTTCCTGGGTGCGGCCGGATTGCTTGCCGCGCGCCGCTTCGCGATCCATGCGAGTGTTGGTGGAGCGCGGCAGCATGCCGTATTCCGCGGTCAGCCAGCCCTGGCCTTTGCCCTTCAGGAAACCGGGCACCTTCTCTTCCAGGCTGGCGGTGCAGATGACTTTGGTGTCGCCGAATTCGACCAGTACCGAACCTTCGGCGTGTTTGGTGTAATTGCGGGTCAGGCGGACGGTCCGCAAGACATCGGCGGCGCGGCCGCTAGGACGGGTAATTGGCAACATGTTTATCCTTCGGATTTGCGAGACGAAGTCATCGCGCCTGGACCGGCTGGCGATAACTTCATCTTCAGGTAATCAAATATTCTTTTCAATGGCGCCGCGAATTTCGGCGATCGCCTGTTCGATATCGGCATCGCTGAAACCGTCCGGCTCATCCGTCGCGCCAAGCCGCGGCGCCTGGATGGTGGTGGTCAGGCTGCCGATCGGCAGTGTATGGGTGACAATCGAACTGGACGGGTCGTCGAGATTCGGGTCGCTGCCCCAGGCCATTGCCAAAGCCGTAACATTATCGCTGGTTTTGCCCGCAATCCCTAGTGCATTAATCACCAACTCCGGCACCGCCCTGACGATGGTGCTGGTTTGCAGCCGTTGCGCCAGGACGTGATCCGGCAGCATCGACCATAAGCCGTCGGAACACAAGAGCATGACATCGCCCGCCTGCAGGCTGACGCGGCGCGACAGTTCGACGATCGGCATGTTGGTGGCGCCGAGGCAGTTGAACAGCTTGTTGCGGTCGGGATGCGTAGCGCGTTCTGAGGGATCGGCCTTGCCTTGGGCGATCAGGCTTTCGATGCGCGAGTGGTCGCGGGTACGCGCCAGGATCTGGCCGTTGCGCATCCAGTACAGGCGCGAATCTCCGCAATGCGCCCAAAAGGCGCTGTTGTGCTGGATCAGGCAGGCCACCACCGTGGTGCGCGGCGTTTCCGACAACTTGTGGACTTCGCGGTAACGATGGATTTCCATGTGCGCGGCATAGAAAGCATCTTCCAGGAAGCGCTCCGGCTTCTTGATATACGGCTGGGCATTTTTCTGGAACAGCGAGCCGATGGTTTGCATCGCGATGTTGGCGGCGATCTCGCCGTGCAAGTGGCCGCCCATGCCGTCGGTCAGCAGCAGCAACAAGGCGTCACGCGTGAAGCTATATCCCATCCGGTCCTGATTGACCTTGCGGCCGCCGATATGGCTTTCTTGATAAACAGAAAATCGCATGACTTCTCTATATGGTGTTCTTACTGAAAATACAACTGAAAACTGCCGGCAGGACAGTCGCTCTCCTGCCAGCCGGCATGTTACTGGGTGTTTTCCTGGATCGTCGTATCCGGATTGCTCTCGGCTTTACGGCGGAACTGGATGTGGGTGAAGAAGACATTACGGATCTTGCGCGTCACCATATCGCGCACGCTCACTTCTTCTTCCTGCACCGGCTCCATCAAGGCGCGCTGCACCGCGAACACGCTTTGCGGCCGCTGCAGCGGATCAATCATCAGACACCAGCGCACCACCTGGATCAGTTCAGGTGAATACAGGCCTTCCAGCTTGCGGAAGTGGCCTTCCATCTTGTCGTTGACCTTGCGCTGGTCCACCGGCTGCGGCGGCGCGCCAACCATGCAGGCGAAAATCGAGGCGCCGATACTGTAGATATCGGTCCACGGCCCCAGGTTGCCATTTCGCTCATACAATTCGGCCGGCGCAAAACCGGGCGTATACATCGGATATAACTTAGGCGAATCGGAACGCAGCGTCTGGCGGGCGGCGCCGAAGTCGAGCAAGATCGGCGTGCCGTCGGCGCGCAGGTAGATATTGGCCGGCTTCAAGTCCAGATGCAGCAATTTATGCGTATGCACTTCGCGCAAGCCGTTCATCACGTGACGGAACATCTTGCGGATGAATTTCTCCGACACCAGCGGCTTTTCGCCTTTGTCGCGGCGGCGCAGAATGTGTTCCTGCAAGGAGCGGCCCGATTCGTAGGCCATCACCATGTACACCGTTTCATTGGCGCGGAAGAAATTGATCACGCTCACCACATTCGGATGGGCGATGCGCGCCAAGGCGCGGCCTTCCTCGAAGAAGCATTTCAAGCCGATCCTGAAAGTCGGCAGGTTTTCCGGCGAAATTGCCGGCGCCAGTTCGCCCCACTGTCGTAACGCCAGCGAACTTGGCAGATATTCCTTGATGGCGACTGCGTTGCCATCCTCGTCGTATGCCAGATAGACAATACTGAACCCGCCAGAAGCAATCTTCTTTACAATGCGGTATCCAGCAATTTTTAGCCCGTCAGGCAATGGTGCATTGTTTTGCGCGGCCATGCGATCCTACCCTATTAATTAGTCTAAGGATTGTCTTGATAAATCGCTGATTTGTAAAGAAAAACCCTTGCAAACCAGAAACAAAGGACAGCATTTTGACTATCTGCAGCATGACAGGTTATGCCGTCACCAATCGCGAGACGGCGGCGGGCACGATTACCATCGAGATCAAGAGCGTCAATTCGCGCTTCCTCGACCTCCAATTCCGCATCAACGACGATTTGCGCTCGCTCGAACCGGCGCTGCGCGAAGCCATTATCGGCCGGATTGCGCGCGGCAAGGTGGAATGCCGGCTAAGTTTCGGCCGTAAAACCGCATCCGGCGCAGCGCAAGTCTTGAATACCGAGCTGCTGGCTTCGCTGGCCGATCTGCAAAGCGCGGTGCGCCAGCATTTCAACGAAGCGGCGCCACTGACTGTCAACGAACTGCTGCGCTGGCCGGGCGTCATCGAAGAAGCGGTGATCAGCCAAGACACGCTGCAAGCCGATATCCAGGCCACCATGGCGGCCACGCTGGAAGCCTTTGTCGAATCGCGGGCGCGCGAAGGCGCGGCGCTGCAAGCCACGCTGATCACCCGGCTCGACGCCATGGATATCATCGTGCAACGGATTACGCCGCTGGTGCCGCTGGTGGTGGCGCAGTTCCAGCAAAAAGCCATAGAACGCATGCAGGAAGCGCTCGGCCTGACGCAGCAGGACGCCGCCAATTCCAGCCTGTCGCGCGAGGAAGCGCTGGACCGGGTGCGCCAGGAAGTGACGCTGTACGGCATCCGCATCGATATCGCCGAAGAGCTGTCGCGCCTGGCCGCCCATCTCAACGAAACCCGCCATATCCTGAAAAAAGGCGGCCAGGTCGGCAAGCGCCTGGATTTCATGATGCAGGAACTCAACCGTGAAGCCAACACGGTTGGTTCGAAGGCCGCGATCAAGGAGCTTGCCGATGCTTCCATGGAACTGAAACTGCTCATCGATCAGATGCGCGAACAAGTGCAAAACCTGGAATAAGGCTAGCGCCTTATCATCGACGCTGCAGAAACCCGGTTTCTGCAGCGAGTACGCCCTGCCGGCATTTCCCCTCCTCCCTCCATTTTCTCGCCCAGCCCCTTATTTCAATCACGCAAGTAGTGACTGTTATCAATATTGCAATTATCAACGAGCCTGTGTAGTATCGGCCAATCAGGATTAATGACAAATAATTAACTTTCTTAACAACAATTTTCAGCAGATTTTTCCTGCTGTTAAATTCTTGACAAGCGTTACCGGCTTTCATCACCGCTGCCTGCGTGCAGCCTCAATCCTGACGGTGCATCAAGTCTAGTAACCGAAGGAGACCACATTGAAAATTTATCGCGTTACGCCTTACCTGACGCCACTTGTCGCTTTAGCGGCGATGGCTGCGCTTAATCCCCGTGCCTCCGCCGCGGAACCAACTGCCGGCCATGCCGCAGCGGCGCAAACGCGCGCGGCTAACCGCGCCGAAGAACACGGCGAGCACGGCGTCATCGATGGCGAAGCGATCGACCAGCCGCATACTGAGACGCTGCCGGCAACAGAGTCGGCACAAGCAGGCAGCAAGGGCCTGATTGGCGACAGCCATTTGAACCTGCTGTTGCGTAGCTATACCGACCATCTGGAAACCACCGGCTCCAATACTCGCAATGCCTCGGTGCTGGGTAGCCAACTGAATTTTGAATCCGGTTTCACCACCGGCGCCATCGGCCTGGGGGCCGACGCCGGCTTGTTCAGCGCCTTCAAACTGAATGGCGGCAACGGTGCCGGCAATATGGTGCATGTCGGTCCCGACGGCGGCGGCAGCAATCAGCCGGCATGGACTTACTTTGGCCTATATGACGTCAAGGCACGCGCCTCCAACACAGTGTTGAAATACGGCGCGCAGATAGTCCACAATCCTTTCCTGGAACCGCATGACAACCGCGCCCTGCCACCGACTTTCCTCGGCACCACCTTGAGCAGCAGCGATATCGCCGGGCTCAACCTGGTTGCCGGCAGCTTTACCAAAACCCAGCCGCGCGGACAAACCCACCTGCAACCCTTGAATACGGCCTATGGCGGCACGCAATTCAAGCGCTTCAGTTACCTGGGGGGCGACTATACTTATAGCCCTGACACCAAATTTGCGCTGTACGCCAGCCGTGCGGAAAATGTCTGGGACCAGTATTATTCGGCCTTCTCGCACAGCATCGGCGACGCCAGCGCCATCCGCTGGACCGGTCAGTTGAATTACTACGCTACCCGCAACCAGGGCAGCAGCCTGCAAGGCGCCATCAACGCCAATGCCTATAGCGTGGCGCTGAGCGCCCAGCACAAGGCGCATACCGTGATGCTGGCCTATCAGAAAATCCAGGGCAAACAGTTCTTCGACTATGTGGGAGAAGGCGCAGGCGATTTCTTGAGCAATTCTATGAACGTCGATTACAACGCCCCCGGCGAGCAGTCGCTGCAACTGCGGCATACGATCGACCTCGGCAGCTATGGCTTGCCAGGCTTTAAAATCATGAGCTGGCTGGTGCAGGGATGGGGAGCGGATGGGTCGGCCACGGCGGCAAACTACGCCGATCCGGCCAGCAGCCAGCACGGCTTGTATTGGAAGAACGGCGCACCGGTGCGTGGCAAGCATTGGGAAATCGGCATGATTCCGACTTATGTGATTCAGGGTGGCAAATTGAAAGGCAGCAGCATCAACCTGACCTTGATGCATCACCATGCCACTTCGCACTATTCCGACCCCAGCAATAATATCTACCGGCTGGTCATGAACATGCCCATGAATATTTTCTGACGCGCCTGGAAATTTCGATCTGACAATAAGGGAAATAAAAAAAACCGTGGCAGATAGAATCGCTACGGCTTTTCGATATGTCGCTTTTAGGGGCGCTGAACAACCCGCCCGGCAAATTATTTTTCGACGATGAAGTTCTTGAGTTCCTTGGTCCGCTGCACCGTATGAGCGCGCATGCAGCCGAGGAATTCAATATCGCGAATGGTGCCGCTCTCATTGTAGGTATACACGGCGTCGCAATCCTTCTTGCGGAAACCGACCCAGGCGCGCTGCGCATCGATCAGTTTCTTCTTGACCTCGCCGTAGCGCACGCCGTCCTGGTCCGGCTTGGTGATTTGCCTGACCAGTTGCTGGTAGGTGTCGTTCAAGGTCTTTTCATCCTTGTCGAACGCGGCCTTGGCGCAGGTATTCATATCGACAGTCGTGCTCTGCGACAGGCATGGATCAACCTGGGCAAACGCTGCCGCAGGCAGCACCAGGCAAAAAGCCATCAACATCTTACGCATACTCTCTCCTTAGAGTCCGTTCGCTGTCTGCCGAAATGGCATCACAGACAAGCGAACAGGTTTTGGCATTCGCCACATGAGCTCAATCAGCCCAACTCTTCCAATCGGATCTTGGTCACGCTACCGACCACAGTCGTCAGAGCTTCGATCTTGGCAATCGCTGCTTCGACATTCTTCTCCTGAGTCTGGTGCGTCAGCATGATGATATCAGTACGCGTCTCATCTGCAGCAGGCTCTTTTTGCAGCATGGCGTCAATCGAGATCGACGAATCGGCCAGGATCCGCGTCACGTCGGCCAGCACGCCAGGCTGATCGGCGACATGCATGCGTAGATAGTAGCTGGTGGTGATTTCAGCCATCGGCAGGATCGGCGTGTCGGCCATGGCGTTCGGCTGGAACGCCAGGTGCGGTACGCGATGTTCCGGATCCGCAGTCGCCAGGCGGGTGATGTCGACGAGGTCGGCAATGACGGCCGAGGCAGTCGGCTCGGCGCCGGCGCCCTTGCCGTAATACAGCGTGTCGCCGACCGCGTCGCCGCGCACCAGCACCGCATTCATCGCCCCTTCGACATTGGCGATCAGACGCTTGCTCGGAATCAGCGTCGGATGCACGCGCAGCTCGATGCCGCCCGCGGTGCGCTTGGTGATGCCGAGCAGTTTGATGCGATAGCCCAGTTGTTCGGCGTAACGGATATCGGTGGCCTGCAACTTGGTGATGCCTTCCACGTGCGCTTTGTTGAACTGCACCGGAATGCCGAATGCGATCGAGGCCATGATGGTCAGCTTGTGGGCAGCGTCGACGCCTTCGATGTCGAAGGTAGGATCGGCTTCGGCATAGCCCAGGCGTTGCGCCTCTTTCAGCACGACGTCAAAGTCCAGGCCCTTGTCGCGCATTTCGGACAAGATGAAATTGGTGGTGCCGTTGATGATGCCGGCGATCCACTGGATGCTGTTGGCAGTCAAGCCTTCGCGCAGCGCCTTGATGATCGGGATGCCGCCGGCCACCGCCGCTTCAAACGCGACGATCACGCCCTTTTCCTGCGCCGCCTTGAAAATCTCGTTGCCGTGGGTTGCGATCAGCGCCTTGTTGGCGGTGACCACATGCTTGCCGTTGGCAATCGCGCGCAATACCAGCTCCTTGGCGATACCATAGCCGCCGATCAGTTCGATGACGATATCGATATCCGGATTATCGACCACCAGCCTGGCGTCGTTCACCACGGTGACTGCACCGTCGGTCAGCTTTTTGGCGCGCTCGGTATCGAGATCGGCCACCATGGTAATCTCGATAGCTCTCCCTGCGCGCGCTGCAATCTCTTGCTGATTGCGCTTCAATACGTTGAACGTGCCGGAACCGACCGTACCTATGCCAAGCAAACCTACCTTGATGGATTTCATGATCTCTGCTGTCTGTGAAAAAATTAAAAAACTTATCTTACTCAACGCTGCCCTAAAAACCCCTTGTCATCCCCGCACACGCGGGGAACCAGATTGCAGCGCAAAATGGATTCCCGCGTTCGCGGGAAAGACCCGGGCGGGAATGATGCACAAATTTTGTAGACTCATTCAGGCGGTGCCGTGACGCCTGCGATAGCCTTCCAGGAAATTGGCAATGCGTCCCATCGAATCGGCCAGGTCGTCGGTGTTCGGCAAGAACACCACGCGGAAGTGGTCCGGCGTCGGGCAATTGAAGCCCGTGCCCTGCACGATCAGCACGCGCTGCTCGGCCAGCAATTCGTAAGCAAAGTCCTGATCGTCGGCGATCGGGTACATCTTCGGATCGAGACGCGGAAACATATACAGCGCCGCCTTCGGCTTGACGCAGGTGACGCCCGGAATATCGGTCAGCAGTTTGTACGCCATATCGCGCTGGCGGGTCAAGCGGCCGCCCGGCCCGACCAGGTCGTTGATGCTTTGATAGCCACCCAGCGCGGTCTGGATAGCATACTGTCCCGGCGCATTGGCGCACAGGCGCATCGAGGCCAGCATGTTCAAGCCTTCAATATAGCCCTTGGCATGTTTCTTTTCACCCGACACCACCATCCAGCCGGCGCGGTAGCCGCAGGAGCGGTAGTTCTTCGACAAACCGTTAAAGGTGATGAACAGCACATCGTCCGCCAGCGAGGCCAGCGAGGTGTGGGTTTCGCCGTCGTACAGCACTTTGTCGTAGATCTCGTCGGCAAAGATGATCAGCTGGTGCTGGCGCGCCAGATCGACGATCTGCTGCAGCAACTCCACCGGATACAGGGCGCCGGTCGGATTGTTGGGGTTGATAACGACAATCGCCCGCGTGTTGGCGTTGATTTTTTTCTTGATATCTTCAATATCGGGGAACCAGCCGGCCTGCTCGTCGCAGACGTAATGGCGCGGCGTACCGCCGGAAAGGCTGACGGCGGCGGTCCACAGCGGATAATCCGGCGCCGGCACCAATACTTCATCGCCGGTGTTGAGCAGCGCATTCATGCTCATCACGATCAGTTCCGAAGCGCCATTGCCCAGGTAGATGTCATCGATCGTGACCCCCTGGATCTGTTTTTGCTGGCAATAATGCATGACCGACTTGCGCGGCGCAAACATTCCTTTGGAATCGGTATAGCCGGAGGCATTGCCCATGTTGCGGATCATGTCCTGCACGATTTCATCGGGCGGCTCGAAACCGAACACGGCCAGGTTGCCGATGTTCAGCTTGATGATCTTATGGCCTTCTTCTTCCATCTGCCGCGCTTTTTCCAGCACAGGGCCGCGGATGTCGTAACAGACGTCATCCAGTTTTTTCGATTTTTGAATCGGTCGCACAGCACAATTCCTTGTATTTTACGCAACATTATCCAGCATTAAAAAGCTGTCTGGAAAATCGGGTTATCGTCACACTGGAGTAGGTGCGCCGCATAAATACGGACGATTACCCCTTGTAAGAGCTCTCCAGGGCTCGGCGCCCCCGTATTTCACGACTTTTCAGACAGCTTTTCGGCGGCACACAAAACACCGCCCGAACCACCCATTCTGCCGAAAGCGTGGGCTTTTATCAATCAATAACGCAAGATTGAGGACGGAAAACGCTACAATGCAGCACTTTATTTTCCATTTTTCGGGAATTTGCACATCGTATGCGGTCTATCCTTGGATACAAGTGATGCCTTCAGTGAGTTTGCAGCTAAGCCTGCAATAATAATTACTGGGTAGGATCTTCCCTTAACGTGTAAAGCCCAACAGGTAAAGATTAAGCAATGAAGCTACATACCACCTCTACCCAGCAGTATCAAACTGTCACTGCCTACGACGACAAAGGCGTGGAAATCAACGCGATCCGCTACGAACGCAGCCTGCTGGTGCTGCCGGAAGCGGCGCCGGTGACCTGGCCGGTCAGCAGTTTCGAGGCGCTTGACCCAGAACATTTCACCCATATAGACAGCACTCGGCCGGATGTCGTGATCCTCGGCACCGGCCTGCGCCAGCGTTTCGTGCATCCGAAACTGATCACCGTGCTGACCGCGCGCCGCATCGGCGTCGAATGCATGGATAATCAGGCGGCTTGCCGGACTTACAATATTTTGATGGCCGAGGGTCGTAAAGTCGCCCTGGCCCTGATTTTCGATACCAACAAGGAAACCGCCCAAGATGCGTGAACTGCATAAATCAAAAACTTTCGTCTGGCTGCTGTTCCTGCTGTTTTGCATCGTCTGGTGCTACATGCTGGGCGCCCGTACCCTGGTGCCTACCGATGAAGGCCGCTACGCCGAAATGGCGCGCGAAATGGTCGCCACCGGCGACTGGATCACCCTGCGACTAAACGGCATCAAGTATTTCGAAAAGCCGCCGCTGCAAACCTGGATGAACGCCCTGACCTTTACCCTGTTCGGTCTGGGTGAATGGCAGGCCCGCCTGTGGACCGGCTTGTGCGGTTTGCTGGGCGTGGTGCTGGTCGCATTCACCGGCGCCCGCGTGTTCTCGGCGCGTATCGGTTTTTTTGCAGCGCTGGTGCTCGGCTCCAGTTTCCTCTGGGCAGGCCTAGGCCACATCAACACGCTCGACATGGGCTTGTCCGGCATGATGACGATTGCGCTGTGCGCGCTGTTGCTGGCGCAGCGCAGCGACATCAGCAACAGCGAGCAGCGCAACTGGATGCTGCTGTGCTGGGCCGGCATGGCGCTCTCGGTCTTGTCGAAAGGCTTGATCGGCTTGCTGATTCCAGGCGCGGTGCTGGTCCTATACACTCTTTTTTCACGCGACTGGTCGATCTGGAAACGCTTGCACCTGGTGCTCGGCCTGATCCTGTTTTTTGCCATCACGGTACCGTGGTTCGTGCTGATCTCGCTGAAGAACCCTGAATTCCCGCAATTCTTCTTCATCCATGAACAGTTCCAGCGCTTTACCAGCAAGATCCACAACCGCTATGGCCCGCCCTACTACTTCGTGCCTATCCTGATCTTGGGGATCGTGCCTTGGCTCGGGGTCATGTTCCAGAGTTTGTGGAATGCCGCGCGCGAAAGCCATACCGTCTCCGGTTTCCAGCCGAAGAAAATGCTGCTGATCTGGAGCCTGTTCATTTTCGTGTTCTTCAGCATTTCCGACTCCAAGCTGCCGTCTTACATCCTTCCGATCTTCCCGGCGCTGGCGTTGCTGATCGCCTGCCATCTGGATAAAGCTTCTAGCAAGGCGATCACCGCTTCCGCCCTGTTGCTGTTGCTGCCGTCGGTGATCGGCCTGGCCTTGTCGTGGAAAATTCCATCGCTGGCCAAGGATGCCTATTCGCTGCCACTGTTGCAAGCGCACGTACCTTGGGTATACGCCGCCTCCGCAGTCGCCTTTATCGGCGCGATTGCCGCTTTGCTGCTGGCTCGCCGCCAGAAGGAATGGGCCATTATCGCTCTCGCTGCGGCCGGCTTTATCGGCGGCCAGCTGCTGATGTACGGCCACGATGCGCAAGGACGCTACTCAGCCGGCATCGATCTGGTGCCAGCGATCAATGCGGAAATGACGCCGCAAACCACGCTGTACGTGGTCGACAAATATGAGCAGTCGCTGCCTTTCTACCTGCGCCGCACCATGACCATGGTCAAGCACATGGATGAACTGGAGTTCGGCCTGGGGCAAGAGCCGCAACTATGGATTCCGACGATCGATGCCTTTGTCGTCAAATGGAATGCAGATGCGGCCGCCGGCAAGAAAGACATTGCCATCATTCGTCCGGAAAAATACAAGGAAATGGCGGCTAGCGGCGTGCCGATGCGCGTCATCGGCCAGGATCCGCGCCGCGTAGTGGTAACCAACCAGGGTATTGCGGCGGTTGCCGCACCAGCCGCTTCCGATGCAGCGGCTGCATCGTCAACTCCTGAAGCCGAAGCGGCGCCGGCGGCATCCGCTTCAAGCGCAGCCGCACCGTAAACCCGGACCGCCATGAATCTCACTACATTTGCGTTCATCATCACCGGCGTCTGCCTCAACGCGTTAGCGCAACTCTTGCTGAAGGCCGGCACCAATGCGGTAGGCGTCATCAGCCTGACGCCGCAAAACTGGTTTGCCATCGGCATCAAGTTGGCAAGCCAGCTGCCGATCCTGGGCGGCCTGACCTGCTACGTGATTTCCGTGGTGGTCTGGATCATCGGCCTGTCGCGGGTTGACGTCACGATTGCCTACCCGATGCTGTCGCTGGGCTACATCATCAGCGCCGTCGGCGCCTGGTACTTCCTGGGCGAAGCGATTTCCGCCCAGCGCCTGGTGGCTATCGGCGTGATCATTGTCGGCGTAGTATTGCTGACTCGCAGCTAAGATACCTTTTATCCGGATATTCACATACCAATATGAGCCAACAACCATTCCTGCCGTTTGCCAAACCCGTCATCGACGAAGCCACCATTGCAGCAGTAGGCGATGTCTTGCGCTCCGGCTGGATTACCAGCGGCCCCAAGGTGGCGGCATTCGAAGCGCAGTTGTCAGAGTATTTCGGCGGCCGCCCGGTGCGTACCTTCAACTCTGGCACTTGTACCATGGAAATCGCGCTGCGGATCGCCGGCATCGGCACCGGCGATGAAGTCATCACCACGCCAATTTCCTGGGTCGCCACCGCCAACGTGATTATCGAAACCGGGGCCACGCCGGTCTTCGCCGATATCGATCCGGTCACCCGCAATATCGACCTGGCCCAGGTCGAAGCCGCCATCACGCCGCGCACCAAGGCCATCATCCCGGTCTACCTGTCCGGCCTGCCGGTCGACATGGACCGCTTGTACGCGTTGGCGAAAAAACATAATCTGCGCGTGGTGGAAGATGCCGCCCAAGCGCTGGGTTCAACCTGGGGCGGCCGGCGCATCGGCGCTTTCGGCGACTTTGTCTCGTTCAGTTTCCAGGCCAACAAGAACATCACTTCCTCCGAAGGCGGTTGCCTGGTGCTGAACAATGCCGAAGAAGCGCGCCTGGCGGAAAAATACCGTTTGCAAGGCGTGACCCGCAGCGGCTTTGACGGCCTGGATGTCGACGTCCTCGGCGGCAAATTCAACATGACCGACATCGCCGCCGCCATCGGCCTCGGCCAGTTTGCGCATATCGACGCGATCACCGCCCATCGGCGCGAGCTGGCGCAGTATTATTTCACCTGCTTCGGCAGCGATTTTGAAGCCAAGTACGGCGCCCAGCTGCCGGTGGCGGATTTCGATAACAGCAACTGGCACATGTTCCAACTGGTGCTGCCGGAACGCCACGACGGCAAGCCGGCGCGCGCCACCTTCATGGAACAGATGCAGGCGCTTGGCGTCGGCATCGGCTACCACTATCCGGCCATCCACTTGCTGAGCATGTATCGCGCGCGCGGCTTCAAGGAAGGCATGTTCCCGGTCGCCGAGAAGGTCGGCCGCCTGATCGTCTCGCTGCCGATGTTCAACACCATGACCAAGAACGATGTCGAACGCTCTGTGTCCGCGGTAAAATCCGTGCTCAATGCAAATCAATAAGCAAAATTAACAACTTAAAAAAGCTTGATGAAACCAGAACTCTCCGTCGTCATCCCGGTATATAACGAGGAATCGGGCCTCGCCAAACTGTTCGAGCGCCTCTACCCGGCGCTCGATGCACTTGGCATCAGCTATGAAATCCTGTACGTCAACGATGGCAGCCGCGACAGATCGGCAGCCATCCTGGCAGAGCAGTTCCAGCTCAGGCCGGACGTCACCCGCGTGGTTCTGTTCAACGGCAACTTCGGCCAGCACATGGCGATCCTGGCGGGGTTTGAAGCGACCCGCGGCGAAATCGTCGTGACCCTCGATGCCGACCTGCAGAATCCGCCGGAGGAAATCGGCAACCTGGTCGCCAAGATGCGCGAAGGCTACGATTATGTCGGTTCGATCCGCCGCAAGCGGCAGGATTCCGCCTGGCGCACCATTGCCTCCAAGGCCATGAATCTGCTGCGCGAGAAAATCACCGGGATCAAGATGACCGACCAGGGCAACATGCTGCGCGCCTACGGCCGCAACGTGGTCGACCTGATCAACCAGTGCAAGGAAGTCAACACTTTCGTGCCGGCGCTGGCTTATACCTTCGCCCGCAAGCAAGCCGAAGTGGTGGTCGAGCATGAAGAACGTTCTGCCGGCGAATCGAAATACTCGCTGTACAGCCTGATCCGTCTGAATTTCGATCTGGTGACTGGCTTTTCCATCGTACCGCTGCAGCTGTTTTCGCTGATAGGAATTGTGTTGTCCTTCGCTTCGGCCGCGCTGTTCGTGGTGCTGGTGGTGCGCCGCTTCCTGTTCGGCGCCGAGGTGCAAGGGGTGTTCACGTTGTTCGCGTTCGCCTTCTTCCTGATGGGCATGATCCTGTTCGGCATCGGCCTGGTCGGCGAGTACGTCGGCCGCATCTACCAGCAAGTCCGGGCAAGGCCGCGTTATGTGGTGCAAGCCATGCTGGAGCAATCGTCAGCCGAGGATAAACAAGCATCATGAGAGCCGTCGTTTTCGCCTATCACAATGTCGGGGTGCGCTGCCTGAAAGTCTTGCTGGCGCGCGGCGTCGAGGTGGCGCTGGTGGTCACCCATGAAGACAATCCGCAGGAAACCATCTGGTTCGAATCGGTAGCGTCGTTGTGCCGGCAGCGCGGCATCCCGACGATCACGCCGGACGATCCCGCGACGCCGGCATTGCTGGCACAGGTGGCAGCCTTGAATCCTGATTTCATTTTCAGCTTCTATTATCGCCACATGCTGCCAATTGCCTTGTTGGCGCTGGCCAAACACGGCGCCTTCAATATGCACGGCTCCTTGCTGCCGAAATATCGCGGCAGGGTGCCGATCAACTGGGCCGTGTTGCATGGTGAAACCGAGACCGGCGCCACCTTGCACGAAATGGCTGCCAAGCCTGACGCCGGCGCCATCGTGGCGCAAACCTCGGTACCGATCCTGCCTGACGACACCGCTTACGAAGTATTCGGCAAAGTGGTAGTGGCGGCCGAACAAACCCTATGGAACGCATTGCCGGCCATGTTGGCGGGTAATACACCGAAGCTGCCAAATAATCTGGCGCAAGGCAGCTACTTCGGCGGCCGTAAGCCGGCGGACGGCGAAATCGACTGGAGCCAGCCGGCGCAGCAGGTGTACAACCTGTACCGCGCAGTGGCGCCGCCCTATCCCGGAGCCTGGACAATTGTCAAAGGCAATACATTCGTTATCGGAAAAGCAATCTTTCCTGTCAACTTATCTGCCGATATACCGGTAAATTTGCCTCAAGGCTTGGCGGTAGTGGATAATCGCATTGTTGGCGTCTGTGGCGATGGCCATGCGCTGTTGATTAACCAATTGCTGGTGAACGACCAAACTGTCGCACCGGAAGCATTGCAAAACATCCTTTTATAAAACCGGCTGCGTGATTTCGCGGGCCAGGCGGCCGTTATGGCCACTCTGCCCTGCAGGAATTGCAGCGTTTGAAATTCCGCAGCGCGGAATGCCAATCCAACAACAATAGAACATTATGAAAAAAGTCCTCATCCTCGGCGTCAACGGTTTCATCGGCCACCATCTGTCCAAGCGTATCCTGGAAACCACCGACTGGCACGTCTACGGCATGGACATGATGACCGACCGTATCCGCGATCTGCTGGACAACGAAGAATACAAGTCGCGCATGCATTTCTTCGAAGGCGACATCACCATCAACAAGGAATGGGTCGAATACCACGTCAAGAAGTGCGATGTGATCCTGCCGCTGGTAGCCATCGCCACGCCATCGACCTATGTCAAACAGCCGCTGCGCGTATTCGAACTGGACTTCGAAGCCAACCTGCCGATCGTCCGTTCCGCCGCCAAGTACGGCAAGCATCTGGTGTTCCCGTCGACTTCGGAAGTGTATGGAATGTGCCATGATGAAGAGTTCGACCCGGAGCAATCGGAATTGATTTGCGGACCGATAAACAAGCCGCGCTGGATCTATTCCTGCGCCAAGCAGCTGATGGATCGTGTGATCTGGGGCTACGGCATGGAAGAAGGTTTGAACTTCACCCTGTTCCGTCCGTTCAACTGGATCGGCGCCGGCCTCGATTCCATCCACACGCCGAAAGAAGGCAGCTCACGCGTGGTAACCCAGTTCTTCGGCCATATCGTGCGCGGCGAAAACATCTCGCTGGTTGACGGCGGCCAGCAAAAACGCGCCTTCACTTACATTGACGACGGTATCGATGCGCTGATCAAGATCATCGCCAACAAGGACGGCATCGCCAGCGGCAAGATCTATAACATCGGCAACCCGGTCAACAACTACTCGATCCGCGACCTGGCCGACATGATGCTGAAGCTGGCAACGGAATATCCTGAGTACGCCGACTCGGCGAAGAAGGTCCAGCTGATCGAGACCACTTCCGCCGCCTACTACGGCAAAGGTTACCAGGACGTGCAAAACCGCGTGCCGAAAATCACCAACACTTGCGACGAACTGAGCTGGCAGCCGACCACTAACATGGCCGACACTCTGCGCAATATTTTTGACGCGTACCGCGGCCAAGTGGCCGAAGCCCGTGCCTTGATGGACTAAGAACCACCCCTTGTCCACGGCAGCCCGGAAGTCTTTTCCGCGTCTTCCGTGGACCCAGTTTCTTCTTACTATTGCCAGACCAGACAACTTGCCTCTCCTCACCCTCAAAATCGACGCCGACACTTATCGCGGCACCCGTGAAGGGGTACCTAACCTGGTGCGCCTGCTGAGCAAATACCAGGCGCGCGCCACTTTCCTGTTCTCACTCGGTTACGACCATACCGGCTGGGCCTTGAAACAGGTATTCCGCCCCGGTTTCTTCCAGAAGGTATCGCGCACTTCGGTGGTCGAGCATTACGGCCTCAAGACCCTGATGTACGGCGTATTGCTACCGGCGCCGGATATCGGCAAGACTTGCGCGACATATATGCAAGCGGTAAGCGATGCCGGTTTTGAGTGCGGCATCCACACCTGGGATCATCGCGTCTGGCAAGACCACGTGCGGCAACGCGGCGCTGAATGGACCAGCCAGCAAATGCAGCGCTCGTTCGATCGCTTCAGCCAGATTTTTGGCCGGCCGCCGAAAACCCATGGCGCCGCCGGCTGGCAGATGAATCCTTACGCCTTCGAACAACTGGAAAAATTCGGCGTGGCCTACGCCTCCGATGGCCGCGCCATGCTGACCGACGACGGCGCACTGGCTGACCAAGCCGCCGGGCCGCATCGTTTGCAGGTCGATGGCAAAACGCTGGCATGCATCCAATTGCCGACGACCTTGCCGACACTGGACGAACTGCTGGGCCGCAGCTTCAACGGCGTTGAGCTGACGCCGGCGAACATCGCCGCCCATATCCTGGCGCTCACCGAGACGCCGCGCGATCATGTATTTACTCTGCATGCAGAGCTTGAAGGGCAAAAACTCGCCCCCATATTTGAGCAGTTGCTACAGGGCTGGCAGGCGCAAGGCTACGATCTGGTCTCGATGGAGGATTATTTTCACCACGTCAAAGACCGGGTTTTACCAACCGCGCCTCTCACATGGGCGGAGTTGCCGGGACGCTCCGGTGAAATGATCATGCAGGCAAGCTGATCGGCGGATTCTTCAAGACCCTGATTGGCAACCGATTCATCATAATCTAGTGAACAGGACGATACAGTGGCAGACCATCCTTCCATCATCAACATGACAGTCCCCGACTTTTCTGCCGCCATGACTGGTGAACTGGCATTCAAGTTGTCGGACTATCATGGCAAGAACATAGTGTTGTATTTTTACCCCAAGGACAACACGCCTGGCTGCACCACGGAAGCAATCCAGTTCCGCGATCTCTACCCGCAGTTCCAGCAGAAAAATACCGTAATATTCGGCATCAGCCGCGACAGCATTCGCTCTCATGAAGGTTTCAAGAGCAAGCTGGACCTGCCCTTCCAGCTGATTTCAGATCCCGACGAAACCTTGTGCGCCATGTTCAATGTCATGAAAATGAAAAATATGTACGGCAAGCAAGTGCGCGGCATCGAACGCAGCACGTTTATCATTGACGCCGCTGGCACATTGGTGAAAGAATGGCGTGGAGTGAAGGTGCCTGCGCATGTTGAGGAAGTATTGGAGTTTGTAAGTCATTGAATCCACAAAAAATTATTTTGTTAAGCCGTTTGAGGAAAAGGCCCGAGGGCCTTCCCAAACGGCTTTTTTACTTTTTAATTTGTACTTTGTCGGCCACGCCCTCGGTTTCAGTCAGTTCCGGGCGTGTTTATTGCTAGTGAGTGTTTATGTCCCTTACCAATATTTTCGTAGTTCCAGCCGTAGCTTCACCCGTTTGGTCCAGTTCGTGTTACCACCAAAGCGAACCCTTTTTTCATCTTTAAAGCGAGGTTCTGATGCCCCTACCAAAATTACCGACCAAACCCGCTGCTTTACTGTCCGTTCAAGATTATCCAAAAGCGGAAGCCGGCAAAGCCGTCAAACCACGTATCGCCGTTGTTGAACCGATTAACCGTAACAAAGACATTGCACCCCAAGCCAGAGACAAGGCAAGCAAGCCAGCAGTCAAACCGGTAGAAAGCCGTAAAACCGACAAGGCCCCCGCGGAGAAAGCGCGTGCGCCAGTTAACTCGTCCACTGACAAGCCGGCAAAACCTGCCGAGGGCCATGTCCGTCCGAAATCGAGCACCAGCCGCGCCGCCGATAAATCCGGCGTGACCAAACTGTTCGTGCTGGACACCAACGTGCTGATGCATGATCCAAGCTCGCTGTTCCGCTTTGAAGAGCACGATATCTATCTGCCGATGGTGACGCTGGAAGAACTCGACAACCATAAGAAAGGCATGACAGAGGTTGCTCGCAATGCCCGCCAGGTGTCGCGTTCGCTGGATGCGCTGGTAGGCAATACCGTTGACGACCAGATCGAAGAAGGCATTCTGTTATCCAAACTTGGCAACAAGGATGCCAAGGGCCGCCTGTTCTTCCAGACCAAGCTGCAAAATGCCGATCTGCCGGAAGGTTTGCCGGTCGGAAAAGCCGACAACCAGATTCTCGGCGTGGTGCGCGCCCTCGAAGCCGAAACCCCGGGCCGTCCGGTGGTGCTGGTGTCAAAAGACATCAATATGCGCATCAAGGCGCGCGCCATGGGTTTGCCGGCGGAAGACTACTTCAATGACCATGTACTGGAAGATACCGACCTGCTGTACTCGGGCATCCAGCAATTGCCGGATGATTTCTGGATCAAGCACGGCAAGGGTATCGAGTCCTGGCAGGAAAACAAGCATGGCACCGGCTACACCTACTACCGCCTGAGCGGTCCTCTGGTGCCGACTTTGCTGGTCAACCAGTTCGTCTTCATCGAACCGAAAAACGGCGAACCGGCGTTCTACGGCCAGGTCACGCAGATCAACGGCAAAACCGCAGTGCTGCAAACCTTGCGCGACTACGGCCACGCCAAGAACAGCGTGTGGGGCATTACCGCCCGCAACCGCGAGCAGAATTTTGCGCTCAACCTGCTGATGAATCCGGATTGCGATTTCGTCACGCTGCTGGGTCAGGCCGGTACCGGCAAGACCTTGCTGGCGTTGGCGGCGGGCTTGGCACAGGTACTGGAAACCAAGACCTACAACGAAATCATCGTGACCCGCGTCACGGTGCCGGTCGGTGAAGATATCGGTTTCCTGCCGGGTACGGAAGAAGAGAAGATGGGGCCGTGGATGGGCGCCTTCGACGACAACCTGGAAGTGCTCAACAAATCCGATTCCGATGCCGGCGAATGGGGTCGCGCCGCCACCCAGGATCTGATCCGTTCGCGCATCAAGATCAAGTCGCTCAACTTCATGCGCGGCCGCACCTTCGTCAACAAGTTCCTGATCATCGACGAAGCGCAAAACCTGACGCCTAAGCAAATGAAAACGCTGGTGACGCGTGCCGGTCCGGGCACCAAGATCATCTGCCTGGGCAACATTGCGCAGATCGATACGCCGTACCTGACCGAAGGCTCAAGCGGCCTGACTTACGTGGTCGACCGTTTCAAGGGCTGGTCGCACAGCGGCCACGTCACACTGGCGCGCGGCGAACGTTCACGTTTGGCTGATCATGCGAGCGATGTGCTGTAATCTCGCTTGAAAGCGGCGCAGCGATGGTTGCTGCGCCGCCAGGAAGGCTAAACGGGTGTAATTCAATCACTGATTGAATTACACCCGTTTTTATTTGATGATGTGATATTCATCTGAAATTCATCTGAAGAGAGTCGCCAATGAGAATCGCTATTCTTTCCGACATCCATGCAAATATCTGGGCACTGGAGGCCGTGCTGGCGGACATCAAACGACAAGGCGCGGATCTCATCGTCAACGCCGGCGATATCCTGTCCGGACCGCTGGCGCCGGCCGCTACCGCCGATCTGCTGATGTCGCTCGCGCTGCCTACCATTGCCGGCAACCATGAGCGCCAGTTGCTGGCCTGCGCCACAAAAACCGGACATCCGACCGATCAGTTTGCCTTTGAAAACACCACGCAAGCGCAACGCGACTGGATCCAGGGATTGCCAGGCACACTGAATGTCGCTGAAAACGTTTTCATGTGCCACGGCACCCCCGTCAGCGACCTGATCTATTTTCTTGAGAGCGTCGATCAGCATGGCTGCCACATGGCCGCAGACTCACAGATTGAAACGCATGCCGCGGGTGTAAGCCAGCAGTTGATCATCTGCGGCCACAGCCACAAGCCACGCGTCTGCGCCGTTTCAGGCGGACGGCTGGTGGTCAATCCCGGTAGCGTCGGCCTGCAAGCCTATGACGATGACCTGCCCTACTTCCACGTCATCGAAAACGGCAGCCCGCATGCCCGTTATGCGATTTGCGAGAAAGACACTTACGGCTGGAGCGTTAATCACCGATGCATAACTTACGACCATCACAAGGCTGCCGCAGAAGCCGCAAAAAACGGCCGTGCCGACTGGGCAAGCTGGCTTGTCACTGGAAGAGCCTGAAACTGAAATGACAATAAAAAAACGGCGCATCAATAAAAATGCGCCGCAACCTTAAGACACGTTACCGACTTACTCAGAATGCCACAGGACGCCATTTCAGCAAACGTTTTTCTAGCGTGGTCAGCAAATAATCTGCCGCCAGGGCCACCACCGCCAGCACAATCATGGCGGCGAACACGCCGCTGGCGTTGAAAGCGCCTTGCGCCGTCGAGATCAGCAAGCCGATCCCCTGCTTGGAACCAAGGAACTCACCGACCACAGCGCCCACCAGGGCGAAGCCGAAGCTGACATGCAAGCTCGCCAGGATCCAGCTCAGCGCGGAGGGAATCACGACCGCCATGGTGACCTGGCGCGGCGATGCGCCCAGGATCTGGGCATTGGCAATCATGTAACGGTCGGCTTCACGCACGCCCTGGAAGGCATTGCCGAATACGACGAAGAACACCATCACCACCGCCAACGCGACTTTGGAAGCCATGCCCAGGCCCAGCGCAATCACGAAAATCGAGCCAAGCACGACCCGCGGAATCGAATTCGCAACTTGAATGTAGATGCTGAAGATATCCGACAACAGCTTGTTACGGCCCAACAAAATACCGCAGATGACGCCTGCCACCGAGCCGATCAGGAAGCCCAGCACGGTTTCTTCCAGTGTCACCAGTACCTGGGTCCACAGCGGCCCTTGCGAGGTACCCTCAACGATCCAGTCATAGATCTGGATTACGATCAGCGAAGGTTGCGAAAAGAAAAACGGATCTATCCATTGCAGCCTCGCCGCCAGTTCCCAACCGCCCAGCGTCAGGATCAGAATGGCGATGCGGAGGGAAATCACCAGCCAGTAGCGCTGCTTGATTTTTCGTTGTGCTTCTTGTTCGACAGTAGCCAGGCTGGCGGCGCTGAGCTTGTCGATAGTGTTTGCTTGATTCATGGTTGCCTCTTTGTGGCCGCCGGCCGCGAAACCACGGCAAACAAGCGACCCTGTGTAATGGGATAAAACGTCTTAGCTGATATGGACTTCTTCGCGCAGATCGGCCCAGATCTTGCGCGAGATATCGATGAAGCGCTGCTCGTAGCGCACCTCGGACATCACACGCGGCCGCGGCAAATCGATTTCATACACGCTCTTCAAGGTGGCCGGACGGGCGGTCAGCACATAGACTTTATCGGCCAATGCGATCGCCTCTTCCAGATCGTGGGTAACGAATACCACCGAGCCGGCTTGCGACGACCACAGTTGCAGCAACTCGTCCTGCATCAGGGTGCGGGTCTGCATGTCGAGTGCGCTGAACGGTTCGTCCATCAACAGGATTTCAGGGCTGTTGATGAAAGTTTGCGCCAGCGCGACGCGTTTGCGCATGCCGCCGGAGAGCTGGTGCGGGTAGTGATTGCTGAACTTGTCGAGGCCGACCCGGCGTATCCATTCTTCAGCCAAGGCATAGGCGGCATCTTTCGGCTTGCCGCGGAACAGCGGGCCCGCCGCCACGTTATGCAGCACGCTGCGCCACGGGAATACCGCATCGTTCTGGAACACAAAACCGATGCGCGGATCGATGCCGTTGACCGGCTCGCCCATGATGCGCACCTCGCCTACGGTCGGCTTGAGCAGGCCGGTAATCATGCTGAGCGTGGTCGACTTGCCGCAGCCGGTAGGACCGACGATCGCCACGAATTCACCGCGCGCCACACTCATGCTGAAGTCGCGCAAAGCCACGGTCGCCTTGCCGTCTGGCGAGATGAAGCGGCACGAGACGTTACGCATTTCAATGGCTGGGGTATCGCGCGACAGTTCCGGCGTTACCAGCTTGATTGGCGCGGATGGCGCCGCTGCTGCATGTGCTGCTTGGGTCATTTCAGGTTTCCTTTGTGTCTGGACGGCAGGACTCCCGCCGTACGCGAACGTCGCGCCAGCCAGGGCCATCCGGTTGCCGGTCCCCTTTGCCCAAGGCTCATTGCTTGAAGCTCAGGGTGTCCCGGCATGCTAAATATCAGCGTCGGTTTTACTTGATCGGGCTGACGAATTCATTGGTGTAGGTTTTAGCCAGGTCGATGTGCTTGCCCTTGACGTTCGGATTGAATCCGGACAAGACTTGCAACACGGTTTCCGGTCCGCCGGCTGGCATTCTTCCGTCGGCGGAAAACATCGGCAGGGAATTTTGCAAGGCCTGTACATACATCGGCTTGTTGTTGCCGTAGTAATCCTTCGGCATCTTGTCGGCGATTTCGGCGGCGCTATGGGTATTGATGAATTTCAGCGTCTTGACGAAGGCACGCGCCAGCTTGGCCGCTTCCTCCTTGTGCGTATTCAGCCAAGGCCGCTGCACATACAGGCTGGAGGCCGGATACAAACCTCCCAGCGCCTTGACCGTGCCTTCGACGGTGCGCATGTCGACCAGCACCGAAGCGTCGCCGGTTTTCAACAGTTGCGAGACGGTTGGTTCGGTGGTCATGCCGGCATCGATGCGGCCCTGCTTGATAGCGACGATGAAGGTATTGTCAGCTCCCACCGGCAGCACTGAATACTGGCTGGAAGCGATGCCGTTCTTGGCCGCCAGGTACTGCGTCAGGAAATTGGTCGAGGAACCGAGCCCCGTCACGCCCAGCGTCTTGCCCTTGACATCAGCCATGCTCTTGATGGTGGCGGCAGCCTTGGTCGAGACCATTTCGACTTCACCGGGCACCTGGCCGAAGATGGTAATTGCGGTGACTTCCTTGCCCTTGCTTTGCAAATCGATGGAATGGTCGTAGAAGCCGACCACGGCTTGCACCGCGCCCGCCAGCAATTCATTTTCCGCATCGACGCCGGCCGGCTGCGATTGCAGTTCGACGTCCAGCCCCTCTTCCTTGAAATAGCCAAGCTGTTCAGTCAGTTTAGCCGGCAGATAGATCATCTTGGTGATGCCGCCGACCATGATGGTGATTTTGCCCGAATCTGCCGCGACTGCCTGGCTGACGCCAAGCACGGTCCCCGAAAGCAGGACGGCGGAAATCAATGAACCGCGGATGAGGGTGTGCATGTGTTTGTCTCCATTTGTTTTTTTGGGATAATCACCGGATACACATGACTAACAGCCATTGTTCCAATGTTGAGCGTATTCTAGGATGCGGTAACTTTCATCCAGCTTTCCAAATCCGTGCTATTTAGATTGCACTGCAACATAATTAAACTCACCCGCATCCATGAAATTACTCCTGATTGAAGACAACCCGCCGCTAGCGCTGTGGCTGAGCAAGATACTGAAGGAAGACAAATTCACCATCGACGTCGCCAGCGATGGCGAAGCTGCCGACAGCCTGCTGCAAAGCGAAAGCTACGATGTCGTCCTGCTCGACTTGCAGTTGCCGAAGATGAGTGGCAAGAGCGTCTTGCGGCGGCTGCGCCAACGTCATAACAACGTGCCGGTGCTGATCCTGACTGCCAGCGGCTCGATCGACGAGAAAGTGGATTGCCTCGGCGCCGGCGCCGATGATTATCTGGTCAAGCCGTTTGAAGTACGCGAACTGGTAGCCCGCATCAAAGCCCTGGTGCGCCGCCAGACCCCGGGCAAATCGGCTGAAATGCATTGCGCCGATCTGCGCTATGACAGCAATACGCGGCAGTTTTCAATCGCCGGACAGTTGCTGGCGCTCCCCGCCCGCGAGCATGACGTGCTGGAAATCCTGATGCTAAAGCAAGGCAAGACCGTTTCGAAGACCGCCCTGATGGATGGCGTGTTCGGCCTGGATGACGAGCCGAGCGCGGATGCGATCGAGATCTATATCCATCGCCTGCGCAAAAAAATGGAACATTCCCGGGCTGCCATCATGACCCTGCGCGGACTCGGTTATCTACTCAAACAGAAAGACCTCACTTGATCATCAGCCTGCGCCTGCGCTTACTGCTGTGGTTGCTGATTCCGCTGACGCTGTTTGTCGCCATCAGCGCCACGCTGTCGTATCGCAGCGCGCGGGAAACGGCAGACCTGATCCAGGATCACGCCTTGCTGGCCTCGGCCCAGGTGATCGCCGGTGAGATCCAGTGGCTCGACGGCGAGCCGCATGCCGGCATTCCGCCGGCGGCGCTGGAATTGCTGGTCTCGCCGGAGCAGGATCAAGTGTATTACCAGGTCATCACCGACCATGACGGCTTGCTCGCCGGCCGCCCCGATTTTCCTCCGGCGCTGCGTTTCCCGGTGACCGCGCCAGCCTTCAACAGCATCGATTATCACGGCCAGGCGCTGCGCGTGGTTAGCCAGGTGCGCACCTTGTACAACGCCGGCCAGTTGCGCAAGATCGCCGTGCTGGTGGGGCAGACCACGCGCGCCCACGACCAGATGCTGACCGATCTGTGGCGCCCTGCCTTGCATCGCCAGATCGCCATGCTGCTGCTGGCGATCGCGCTGGTGGTGATCGGCCTGACCATGGAACTGCGGCCACTGATGCACCTGAAGGACCAGCTCGCTTCGCGCGACGCGACCTCGCTGTCGCCGATCAGGGCCGGCCAGTTGCAACTGGAGTTGCGGCCCATCGTGGAAGCCATCAATCAGACCATCCAGCGCCTGAACACCCAGGTAGCGGCGCAAAAGCGCTTCATCGCCGATGCCGCCCACCAGCTGCGCACGCCACTGACCTTGATCGATTCGCAAATCCAGTTTGCGCGCCGCCTGACTGACGAAAGCCGGCGCGGAGAAGTGTTGCAGGCGCTGCAGGAAAGCAGCCGCAACATGACCGAGCTGACCAACAAGCTGTTATTGCTGTCGCAGGCGGAAGCATCCAACACCACCGCCTTCCTCAGGCATCCAGTGGATCTGATTGCGGTGGCGGCCACGGTGCTGGAAGACATTGTGGATCTGGCGCAGCGCAAGAATATCGACCTTGGACTCGATACCGGCATCGAGCACGCCTGGGCGATGGGTAACGAGGCCTTGTTCAACGCCATGATGATGAACCTGGTCGACAACGCGATTCGCTACACGCCGGCCCACGGCAAGGTAACGGTAGCCATCAGCGCCGGTCCGGAACAACTGGAAATCAGCGTCAGCGACAATGGCCCAGGCATTCCGGCCGAAGTGCGCGACCGCGTATTTGAACGCTTCTTCCGCAATGCTGCTCCGGGCCAGGAAGGCACCGGCCTTGGTCTTGCGATCGTCAGGGAAATCGTGATCGCTGCGCAAGGTACGGTGATGCTCGCGGCATCCGGACCGCGGCACGGCCTGACCGTTTTGCTGCACTTGCCGGTGTGTGCGGCGCCTGCGCCGGGAGATCCAGCCGCGACTTGAATAGCACTTCTAGGACATCGCCAGCAAAGAAGTTTATTTTGCAGTATATTCTTGCCTAGGCAATGAATATTGAAGCAACTAAATTGCAAACCCGCAATAAATAAGTCAGACTTCAGTAAAACCCCCGTGAGAAATTTGTGAGCAACCCATCACCACTATTCACTCTGGAGAACTACCAGATTGAAGAAAGCATAGGCTATTTATTGGCGCGTTCACGCGCTATGCTGGTCAAGAGTTCGGATGAATCCCTGGCGGAATACGGGATCACCCACGCCCAGGGAGCGATTCTCCTGATGTTGTCAACTGGAAAATATTCTACTGCCGCCGACCTGGCGCGCGAGACGTATACCGATGCAGCGTCAACTAAGCGTATGATCGACCGACTGGCGGCGCGCAAGCTGATCACGCGCGAGCCCTGCGCGCATGACAGGCGCTTGATGAAGCTGCACCTGACCGCCGATGGCGTGGCGCTGTCGAAAAAAATGCCAAAAGCATTTTGCGGCGTGCTTAACAAACACTTTTCGGACTTCAGCGCAGAAGAGATCGGCTTTTTGAAATCAATGCTGCGACGTCTACTGGCTAGCAATAATTCGAGTGGTTCGAATAATTCGAGTAGTTCGCCAACGGAGAAAACACATTGACTAAGCAAGAACTATCCATACAGTATTATTTTTAAGTAATTGGCAAAGCACCAGCATCATTCCCTGTCGTTATTCCTTGTTGTCATTTTATCCGTGGCCGCTAAATCAACTCGTCAAATCAACATCGACATGAACTCTCTTTCATCTTCATCCCGACGCAACTTGCCGAAACTCGGCACGCAACGCCTTGCCATCAGCGCCGCCGTCCTGCTGCTGGCGGCCTGCGCCAATTTCAGCGGGATTCACAGCACGGCCCGTTCGAACAGCGCCAACGACTACGCAAGCGCCTCTTCCCTGCCAGGTCAGGGCGGCGTATGGCCGGCCAGCTCGTGGGTAAGCACCATCGGCGGCAGCCAGCTGCAGCAACTGGTCGACGAGGCGCTAGCCACCAATCCTAACCTGCAGGCGGCGGCAGCCCGTATCGCCGCCTCGCGCGCCATGGTAGAAGCGGCCGGCGCCACCAGCAAGCCGCAAGTCGGCGCCAGCTTGTCGGCGACCCGCGAACGCTTTTCCGAAAACAGCATTTATCCGCCACCGTTCGGCGGCATGTATGTGACGGACTATGAAACTGCGTTGAACTTTAGCTACGACCTGGATTTCTGGGGCAAGCACAGCGAGCAGTTGAGCTCCGCCATATCGCAGAGCAAAGCCGCGCAGGCGGAAGATTACGCTGCGCGGCTGGTGTTGACCGCGGCAATCTCGAAAGCATGGCTGCAACTGGGACGCCAGTTTGCCCAACTGGACCTGACCAATCAGCAACTGGCGCTGCGCGACAAGTTGGACAAGCTGACGCAACAGCGCTTCGCCGCCGGCCTTGACACACAAAGCGATAACCAGACCAGCCGCCAGCAAGTGGCCGGCCTGCGCGCCGAACGCTCGCAATGGCAGGAATCGATCGCGCTGACGCGTAATCAAATCGCTGCATTGATGGGCCAGGGTCCGGACCGCGGCTTGAAAATTGCGCAACCGGTGCTGCCGGCGGATAGCGCGATTGCGCTGCCAGACCAGCTGCCGCTGGGCTTGATGGGACGGCGGCCGGATGTGCTGGCCGCGCGCTGGCAGGTAGAAGCGGCGCAAAGCGATATCAAGGTCGCGAAGACCGAGTTCTATCCGGACATCAACCTGTCTGCCATGATCGGCTTTTCCAGCCTGAGTTTCTCGCAATTCCTGAACCACAGCAGCAAGGTGATCGGCGCCGGTCCGGCGCTCCATCTGCCGATCTTTGAAGGCGGCGCGCTGCGCGCCCAGCTCAAGGGCCGGGTAGCAGCCTATGACGGTGCGGTCGCGACCTATAACCAAGCGTTGAACGATGCTTTCCACGAAGTTGCGGATAGCGTGCAATCGCTGCATGCCGCTGAAGAGCAGGACAAGAATCAGCAGACTGCGGTTGAAGCGGCTGAGCGCGGCATGAAGCTGGCCGAACAGCGGCAGCAGGTCGGCACCGCCAACATGCTGCAGGTGGTGAGCAGCCAGATCGGCTGGCTGACGGCCCGCAAGCAGGAGCTCGATACGCGCGCGCGCAGAGCCGATCTGCGGGTCAACCTGATCAAGTCGCTGGGAGGCGGCTTCGATGCTGAAGCTTCGGGATTAGGCCCGGCTGCCGAAGCAAACGCCGGCACTCCGCAAGCAAGCGCTACTAACTGATTCATTAAAATAACCGTTCACTTATTGCGAAATCCGCATCATGACCACACCAAATCAAACTCCTCAAGAACCAACGGCCGGCGGCGTCGCTGCTGCCGCTCCAGCATCTGCGCAGGCACCCGCTCCGGCGCCTGCTGCCAATGGCAAGCGCCGCAGCCTGCTGATCGGTGTCACCATTGCTCTCATCATTGTCCTGATCGCCTATGGCATCTGGTGGTTCATCTACGCCCGCCACTACGAAAGTACTGACGACGCGTACGTCGGTGGCAACGTGGTACAAGTGACGCCGCAGGTTGGCGGCACGGTGCTGGCGATCAATGCCGACGATACCGAACTGGTGCAAGCCGGCAAACCGCTGGTGGAACTGGACAAGGCCGACGCCAAGGTCGCGCTGGATCAGGCCGAAGCCCAGCTGGCGCAGACCGTACGCCAGGTTCGTACGCTGTTCGTCAACAACAACACCTTGACCTCTGGCGTCACTGCCCGTACTGCGGAACTGGAACGCGCCCGTTCCGACCTGGCGCGCCGTCAGCAGCTGATCGGCACCGGCGCTGTCTCCAAGGAAGAACTGGATCACGCCAAGGTCGCAGTACAAGGCGCGGAAGCCGCCTTGCAATCGGCGCGCGAGCAACTGTCGTCCAACAAGGTATTGACCGACCACACCACGGTTGAGCAACATCCGAACGTGCTCAACGCCTCAGCGCAAGTGCGCAATGCCTATATCAACCTGGCCCGCACCACCTTGCTGGCGCCGACCACCGGCTATGTCGCCAAACGTTCGGTGCAGGTCGGCCAGCGCGTCGCCGCCGGCAGCCCGCTGCTGTCCATCGTGCCGCTGAATGCCTTGTGGGTTGATGCCAACTACAAGGAAGTACAGATCAACAATATGCGCATCGGCCAGCCGGTCACCTTGAAATCCGACCTGTACGGTTCGAAGATCGAGTACCACGGCAAGGTGATCGGCCTGGCGGCCGGCACCGGCTCCGCGTTCGCGCTGCTGCCGGCACAAAACGCCAGCGGCAACTGGATCAAGATCGTGCAACGGATTCCAGTGCGTATTTCCCTGGATTCCAAAGACCTGGAAAGCCATCCGCTGCGTATCGGCGTATCGATGGATGTCAGCGTTGACATCGCCCAGACCGAAGGCACTTCGCTGACCGCCGGCACTGCGCGCACTGCGCCGGCTTACACCACCGATATCTTTGACAAGAGCGGCCAGGAAGCCGATGCCCGTATCGCCAGCATCATCGCTGCCAACAACAATGCAGCGGCGGCACACTGATCGCATGCAACTTGCCGGCGCATGCCGCAGCGGACGCCATCGCCTGGATGGCGCCGCTGACGGCGTCGAACATGCAATAAACCTTACCGGAATGCCTTCATGAGTTCCCCAAAACCAGCGCCGCCACCGCGGCCGCTTCAGAAAGCCTTGCCACCGCTTACCGGCGGCAAGCTAGTCATGGGCACGGTAGCGTTATCGCTTGCCGTGTTCATGAATGTACTCGACTCGTCGATTGCCAACGTTTCCATCCCTGCCATTTCCGGCGACCTGGGCGTCTCGCCGCAACAAGGCACCTGGGTCATCACCTCGTTCGCGGTGGCCAACGCCATCTCGGTGCCGCTGACCGGCTGGCTGACCCAGCGCTTCGGCCAGGTGCGGCTGTTTGTGACGTCGATCATCCTGTTCGTGCTGTCGTCGATCCTGTGCGGCCTGGCGCCCAGCATGGAAGTGCTGATCGCCGCCCGCGTGCTGCAAGGCGCAGTCGCGGGACCAATGATTCCCTTGTCGCAGTCCTTGCTGTTATCCAGTTATACGCCCTCCAAGAGCGGCATGGCCCTGGCGTTCTGGGGCATGACCACCCTGGTGGCGCCGGTGATGGGGCCACTGCTGGGCGGCTGGATCTCTGACAATTACACCTGGCCATGGATTTTCTATATCAATATTCCGGTCGGCGTATTTGCGGCCTGGGCTACCTGGTCGATCTATCACAAGCGCGAATCGTCGACTTACAAGCTGCCGATCGATAAGGTCGGCCTGGCCTTGCTGGTGGTCTGGGTCGGTTCGCTGCAGATCATGCTGGACAAAGGCAAGGAACTCGACTGGTTCAACTCCTCGACCATCGTGATATTGGGCGCCACCGCCCTGGTCGCCTTCATCTACTTCGTCATCTGGGAGCTGGGCGACGATCACCCGGTGGTCGACCTGACGTTGTTCAAAAGCCGTAACTTCAGCGGCGGCGTGATCGCCATCTCGGTCGGCTACGGCTTGATGTTCGGCGGCCTGGTTATCCTGCCGTTGTGGCTGCAGACGACCTTGGGCTATACCGCGACCCTGGCGGGTGAAGTCATGGCGCCGGTGGGGATCTTCGCCATCATCTTGTCGCCGTTTATCGGCAAGCTGCTGCCCAAGATCGATGCGCGCTGGGTCGCCAGCACGGCATTCTTCATCTTTGCCGTGGTGTTCTACATGCGTTCGCAATTCACCGAGAACGTCGACACCTTCACCTTGATGATCCCTACCATCATCCAGGGCGCGGCGATGGCCATGTTCTTTATCCCGCTGACCTCGATCATCCTGTCGGGTCAGCCACCGGAGAAAATCCCTTCGGCGGCCGGTTTGTCCAATTTCGTGCGGATCATGTTCGGCGGCATGGGTACGTCGATCACCAGCACCTTGTGGGATCGACGCACGTCCCTGCATCATTCGCAGCTGACGGAATTCACCGGTCCGCACAGCCCGGCATTTACCGAGGCGGTGCATAGCCTGATGGCGCAGGGCATGCCGGAACCGGCTGCCTGGGCCACCATCGACCGTTTGATTTCGGTCAAGGCAGCGACCCAAGGGGCGACCGACATCTTCTGGATTTCAGCGGTATTGTTCCTGATGCTGATCGCTCTGGTATGGCTGACCAAACCGCAGCGCTCCAGCTTACCGGTCGATGCCGGCGGTGCGCACTAAGCAACTGTTTCGAGGCGGGCATGGATATATCCGGCTCGCCTTTTTTTCTACCAGAGATAACGCAAGCCAAGCGTAATACGGCTCACCTTGTCATGCGATTCGGTTTGAAAATCGTAGTCGGCAAACAGGTTCAGCTTAGCCGATGCCGAATATGAAAGATTCACGCCGGCCAGCAAGGCGTCGCGCCCGAACTCTACCCCTTTCACCGTAAAGTAACTGCCCGGCGCGCCAATCAAGGCGGCCTGGTACTCGGCTTGCGCGTCCATGAACTCATGCATCCAGCGCAACTGCCCGCCCAAGGTAATCACGCCGGCAGACACTGGAAAATCTTGCGCGACCTTGACCCCCAGGCTGCTGCGCAGGCTGTTCAAGGTATTGCCGCTGGCGGCGATGCCAAGATTTTCGGCGTCGCTTTCCGTGAAGCCGTCCTGGCGCAAACGCGTGTAATGCAAGGCAGCGAATGGCTGCAACACAAACTGGCTGTTCAACCTGGCGCGATAGCCAAGCTCGCCATAGGCGCTTGCCTGTTGCCCATCGTAGGAACTCTTGGCGCGCAGACTGGGGCCGATTGCGGTCAGCACGTCGCGTTGCATCTCGGTGCGCTGCACTGCGTAGCTGACAATCGTATCGACATACAACGGACCGGGCGCGTAGCTGGCATACGCGCCCAGCTTGTAGCTGTCGAGCTTGCCGTTGCCGTTGTAATCATCGAAATCCGCATCCAGGTGCGCATAATCCAGCCCGGCGCCGACAATCCAGTCCTTGTCGACGACACGGTCGGCGCCGGCGCTGATGCCGCCGATGTGGTAACTTGCCGCAGACGTATCGGCGCTGGCGCTCAACTTGCCGAATGAGCCATAGGGCCGCACCCAGACGCCGTCGTCGACTGACTTGCGGTCGACATCGCGCTGCGTATCCAGGCGCATCGACAAGGCGCGGCCGAACAGATCGTTTTCACGAAGCGCGAGCTGCGCGAAAGTGGCGTGGACGCCGCCCGTCAAGCTGCCTACCGTGGCTTGTAGTTGGGCCTTGTCAAGCAGGTTCAGCGTGCTCACCGTTTCCGCCAGCGGACCTGTGGCAACAGGTACTCCTGCAGGAGTCACCGGAGTGGGAACCGGTTGCTCCGGCGTGGCCTGCGGACGGCTGGCGTCGATGGCCTGGCCGATCGCCGCGTTGTTGCCCGGCGTGACCACAGTTGCAATCGGCGCCCGTGTAATGACCAGATAGGCATGGCCGTTGTCATACGCCAGCGTAGGCGTCAGCAACGCCGTGGCATTTGCTTGCAGCTGCGCGAAATTACCGCTGACACCGGCCGCCGCAGTGACGATCGGCAAACGGATCTCGTCAGGATAGGCACCGGGCAGCATGGTTGCGTCCACCGTACCGCCTTGCAGGCTGGCGCTGCCACCCACTGTCAGCAAGCCCGCCGAAAGCGGCGAAGCTTCAGTCTGGAACACTGCGTTCGCGGCGTGGGTAAAATTGCCGGTCACGGTCAGGCCGCCAGTGCCGTCGCCAGCGCCGGGATGCAAGGCGCCCTGGTTCAACAGGCTGCCATTGATGACGCCACCGTTGCCCGCCAGCGTTGCTCCCGCAGATACCGTTGTCGCGCCGCCCAGGGTACCGCTCAGATTGAACTGACCGGTCTGGATCTGGACGACGCCGAAATTGCCGCTGCCGTTCCAGTTCCAGCTGTCGCCCTGCGCCTGCAGCATGGCGAAATTGGCAAACGCATTGGAGGCGGTGCCGGATCCTTGCAGCAGCAACGAGGTGCCGGCGTTACCGCCACCGTCGGCCGCGCCAACGATCACCGAGCCGGTTTGCAATATCAGCTGGTTTTTGCCGGTGCCCATGGCGACCGCTGTCCCGGACCCGCTTTGCAACAAGCCCGCGTTGATGAGGGTGGTGCTGCCGTTCAGCGTGCGCACCGCAGGACCTTGCTGGCTGATGATCTGTCCCCCAGCCTGATTGACGATCGTCGCGATAAAACCGGAACCTGCGGTATTCGAAAACACCCCGGCGGAACCGTTGCCTGTCGCCGTAATCGTGCCGCTATTTGTCAGCTTGTCGTTATTCCCTTGCATGTACGCGGTTGGGCTGTCGGCACCGCTGGTGGACAGCTTCCCGCTATTGACCACGCTGCCGCTGCCGCCGAGTATCGATATCGCGCGCGCATTGCTGCCGGAGGTGGTAACCGTCCCGGAGTTGTTCACCGT
Source organism: Collimonas sp. (assembly GCF_039923675.1). GTDB lineage: Bacteria > Pseudomonadota > Gammaproteobacteria > Burkholderiales > Burkholderiaceae_D > Collimonas. The sequence continues at coordinate 76,286 of NZ_JBDTCG010000052.1, forward strand.
ATTGTTCAGCTGGCCGACATTGGTCTGGCCCCAGGCCGCCGACATGCCGTAAGCATTGGGACCGGACGTGGTGATCGTGCCCTGGTTGGTCAAGGTATTGCCGCTGCCGTTGGCCGCCATGCCGTCGTTAAAGGCGCCGGTTGTCGTGATGGTGGCCTGGCTGGCATTGGTCAGCTGGTTATTGTTGTGCACGCCAAGCAGGGCAGCGCCCCGGTTTGTGCCGCTGCCGCCTCCTCCCGTCAAGGTCAGGCTGCCGTTATTGACGATGCTGCTGGCCGTATCGACGCTGAATGTGATCGGACTGACGCTATGCGCAATGCCGGTCACGACGCTTGCATCAAGGCTGATGGTGACATTGCTGCTGCCTGCCTGGGCCAGAACCGGCGATATATTGCTGCCCGAACATACTACCGAGACATTGCTGGCCGGCGTATTGCTGCTGCATGCCGCATAGGACTGGGCACTCAAGGCTCCCGCAAAAGTGATGACGATGCCCTTCATCTTGCTCTTGAGTCGTGCATGCATGAGCGCTCTCGATTGGATGCACAAACATCGTGCCGCTGCAGGTTGATGTTGCCGAGTGAAAATCATTGTATTTGCATTGGTGCACAATGGCAACCATGGCTCTCCCTCGCCTCATGAGCAACTACGGAAAGCCAAGGTGCATCAGTTGCGCTTTAGCTATGGAAGCTCTTGCACAGGCATAAAAAAAGGCGATACAGCATTACGCTGCATCGCCCCTTGACTGTGCCTGTCTGTTTTTACAGAATATGCTTGCCGATCCACCAGGCAATCGCCGCCATGAACGCCGAAGCCGGAATCGTCAGCACCCAGGCCCAGACGATATTCCCGGCAACGCCCCAGCGCACCGCAGAGACGCGGCGAGCGGCGCCAACGCCGACGATGGCGCCGGTGATGGTATGCGTTGTCGATACCGGGACGCCAAGCATGGTCGCCAGGAACAAGGTGATCGCGCCGCCGGTTTCAGCACAAAAGCCGCCCACAGGTTTCAGCTTGGTGATCTTCTGGCCCATGGTCTTGACGATACGCCAGCCGCCGAACAAGGTGCCGAGACTGATCGCGCTATAGCAGGAAATGATCACCCACCATGGCGGCAAGCTGTCGCTGGCCTGAGAAAACCCCGTCGCAATCAACAGCATCCAGATGATGCCGATGGTCTTTTGGGCATCGTTGCCGCCGTGACCGAGGCTATACATGGAAGCCGAAACCAGTTGCAGGCGGCGGAACCATTTATCGACCTTGCGCGGCGTCGAGCGCACGAAAATCCAGGACACCAGCACCATCATGATGGAGCCGAAGACAAAGCCCAGCAGCGGCGACAGCACGATGAATGCGATGGTCTTGATCAAGCCGGCCGAAATCAGCGATCCGGTGCCAGCCTTGGCCACTGCTGCGCCGACCAGGCCGCCGATCAGGGCGTGCGAAGACGACGAAGGAATGCCGTAATACCAGGTCAGGATGTTCCAGCAGATGGCGCCGACCAGGGCGCCGAAGACAACGTAATGATCGACCACATTGGGATCGATGGTGCCTTTGCCGACAGTGGCGGCGACGTGCAGCTGGAATACTGCAATCGCGATAAAGTTGAACACCGCCGCCATGGCGACTGCCTGCTGCGGCTTGAGGACGCCGGTGGATACCACAGTGGCGATCGCATTGGCGGCATCATGAAAGCCGTTCATGAAGTCGAATACCAGCGCCAATGCAATGAGGAATGCGAGAACGTAAATACTGATTTGAAGAGTGTGCATGAGTAGCCAGAGTGGTTTTTTCAGGAATTACATCAATGCGGTGGCGTGGCCTACTATGGCCACCACCGCCCTACTCTGCATCAGGCATTTTCGACGATGATGCCTTCGATGATGTTGGCGACATCTTCACAACGGTCGGTGACGGTTTCAAGGAGTTCGTAGATGGCTTTGAGCTTGATCAGGGTACGCACATCGGGTTCGTCGCGGAACAGTTTCGACATGGCGGCGCGCATCACGTGATCGGCGTCCGATTCCAGGCGGTCGATCTCGACGCAGATCGCCAGGATCTCGCGCGAGTTATCCATATTGTGCAGCAGGCCTACCGCTGCCTTGACCTTCTCGGCGCAACCCAGGCACAGCTCGGCCAGGCGCTTGGCTTCAGGCGTGATCGCCTTGATGTCATACAGCGAGATGGTCTGCGCCGCATCTTCCAGCAAATCGAGAATGTCATCCATGCGGGTGATCAGCTGATGGATATCATCGCGGTCGATCGGCGTAATGAAAGTCTTGTGCAGCATGTCGATCGCATGATGCGTGACCTTGTCGGCCTCCTTCTCGATGCCCTCGATCGCGTGCACGCGAATTTCCAGATCGTCGAAATTAGTCATCAACGCCACCATTTCTTTAGCGCCTTTGACGCATAGCTCTGCATGCTGATTAAAGAGCTCAAAGAATTTGCCCTCGGTGGGCATCAATCGTCCAAACATGTTTATTCTCTCTTTTATGAGGGTTAAGCTGAATCTAAAACTGAAACAAAAACTAAAATTGCATTTAAATCAAGGATATTAATTTAAAGCAAACAATGTCACGAAACTGAAATATATCAGGCTCGCTTATCCAACGCTTCACAGGTTTTGTAAAATGTGCGTTGCTGCAACAAAAAAGGGTAACGATCAATCGCCGCCGTACGGCGCGTCCAGATTACCAATGTAATTGTCGAATTTAGTGTATTGCCCGATGAAACTCAGGCGCACACTGCCGATCGGACCGTTACGCTGCTTGCCGATAATGATTTCCGCGGTGCCCTTTTCTTGCGAATCGGGGTTGTACACTTCGTCACGGTAAATAAACAGGATGACGTCGGCGTCCTGCTCGATAGCGCCGGATTCGCGCAAGTCGGACATGACCGGGCGTTTGTTGGGACGCTGTTCCAGCGAGCGGTTCAACTGCGACAACGCGATCACCGGGCACTGCAGCTCTTTGGCCAGGCCCTTCAAGTTACGCGAGATTTCGGAAATTTCGGTGGCGCGGTTTTCACCGGCGTTATTGGCCGACATCAGTTGCAGGTAATCGATGATGATCAGGCCGAGGGTGCCGCACTGGCGCGACAGCCGGCGCGCACGGGCGCGCAACTCGATCGAGCTGAGCGCAGGAGTTTCATCGATGAACAGCTGGGCATCGTTCATCTTCTGGATCGCATGCGTCAGGCGCGGCCAGTCTTCGTCATTCAAGCGACCGGTGCGCAAGCGGTGCTGGTCGAGCTTGCCGACCGAACCCAACATACGCATGGCGAGCTGGGTGCCGCCCATTTCCATCGAAAAGATCGCAACCGGTAAGCCGCTTTCGATCGCCACGTTCTCGCCGATGTTGACCGAAAACGCCGTCTTACCCATCGACGGCCGTCCCGCCACGATCACCAGGTCTCCCTTTTGCAGGCCGGAAGTCATCTTGTCGAGATCGATGAAGCCGGTCGAGACGCCGGTGATATCGCTCTGGTTGTCGCGGTTGTAGAGTTCGTCGATGCGTTCCACCACCTGCGTGAGCAAGGGCTGGATTTCCTGGAAGCCCTGGGCTCCGCGCGCGCCTTCTTCGGCAATCGCGAAAATCTTCGATTCGGCCTCGTCCAGCATCTGCTTGACTTCCTTGCCTTGCGGGCTGAAAGCCTGGCCGGAAATTTCATCGGCGACGGTAATCAGTTTGCGCAAGACGCCACGATCGCGCACGATCTCGGCGTAACGACGGATATTCGCCGCCGATGGCGTGTTTTGCGCCAGCGCATTGAGATAGCTCAAGCCGCCCACTTCTTCCGCTTTGCCGGTGCCGCTCAGCGATTCAAACACGGTGATGACGTCAGCCGGCTTGCTGCCATTGATCAGCTTGACCATATGCTGGAAGATGATCCGGTGGTCGTAGCGATAGAAATCGTCGGCGTTGACGAAGTCCGCGATCTTGTCCCAGGCCGCATTATCCAGCAGCAATCCACCTAAAACGGACTGTTCTGCTTCGATCGAATGGGGTGGTACGCGGAGGGAGTCTAACTGCGGATCTGACGGTGCTTTAGAAGGTGCTTTCATGGCGCGAATTATACCTGCTTCTGATTGGCGTCTTGCTGCACTGCCAGAAAAAGGGCGTAAAAAAAGCCGGGAAAACCCGGCTTTTTTGCTTGCAGCACACGCTGCAAGAGTTATTTGGCAATAACCGATTAAACGTGCTCGCCGATCACAGCGATAACGATATCAACCACGACATCGGTGTGCAGAGCAACCGCAACAGCGTGCTCGCCAGTCGTCTTCAGCGGGCCGTTCGGCAGGCGAACTTGTGCTTTTTCAACTGGGAAACCTTGCTTGGTCAACGCTTCAGCGATATCGAAGTTGGTCACGGAACCGAACAGACGGCCGTCAACACCCGATTTTTGCGAGATTTGAACAGTCAGGCCGTTCAATTTTTCGCCCTGGCCTTGCGCCACAGCCAGCTTGCCTGCTGCTGCTGTTTCCAGTTCAGCGCGCTTGGCTTCGAATTCAGCGATAGCAGTTGTTGTAGCACGACGTGCCATGCGTTGCGGGATCAGGAAGTTACGTGCGTAACCGTCCTTGACTTTAACAACTTCACCCAGGTTGCCGAGATTAACGACTTTTTCCAACAGAATAACTTGCATATTTTTCTCCTATTTCAAGTCGTCAATTAAGCGTTGTGCAGATCGGTGTACGGCAGCAGCGCCAGGAAACGTGCGCGCTTGATCGCAGTGTCCACTTGACGTTGATAGATTGCCTTGGTGCCGGTCAGACGCGCTGGCATGATCTTGCCGTTTTCCTGAACAAAATCCTTGAGCGTGTCGACATCCTTGTAGTCAACGCTGGCAACGTGTGCAGCGGTGAAACGGCAGAATTTCTTGCGCTTGAACAGCGGGTTTTGTTGTTGACGCTTGTTTTTCAGTTTGCTTTTATCGAACTTTTTACCGAATGCCATTTTTGGCTCCTGTATCTAAAATAATTGATCTGCAATTTCAGCTATGTTCCCGAGGAAGCATCTGCTTCTATTGCAGCGAAATCCGTGATGTGAAATACCAGACTTCTACCATTGCGACTCTTGCGTGCCATGAAACCCGTAAACCAGAAGGTACCGCCCAATTGCGCCTGACTGAATCTTCCCGAAATCTCGCCGACGGCTAGCGCGGCAATTTCGAATTCGATCAAACGCTTGATTCCTGCTTCAATCGGCTCCGAGCGATGCTGCAAATTTGCAGAGACGATCGGAATGCCTGCCGGTGTATAACGCATGACTTCACGTTCGGCAATTTCGGCAACCAGTTGAAACACGTTATTGGGTTGGTTCACTCCAGATGGACTCGATGGCTATAGGATCGCAGATAGGTCGGGCAAATTAGGCTGCCGGCGCTTCAGTGCGATGGCTCTTGGCAGCATCTTCCTTCTGCACAGCCTTCATCATTGGCGAAGGACCTGTTTCGGCCTTCTTCAGCTTGACGGTCAGATGACGCAACACTGCATCATTGAACTTGAAGCCGGTTTCGATTTCAGCCAGAGTTTCGCTGTCGCACTCGATGTTGAGACAGACGTAATGCGCTTTTGCCAGTTTCTGGATCAGGTATGCCAGTTGACGGCGGCCCCAGTCTTCCACGCGATGTACAGTGCCGCCACGTGTAGTGACGATACCTTTGTAGCGTTCGATCATTGCAGGCACTTGCTCGCTTTGATCAGGATGGACGATAAATACGATTTCATAATGACGCATGTAAGCTCCTTTTGGACGGATTGAAGAATCGCCCACCTCGGCGTCAAGACGAGTGTGGGAAGAGGAAAACCAGCAATAGTACGCGCAATTGCAACAAAACTCAATGTTTTCAGGCGCCTGCGGCCACTTGGACATAAGGAAGTGGCGTAATTGCATCATTTGTCTTGCATTTGCACAAATACTGTACAAAAATACAGACTGTTAATATACACAGCACTAAATGCGACTCGCTGCATGCAACAGGTATTGAATGTGTTTGTGCGCATTTGTACCGTATTTGTACTTTAGCGGCCTTACCTGAATTGAACAGTTGGCGGCAGCGCAGTCCGGCTGCACTGGCTTTTAAACCTTGTCCAGCAAATAAATATCTATGATTAAACTGACCGCACGCCAACAGCAAATCCTCGACCTGATCAAGGACGCCATCGAAAACACCGGCTTTCCGCCGACGCGCGCTGAAATAGCGAACGAGCTCGGCTTTCGCTCGGCCAATGCGGCGGAAGAGCACTTGCAAGCGCTGGCGCGCAAGGGCGCCATCGTCATCGCCCCCGGCACCTCGCGCGGCATCCGCCTGACCGAAACCACGCTACGCAGCCAAGGCACGCAGCTGGCGCTGCCGCACCCGGCCCTGATGCAGCTCAGCCTGCCACTGGTTGGCCGGGTTGCTGCCGGATCGCCGATCCTGGCGCAGGAACATATCCAGGCCACCTACAATGTCGACCCTGCCCTGTTCAGCTCCAAGCCGGACTATTTGCTGAAAGTGCGCGGCATGTCAATGCGCGACGCCGGCATCATGGATGGCGACTTGCTGGCGGTAAAGAAAACCGACAGCGCCAGGAATGGCCAGATCGTCGTGGCGCGCCTGGGCGATGATGTGACCGTCAAGCGCTATCAGAAAACCGGCTCGGTGATTCAGCTGCTTCCTGAAAACCCGGATTTCGAGCCGATTGTCGTAACCTCCAGCCAGGAAGATTTCGCATTGGAAGGCTTGGCGGTCGGCCTGTTGCGCAGCTGGAATTAAAAGGCGGCTGATAAAAGGCGACTAATAAAAGGCGACTAATATTACTCGGCCGCCCAGCTCAGGACCGGTCAAGGCGCCGCCGCTTGGTCAGAATCTGGCTCGCGATCCCGCGCAGGATATTGACCTCCTCGGTTTCCAGCTGAGCGCGGGAAAACAAACGCTTGAGGCGCGGCATCAATTTTTTAGGGCTGGCCGGATCGAGGAACTCTATCTCGATCAGAGCCTGCTCCAGATGCGCAAACATGCCATCGATATCAGACAGGCTGGCGGCATTGCCCTGGAAGCCGATTTCATTGCCGGCCGACGGCGGCAAATCCTCACTGGCGGCAACCCGGCACTCGTAGGCCAGCACCTGTACCGCCTGCGCCAGATTCAGCGATGAATATTCGGGATTGGCAGGAATATTCAATAAAACATTGCATTTTTCGACCACTTCATTCGGCAAACCGTAGCGTTCGCTGCCAAACAACACCGCGGCGTTCAGGCTGGAATCGCCGGCCAGTTGCGCCGCCAGGGCACGTGGTGCGGTCAAAGGCGGTGAAAATTCGCGCAAACGGGCACTCAGCGCCGCCGCAAAGTTGCAACCCTCCAGAGCCTCCTCAACGCTACCGACGATCCGGGCAGAGGCCAGGACGTCTTGCGCACCGCTGGCAAACGCCACGGCTTCCTCGCGTTGCAACACATCGGGAAAGCGCGGATTGACCAGGATCAGTTCGGAAAAACCCATGGTTTTGATAGCGCGGGCAGCGGCGCCGACATTGCCGGGACTACTGGTTTCGACCAGCACAAAGCGCAGCCGCTTGAAAAGAGACGTATTGATTTTCGCCAGCTTCATTTAAAATAGCGCCATAACGCGGATTTCTGCGACTAAAAGCTGCTTATTTATCAAAATATTCATCTGCACGTCCGCATCGTTCATTCTTATCAATCAATAGGTGGTTCTGTTCCCGGTTGGCACAGTGCCGCCATTTTAACGGAACCCTACCCCGATTATGCATCCAATGCTCAACACGGCCATCAAGGCCGCCCGTCGCGGCGCCCAAGTGATCTCGCGCGCCTCTTTCGACCTCGACCTGGTGAAAGTCACAAAAAAGCAGCATAACGATTATGTCACCGAAGTCGACCAGGCCGCCGAAGCGGCGATCATCGATGTCTTGAAGAATGCCTATCCAGACCACGCCATCCTGGCCGAGGAATCGGGGGCTTCCGCCAATCTGCACGACGACAATGAAAACGTCTGGATCATCGATCCATTGGACGGCACTACCAACTTTATCCACGGCTTCCCGCAATACTGCGTCTCGATCGCGCTGCAACACAAGGGACAGATCACCCAGGCCGTGGTCTACGACCCGACCCGCAACGACTTGTTCACCGCCACTAAAGGCTCCGGCGCCTACCTGAACGACAAGCGGATCCGCGTCGGCAAGCGCGACAAGATCGCCGACGCCCTGATCGGCACCGGCTTCCCGTTCCGTGAAACCGAAGGCCCGGCCATGGACGAGTATATGAAAATGTTCCGCATCATGACCCAGAATTGCGCCGGCCTGCGCCGCCCTGGCTCAGCCGCTCTCGACCTGGCCTATCTGGCCGCCGGCCGCCTGGACGGTTTCTTTGAAAAAGGCCTGAAGCCTTGGGATATCGCTGCCGGCGCCCTGCTGATCAGCGAATCGGGCGGCATCATCGGCGATTTCAGCGGCGAATCCGATTACCTGTACAAGGGTGACGTGCTGGCTGGCAGCCCTAAGATATTTGCACAGATGGTTGGTCTGCTATCGCCGTTCGCCAAAAAATGATAGACCGCCGGTTACGGCAGAACTACCGCGGAGAATGTCTTCCACGGTAGTTCTGCCGTAACCGGCAACGCCGTTTTTTTGTCATTTCAACTCCGCGGTTGAGAGACTACAATGCATGCGCAGCAGCGCAATTGGACACTCTCACGACCATCTCTCAACCCGCAGGAGAGCAATATGGCAGTCAAACCTATCCCCGATGGCTACACCAGCGTCACCGCCTACCTCGCCATTGACGGCGCAGCCGAAGCAATAGCGTTCTATCAAAAAGCATTCAACGCAGTCGAGATCATGCGCATGGAAGGTCCCGACAAGAGAATCGGCCACGCCGAAATCCAACTCGGTAACGCGCGTGTCATGCTGGCCGATGAATTCCCCGAAATGATGATACGCAGCCCCAAATCGCTGGGCGGAGCAGGCGTCAGCCTGATACTTTACGTCGACAATGTGGATGCGGTATTTCCGCAGGCAATCGCCGCCGGCGGCACAGAAATCAGGCCGGTGCAAGATCAGTTCTACGGCGACCGCTCCGGCACGCTTAAAGATCCGTTCGGCCATACCTGGACCATCAGCACCCACATCGCCGATTACACTGAAGAAGAGTTGCGCGAGCGCGCGGCGGCCGCAATGAAATAATCGCTCCGGTTAGGGCTGGATGCATCCAGATGATCAGCGACGCGGCCCGCCTTGTTCCTCGATCGGGCCGCTGACGCGCATTTTGTCCCGTCCAGCCCTTGAATACAGCGGAAACGCTTGCCTGTAGCGCGCCATTGTTATACTCTGCGGCGACACAGCAAATTCTCCAGTCAAATACTGCTGTCAAGGATGTTGTCGGACTTAGGCGTTACTCCTCGGTCAAGACGACTCCAATCTCCTCTAATCCCGTTTGCCTGCGACTGGCGCCTTACACAAGGCGACAGGCCGATATTATTCTATTGAGCTCTCATGTCTTTTTCTGAACTCGGCTTGTCCGAAGCCATCGTTCGTGCCGTAACCGAACACGGATACACTACCCCTACCCCGATCCAGACCCAGGCGATTCCTGCCGTGCTGGCCGGCGGCGATTTGCTGGCTGGCGCCCAGACCGGCACCGGCAAGACTGCCGGTTTCACCCTGCCTGTGCTGCACCGCCTGTCGACCTCCGCGACCAACCCGACCGGCAGCCAACGTCCGATCCGCGCGCTGGTGTTGACGCCAACCCGCGAACTGGCGGCCCAGGTTGAAGAAAGCGTACGCCTTTACGGCAAATATTTGAAACTGACCTCGGCGGTCATTTTCGGCGGCGTCGGCATCAATCCGCAGATCAAGGTGCTCAAGCATGGCGTCGATATCCTGGTGTGTACACCGGGCCGCCTGCTGGACCATATGCAGCAAGGCACCGTCAACCTGAATCACGTCGAAATCCTGATTCTCGACGAAGCCGACCGCATGCTGGACATGGGCTTCATCCGCGACATCAAGAAGATTCTCGCAGTGCTGCCGAAGAAGCGCCAGAACCTGCTGTTCTCCGCCACGTTCTCGGACGAGATCAAGATTCTCGCCGACAATTTGCTGAACTCCCCGGCCATGATTGAAGTCGCGCGCCGCAATTCAACCGTGGAAGTGATCCAGCAAAAGATCCATCCGGTTGACCGCGACCGCAAGCATCCGCTGCTGGCCCATCTGATCAAGACCCATCAATGGTCGCAAGTACTGGTGTTTACTCGCACCAAGCACGGCGCCAACAAACTGGTCGAGCAGCTGGAAAAAGACGGCATCAGCGGCATGGCGATCCACGGCAACAAGAGCCAGTCGGCCCGCACCCGTGCGCTGGCTGAATTCAAGGACGGCAGCCTGCAAGTATTGGTAGCGACCGATATCGCAGCGCGCGGCATCGATATCGACCAGTTGCCGCACGTAGTCAACTACGATTTGCCTAACGTACCGGAAGATTACGTGCACCGGATCGGACGTACCGGCCGCGCCGGCGCTACCGGTGAAGCGGTATCTCTGGTGTGCGTGGATGAACATCAGATGTTGAAAGACATCGAAAAACTGATCAAGCGCGAACTTCCGAAAGAAGTGGTGGCCGGCTTTGAACCCGATCCTAACGCTCGTGCCCAACCTATCCAGTTGCGGAGCGGTGGCGGCAATCGCGCCGGCGGCGGTGGTGGCGGACGTGGTCGCTCGCCAGGTGGCGCACCAGGTGGCGCCAAGCCGGCCCAGGGCCCTTCCCGCGGCCATGGCGGTGGCAACGGTACGCAAGCGCGTCCGGCAGCGCCACGGCGCTCAGGCGGACGCGGTCGCTAGGACGTTGGCGCCTAAACATCGCTAAATAAGCATCCCCGGAATCATGCCGGTCGACGGCGCCGCTCAAATCGGCGCCGTCAAAAAAACTTCTTCATCACATCGCCTCACTCGTCACGTATCCAATCCGTCGCGGATTCGCCCCCTCCTTAATCAATACAAGCAATTCGTCAAACCCTCGTAGATCGTGGTCGCAGTTGCCGGTAACGTCGCATGGATCGGCCTCGCAACGGAAAGCGTACTGTAGAACGTCGCTATCGGCGTCTGCGGCGCCAATGGCGTCCGGCATGACCACGTTCGCGCATCGACGGCAACTTTGCCGGTAACGCCATCAATCTCGGCATTGCTGCCGGCGAAAGTCCAGATGCATTCTCCAACGAAACTGTCAGCTTGCTGCACCGAACAGCGATAGCGCAATGCCTGCAGGTTGCTGAATTCACCTCCGCAAATAGTATCGCCGCAAATATCGTCGAAATCCTTGACCATGCGCCGCTCCAGGTCGTAGAACGCGTCCCAGCCCTGCGCAGGATAATCGACGGCATCGACATATTCCGAAACCGCCATGGCCGGTGTTGCACAGAGCCCCAGCACGAATGCCGTCAACGACAGGACCGCAGGGATAGATCTGCCACGCACTGCCTTCACAAGAGCGCTCCTGAAGCCAGGCAAACTGATGAAATTTGTGACGCTCAATTGGCTGGATAAAGCATGCATATAATTCTCCTCGATAAGAGACGTCCATGACAGCACTGCGGCAGATACGCCGGTGCCGGGTGTTTGGCATCAGAGAAATACCAATAACACAATCATAATATCGATGATATATACGCAACATTAAGGTTGAACTTAACTTGCCGGGAGATTTGCGAAAGTGCGTTTAGGCCACAAGAAAATAAAGCGCCCGAACCAAGGCCCGTCCGTACAGACGAAACATCGCAAGCATGAAAATTAATTGCAGGAAACTGCGGTGAGAGGTAATGCATGAAAACTTGCGACGACTACGTCAGGCTAAAAACTGGTCCGGCCGGAGGGAATCGAACCCCCAACATTTCGGGTAGAAGCCGAATGCTCTATCCAGTTGAGCTACGGCCGGATTCATACACTGGTGATGCCTTGATTCCGATCGCAAGATCGCTTCATCGCAGAGCTTGATTTTATCAAGCAGGAATGAAAAAAGGGGCTGTCCGAAGACAGCCCCTTTTCTACTTATTGGTCGGAGTACAAGGATTCGAACCTTGGACCCCCTGGTCCCAAACCAGGTGCGCTACCGGGCTGCGCTACACTCCGAGAAGCAAGATAATAAACAGTATTCCGATTTTTGTCAAATTTTTATACAGGAAAATTTTTAAATTTTGCTGCTAAAACCGACCTAATTCCAATACCGCCAAAAGCTTATCTGCTGGAAAACTTGAGAGACGGATTAGACCAGAATTCAGAAAAATATGCGACAAAAAAAATGCATTTTTCGATAAATATTCAAAGTTTTTTCGGTTCTGCTTAAAACATCGGCAAATCCGCAAAAAAGCTGCTGATGTTTTAAGCAAAGCAGCCGCTCATCAATTTTAAATGAGTTTATTTGGTCCGGTTTTAATTCGCTTTCAGTCCTGCCGCAACGCTAATTGCGCACGCTGAAAAACGACTTTGAAGCGACTGCCTTTTCCATATTCCGAAGAAATTTCGAGGCGGCCGCGATGACGCAATAAAACATGCTTCACAATCGCCAACCCTAGACCGGTTCCCTGCGTTGCACGTGAACGGGTTTTATCGACGCGGTAGAAACGTTCCGTGAGCCGACTCAGGTGTTCCGCCGCAATGCCGATGCCATCGTCGACCACGGTCAGTGTCGCACTCTCGTTTTCCATCTCCCAGCTGACATCGATGCGGCCTCCATCAGGCGTGTAGCGCACCGCGTTCGACAGCAGATTGACGAACGCGCTTTCCAGTTCATCGTGGTTACCTTTGAGATCGACGTCCTGCACCTGCCGCAAAGTGATGCTGTGCTTGCCGTCGGAGAGCGCCCTGGCCTCTTCCACGATGCGGGTTAGCAAGGGCTTGATGCGCACCGTGTCGCCGGAGGGCGGCTGCACCAGCGACTCCAGCCGGGTCAGGGTCAGCATGTCGGCCACCAGCCGTTGCATGCGCTGTCCTTGCTCCGCCATCAGATGCAACTGGCGCCGGCGGGTTTCCTCATTCATCTCGCTACTCAGGGCATGCTCAAGAAAGCCGTTGATGACTGTCAACGGCGTGCGTAGCTCATGCGATGCGTTGGCGATGAAATCGCGCCGCATGGTATCCATCTTTTCATTTTGCGTAACATCGTGGGTGACCAGGATCTGGCGCCGGCTTTCGAAAGAGATCAGTTGCACCAGGATTTTCCTGTCGTGATGCATGAACGGCAAAGGCTGCTCAAAACGGCCTGAGAGCATGTAGTCGACGAAATCGGGGGAGCGGATCAGGTTGGTCAGCAAACGCCCTTCATCGCGCTTCAGATCCAGCCCCAGATGGGCTTGCGCAGCTGGATTGCACCACTCCAGGTGCATCACGCCGTCGACGATCACCACGCCATCCGGCAGCAGGCTCATGGCTTGCCGAAAGCGCGCAAGCCATTCAGCCATGTCGGCACGCGAGCGTTCGTCTTCGTGGCGGATATCTTCCAGCGCGGCGAAGGCATGCGCCCACATGCCCCAGGTTTTCGGCCGAGCGCGGCCAACCGGAGCATCCAGCCATTGTTCGATTTGATAGAGCGAACGCATCTGCAGGAACAGCAAGCTCGCCAGCGACAAACTGTAGAACAGCAAGCCGACGATGACGCCGAAGGCGGCACCCACCGCCACCGCGATCAAGGTCAAGAGGCCAAACCAGAGCAGCGCCGGCACCCAGAATTTGCGTGCGCTACGCGTACTGGTTATTGGCACAGTCACGCGGCCGGCTCGGCGTTGAGTTTGTAGCCGACGCCGCGCACGGTTTTCACATAGTCGGCGGCCAGGCCGAGCGATTTGCGCAGGCGCATGATATGGACATCGACAGTGCGTTCTTCGATGAAGGTATGGTCGCCCCAGACTTTATCGAGCAGTTGCGCGCGCGAAAAAATCCGGTCCGGATGGGCCACCAGGAAACGCAGCAACTTGAATTCTGCCTGGTCCAGCTCGACCTCCTGATTATCGACCGTGACCTGGTAGCGGTCGGTATCGATGCGGATCAGGCCATGCGTCAGCAGGCTCTGCCCCAGTTCCGGCACCTTGCGCCGTAACAGCGCTTGAATCCGCGCGATCAGCTCCTTCGGCGAAAACGGTTTGGTGACATAATCGTCGGCGCCTGCATTGAGGCCCCTGACCTTGTCTTCATCCATGCCCTTGGCTGTCAGCATGATGACCGGCAGCGTGGCGCTGCGCGGCTGGCCGCGCCATTCCTGCAATAGCGCCAGGCCCGATGTATCCGGCAGCATCCAGTCCAGCAATACGGCCTTGGGCAAGACGCCGGTAATCGCCTGACGCGCCTCGGCGGCGCTATACGCAATCTCACAGGAAAAACCGGCATCGTCGAGCGTGAAGCGCAGCAGCTCGGCGATGCCAGGCTCATCTTCGACAATCAAAATGTGGGTTTGATATTTCGACATCAGACTTTAACTCTATTCAATCCAACAATTCAATATCGGCTCAAACCGTCACTTTATCCGCAATCCGGCGCGCCATCGCTTGCGCCAGGTCGGCGCTCTTGGCTTCGACCATGACGCGAATCAGCGGCTCGGTGCCCGAGGCGCGAATCAGCACGCGGCCATTATCGCCCAGCTCGCGCTCGACGGCGTCTTTCTCCGCCACCATCGCAGGATTTTTCTGCCAGTCGAAGCCCGCGCTCACCTTCACGTTGATCAGGGTTTGCGGATAAAGCGCGATATCGGCAGTCAGCTCGGCCAGCGTTTCGCCGGTGCGCTTCAAGGCCGATAACACTTGCAAGGCCGAAACGATGCCGTCGCCGGTAGTGTGCTTGTCCAGGCACAGCAGATGGCCCGAGCCTTCGCCACCGAGGATCCAGCCGCGCTCTTTCATCACTTCCAGCACGTAGCGGTCGCCGACCTTGGAGCGCGCAAACTCGACGCCCATCTGACGGAACGCCACTTCCAGCGCCATATTCGTCATCAAGGTGCCGACCGCGCCTTTCACTTCGCCAATCTTCATGCGGTCCTTGACCATCACGTACAACAATTCGTCGCCATTGTAGATGCGGCCGGTTGCATCCACCATCAGCAAACGATCGGCATCGCCATCCAGCGCGATGCCGATGTCTGCGCGGTTGGCGCGCACCGCCAGCGACAGGGCATCCGGCGCGGTGGCGCCGAAGCCGTCATTGATGTTGAAGCCATTAGGCTGATTGCCGATGGCGATCACTTCTGCCCCCAGCTCGTGGAATACGTGTGGTGCGATATGGTAAGCAGCGCCGTGGGCGCTATCGACCACGATCCTCAGCCCGCGCAGGTCGAGTTCATTGGGAAAGGTGCTTTTGCAAAATTCGATGTAACGGCCTGCCGCGTCGTCCAGACGCCTTGCCTTGCCCAGCTTGTCGGAGGCGACGCAATCCATCGGCAGTTCCAGCGCTGCTTCAATCGCGGTTTCCACCGCATCCGGCAATTTATTCCCTTGCGCCGAAAAGAATTTAATGCCGTTATCTTCATACGGATTATGCGAAGCCGAGATCACCACGCCGGCAGCCAGGCGCAGGGCCCGGGTCAGGTAAGCAATTGCCGGTGTCGGCATTGGCCCGGCCAGCATGACATCCACGCCGGCGGCGGCAAAACCGGCTTCCAGCGCAGCTTCCAGCATATAGCCGGAAACGCGGGTGTCTTTACCAATCAGGACGGTTGGTCTGCCGCTGACTGCTTTTTCCTGCGCCAGTACCTTGCCGGCGGCGTAGCCCAGCCTCATCACAAAATCAGGTGTGATCGGCGCAACGCCGACACGGCCACGCACGCCATCGGTGCCAAAATATTTTCTTGTCATCTCAACCTTCAGTTAGTTTTCTTTTCAAGCACAGTCGTGTGACTGCTTATATTCCTTGCGCCGCCTGCCACACCTTGAGGGCGTCGACAGTCTCGGCGACATCATGCACCCGCACGATTTTGGCGCCCTGGGCGACTGCCGCCAAAGCCGCCGCCAGGCTGCCGGCCAGACGCCGCTCCAGCGGCTTGCCGGTCAGTTCGCCCAGCATCGTTTTACGCGAGATTCCCGCCAGCAACGGCAGGTCCAGCCTGCGTTGAATATCGCCGATGCTTTGCAACAAAGCAACATTATGCGCCAAGGTCTTGCCAAAGCCAAAGCCTGGATCGATGCTGATACGATTTCTTGCAACACCAGCCTGCTCCAGGAGAGTAACGCGTTCGCTCAGAAAAGCGCTGACTTCAGCCACCACGTCCTGATAGTCGGGCTTGAACTGCATGGTTTGCGGATCGGCCTGCATATGCATCACGCACAAGCCGCAATCACTGTCGCCGACCGCTTCCAGCGCTCCGGGGGCACGGAAACCGTTGATATCGTTGATCAGGTCGGCGCCGGCGGCGATCGCTTCGCGCATGACTGCCGGCTTGTAGGTATCGATGGAGAGCGGCTTGCCGCAATCGCGCAAGGCGTAGATCGCCGGCATCACCCGGTCCAGCTCTTCTTCCAATGACAGCGCGGGACTGCCGGGACGGCTCGACTCACCGCCGATATCGATGATATCGACACCGTCTGCAATCATCTGCTCGGCATGCGACAGCGCAAATTCAAGCGCATGGAATCTACCGCCGTCGGAAAAGGAATCGGGGGTGACGTTGAGGATACCCATCACCAACGGCCGCGCTTGCGGCGTATTGACTGCCAACCTGTAACGGCCGCATTGAAAATATTGTTGCATATCGAAATTAAGTGAGTCTGAAATATGCGGAGACAAATAAAAAGGGCGAGGATCGCTCCTCACCCTTGCTTATACATCTTCATTCGCAGGCTACGCCGGCTAGGCGCTACTGACGGGATCAGGCCGGTGCGGTAGCGTTCGGCGACACGCCGCCGGACGAATTGTCGCTAGGCGCCTTGCGCACCGAGCTGCCGGCTTTCGGCAAACGTGGCTCCAGGCCTTCCATGATGTCGTTGATCTGGTCGGCATCGATGGTTTCCCAGTCCAGCAAAGCCTTGGTCATGGCTTCGACCTTCTCCTTGTTTTCCTCTAACAGACGGCGCGACAAAGCGTATTGCTGATCGAGAATGCTGCGAATCTCGGCATCGACCTTTTGCTGTGTTGCTTCTGACACGGTCTTCGAGGACGAGCGGCCGAAATAGGCATCCTGCTCGTTATCTTCATAGACCATAGTGCCAAGGCTTTCCGACATGCCGTAGCGAGTGACCATGGCGCGCGCCAGCTTGGTGGCCCGCTCGAAGTCATTCGATGCGCCGGTCGACATCTGATGCATGAAAATCTCTTCAGAAATACGACCACCGAACAGGATGGCGATCTCTTCCAGCATCTTGTCCTTGTACATGTTAACGCGGTCGTGTTCAGGCAGCTGCCAAGTCAGGCCGAGCGCAAAGCCACGCGGCATGATGGTGACTTTGTGCACCGGATCCGCTTTCGGCAGCAGCTTGGCCACCACGGCATGACCGGATTCGTGATACGCCGTATTACGACGCTCTTCCTCACGCATGACTGCCGACTTGCGTTCAGGGCCCATGACGATCTTGTCCTTGGCATCCTCAAAGTCTTGCATCTCGACCAGTCGCTTGACGCGACGGGCGGCAAACAAGGCAGCTTCGTTGACCAGATTGGCCAGGTCGGCGCCAGAGAAACCAGGAGTGCCACGCGCCAGGATATCGGCCTTGACGTCGGTCGAAATCGGCACCTTGCGCATATGGACGTTCAAAATCTGCTCGCGGCCGCGGATATCCGGCAGGCCCACCACCACTTG
Source organism: Collimonas sp. (assembly GCF_039923675.1). Lineage (GTDB taxonomy): Bacteria > Pseudomonadota > Gammaproteobacteria > Burkholderiales > Burkholderiaceae_D > Collimonas. The sequence continues at coordinate 94,058 of NZ_JBDTCG010000052.1, forward strand.
GCGGTCGAAACGGCCCGGCCGCAAGAGCGCCTTGTCCAGCACATCGGAGCGGTTGGTGGCCGCGACCACGATTACGCCGGAATTTGGTTCGAAGCCGTCCATCTCAACCAGCATCTGGTTCAGGGTTTGCTCACGTTCGTCGTTGCCGCCACCCATGCCGGCGCCGCGATGACGGCCAACCGCATCGATTTCATCGATGAAGATAATGCAGGGAGCGTGCTTTTTAGCATTTTCGAACATGTCGCGTACGCGCGATGCACCGACACCGACAAACATTTCGACGAAATCCGAACCGGAAATGGTAAAGAACGGGACTTTGGCTTCGCCTGCAATCGCACGCGCCAGCAAAGTCTTACCTGTACCCGGAGGACCTACCAGCAGCACGCCATGAGGAATACGGCCGCCGAGTTTCTGGAATTTGGTCGGATCGCGCAGGAAGTCGACCAGTTCGGAGACTTCTTCCTTCGCTTCATCGCAACCTGCAACATCAGCAAAGGTAACGGTATTGCTATTTTCATCCAGCATGCGTGCTTTCGACTTGCCGAACGAGAATGCGCCGCCCTTGCCGCCGCCCTGCATCTGGCGCATGAAGAAAATCCAGACGCCCAACAAGAGGATCATCGGGAACCAGGAGATAAAGATCTGTTGCAGGAACGATGGTTCTTCCGGCTGCTTGACTTCGAACTTGACGTTGTTGTTGACCAAGTCCCCGATCAGCCCGCGGTCCAGTATCGTGATGGCGGTTTTCACTTTCTTGCCGTCCGAAGTGCTGGCAACAATACTGCTGCCCTCAAGCGTCGCCTCGGTGATATGCCCGGCCCGGATTTCCGTAATCAGGTCGGAATAGGCGATCGGCCCTGCTCCGCCGGCCATTCCGCGTCCGTCAAACTGCTTGAATACGGTGAAAAGCACCAGGGCGATAACCACCCAGATGGCGGCTTTGGAAAACATGTTGTTCACTAGAACTCCTTGGACGCGCTGCGCGCCTGACATAGGTACAGCATCGAGATATTCCCTTGATTTTACTCGGAATAGGTACAGCTTGCTAGGAGGATGGCCCGAGTTAGGGAGCCATGGCCGAAAAAATAGCTAAACAAATATTTTTTCAGCTCGACTTCGCCTCGCTCCAGACAGCCCCTTCGGCAATACATGCGGCCGCACCTATGAAAATTCAAGGAAAATTTGCCGGCTAATGCAGATTTAGCGTGGATTTTTTAACATCTTTCCAAGAAGGAAGATTTCTGAAGATTTGTCGCGACTGGCCTTGGGCTTCCTCGACGCCACGGTTTTGAATTCCTGACGGAATTTCATCAGCACTTCATTGTAGCCGGTGCCGTTGAAACACTTCGCCAGCAAGGCGCCGCTCGGCTTCATGTGCTGCTGCGCAAAATCAATTGCCAAATCGATAATTTCCTCCATCCGCGCCGCATCGGAGATGGCAATGCCAGACAGATTCGGCGCCATGTCAGACAGCACCAGATCCACCTTCCTGCCCTCGAGCAGACGCTCCAGCTTGCGCAGGCTGTCGGCCTCGCGGAAGTCGCCCTGGATGAAATGCACATCGGCAATCGGCTCCATCGGCAGGATATCGAGACCGATGATCATGCCGTGAATACCGCCGCCATCCTGCCCCGCCAGCTTGTTGCGGGCGTATTGCGACCAACTGCCCGGCGTGGATCCGAGATCGACAATGATCTGGCCAGGCTTGATCAGCTTGTCCATTTCATCGATTTCTTTCAGCTTGTAAGCCGCCCGCGCACGGTAGCCTTCTTTTTGCGCCAGCTTCACATAAGGATCGTTAATGTGGTCGTGCAGCCAGTTTTTGTTTAATTTCTTCTTTGCCATTCGCGTAGAATACCGTTTTTAAGGAATTTTTATGTTGAAACTTACATCTGCCGAGCGTAGCGAGCTCCGTTCCCAGGCCCACGGTCTGGATCCTGTGGTCCTGATCAGCGAAGATGGCTTGAAGCCTACCCTGCTGAAAGAGATCGATTCCAGCCTGAGCGCCCACGGCCTGATTAAAGTGCGTGTATTCGGTGATGATCGCGAGGCACGGATTGCCATCTACGAAACTATTTGTGAAAAACTCGGCGCTGCGCCTGTACAACATATCGGCAAGCTGCTGGTCCTGTACCGCCCGCAAAAAGATGCTGCCAAAGAACGCAGCGAAACCCGTGGCCGCGGCATGCGCGAAGTCACCATCGTCAAACCAAGCCCAAGCGGCACCAAGCGGCCATCGGTAACCAAGGTCATGGTAAAAGGCAATGAGCGCGTGACCCAGGGCGGCAACATCAAACGCGCCAAACCGCGTCAGAAGAGCAGCAAGAAATCGGCATTGGGTCGTTAATGGCCGGCCGCTTCGGCAGCCATGACACCGCACTACCCGGCGAGGGGACCGTATCTGTATCCTATACGGTGGCGCCAGGATCCAGCCGGATCCGCTAGCGCCCTTCCCCTTCGGCCTGCCATGATTGACTTCTAGCGCAAGCTGCGTAACTTCAAGATCAAGCCGACGCCCAGCAAACTCTGGATCAGGTAAATCCCGCTGGCAACGCCATGCAGGATGCCGAACTGCGTCTTGGCGCCGTCAGCCATGACGCCGCCGGTCAAGGCCGCTGTCTCACGCAGGCTGGCCATGAATGGCTGGATGCAGAAATATCCCGCCACGGTACAGGCCAGCATCAGCAAAGTCAGGCGCAGCAAGGTTTTGCGCAGCGGCGCGGAATCGTCATGTGTACGATAACTGAACAACATGACCAGAAGAATGCCACAGACCACTGCCAGCCAGGCCTCGATACGAAACAGGCTGCCGGCAATCGTGCCCGCCAGCATGCGGTCAGGCAAGGTGGCAAACAAGGTCGGCGCGACCAGATAACCCACCGTCCACAAACTACCGACCCACAAGGTAGCGATTAACAATCTGAATCGCACTACGAACATTGATACTCCCGGATATTTGATCACACGCACAACCGACACATCCAACTAGCGTCGCCACCAGGGCGCAGGCAGCGCAACCCTGCGCCGGCCAGCGTTTAGATGTAGCGGACTTCCAGGATTTCGTATTCACGAATGCCGGATGGCGCTTGTACGCCGACCACGTCGCCGGCGGTCTTGCCGATCAGCGCACGGGCGATCGGCGAAGTCACGGAAACCTTGGACATCTTGATGTCGGCCTCATCGGTGCCGACGATTTGATAGGTCACCTTGTCGCCCGACTCCAGGTCTTCCAGATCGACCGTGGAGGCGAACACCACGCGTCCATCCGCATCCAGCGTTGCCGGGTCAATAACCAACGCAGCGCCCAGCTTGCCTTCCAGATCGGCGATGCGGCCTTCGACGAAACCTTGCCGCTCTTTCGCCGCATCATAATCCGCATTTTCCGACAGATCGCCATGTGCGCGCGCTTCGGCGATGGCCATGATGACCGCTTGACGCTCTTTGGTTTTCAAAAGATGCAATTCATCTTTCAGCAATTGCGCGCCATGTTTGGTAAGAGGTACTGAGCTCATAGGGATGGTATTCAATTAAATAGGGTTTATCACGTACACAATAAAAGGTCACGGAGGCCAAAAACGTACCGGAAACTGGTGCGCTTGTGACCTCCGCAGGAACTTCTGTCGCTAAATTGTACGTTTCGGCGGCTGCCAGGCATCAATTGCAGCCCGGAAGCGATTCAGGATGCGCCTAAGCACATCCTGATCTGACCTTAGTGTAAGGTTTTATGCAGCCCTTGTAAATCATAGACATGCAACTCGTTCAGATGGCGCATGCCTTCGACCGCCGCCTCTGCACCGGCAATCGTGGTGTAGGTGGTGGCATGGGCCGCCAGCGCCGAAGTACGGATCGCCCGCGAATCGACAATCGCGCTGCGCTTTTCTTCGACAGTGTTGATCACCAGTGAGATTTCATGGTTCTTGATCATGTCGACCACGTGCGGACGCCCTTCGACCACCTTGTTGACGGTTTCGACAGGGATGCCGGCCGCGCTGATGGCAGCTGCCGTGCCCTTGGTCGCCACCACCGTGAAGCCGATCGCCACCAGGTCCTTGGCAACCTTGACCGCGCGCGGCTTGTCGCTGCCCTTGACGCTCAGGAACACCTTGCCTGAAGTCGGCAGCTTGATGCCGGCGCCGAGTTGCGACTTGACGAAGGCCTCACCGAAGGTTTTACCGACGCCCATCACCTCACCGGTGGATTTCATTTCCGGTCCGAGAATCGTGTCGACGCCAGGGAATTTGACGAACGGGAATACCGCTTCCTTGACGCTGAAGTATTTCGGCACAACTTCGTCCTTGATGCCTTGGCTGTCGAGCGACTGGCCGACCATGCAACGCGCCGCAATCTTGGCCAACTGCAAACCGGTCGCCTTGGAAACGAACGGCACGGTACGCGAGGCGCGCGGATTGACTTCCAGCACGAACACGACATCCTTGCCATCGATCTGCTGGATCGCAAACTGCACGTTCATCAGGCCAACCACGTTCAAGCCCTTGGCCATCAATGACGTCTGGCGCTTGATTTCTTCGATGGTGGCAGGCGCCAGCGAGTAAGGCGGCAGCGAACAGGCCGAGTCGCCCGAGTGCACGCCAGCCTGCTCGATATGCTCCATGACGCCGCCGATAAAGGTGCGCTCGCCATCTGACAGGCAGTCAACGTCGACCTCGATGGCATCGTTCAGGAAGCGGTCCAGCAATACCGGCGAGTCGTGCGAAACCTTGACCGCTTCGCGCATGTAGCGCTCCAGATCGCGCTGCTCGTGAACGATTTCCATCGCCCGGCCGCCCAGCACATACGATGGACGCACCACCAGCGGATAACCGATTTCCTGCGCCAGGCGCAAGGCATCCTCTTCGGTACGCGCAGTACGGTTTGGCGGCTGGCGCAAGTTCAAGTCGTGCAGCAGTTTCTGGAAACGCTCGCGGTCTTCGGCGGCGTCGATCATGTCCGGCGAGGTGCCGACGATCGGCACGCCATTGGCTTCCAGGTCCAGTGCGAGCTTCAAAGGCGTCTGACCGCCGTACTGCACGATCACGCCCCACGGTTTTTCCTTGTCGACGATTTCCAGCACGTCTTCCAGCGTCACCGGTTCGAAATACAGGCGATCCGAGGTGTCGTAGTCGGTCGAGACGGTTTCCGGATTACAGTTGACCATGATGGTCTCGTAACCGTCTGCGCGCATCGCCAGCGCTGCATGGACGCAGCAATAATCGAACTCGATACCCTGGCCGATACGGTTAGGACCGCCGCCTAGCACCATGATCTTTTTCTTGTTGGTCGGATTCGATTCGCACTCTTCCTCGTAAGTCGAGTACATGTAAGCAGTGTTGGTCGAAAACTCACCGGCGCAAGTATCCACCCGCTTGTAGACCGGACGGATATTCAGCGCCAGGCGCTTGAGGCGCACAGCGGTATCCGTGGTCTTGAGCAGCTTGGCCAGGCGACGGTCGCCAAAGCCCTTTTGCTTCAAGCGGAACAAGGTGTCGCGATCCAGCGCTTCCAGCGACTGGCTGTTTTCCAGCCACAGTTCGATGTCAACGATTTCCTTGATCTGCGACAGGAACCACGGATCGATATGGGTCAGCTGATGCACTTCTTCCAGCGTGAAGCCCTGGGCGAACGCATCACCCACATACCAGATACGGTCAGGGCCCGGCTCGCCGAGTTCTTCTTCGATGACTTCGCGGTCCTGCGTCTTTTCGTTCATGCCGTCGACGCCGACTTCGAGGCCGCGCAAGGCTTTCTGGAAAGATTCCTGGAAGGTGCGGCCGATCGCCATCACCTCGCCCACCGATTTCATCTGGGTAGTCAGATGGTTGTCGGCAGTCGGAAATTTTTCAAACGCAAAACGCGGGATCTTGGTGACCACGTAATCGATCGAAGGCTCGAACGATGCCGGTGTCGCACCGCCGGTAATTTCGTTGCGCAGCTCGTCCAGCGTAAAGCCGACCGCCAGCTTGGCGGCGATCTTGGCGATCGGGAAACCGGTCGCTTTCGACGCCAGCGCGGAAGAACGCGATACGCGTGGATTCATTTCGATCACGATCATGCGGCCGTCGGCCGGATTGACCGAGAACTGCACGTTGGAACCGCCGGTATCGACGCCGATCTCGCGCAATACCGCCAGCGAGGCGTTACGCATGATCTGGTATTCCTTGTCGGTCAGCGTTTGCGCCGGCGCTACCGTGATCGAGTCACCGGTATGCACGCCCATCGGATCCAGGTTCTCGATCGAGCAGACGATGATGCAGTTGTCCGCCTTGTCGCGCACCACTTCCATCTCATACTCTTTCCAGCCGATCAGCGATTCTTCGATCAGCAGCTCTTTGGTCGGCGATGCTTCCAGGCCGCGCTTGCAAATCGTTTCGAATTCTTCAGCGTTGTAAGCAATACCGCCGCCGGTGCCGCCCATGGTGAACGATGGCCGGATGATGACCGGAAAGCCGAGTTCCTTCTGCACACCCCAGGATTCATCCATGTTGTGGGCAACGCCGGAACGAGCCGAACCAAGACCGATCTTGGTCATGGCGGCCTTGAACTTGGAGCGGTCTTCAGCCTTGTCGATAGCTTCCGGGGAAGCGCCGATCAATTCAACCTTGTACTTTTCCAGGACGCCGTGGCGATGCAGGTCGAGCGCGCAGTTGAGCGCTGTCTGGCCACCCATGGTCGGCAGGATCGCATCCGGCTTTTCCTTGGCAATGATGCGTTCCACTGCCTGCCAGGTAATCGGCTCGATGTAAGTCACATCAGCCATTTCCGGATCGGTCATGATGGTCGCCGGGTTGCTGTTGACCAGGATGACTTTATAACCCTCTTCGCGCAGCGCCTTGCAGGCTTGCGCACCGGAGTAGTCGAACTCGCAAGCCTGGCCGATGATGATCGGGCCGGCGCCGATGATCAGAATACTTTTTAAATCACTACGCTTAGGCATTTTTATTTTTCTCCAACATCGTTTGATTCATCAATTGAATGAAACGATCGAACAAGGGGGCGATGTCATGCGGGCCGGGCGACGCTTCCGGGTGGCCCTGGAAGCAGAACGCCGGCTTGTCGGTGCGGGCAAAGCCTTGCAGCGAGCCGTCGAACAAGGAAACATGCGTCACGCGGCAGTTGGCCGGCAAGGTAGCGCCATCCACTGCAAAACCGTGGTTTTGCGAAGTGATCATGACTTGCTTGCTGTCCAGGTCTTGCACCGGATGATTGGCGCCGTGGTGGCCGAACTTCATCTTCAGCGTCTTGGCGCCGGAAGCCAGCGCCATGATCTGGTGGCCGAGGCAGATGCCGAAAGTCGGCACGCCGCGCTCGATCAGTTCCTTGGTGGCGGCAATCGCGTAATCGCAAGGTTCAGGATCGCCAGGACCATTGGACAGGAAAATGCCGTCAGGATTGAGCGCCAGCGCATCGGCCGCGGAAGCCTGGGCCGGCAGCACGGTAATCTTGCAGCCGCGTTGCGCCAGCATGCGCAGGATGTTGAACTTGACGCCATAGTCGAACGCCACCACGTGATACTTAGGGGTGATCTGCTGGTCGTAGCCGCGGCCCAGACGCCATTCGGTTTCGCTCCAGCTGTAAGCCTTGGTGGTCGAGACCACCTTGGCCAAGTCCATGCCGGCCAGGCCGGGAAAGCCGCGCGCCAGTTCCAGCGCTTTGGCGGTAGCGGCGGCGATGTCGGCTTCACCGGCAACGATGGCACCGCCCTGCGCACCTTTTTCGCGCAGGATACGGGTCAGCTTGCGAGTATCGATGTCGGCGATGGCGACGATGTTCGATTCTTTCAAATAGTCATCGAGCGTCTGAGTGGATCGGAAATTCGATACCAGCCGCGGCAGATCGCGAATGATCAGGCCGGCAGCGTGAATCCGGGAGGATTCGACATCCTCTTTATTGACGCCGGTATTGCCGATATGCGGGTAAGTGAGAGTGACGATCTGGCGGCTGTAGCTTGGATCTGTGAGGATTTCCTGGTAGCCGGTCATGGCGGTGTTGAAAACGACTTCACCTGTCGTATGACCAACGGCGCCAATGGAGGTACCTTGGAAAATCGTCCCATCTGCTAGCGCGAGGATGGCCGGTACGGTGAGGCCAGAAAAAAATGGCTGCAAGGGGTAACTCCTGATGTTGTTACCGCCGCTGCGCTGCGCCAAACGACCGCTATGAAACCCCAAACAGTGTTGATTTGGCGGCTTTATTAGTCTTTTTTGGACGATATGGAAGGTGGTATGCGCTACGGCGGAGTAAATTGGGCTAAACCCTGCAATTATAGCCGACAACGACCTGCCCGGCAATCTGAACCGATGCCAAGCTGAGGATTTTTGTATAAATAATTACGCCGGATGATTAGCGTTAGCCGGAAGACAACAAGACTGACAAAACATCGCTCAAATTTCGCCAAGATGTCGATAAATGTCAACCTGTCGATTTGACAGCAAACGAACGGCAAGCAATCGGATTCACATCAAAAAGCACAGTTGCAGATCGCCAGGGTCGCAACCCCGACCATCTCTGCAACTGCATTTTCACAACTTCAGCTTACGCGCTCAGTGCGGCAATACCCGCCTTGGCAATTTGCACATCTTCGGTCGATTTCACGCCGGAAACGCCGACCGCACCAAGATACTCGCCGCCAATCACGATAGGCACACCGCCTTCGAGCAGACCTTCCAGGTTTGGCGCGGTAATGAATGAAAAACGACCATTGTTGATCATGTCTTCATAGATTTTCGATTCGCGCTGGCCCAGCGCCGAGGTCTTGGCCTTGGCTGGTGAAATGTGGGCCGAAATAGGCGCTGCGCCGTCCAGGCGCTGCAGCCAAAGCAGGTGGCCGCCTTCGTCCACGATCGAAATCGTCACCGCCCAATGATTCTTCAGTGCTTCAGCCTCTGCCGCAGCAGCAATTTTCTTGACATCATCGAGTGTCAATACCTGTTTCGATTTCATTTTTGCTCCTTGTGAAAATAGAGATAATTGTACTTTAGTGCATCGCAATAGGCACTCGCCGCAACCGCCTTCCCGCCAGATTATTTCTGGCCCGCTACTTGCTTTAAAGAATCAGGAATTCGGACCAAGCTTGGCTCAATGTAGGATAGATCCGATTTTAATTGTAAAATTGTCATGATATAGTAACGCTCTTTCGCCTGACAGGTTTGACAGGCGACTCTTATTCCCTTACATTCATGCGGTCGTAATGTCACAGAGCCCATCTAACACGATGACGATTAAAGAAGCCTTCCCACTATTCCAGACCCTGGCCCTGGCTTGCACACTGATTGCCAGTTTGTGGCTGTGCAGTCCCGCGCGAGCATCTGACATTACCGAATTCGACTTGCGACCTCAACCCCAGCCGCTTAGCACTCGCAGCAAACTCCAGCAATTCACCGACCGCGCCTCGGACCTGGCAGTCAGCGCGATGGGCATGATTGGCATTCATTACAAATACGGTGGCAACAACCCGGAAAACGGGCTTGATTGCAGCGGCCTGGTGCGTTACGTATTCAAGGATGCCTGGGGCGTCAACGTTCCCCGCACGGCGGCAGAGCTGAGCCGCAGCGGCGAAAAAATCGACAAACAGGATTTGCAGCCGGGCGACCTGGTGTTCTATAACACGTTGCGCCGCAGCTTCTCCCACGTCGGCATCTACCTCGGCGACAACAAATTCATTCACGCCCCTTCTACTGGCGGCAAGGTCCGCATTGAGAGTATGGATCTGAGCTACTGGAAATCACGCTTTAATGGTGCACGCCGCATTAACGACCCGGAACCGGATAGCGACAACCACCAGTAATCCACAAAGACAGCACATGTTGTTCTTGACGCAAAAAGCCCCTGCCAGTCCAAGACTGCCAGGGGCTTTTTAATTTGCAGCTACCAGCCACAGCGATCCACCTGAAATTGCCCGTCTTTTGAATAGGCTGTCGGCCACGCCAAGCCAGCCCTCTACTAAAAACTGAACAAAATCTGATTCCCCGGAAAGCCATTATCCTGACTTACTCGTCGCGCTTGTCCTTCAGCTTCTTTTTGATGATTGCCATTTGCGCCATGGTCGCCTGTTCGCCTGCCAGGATCGCAATATTGCGCGCGGCGAAATCATTACCTTTCATCGCTCCCAGCTCGGGACGGATGACAATATCCGCATCTTTCAATTCGTAGTTGTTGATGCTTTGGCCCATGATCGCAAAAGTCTGCAGCAGCACATCGACCGAGCTGGAAGCCGCCTGCGCTTCCGGCGACGCGGAAATATTCACGGCGATCACGAAATCCGCCCCCATTTCATGCGCAAAACGCACCGGCACCGGCGACACCAAGCCACCGTCGACATATTGCCGACCGCCGACAACCACCGACTGGAACACGCCGGGCACCGCTGAAGAGGCGCGCACGGCGACTCCTGTATTGCCACGGCGGAACAGGATGGGTGCGCCGGTATTCAAATCCGTCGCCACCGCGCCGAAAGGAATCTTCAATTTTTCAATCGGCACATTGTGGATGGTCTTGTTGACGTAATTCTGGATCGCCTCGCCCTTCAGCACGCCGCTGACCTTGGCGAAAAACGGCACCGACCAGTCCGAAATTGCAGCCTCGTCCATTTGCAGTGCAATCTTTTGCAGTGCAAAGCCGTTGTTACCAGCGGCATACATGGCGCCGACTACGCTGCCGGCGCTGGTACCCACCACGATATCAGGCACGATGCCCTGCGATTCCAGCGCCTTGATCACGCCGATATGGGCAAAACCACGGGCCGCGCCGCCACCCAGCGCCAGGCCGATCTTGATCTGTCTGGCGGCTTTCGGCTGAACAACCGGCATCGTCGGCGTCACGGCCACTGGTGTCTGCGGTGCGACTTGCCCCCCTCCGATACAGGCGGACAAAGCGGCGCACAAGGCCACGCTGATGGCGAAACGGGAGGAAGACAGTAAACGCGGAAATGGCATGGCAGTCTGCAAGGTTGGCGAGGCACAAGGTACGCGCAAACGATGTCAACATCGACAATCAATGCGGCCGGCGACAGGGAGTCGCCGCAGAATTGTAGCCGATGTTGACCGCTTCGGCTCAGGCCGCCAGTACTTAGACCAGTACTTAGTCTTCCGCTTCGGCAACGATCGAGGTGGCCGGCAACCTGACGGTAAATACGCTACCTTCGCCTGGCCGCGACTCTACGCCCAACGTGCCGTGATGGCGCAACAGCACGTGCTTGACGATCGCCAGCCCCAGGCCGGTGCCCTGGGTTTCCCGCGAGCGGCTCTTGTCTACCCGATAAAAGCGCTCGGTCAGGCGGGAAATATGCTCGCCGCTGATGCCGATGCCCGAATCGCGGACCACCAGTTGCGGGCCGGCCTTGCTGTTTTGCCAGGCAATCTGGATCTTGCCGCCGGCCGGCGTGTAGCGCACCGCATTTGAAATCAAGTTGCTAAAGGCGCTGCGCAACTCGTCGTGGCTGCCGTTGATATCCGGGCCGTCGACCGCCAGCGAAAGCACGTGCTTGCCTGCAGAAAGCACTTCCGCTTCCAGCAGCAGGTTATGCAGCATGGCGTCGATATTCACGGGTTCCGGCCGCAAGGGATAATCCACCGATTCCAGCCGGGTCAAAGTCAGCATGTCGCCAATCAGATTTTGCATGCGGTGGCCCTGCTCCGTCATCAGTTGCAGATGGGCCGAGCGGGTTTTCTGGTCCAGGTCGGGCTGCGCCTGGGCGATCTCCAGGAAGCCGTTAATCACTGTCAGCGGCGTGCGCAGTTCATGCGAGGCATTGGCGATAAAATCGCGGCGCATCATGTCGATCCGTTCCGATTCGGTGGCGTCATGCGTCACCAGGATCTGGCGCCGGTTTTCAAACGGAATGATCTGCACGATCAATTTACGTTCGCGCAAACTCAAGGTTAGCGGCTGGTCGTAACGGCCAAGGATGATGTAATCGATGAAATCCGGAGTGCGGATCAGGTTGGTCACGCGCATGCCCTTGTCACGTCCGTGCTGCAGGCCGAGATGCCGCTCTGCGGCCGGATTGCACCACTCCAGGAACAGCACGTCATCCATGATGACGACGCCATCCGGCAGCAAATGCATGGCTTGGCGGAAGCGCGCCAGCCACTCGCTCAGTTCCGTCTGGTGTTTTTCATCGTCGCGCCGCAGGCGGTACAGGCGTGAAAAAATATCAGTCCAGGCGCCCCAGCCGTCCGGCAGCTTCTCGCTGCGCGGATTATCCAGCCAGCCGCTGAGACGGAACAGGTAGTGCAGTTGCACCACCACCGCCACCGACATCAGGGCGAGGCCCAACAGCAGGCCGGGCGTTGCGCCAAACAAGGCCCAGACGATGCCTGAGGCGACAAAGATCAACAGGATCCGCAGCAAAGCCGGGATCCAGAACAACATCTGTGGATTCATAAATGACTATTCAGCGATGGAGGCATCGATTGCGCCGGCCAGCCAGACGCGCAAGCCGGTGGCCTGCCCGAGGACTGTAGTGGCTTGTATTGTGCGCTATTTTGCCGACAGCATATAGCCGACGCTGCGCACGGTGCGAATCAGGTGTTCCGATTCCCGCAGCGCCTTGCGCAAGCGCAGCACGTGGACGTCGACTGTACGTTCCTCGATGACCACGTGGTCACCCCAGACCTTGTCCAGCAACTGGCTGCGGGAAAACACCCGGTCAGGGTTGGCCATGAAAAATTTCAGCAAACGATATTCGGCGTGACCGATATCGATCTTCTGGTTCTCCAGGCAGACCGAACAGCTGGCCGGATCGAGCGACACCGCGCCGGCCGACATCATGCCCGGAGCTTCGTCGCCGCCTTTGCGCCGCAGCAGGGCCTTGACCCGTGAGGTCAGTTCACGCGGCGAGAACGGCTTCGTCATATAGTCGTCGGCGCCGTTGTCCAGCCCCTGGACTTTGTCCTCTTCCATGCTTTTCGCTGTCAGCATCATCACCAGCATGGATTGCAGCTGGCGGTCGGCGCGCATCTGCGACAACAGGCGCAGACCGCTCTGGTCCGGCAGCATCCAATCCAGCAAGACCAGGTGCGGCATACGGCGCTGGACGAATTCCCAGCCGTCCGCAGCGGTATGGACGATGGACGGGGTCCAGCCTGCTTCCTTGATAGTGAAGCCTATCAATTCGGCAATCGCCGGCTCGTCTTCAATAATCAGGATCGAGGTTTTATCAGCAGCCATTTTTGGGTGCGTAGTTAACATTGATTAAAATATTAAACTTCGTCGTCGAGCTGGCTGGCCGCATAGTCGGTATGACGGATGTCCTTGCCCTCGACAATGTAAATCACGTATTCGGCAATGTTCTTGGCATGGTCGCCAATCCGTTCGACAGCCTTGGCCACCCACAATGTATCCATCGATGCAGAAATCGTCCGTGGATCTTCCATCATGAAGGTAATCAGGTTACGCATGATCGAGCGGAAATCGCGATCGATCACGGCGTCCTGCGCGATCAGGCGCATCGCCTGCTTCTCATCCAGCCGCGCCAGTGCATCCAGCGCGTCATGCAGCAGATCGGCAGCGCCGCTGGCGATTACACGCACGGTTTCGGTATGGTCGATGGTGCCGATGCCACGCTTGTGCAAGTGAATCGCGGTGCGGGCGATTTTGGCGGCTTCGTCGCCGATGCGCTCCAGGTCGGTAATCACCTTGATGGTGGCCATCACGGTGCGCAGATCGTTGGCGGTTGGCTGGCGACGCACGATCAGGTGGCTGCAGGCGTCGTCCAGTTCGACTTCCAGGCGATTGACCTGGTCGTCATCCTTGATCACCCGTTCCGCCGTATCCAGGTTGCCGTTACGGAAAACATTGATCGCTTCCTGGAACTGCCGCTCAACCAGACCGCCCATGAGCAACACTTTGGAACGTATGGTTTCCAAATCCGTGTCGTATTGTTTTGAGGAGTGTTCGCCAGTCATCTGTTTTCTCTCTGTTCTTTGCGGTGTGTATTGTTAACCTGAGGTTAACCTGGGTTCGCGAAGTTCGCGTATCAACCAAAACGGCCGGTAATGTAATCCTGGGTTTCCTTGCGCGCTGGATTCATGAAAATCTGGTCGGTCTCGCCGAACTCCACCAGCTCGCCCAGATACATATAGGCGGTAAAATCTGAACAGCGTGCAGCCTGTTGCATGTTGTGAGTGACGATGGCGATGGTGTAATCCTGCTTCAATTCGCTGATCAGTTCTTCTACCTTGGCAGTCGAAATCGGGTCTAGCGCAGAAGTCGGCTCATCGAGCAGCAAGACATCCGGGCGTACCGCAACACTGCGGGCGATGCACAAACGTTGTTGCTGGCCACCGGACAGGCTCAGGCCGCTCTTGTTCAGCTTGTCCTTGACTTCGCCCCACAATGCCGCCTTGGACAACGCCCATTCGACGCGTTCATCCATTTCACCCTTGGGCAGATTTTCGTACAGGCGGATACCGAAAGCGATGTTGTCGTAGATCGACATAGGAAACGGCGTCGGCTTCTGGAAGACCATGCCGACCTTGGCGCGCAACATGTTCAGGTCTTGCCCCGGCTCCAGGATATTGCGGCCGGCATACATGATCTTGCCTTCGGCGCGCTGGCCTGGATACAGGTCATACATGCGATTGAGCGTGCGCAGCAAGGTCGATTTACCGCAACCCGACGGGCCGATAAATGCGGTCACTTTCTTTTCATTCACTTGCAGATTGATATTCTTCAAGCCCTGGAAATTGCCGTAGAAAAAATTCAGCTGCGAGATTTCTATGGTCGGCGGCTTCATTGGCGTCTTCATGGAATTCATTTCGAATTGATTCGGTTTCATTGAGGTTTGCATGATAAGGATGGCAATCTAATTGAATACATAAGCCTGAAATTCAGTCTGAAACTCAGCCCGGAATTTTCTGGCTGAATAATGAGCGCGAAACGATGTTCAAGGCCAGCACACTGAAGGTGATCAGCAACGCCCCGCCCCATGCCAGCGGCACCCAGTTGTCAAACGGGCTCATCGCAAACTGGCTGATGACTACCGGCAGGTTGGCGATCGGCTTGTTCATGTTGGTGCTGAAGAACTGGTTATTCAACGCAGTGAACAACAGCGGCGCAGTTTCGCCGGCGATGCGCGCCACCGCCAGCAAGACGCCGGTAACGACGCCGGCCTTGACCGCGCGCAGACGCACCAGCAAGGCGACTTTCCAGCGCGGCGCACCGAGGGCGAATGCTGCTTCGCGCAGATTGCCCGGCACCAGCTTCAGCATGTTGTCGGTGGTGCGCACTACCACCGGGACCGCAATCAGCGATAGCGCAAAGGAGCCGGCCCAGCCGGAGAAGTGCCCGACCTTGGCAACGTAAATCGCATAAACGAACAAGCCGATCACGATCGATGGCGCCGACAACATGATGTCGGTCACGAAACGCGTCACCTGCGCCAGCTTGCTTTCTTCGCCGTACTCGGCCAGGTAGATGCCGGCCAGGATGCCGATCGGCGTGCTGATCACGGTCGCCAGGCCCACCAGCATCAGGCTACCGATAATCGGATTCAGCAAGCCGCCGGCGCCAGAGCCGGGAGCCGGTGTATTTTGCGTCAGGATGCCCATGTTCAGCGCGCCGAAGCCCTTGATCACCAAGGTCGCCAGAATCCATGCCAGCACGGCAATTCCCATGGCCATGGCCAGGAACGACAGCACCATGCCGATACGATGCATCAACAGGCGTTTGCGATAGACCGGATTGACTTGCCGGCTGGCCAGGACATCAGTGTCCGCTTGCAGGGAATGACTCATTTGGTGCCTTCTTTACGGGACATGCCCATCAGCATGATTTTAGCGATCGACAAGACGATGAAGGTAATCACGAACAGGATCAAGCCCAGCGCAAACAAGGCCGACACGTGCAGCGTGGTGGAAGCTTCGGCAATTTCATTGGCCAAGGTCGACGCGATACTGTTGCCCGAGGCAAACAGCGACCACGACAAGCGCTGCGCATTGCCGATCACGAAAGTCACCGCCATGGTCTCGCCCAAGGCCCGGCCCAGGCCCAGCATGACACCGCCGACAACACCGGTTTTTGCATACGGCAGCACCACCTTGCGCACCACTTCCCAACGGGTGCAACCAAGGCCGTAGGCCGATTCTTTCAACACGGCGGGGACGACTTCAAAGACGTCGCGCATCACGGAGGAAATAAATGGAATGATCATGACCGCCAGGATCAGGCCCGCGGTCAACAGGCCTATGCCCATTTTAGGGCCGCTGAACAAGACCCCGATGAGCGGCACATTGCCCAGCGTGGAAGCCAGGAACGGCTGGCCGTACTCGGCAAACAGCGGCGCAAACACAAACAGCCCCCACATGCCGTAGATGATGCTTGGCACGCCGGCCAGCAGTTCTACCGCCGTGCCTAACGGCCGGCGCAGCTTGGCCGGGCAGATTTCAGTCAGGAACAGCGCAATCCCGAAACTGACCGGGAACGCGATCACCAGCGCGATGAACGAGGTCACCAGCGTGCCGACGATTGCAATCATGGCGCCGTAATGGTCGTTGACCGGATCCCAGTCCACGGTGGTGATGAAGGAAGGACCAAATTCGTGGAATACCGGCCAGGCACCGATCGCCAGGCAGACGATAATCCCCAGCAAAACCAGCAGCACGATCAGTGAAAACAGCAGCGTAACCTTGTGGAACAGAAAATCCTGGATCCGTTGCTTGCGCATCGTGGCAAGCAAGGTCTGATGCGATAAACCCGCCTGTTCAGCGGAGCTTGTCTGGGGTGAGATCGATTGTGCCATGACAGGAATATTTGCACTCATGAGTAGCGATATCCGATGAAGAATAAGATGCGGCGGCAAAACTTCCGGCAGCCGGACCGCGCTCGACCTGAAGATGTTTCGCGTGGAGACTAGGTGTACTAAAAGTATTCAACGACGCGAGCAGCAGATCAATTTTCCCTGACCGCTGCTCGTTGCACAATTAAAAATAGATGAAATATCTACATCAACAAACATCAACAAACACTTGCGATGCGGACCAGGGCCCGCATCGCGTTAAAACAATTACCAGACTGCCTTACCGGCGTTGTCCTTGATTTGCGCTTTCCAGGACTCTTCGACCAGTTTGACCACCGAAGCAGGAATCGCCACGTAGTCCAGTTCGGTAGCCGATGCGCCGCCGTTCTTGTAAGCCCATTCAAAGAACTTCAAGACTTCCTTGCCCTTGGCTGCGTCAGCCTGGGTTTTGTGGATCAGGATGAACGAAGCGCTGGTGATAGGCCAGCTGGTCTTGCCGGCTGCGTCAGTGAAGTCCACTGCGAAACCTGGCGTCTTGGCCCAGTCGGCGCCGGCTGCGGCGGCCTTGAAAGTTTCGTCGTCCGGTTGCACAAAGCTGCCGTCACGATTTTTCAGCTGAGTGTGCAGCAGTTTGTTTTTCTTGGCATAGGCATATTCAACATAGCCGATCGAGCCCTTGATCTTTTGCACGTTGGCGGAAACGCCTTCGTTACCCTTGCCGCCTACGCCGACTGGCCATTTGACCGCGGTACCGGCACCGACGACGCTCTTGAAGTCAGGGCTGGTCTTCGACAGGTAGCTGGTGAACACAAACGATGTGCCCGAACCGTCAGCGCGGTAGACCACGGTGATATCGGCTGCCGGCAATTTCACGCCTGGATTCAGGGCCGTGATTTCAGGTGCATTCCATTTGGTGATCTTGCCCAGATAGATCTCGGCCAGCAACGGACCTGTCAGCTTGATCTCGCCCGGAGTCACACCATCCAGGTTCACGACCGGCACCACGCCGCCCATGATCGCAGGGAACTGCGCCAGGTTGTCGGCGTTCAGGTCTTCCACCTTCAACGGCATGTCGGACGCACCGAAATCCACTGTCTTGGCTTTGATCTGCTTGATGCCGCCGCCGGAACCGATCGATTGGTAGTTCAGGCTGTTGCCGGTTGCGCCCTTGTAGGCTTCAGCCCACTTGGAGTAAATCGGATAAGGAAAAGAAGCGCCGGCGCCGGTAATTTCGGCAGCCATGACTGAAGAAACCGCTACTGTCGAACCCATCGCGAGAATGGCGGCTTTGACGAGGTGATTCAATCGCATTTATTACTCCCTTGTTGACTATAGATATGGTGTGCCCGAGTCGAGACTGTTGTGAAATTCATCTCCTCGCAAGGAAGTCGATTTCACAACAGCCCCTAAGACAGGGCGAACTCTAACCAAGATTTATGACAGCTTTATGACGAGGGAAAAATGAATGTTACGGACATTGGATTGCCAGTAAAATAACAATTGCTGCACCGCAATTTAAGCGTGGTTACGGGACAAGAATCGCTGGAGGACCACTTATCGATATGACAATATAGAACCTGTACAACACTTCCATTTTCTTCATCAAGCTGTCATATTCACTGCATACACTCCGCCCTACCATGAGACCAGCCGCCTGATTCATGAACAAAAAAACCAAGTCGGACGATAATACGAAGCAATTAAGCGCCCGATTGGGCGCCGACCCCAGCTTTTTGAATCGCGAATTGTCGCAACTTGCCTTCAATCGTCGCGTGATGGCCCAGGCTGAAGACCGCCATATCCCCCTGCTGGAACGATTGCGCTACTTATGCATAGTCAGCAGCAATCTTGATGAATTCTTTGAAGTCCGCATCGCCAGCCTGCTCGCCAACAGCCAGGCCGAAGGTGTGAATACCGAACCACCGGCGCTGGTGGCAGCGCTGGAACGCACCAGCATCGAGTGCCACCAGATCGTTGATCGCCAATACGCCATCCTCAACCAGACAATTTTGCCGCAGCTGCCGGCCAGCGGCATCCGCCTGCTACGGCATAGCGACCGCAACGAAGAGCAACGGGCATGGGTAAAGGCTTTCTTTGACCAGGAGATCCGGCCGCTGCTGACTCCCATAGGGCTGGATCCGGCCCACCCTTTTCCCCAGGTGGTGAACAAGAGCCTTAATTTCATTGTCGAAATGGCAGGTAAAGACGCCTTTGGGCGCAGCACTTCGATCGCCATCATCAAGGCGCCGCGGGTGTTGCCGCGGGTGATCAGGCTGCCGGACGTGCTGTCGACCAGCGGCGTCTCGTTCTGCCTGTTGTCGTCGATTATCCATGCGCATATCGGCGATCTGTTCGGCGGCCGGCAGATACTCGCCTACTCCCAATTCCGGGTCACCCGCAACAGCGACCTGTGGGTCGACGAAGAAGAAGTGAAAAACCTGCGGCAAGCCTTGCAAAGCGAATTGCAGAGCCGCCAGTTCGGCGTCGCGGTCAGGCTGGAGGTGGCGCGCAATTGCCCGCAGCATCTGGCGCAGTTCCTCCTTGAGCAGTTTGCGATAGCCCCCAATCGCCTGTATGCGGTCGACGGCCCGGTCAACATGGTGCGGCTGTCGGAAATGATCGATCAGATCAATGACCCCGCGTTGCGCTTCCCGCCCTTCGCCGCCGGCCTGCCTGCGCACCTGGATTCGGCTGGCGACATTTTCGAGCAGCTGAAGCAGAAAGACGTCCTGTTACACCATCCCTTCCAGTCGTTCCAGCCGGTAGTCGATTTTGTCCGCTCCGCCGCATTCGACAGCAATGTGGTGGCGATCAAGCAGACCATTTATCGCACCGGCATGAATTCCGACCTGATGGAAGCCCTGATCCTGGCGGCGCAACGCGGCAAGGAAGTCACCGTGGTGGTGGAGTTGATGGCGCGCTTTGACGAAGAAGCCAATATCAACTGGGCCGACAAGCTGGAACGGGCCGGGGCGCAAGTGGTGTATGGCGTGGTCGGCCTGAAAACCCATGCCAAGCTGTCGCTGGTGATTCGCCGCGAGCGCGACAAGAGCGGCAACGGCGAGCTGCGCTACTATGCCCATCTCGGCACCGGCAACTACCACCCGACCACCACCAAGCTCTATACCGACTTCGGCCTGCTGACCTCGAACCAGAAGCTGGCCATCGAAGTCAACGAAGTGTTCATGCATCTGACCAGCTTGAACAAACCCAAGAAAATGGATTACCTGTGGCTGGCGCCATTCTTGCTGCAAAAAGAAATCATCCGGGCGATTCACAATGAAGCCGAGATAGCCCGCAAAGGCCGGCCGGCGCGGATTGTCGCCAAAATGAATGCGCTGCTCGATGAATCCGTGATCCGCGCCCTATATGAAGCTTCGGCTGACGGCGTCAAGATCGAGCTGATCGTGCGCGGCGCCTGCGCGCTCAGGCCCGGCGTGCCCGGCCTGTCCGAAAACATTCGTGTGCGCTCCGTGATCGGCCGTTTCCTGGAGCACAGCCGCATCTATTATTTCCGCAACAATCTGCAGCACGACGTCTACCTGGCCAGTGCCGACTGGATGAACCGCAATCTGTTCCGGCGCGTCGAAGTGGCCTTCCCGGTACTCGACAAGACCCTCAAAAGACGAGTCATCAACGAAGGCCTGACGCCTTACCTGAAAGACAACACCAATGCCTGGGATCTCGGATCCGACGGCAACTGGAGTAAACCCAAACCACACCGGCGACAGAAACAATACAGTGCGCAACGCCACTTGATGCTGGCCCTAGGCGCACTTTCCCCCTCGCATTCGTCCACACACTCTTCCACCAAGTGAGCAAGGAAAAAACATGGAATTGATCCTATGGCGTCACGCAGAGGCGGAAATCGGCGAACCGGACGAGGGCCGCGCCCTGACCGGCAAAGGCCACAAACAAGCATGGAAAATGGCCGACTGGCTGGATCGCAACCTGCCGCACAGTTGCAAGATCATCAGCAGTCCGGCTACCCGCACGGTGCAAACGGCAGAGGCGCTTGGCCGTAAATTCAAGACCCACCCCGATCTCGCCCCCGATTGCAGCGCAGAGCAATTGCTGGCCGTCGCCAACTGGCCCAACAACCGCGAACCGGTGCTGATCATCGGCCACCAGCCGACGCTAGGCCAGGTTGCAGCCTTGCTGGTAGCGGGCCAGATGCAGGAATGGTCAATCAGAAAAGGCAATGTCTGGTGGATTGCACAACGCGAACGTGGCGACATTACCACTAACTTCCTGAAGGCCGTGATGTCGCCCGACCTGATCGCCAAATAGGAAGCGTCGGAAACCACAAAACCCCCGCTCAAAAACCTGCATGGCGTGCTGGCAGGTGGTATATTTGCGGCCAGCTTGGAAATGGTTTTTGATTTATACCGTTGTTGTGAAACTGCAGGTTTTCTGCGGCATTTCTTTGCATAAGATAAAATGGGAATTGCGTTGCATATTTTACAACTATATATCCCGCTGTAATGGACCACACGTACCGGATCACCCAAGAGGTAAGGCATGCTCTATCAATTTCACGAATTCAACCGGTCCTTGCTGCATCCGCTGGTGCAATGGGCAGATGCCGGCACCAAGCTGTTCACCGATCCGATCTCGCCGCTGGCCCACACGCCGTTTGCACAACGCATCGCGGCCGGTTACGAGTTGATGTACCGCATCGGCAAGAATTATGAAAAACCGGCGTTCGATATCACCGACACGCTAATCAAAGACAAAGAAGTCGGGATTATTGAAGAAGTCGCCACATCCCTGCCATTTTGCCGTTTGTTGCATTTCAAGAAAGATTTGAGCGGCAAAGAATTTGCCGCCCTCAAACAACCCACCGTCCTGCTGGTAGCGCCGCTGTCCGGCCATCACTCGACCCTGCTGCGCGACACCGTGCGCGGCCTGCTGCCTGAGCATGACGTCTACATCACCGACTGGACCGACGCCCGCATGGTGCCCGCCAGCGAAGGCGCCTTCCATCTGCATGACTATATCTATTACGTCCAGGCTTTCATCAGGCTGCTCGGCCCGGACTTGCACGTGATTTCGGTTTGCCAGCCAACCGTGCCGGTATTGGCGGCGATTTCGCTGATGGCGACTGACAAGGACAGCCATCTGCCGAAAAGCATGACCATGATGGGCGGGCCGATCGATCCGCGCAAATCGCCGACCGAAGTCAACAACCTGGCCACCGACAAACCTTTCAGCTGGTTCGAGAATACCGTTATCTACAGTGTGCCGGCCAACTATCCTGGCTTTGGCCGCAAGGTTTATCCGGGTTTCCTGCAGCATGCCGGTTTCGTCGCCATGAATCGCAGCCGCCATGCCCAGAGCCATTGGGATTTCTACATGCACCTGCGCGAAGGCGACAATGAATCTGCGGAAAGCCATCGCAAGTTCTATGACGAATACAACGCAGTGCTGGACATGCCGGCCGAATACTATCTGGAAACCATTAAAACGGTGTTCCAGGACTTCAGCCTGCCGCAAGGGACCTGGGAAGTCGGCGGCAAGCTGGTGCGGCCGCAAGATATCAAGACTGTGGCGCTGTTCACCATCGAAGGCGAACTGGACGACATTTCCGGACCGGGACAAACCCAGGCCGCCCACGATTTGTGCAGCGCCATCCCGAAAGCCAAGAAGCAGCATTTCACTGCCGACAAGTGCGGCCACTTCGGCATTTTCTCAGGCCGCCGCTGGCGTGAGATCATCTGCCCGAAAATAACTACATTCATTAAAGATAACGCCTGATCATTAGCGCTATCAAACGCTAGATTAGCGACATCGCGTTTACAAAGCCGTTCCTGCATAAGGAACGGCTTTTTTCATTCACCGTTGCAGCTCTATTCGGCACGTATATTCAGCCTCGCGGAGTTAGCACGATTTGCTCGGTATAATACCGCCTATGTTGTCATCACCCAGCCTTCCGCCACCAGTGTCCGTACCATCCTCGCCCTCCCTTGCCGACCGTATTGAAGCACTGCTGCCGCAGACGCAATGCACCAAGTGCGGCTATCCCGCTTGCCGGCCGTATGCCGAAGCCATCGCCGATGGCAGCGCTGGCTATAACCAATGCCCTCCGGGCGGCCAGGAAGGCGTCGCCAGGCTGGCGCAATTGCTTCAGCAGCCGGTGATTCCGCTCAATCCGCTGAATGGCGTCGAGCGCCCGCGTCCGGTTGCTGTCATCGACGAAGCCGCCTGCATCGGCTGCACCCTCTGCATCCAGGCTTGTCCGGTCGACGCCATTGCCGGCACCGCCAAACAAATGCATACGGTGATTGCCGACCTGTGCACCGGTTGCGACCTGTGCGTCGCGCCCTGCCCGGTGGATTGCATCGCGATGGTAGACGTCAGCGGCGAACACACTGGCTGGAATGCCTGGGACCAGCAACAGGCCGACGAAGCACGCACCCGCCACGATTTTCATCTGTTCAGGCTGCGCCGCGAAAAACTGGAAAACGACGATCGTCTGGCGGCCAAGGCTGCTGAAAAGCTGAAGGCAGTCGCTGCCGAATCGGCAACCACACCGGAACAGCAAGCCGAGCAATTGCGCAAGAAAGCCATCATCCAGGCCGCCATCGAACGAGCCCGCTTAAAAAAAGAACAACAAGCCGAAGCAGAAAAACCCGACAAACCCGCCATACCCGTTGACAGGGATTCGCAATGAACGCCGAAAAACGCCGGGAAATATTTACCCGCCTACGCGCAGCGCTGCCGCATCCGACCACCGAACTGGAATACACCTCGCCGTTCGAATTGCTGATTTCGGTGATCTTGTCGGCGCAGGCCACCGATGTCTCGGTCAACAAGGCGATGCGCAAACTGTACCCGGTCGCCAACACGCCGGCGCAAATCTACGCACTAGGCATCGACGGCCTGATCCCGTATATCCAGACCATCGGCCTGTATCGCACCAAGGCCAAGAACGTGATCGAAACCTGCCGCATGCTGGTGAGCTTGCACGACAGCCAGGTGCCGCGTACCCGCGAACAGCTGGAAGCGCTGCCAGGCGTCGGCCGCAAGACTGCCAACGTGGTGCTGAATACCGCTTTCGGGGTGCCGACGATTGCGGTCGACACGCATATTTTCAGGGTCTCCAACCGCACCGGGATTGCGCCCGGCAAGGATGTCGATGCGGTCGAACAAAAACTGATGAAACTGGTGCCCGCCGAATTCCTGCTGGACGCTCATCACTGGCTGATCCTGCATGGCCGCTATACGTGTATCGCACGAAAGCCGCTGTGCTGGAACTGCAGCATCGCCGACCTCTGCGACTTCAAGGCGAAAACGCCATTGCCGGAAAAAGGGATATAAAACCATGCAGCACTCACACCCGCACACCGAACATCATTTCGAAGCCAGTGACACCGTACGCGACATCGTCATCGGCATGGCCGATGGCCTGACCGTACCATTTGCGCTGGCCGCCGGCATCAGCGGCGCAGCAGTCGGCATCGATATCATCGTCACCGCCGGCGTCGCCGAAATCGCCGCCGGCTCGATCGCCATGGGCTTGGGCGGCTACCTGGCCGGACGCACACAGCGCCAGCATTACTATGCCGAGCGCGCACGTGAAGAGGAAGAAATCCTGAACGTACCGCATCGCGAACGCAAGGAAGTGATCGACATCATGGCGCAATACGGCGTCACCAAACAGGAATGCGAACCGATGCTGGCCGGCCTGGAGCGCAATCCCATTGCCTGGCGCGATTTCATGATGCGCTTTGAACTAGGCCTGGAAGAGCCGCAAGCGGGCGCGGCCAGGAAAAGCGCAATCACCATCGCGCTCTCCTATCTGGTCGGCGGCCTGATTCCGCTCGGACCGTACATGCTCATGCACTCTATTCCCGAAGCGCTGACCGCCTCCACCGGAGTCACCTTGCTGGCATTGTTTGTGTTCGGTTACCTGAAAGGCAGCGTTACCGGCACCGGCGCCCTCAAATCGGCGCTGCAAACCCTGATGGTAGGCGGCCTTGCCGCCGCCGCCGCATTCTCCATCGCCAGACTGATCAGCTAATTACCATGTTTAATCCATCCCAAGACGATGTGCGCCGCTTCTTTTGCGAAACCTACCGCAAGCACCGCGACCATGAAATCCTGACGCCGCTGGAAGCCATCGCCAGCGACTGGCTGGCGCAGCATCCGGAATATGCGGACGACCTCAAAGACATCGACGCTGCATTGGGCGCGGACTATTCCGTGGAAAACGGCCAGACCAATCCCTTCCTGCACCTGTCGATGCATCTGTCGATCGCCGAGCAGATTTCGATCGACCAGCCGCCGGGGATCAAAGCCGCCGCTATCGCATTGACGCAACGGCTGCAGTCGGAACACGAAGCCCATCACCACATCATGGAATGTCTGGGCGAAATGATCTGGAACTCGCAGCGCAGCGGCTTGCCGCCGGATGGTGCGGCGTATATCGACTGCGTAAAGAAGCGGGTTTAAAAAAAACGCCTGGAAATTCATCCAGGCGTCGAAACCCAAGGGGACACTTGGGCGGGAAATACTTCCTTTTGCAACTCAATGCTGAACGATTGCTTCCTCCGTTACCGGTTGCGGATCCTCTTCATCGCGACGATGGAATAACTGATACAGGATCGGCAATACCAGCAAGGTCAGGATGGTCGACGACAGGATTCCGCCGATCACCACCGTCGCCAGCGGCCGCTGCACTTCGGCGCCGGTGCCGGTCGCAATCGCCATCGGCACAAAGCCGAGCGAAGCCACCAGCGCCGTCATCAGCACCGGCCGCAAACGCGTCAGTGCTCCCTCTCTGATCGCCAGATCCAGACTGCGCCCGTCCTCACGCAAACTGCGGATGAAGGCAATCATCACCAATCCGTTTAGCACCGCCACGCCGCACAGGGCAATGAAACCGACCGCAGCCGAAATCGACAAGGGTATGCCGCGCATCCATAGAGCGACGATACCTCCGGTCAGGGCGAACGGAATGCCGCTGAATACCAGCAAGCCATCCTTGATGTTGCCAAACATCGCAAACAACAAGGTAAAGACCAGCAGCAAAGCGACCGGAATCACGATCTGCAAACGTTGCGTAGCCGATTGCAGCTGCTCGAACTGTCCGCCCCAGCTGGTCCAGTAGCCGGCCGGAATCCTGACCTGCTGCTGCAACTTGTCTTCGGCCTCCTTCACAAACGAACCGATATCGCGGCCGCGCACATTTGCGCTCACCACGATCCGCCGCTTGCCGTTTTCGCGGCTGATCTGGTTTGGCCCTGGCGCCAGCTCCAGGCTGGCCACTTCTGCCAACGGAATGTAGTTGGTGCGGCCGTCGCCGTTTGCATTGCGCGGCAGGGAAATCGGCAGACGCTTGAAGGCTTCCAGGTCGCTGCGCAGGTTTTCCGGCAAACGCACCACGATATCGAAGCGGCGATCGCCCTGGAACAGGGTGCCGGCTTCCTTGCCACCAATAGCCGTAGCGACGACGTCTTGCACATCCGCCACATTGAGTCCGTAGCGCGCGGTCTTGTCACGGTCGACATTTACAGTCAGCATCGGCAGACCGGAAGTCTGTTCGATCTTGACTTCAGTGGCGCCGCTGATCTTGCCCAGTACCTTCGACACCTTATCGGCGGCGTCATTCAAGACGGTCATATCGTCGCCGAAAATCTTGACCGCGACATCGCTGCGCACGCCGGAGATCAGCTCATTGAAGCGCAGCTGGATCGGCTGGGAAAATTCATAATTATTGCCCGGCACATTGTTGGCAGCTTCCTGGATCGCCGCCAGCAGTTCCGGCCGCGACTTCTTCGGCTTGGGCCAACTATCTTCCGGCTTGAGCATGATGTAGCCATCCGAAATATTCGGCGGCATCGGATCGGAGGCGATTTCCGCGGTGCCGGTACGGGCAAAGACGCGCTCGATTTCAGGGAACTGCCGCTTCAGCGTGCTCTCGATCTGCTTTTGCATTTCCAGCGATTGCGTCAGACTGGTGCCGGGGATGCGCAACGCCTGGATTGCGATATCGCCCTCGTTCAGGCTAGGCACAAACTCGCTGCCCAGGCGAGTCGCCAGCACGCCGGACAGCAGCAATACCGCTAACGCACCGCCCAGAACCAGTGGCTTGCGCAGCATGACCCATTCCAGCACCGGCGCATAGAATCGTTTAGCGCCGCGCATCAGGAAATTCTCGGTTTCCGAGACACGTTTTCCGATGAACAAAGCCACTGCGGCCGGAATGAAGGTAATCGACAATATCATCGCGCCAACCAACGCAATCACCACCGTCAGCGCCATCGGATTGAACATTTTTCCTTCAACCCCGGTGAGGGCGAAGATCGGCAGGTAAACCACCATGATGATGACCTGGCCGAACAGCAAGGGCCGGCGGGCTTCCTTCGATGCCGCAAATACTTCATGGAAGCGTTCGCTGCGGGTCAATGGCCGGCCGTGATGCGCTTGCGCATGTGCCAGCCGTCGCACGCAGTTCTCGACGATCACCACCGCACCGTCGATGATGATGCCGAAATCGAGTGCCCCCAGGCTGAGCAGGTTGGCGCTGACCTTGTACTGGACCATGCCGGTGAAGGTGAACAGCATCGACAACGGAATCACCATTGCGGTAATGATGGCGGCGCGGATATTTCCGAGGAACAGGAACAGGATCGCGATCACCAGGATGGCGCCTTCCAGCAGGTTTTTCTTGACAGTGTTGATCGCCTTGTCCACCAACACCGTGCGGTCATACACCGTGATGGCCTCGACCCCGGCCGGCAGGCTGCGGTTGATTTCCACCATCTTGCGGTCGACCGCCTGCGACACTGCGCGGCTGTTTTCGCCGATCAGCATGAAGACTGTGCCGAGCACCACCTCGCGGCCGTTTTCGGTGGCGGCGCCGGTACGCAATTCACGGCCGATGTCGACCTCGCCGACATCGCGGATACGGATCGGCACGCCCTGCACGTTGCCAAGGATGATGTTGCGGATATCGTCAATCGAGCTGACCTGCCCCGGCGCCCGTATCAGCAGCTGCTCGCCGCGTTTTTCGATATAGCCGGCGCCGACATTGCTATTGTTGCGGTCCAGCGCCGAGACGATATCTTGCAGGGTCAAGCCATAGGAAGCCAGTTTTTCCGGCCAGGGAGCGACCTGATATTCCTTGGCGAAGCCGCCGATCGAATTGATCTCGGTGACGCCGCTGACATTGCGCAGCTGCGGCTTGATGATCCAGTCCTGGATTTCCCGCAGATCGGTCGCCGTGTAGGCACTGCCATCGGCCTTCTTCGCGCCCTCCTTGGCTTCCACCGTCCACAGGTAGATCTCGCCGAGGCCGCTGGAAATCGGCCCCATCGCCGGCGCGACTCCCGCCGGCAATTTACCTTTGGCTTCCTGGATCCGTTCATTCACCAGCTGG
This sequence comes from Collimonas sp., assembly GCF_039923675.1. Taxonomy (GTDB): domain Bacteria; phylum Pseudomonadota; class Gammaproteobacteria; order Burkholderiales; family Burkholderiaceae_D; genus Collimonas. The sequence continues at coordinate 122,173 of NZ_JBDTCG010000052.1, forward strand.
CGGGCGAAATAAATATCGGTGCCGTCCTTGAAAATCACCGTCACCTGGGACAGGCCGTAGCGCGACAAGGAACGCGTCTGCTGCAGATGCGGCAGGCCCGACATTACCGTTTCTATCGGAAAAGTCACCCGCTGCTCGGTTTCCAGCGGCGAGTAGCCCGGCGCGGCGGTATTGATTTGTACCTGGACGTTGGTAATATCCGGCACCGCGTCGATCGGCAGTTTCTGATAATTGTAGATACCGAGTGCGGCCATCGCAAACACCGCCAGCATGATCAGCCAGCGCTGCTCGATCGAAAATCGTATGATGCGTTCAAACATGGGATCGGGTCCTTATGACTTGGGGGCGGATGGCTTAATGCGCATGTTCGGCGGTGCTTTTGCCGAGTTCCGATTTGAGAACGTAACTGCCTTCAGCCGCATAACGCGCGCCTGCCTTCAGCCCCTTGACGATCTCCACTTGCCGGCTGTCTGCACGCCCGGTGGTCACCGGCTGCACCATGAAACCGTCGGCGATACGGACAAACACCACCTGCTTGCCGTCTAGGTCTTGAATCGCTTGCGGTTGCACAGCAACGGCGACCTCGACATCGCTGGAAACCACGTCGACATTGACAAATAATCCCGGACGCCAGGCCATGTCCGGATTGGCCAAGGTGACGCGAGCCTTGGCGGTACGGGTTTGCTCGCCCAGCAACGCGCCTACGTAGGAAATGCTGCCGCTCGCCGTCGATTCAAAGGCGGTGGCGCTGATCTTGACTTTTCCCCCAAGGCGCACCAAGTTCAAATCCTTGGCCGGCACGATAATTTCCGCCCATACGGTGGACAGATCCGAAATGGTGAATATGCTAGCCTCTGCAGCTACCGCCTCGCCCAGCGCAATGTGCTTCTCGGTCACCAGGCCATCGAACGGCGCCCGGATTTCGTAACGGTTGAGCGCGCTGCCGCCGCCGGCGCTTGCGCCGAATACGTTCAGTTTCTGACGCGCGTTCTGCAAAGCGATCTCCGCTTCGTTCATGACCTGGCGCGCTTGCTGATAATCCTGCTCTGCCGATATTTTTTCTTCCCATAGCTTTTTTTCGCGCTCATAGGTGATGCGGGCAAAGCTGTAACGCTTCTGCGCCGCCAGCAATTCGCTGCGTTGTTCCGCCAGGCCGGTACTCGCCACGACCGCCAGCAGTTGCCCGCGCTTGACCTGCTGCCCGAGGTTGACCGCCACCTGCTCCACCACGCCTGCCAGCCGCGGCACCACATGCGCGGTTTTGTCTTCATTGAAACGGATTTCACCCGGCAGCGTAATCGCCGTTCTCACACGTGCCACGCCAGCGCTTTCCAGCTTGACGCCGGAAGCCGCCACCTGGGTTTCACTCAATTCGATCTTGCCTTCTTCCTGCGAAAAGACCGCTTGCAGGTTTTGAGCGCCATATTGCAGCTGGAATGCAGCATCGAATACGTGCGGCTCCGCAATCGCCACGCTGCTCACCAGCGCGCCATTTTGCGGAGCAAAGCTGATGTTCTGCACTTCGCCGTCGGGCCGCGCCAGCGCCAGCGCCAATTTGGCTGCATCCGGCGCCAACGCCTTACCGTCATCGAACAGCCAGGCTTGAAAGCGCGCCTCTCCGACCGCTTCCGCCATAGTCACTTCCAGCGCCAGTTTGTCCTTGGTAAACATTCTGCCGCCATGCGGCCCCTTGCCGGCGGTAGCCGCACCCTCTGCCTTCTCATGATGTTCGCCGTCGGCGTGCTGGTTGGCATGGCCGTGCTTCTCGCTCACCGGCTCGCCGTGATGTTCACCATCGGTATGCGCGGCCGCCTCGCGGTGTGTGCTTTCCTCCTTGCTCTGCCCCACCTCCCGGTCCGCCTGCTTGCTATCGACGACATACAGCCCGCCCGCAATCAGGACGAGAATGGCCGCCACAGTAACGGCAATTGCTTTTCTTTTGCTCAAGTTGATTTTCATGTCGGCTGTTTTACAAAGGGTCGGTTGAGGGAAAAATGCCGACCACGCGTTCTATCTCGGTGGCCGCGCGGTGGGTATCGGCGAGCGCGCGCAGCGCCTGCGATTTGGCCTGGAACAGTACGCGTTGTGCGTCCAGCACTTCCAGGAAACTGAACTTGCCAAGTTCGAAGCCCTTGGTGGCAATCTCGTAGGTGCTTTGCGCAGCGGGCAGGATCTCGATTTGGAAAGCTGTCACTTGCTGACGACCCAGCTTGAGCCGCTCATAGGCGTCGCGCAGCTCGCCATTCAATTTCAGCTGGGCCCCGCGCAGCTCGTCGCGCGCCTTGTCGGCGCGTTGCAAGGCTTCCTGCAGATTGCCTTGATTGCGGTCAAACACGGGGATAGGAATCGACAGACCGAAAATCATCTGGTTTTGCCGGCTTTCTTCCACCCGCTTGCCGCCAATACTGACGGTGACATCCGGAGTGCGGCGGCTGCGTTCAAGCTGCACCAGGGCCTGGCGGCGTTCGACTTCGACCCGGGTTTTGACAAAAGCCGGGGAGTTTTTCAAACGTTCCAGCATGACCGTCAAATCGGGTAGTCCGGGGAGATCGTTGATATGGCCGTCAACAGTGGAAAAGGCTGGTATGGCATCGCCCCAGGTCGCGGCCAGCGCGCGATGGGCAAGATTCAAGCGGCTGTCCGCCTGCTGCAGCTCGACCCGCACGTCGGCTTCCGCGACGCGCGCCTTGATCGCTTCGATAGGCGCCACCTTGCCGGAGGCGACACGTTTTTCCGTGATCTCGCTGGCGCGTTGCGCCAGCCGCAAAGAACTTTGCAACAGTTGCAGACTCTCTTGCGCTTCCAGCGCCGCAAAATAGGCTCCGACCACCATGGCCTGGATATCAGCGCGTTTGGCCAGATAGTCAGCCTGCGCCGCATCGCGGCCCTTTTCCGCCGCCTTGATGCGCGCATCGCGCTGGCCGCCGAGTTCCAGCCTCTGGTTCAGTTGCACGGTAGTGGTCCTGGTCGCCTTGCGGGTATCTTCCAGCAAAGTTGCGATTTCCGGATTAGGCCGCACGCCCGCTTGCACGATTGAGCCCTCTACAGCCTTGACTTCCAGCGCCGCGGCGGCCAATTCCGGATTGCTCTTGAATGCCTGCAGCATCGCTTGCTGTAGCGTCAATTGCCCCGCCAGTTCATCCTTGCTGAGCGGCGGCAGCTTGTAGTTGATAATTGCCGGCGTCTTTGGCGCCAGATCCTGCGCCAAAGACGGTTGCCATACCAGTGCCGCCAAACCGAGCGGCAAGAAAAACTTGTACATAACGACTCCCCCAAAATTCACGCCAGGCGCGACCTGCCGCATGCATCAAGCTCCCGAATACACCGGATCGATTTTCTGGTGCTGCATGCAGCTGGCCAGCGCAGCCGACGGCGCTGCTCTGCCACCCTTGCCGCCGTCCACGGCAAGCCGCGGATATTGCGCATCCGGCACCGACATCTGGCCGGCAGCGCGCGCCTGTTCCAGTTCGCGCAATACTTCGACGCGGGTCTTGCCGGCAACCGGCGCGGACGCCAGGACGCTGCCGGCCACCGCCATGGAGGCGAGAAATACGGTCATCTGTTTGATATGCATGGCAATCTCCAATACGTTAAAAAATCTCTCCCGTGCTTCGACCAGTGCTTTGCGATCAAGACACCGGAGAGCTTGCTGCCGCTACCCGGTTCAGGCGCCGGAATAGATGTTTTTCTTGGGGCTGTCGTTCTTATGATCGTGAGCGGAAGCCTTGCTCTTCTTGCCGTCTGTCTGGGCCGGTTTTTTTTCCACGCTCTTTGCGGTTTCGGCGCCGGCGTTCTGGGTGGCAGGCGCCGGGGACGGGGTCTGCGCCAGCGCGATGCCGGAAGCAGTCAATAAAGCCGCGATGGACAAAAGTTGTTTGGCATTCATATCAATCTCCAAAAAAGTGAAAGGGATTCAACGGCGGCCGTTGCTTGTGCACATGGCCGTATCGTTGAGACAAAGTGTAGAAAGGGAAGGAAAACGGGAACGTGACGCCTGGATTACGCTTTTGTAATCCACAGCCGCGGCTTTATGGAAGATAATCAGGGTTCAACCTCAGACAACAGAAGGGTGATGTATGCGTATCCTGTTGGTAGAAGATGAACCCAAGGCCGGTGAATACCTACGCAAAGGATTGACCGAGTCCGGCTATGTGGTCGATTGGGTGCGGACCGGCACCGATGGCTTGCATTGTGCGACATCGGAAGACTACGACCTGATCGTGCTGGACGTCATGCTGCCCGGCATGGATGGCTGGCTGGTGATACGCGAACTGCGCAAGACCCATTCGACGCCGGTGTTATTCCTGACCGCACGCGATGAAGTCGACGACCGCATCAAGGGCCTGGAACTCGGCGCCGACGATTACCTGGTCAAGCCGTTTGCCTTTGCCGAGCTGGTGGCCCGCATCCGTACCCTGTTGCGGCGTGGACCGATCCGCGAATCCGACACCTTGCAAATCGCCGACATGGAAATCGACGTGATGAAACGCCGCGTCACCCGTAATGGCGAACGGATCGACCTCACCACCAAGGAATTTTCCCTGCTTTACCTGATGGCCAAACGCCAGACCGAAGTCTTGTCGCGCTCGCTGATTGCCTCGCAGGTGTGGGACATGAATTTCGACAGCGATACGAATGTGGTCGACGTCGCCATCCGCCGTCTGCGCATCAAGATCGACGAGCCCTATGCACGGCCATTGATCCATACCGTGCGCGGCATGGGCTACGTGCTGGAGGACCGCGCTTGAAACCATGGGCGCCACGCTCGCTGACGGTTCGCCTGGCCTTGCTGTTTGCACTGGCGACGCTACTCACGTTCAGCCTGGTCGGCAGCTATCTGTACTATTCGCTGGCGCGCCAGCTGGAAAGCCATGACGACCAGGAATTGCTGGGCAAGGTCACGCTGATGCGGCATCTGGTGGGCAAGGCCGGCTCGGTGCAGGCCATCCGCGACGATCCGCATTTGTTCATGGACGCAGCGCTCGGCCACAACGATTTGCTGCTGATCCTGCGCAGCGCAGACGGTGTGCCGCTGCTGGATACGCAACCCGGGGCAGGCAGCCTGCCGCGGTTGCCGTTGACCGCAATCGACCAGACGCCGGACCGGAAATCCAGGAAAAACCTGCGCACCTCCGCCGGCATGCCTGTGCGCGCAACGGCGCTGTGGGGCCTGATCGACCGCACCGGCGAGCAGGTACAGATCATCGTCGCTCACAATGTCAGCGACAGCCAAGCCATGCTCGCCAGCTATCGCCAGCAGATCCTGGGTGCGGCCTTGTCCGGTGCGCTGCTGGCGGCGCTGCTCGGCTACGTGCTGGTGCGGCGCGGCTTGCGTCCGACCCGCCTGATCGCCCAGCAGGCGCATTCGATTACCGCGCAACGGCTGGACCTCGGCCTGGATGTCGCCAGCGCACCGGACGAATTGCAGCAACTGGTGGTGGCGTTTAATAGCATGCTGGATCGCCTGCATGAGAGCTTTCAACGGCTGTCGCAGTTTTCCGCCGACCTGGCGCACGACTTGCGCACCCCGATCAACAACCTGATGGTGCAGACCCAGGTGGCGCTGGCGCAGCCGAGGAGCACGGAAGACTATCAGGGCTTGCTGGTATCGAATGTCGAGGAATATGAACGGCTGGCGCGCATGCTGGACAACATGCTGTTCCTGGCGCGCGCCGACAATGCCCATGTGGCGGTGACACGCGAACAGCTCGACTGTTCCCAGGAATTGCAGCGTATCGCCGACTATTTCGAAGGCGTGGCGGAAGACAGCGGCGTGCGCCTGGACATTTCGGGCACCGGCAATTTGTATGCCGATCCGATGCTGTTGCGGCGGGCGATCGGCAACCTGGTCGCCAACGCCATCCGCTACACCCCGGCAGGACAGGTGATCCGCCTGGAAGCACAGCAGCAGGCGCAAGGCAGCAATATACGGATCAGCAATCCGGGAATCCAGATTGCGGAAGCCGCGATTCCGCGGCTGTTCGATCGCTTCTACCGCGCAGATCCGGCGCGCAGCGATTCCGCCTCGTCGGCCGGCCTCGGCCTCGCCATCGTGCAATCGATCATGAAACTGCATGGCGGCCAGGTTGAACTGAGCCGCTCAGCCGATCAGCAAACCGTGTTCACCTTGTATTTCCCGAACCAGGACGCATAAAAAAACCACGCATGGACAACTGCGTGGTTTCTATTCCGTCCGGGCCAAGAGGCCAGCTTACTTTACTTGCTCAACACCAGCGTTGTCGGCAGGCTGTGCAGGTAGGCGGCAATGTCTTGTACATCCTGGTGCGACAGTGCCTTGGCCTGGCCGCCCATGATGGCGTTGCTGCGGCCGTTAGGACCGTCGCTGCCGCGTTGATAGGAGATCAGGGCATGCTGCAGATAATCCTGAGGCTGACCGGCCAGTTTCGGATAGCTGGGATCGATCGGGGTGTAGAAATCAACCCCATGGCAAGACGCGCATGCGTACTTTTTCACTGCGGCTTCCCCTGCTGCGATATTGCCTGCAGCATGGGCATTCACGAATGCGCTGGTGGAAAGCAGAAACGCCACGCCAGCAAAAATCTTTTTCATTGTGTGGGTCCCTTATTTTTGCTGCGAGTAGTAAGCCGCAATATCCGCCATGTCCTGCTCGGACAGGCTGGCCGCAATACCGCGCATGGTCGGCATCTTGCGGTCGCCTTTTTTATAAGCGATTAATGCATTTTCAATGTATTTCGCCGATTGCCCGCCAAGCATGGGCACTTGATAGACTTCCGGGAAGGTCGCTTTGTAGCCGGGAATGCCGTGGCAGCCGATACACATCGATATCTTGTTTTCCGCTGCCTTGGCGTTGCCGACGACGTCCGCGGCTGCGGCCATGTTGGCAAGGCCCGCAAGCGCGAGCAGTGCAATGAATTTTTTCATAGTAGCTGGGTAATTGTAGCGAAACCGTTTATTCGAAACTGCCACGAATACTGCCTCAAATGCCAGGGGATATACAGCGTGGATAGGCAATATATCGCCTATGCCGCGTCATATACCGCGCAAGCACGGAATAAGGTAGCCCTGCCTGACGCCGACCGCCGTCGCCACCCTACACCAAAACCGGCTAATTTTACCCCAAGAAACATGCATAGTCCACGCCCGCCGATGTCAGGCAGGCGGCAGCAGCCGGGCTCGGGCAAGAGCTCCGGATTACGGGCCTGAAGTCCGGATTTTTAGCGAAAAAGCCGGCTTTTGGCGAGCGTTGCCCGCCGCCGGCTCATTTTGCCGCAAGCATCCAGCGGCCTAGCCGTGACGACTATCGGGATGCCGGCTCGGCGGCGTTGGCTCCACCGATTGCGCCAAGCCGGCCTGCATCGTATCGCCTGACATCGTATCAGGGGCATCGGATTCTGCCTGCCCTTGCGACTTGGTCGCCACAGCTACCGCCACCTCCGGAAACAGGAAAGATCGCGGAGAGGCGCTGAAACGACGCAGCACCGCCCGGAACACCAGCCGTCTGATGCGCGCCGGCACATCGCGCGCGCGCAAGGCCAAAGTCAGCGCACAGGCAAACGAGACCCCGACATTCAACACGCCGATGCTGACGATCCCGGCCAGCGCCAGCCAGAACTGCGGCGTCGCCAGCACGTCCCAGCCGAGGTTGCTGGCGGCGGCAGTCAGGCTGCCGGTAGCCAGCGTCACATGCCGCACATCCAGCGGCAGGCCGAAGAACTGCGCCAGCACCGGCGTCATGCCCAGCAACAGGCCGAGCGAGACATTGCCGGCAATCTGCGCCACATTACGGTCCAGCCAGGCGGCCCAGCGCTCGGCCCGCATCGCGCCCAGCACGTACACCAGGCGGCGCTGATGGGTCAGCGCTTCGCGCAGGCGGCGCAAGGCAAACCAGTTGTCGGCAAAGCCGGACACCAGACTGGACAGCCACAGCAAGATGCCGGTAAAGGCGGCAAACAGGGGCGTCGGTCCGATCACCGACAGGCTGTGCAGGCTGGCGCGCGCATGTTCGGCCGTCATCATGGGCGCATCGGTCGCCAGCAGGATGGCGCCGGAAATCAGCAGCATCGCCGGAATCACGCCCAGCAGGTTACCGAATACGGCAGCCGCCTGCGAGCGCAGCAACTGGGCGATTTCAGTCAGCAAGGCGCGCAAGCCTTCCACCGTATCGAGCTGACCCATCTTGGAAGCCAGCACCGGCGCCGTCACCGCCGGCTGCTTGGTGGCGAGGACGCCGCCGACGGCGGAGATCGCCATGAAGCTGACAGCATAGTTCAGTGATGCAAAAATGCCCTCGAAGAAACGGGCGGCGCCAAGCGCCGACACCATGGATTTGCCGAGCACCGTAAATGCGGTAATGACGCCGCCACGGCCGGCGGCCTTCAGCATCGCCCGGTATTCTTTGCTGTCGCGTGCGATGTAGTGTTCGCCATGGTCGGCATTGCGTTCGACCATCTTGCGCGCCAGCAGCGAAAAACTGCGCTGGACCAGGCCGCGTATCGAAGAGCGTTGATGATGGGCGGCGATCAGGTCGCCCAACAAGGCTTGAATTTGGCCGGCGCCCTGCCCGTCATCCTGGTTGCCGCTGCCGTAGATCATCGAGCGCATATCGATCAGCAGCGCCATGCGCGTCAACTGCGCACGCATCCGCTCGACCCGGTAGACCAGGCTGACCGAAACGCCATGCTCGTCCAGATGGGCATAGATGCGATCGGTCTGCGCCTGGCAGACCGCGATCAGCATGCGTACGCTGCGCATTGCCGCATCATCGCGCGGACTGACGTAAAGATAGGTTTCGAGCTCACGCCGCAACACCATGAACGGGGTTGCCTGCAAGGGCATCTTGGGGTCCAGTTTTTGCCGGAAAGCCTTGCTGATGCCATCCGCCAGCACCATCGCCGCCAGATAAATCAGGGCTTCGTCGATCTGCTGCTGGTAGCTGTGGGCGATGCCGTCATCGGCAATCAGTTTCCAGATTTTCCCCACGCTTTGCCGGTCCAGCGCCAACAGCCAGTCAGCGTCTTCCGGGGTCGGAAACAGCACCGTAAACAACGCCGACAAGTCGGCTTCGAATGGCGGCTTCGGCAACGCCATCTTGACGATGTGCTCGGACAGCTCGCTAAAAAACGCCGGCTCGTGCGGCAGGCCGGTGGCGCAAAACAGTTCCGGCCCGGCGGCTTCGCGCAGGGTTTTCTGCAAGGTTGCCTGCACTACCCGGCGGACGTCGCGGTTACTGTCCAGCCACTCCAGCAGGAATTGCAGACGCTGCCGCCTGAAGCGCAGCCTGGCGTCATCGTCCAGCATGGACACCTTGGGAATATGGCGCAGCCAATGGACGATATCGATAATCCAGTTGGCGCGTTCTTGCCATGCGGCGAATGGATTGGCGCGACGCATCAACGCATCGACTTGCCTGGTGGCGTGCTGGCTGTCTGCCTGATGACGCTCGCCAAGTCGAAACCGGCGCCACATCACCCGCAGGCGGAGAAAGAGAATTTTCATTGGCTATGCTTATCTATAACGGTGGGACATGTTGCCTGATTATTATGACAACTGATTAACGCCTCTAAGTCGGGAGCCGTCGGGCCAGCCAATTGGCCTTCTCGTTTATACTCGACTTTATTTTCTTGCACATGACTACCTACAATGCGATCTGAGACACGTTTTGAAAGTTCCCCCAGCTACGTCGCCACCGACGACCTGAAACTGGCGGTTAACGCCGCGCTGACGCTGCAACGGCCACTGCTGATCAAAGGCGAGCCCGGCACCGGCAAAACCATGCTGGCGGAAGAAGTCGCCGCCGCACTTAACATGCCTTTGATGCAATGGCATATCAAATCGACCACCAAAGCCCAGCAAGGCTTGTACGAATACGATGCCGTGTCGCGCCTCCGTGATTCCCAGCTGGGCGACGCCAGGGTCAAGGACATTCACAACTACATTGTCAAAGGCGTACTGTGGCAGGCGTTCAACGCTGACGAACAAGTGGTGCTGCTGATTGATGAGATCGATAAAGCAGACATCGAGTTCCCCAACGATTTGCTGCGCGAACTCGACCGCATGGAATTTTACGTCTACGAAACACGTGAAATGGTGCGCGCCAAGCATCGGCCGCTGGTGATCATTACCTCGAATAATGAAAAAGAATTGCCGGACGCCTTCTTGCGCCGCTGCTTTTTTCACTACATCAAGTTCCCCGACAAGGCGACCATGCAGGAGATCGTCAATGTCCATTTTCCGAATCTGAAGAAGGATTTGCTGGCGCAGGCGCTGGAAACTTTTTATCAGGTGCGCGACGTGGCCGGCCTGAAAAAGAAGCCATCAACCTCCGAACTGCTGGACTGGCTGAAATTGCTGCTGGCCGAAGACATCCCGCCGGAAGCGCTGCACAGCAGCGACGCCAAAGCCGTGGTGCCGCCTTTGCATGGCGCCCTGTTGAAAAATGAACAAGATGTGCATCTGTTTGAGCGCCTGGTTTTTATGGCTCGGAAGAACAGATAACTGCGACAGATAACCGCGACAAATAGATAAAGCACCTCATGCTGATCGATTTTTTCTTTACCTTGAAAGACGCCAAAGTTCCGGTGTCGATCAAGGAATTCCTGATCCTGCTGGAAGCGCTGCAGAAGAAGGTCATTTCGCCGACGCTGGATAATTTTTATTATCTGGCGCGCACCACGCTGGTCAAGGACGAAGCCCATTTCGACAAGTTCGACCAGGCGTTCGGGCGCTACTTCAAGGGCATCCAGACCATCTTCGAAAAAAATCCAGAAATCCCGCTGGACTGGCTGATGCAGCGCATGAAGCGCGAGCTGTCGCCGGAGCAGTTGGCACAGCTCGAAAAATTCGGCTACGACAAATTGATGGGCCGCCTGAACGAGTTGCTGGAAGAGCAAAAAGGCCGGCACGAAGGCGGCAACAAATGGATAGGCACCGGCGGTACATCGCCTTTCGGCCACGGCGGCACCAATCCGGAAGGCATACGCATCGGCGGCAGCGGCGGTAACCGCACTGCCGTCAAGGTATGGGATGCGCGCGCCTATCGCGACTATGACGACGAGCGAGAACTAGGCACGCGCAACATCAAGGTCGCCCTGCGTCGCTTGCGCAAGTTCGCGCGCGAAGGCATCGCCGAAGAACTGGCGCTGGACGACACCATCCGCGCCACTGCCCACAATGCCGGCTATCTCGACATCAAGATGCGACCGGAGCGCAAGAATAATATCAAGGTGCTGATGCTGATGGATGTCGGCGGCACCATGGATGACCATATCGCCCGCACCGAAGAATTATTCAGTGCGGCGAAGACCGAATTCAAGAACATGGAGTTTTTCTATTTCCACAATTGCGTCTATGATTATATGTGGAAAAACAACCAGCGCCGTCACGCCGAACGCTTCCCGACCTGGGAAATCTTGCGCAAGTACACGCCGGACACCAAGCTGATCTTTGTCGGCGACGCCACCATGAGTCCTTACGAAATCTTGCAGCCCGGCGGTTCGGTCGAATACAACAACGAAGAAGCCGGCGCCGAATGGCTGCAGCGCTTCACCCGGGCGTTCCCGAAGTTCATCTGGCTCAACCCCGAGCCGGAGGGCTTGTGGCAATACCGGCAATCGGTGGAAGTGATCCGGCAACTGATGAGCAACCGCATGTTCCCTGTGACAATGGATGGATTGGAGCGCGGCATGCGCCTGCTCAGCAAATGACAGCCTGCTGCAACACCGTCACTGGCAATTGAACGTTTTATCTGCTCCATCAGGGCGGCACAGGCAGCCGCCCTTTGCCATCTAGTAAACCCGGTCCCGCAACGACAGGAATTTCCCGATCGCCAGCAGGATTTGCGGCTGCTCCAGATGACGGTTCAGAAAACCGTCACAGCCGACCTGGTTTGCCCTTATCTGATCGTAGTCAAAATCCTTGTCAATCAGGAAAACCACGGCGATCCGCGTGCTTGGGTGCTGATGCTTGATCTCCGTGCACAAGTCATAGGGATCGACTTGCGCCAGTTTCGGATTGATCAACACTACTGAAATGCTGAGCCTTGTGTATACCTCGGCGGCTGCATCTGACGTCCCCGCCCATTCAACCGGCACCACATGGTGCGCCAGGGCCAGCGCCAGATCGTCGCGGAAAGTGGATTGATTGTCGATTACCAGGATGCGGTCGCTTCGCGGCTGCTTGCTGCGCATGCGTTCATATTCAAGCGGGTCGGTCAGGTCGAGATCGAGGCGCTCGCGCCGGCGCCGCTCGGGCACAGCGCTCACCAGCGTGGCGTCGGACGGATTCTGCTTGGCCAGCATGATCAAGCGCCGCTCGATCAGGATATCCAAGGCATCGAACAATTTAAGCCAACGGATGGGACGTTCTACGTTCGCAAACGGCAATTCCACATGCGGCGTGCCGACCAGCAAGGCCGGCTGCAAATTATTCGGCTCCATGTCCGCCAGCGTCGCCAGCGCTTTCAGATCGTCGGAATTCACCAGATACAGGTCTGGCTCCTGCAAGCTATCTGCGGATAGGCGAAAATATTGCTTCTGGCGATTTTGCTCGACTGAAAAAGTAGCGTCGAAAATATTGATTTCCCTTGCAGAAAATCCGATGAAACGAATGGCGAATGGTGCGTTATGATTTTTCATTTTTTTATGCCCCCTGTTGCGCGAACCCCGACCGAAGCATAATAGCAGCGTCTTTATTGGGCTTTAATTTTTATCAACATACTGTGCAAAAATAGCAACATTTAATTGCCGACTTCCAATAAAACTAGTGCTAAATCTGCGCTCAGCCTGACGATACGATTCTTGGCAGCTGACCCGATACTGCTCGCAATTACCATGCCTGGCCCCACCTGCCATCACCGCATTTGCACATTGTGCCCAGCCTGACGGCTTTTTCATTAGAATGCGCACAGGATAATAACGAGCAATTCCGAATTTAGTTGCAAATTAACAATATTTTACATTTAACCTGAACCAACTGAATGGCAACCAAAAAACCACCGCAATCTGAATATAGCGAATCATCGATCCGTGTACTGAAGGGCCTGGAGCCGGTCAAGCAACGTCCTGGCATGTACACTCGCACTGAAAATCCGCTGCATATCATTCAGGAAGTGATCGACAACGCCTCGGACGAAGCGCTCGGCGGCTATTGCAAGAATATCCTGGTCACCCTGAATACCGACGGCAGCGTCAGTGTCGAGGATGATGGCCGCGGCATTCCGGTAGGGATGCATCCGGAAGAAAAAGTGCCGACGGTGGAAATCGTGTTCACCCGTTTGCATGCCGGCGGCAAGTTCGACAAGGGCAGCGGTGGCGCTTACTCATTTTCCGGCGGCCTGCACGGCGTCGGCGTGTCGGTCACCAACGCCCTCTCCTCACGCCTGGAAATTACGGTCTGGCGCGCGGATGGCCAAGGCAACGGCGTGCATCACATGGTGTTTGCCGACGGCGACGTGATTGAAAAACTCAAATCGCGTCCGATCGGCAAGGAAGACAACAAGAAAACCGGCACCCGCGTGACCGCCTGGCCGAATCCGAAGTATTTCGATTCGCCCGCCATTTCGCAACCGGAACTGCAACGCCTGCTACGCTCCAAAGCGGTGCTGCTGCCTGGTGTCAAGGTGACGTTGCTGAACGCTAAGACCGGCGACAGCCAGACCTGGCAATATGAACAGGGCTTGCGCGGCTACCTGATGGAATCGCTGGCGCAATCATCAAATGCTGAACCGCTGATCCCCTTGTTCGAAGGCGAGCAATATGCGAATGCCGACGCCGAAGGTTTTGCCGAAGGTGAAGGCGCTGCCTGGGTCGTGGCCTGGACCGAGGATGGCGGGATTGTGCGCGAATCGTATGTCAACCTGATTCCGACTTCGGCTGGCGGCACCCATGAATCGGGCTTGCGCGAAGGCTTGTTCGGCGCTGTCAAAAGCTTCGTCGAAATGCACTCGCTGCTGCCCAAAGGCGTCAAGCTGTTGCCGGAAGACGTGTTTGCGCGTGTTTCCTTCGTCTTGTCCGCCAAGGTGCTCGACCCGCAATTTCAGGGCCAGATCAAGGAGCGCCTGAATTCGCGCGATGCGGTGCGGCTGGTCTCGACTTATACCCGGCCGGCGCTGGAACTGTGGCTGAATCAGCACGTGGAATACGGCAAGAAGCTGGCGGACCTGGTCATCAAGCAAGCCCAGAACCGTTTGCGCTCGGCGCAAAAAGTCGAAAAGAAAAAATCTTCCGGCGTCGCGGTTTTGCCGGGCAAGCTGACCGATTGCGAATCCAGCGATATCACCCGCAACGAGCTGTTCCTGGTCGAGGGCGACTCTGCCGGCGGCTCGGCGAAAATGGGCCGCGACAAGGAATTCCAGGCGATCCTGCCCTTGCGCGGCAAGGTCTTGAACTCCTGGGAAACCGAACGCGACCGCCTGTTCGCCAATAATGAAATCCATGATATCGCTGTCGCCATCGGCGTCGATCCTCATGGCAAAAACGACACCATCGATTTCAGCGGTCTGCGCTACGGCAAGATCTGCATCCTGTCCGATGCGGACGTCGACGGCTCGCATATCCAGGTCTTGTTGCTGACGCTGTTTTTCCGTCACTTCCCGCAATTGATCGACCGCGGCAATATCTGCGTCGCGCGGCCGCCGCTGTATCGGGTCGACGCTCCGGCACGCGGCAAAAAGCCTGCGCAAAAGATATATGCCCTGGATGACGGCGAACTGGAAGCGATCGAAGATAAATTGCGCAAAGACGGCGTCAAGGACACCGCCTGGTCGATCTCGCGCTTCAAAGGCCTGGGTGAAATGAATGCGGAACAGTTGTGGGAAACCACGATGAACCCGGATACCCGCCGTCTGTTGCCGATCACGCTGGGCGGCTTCGATCTGGAAGCATCGGAGAACCGCTTCAACATGTTGATGGGCAAAGGCGAAGCTGCGGCGCGACGGGCCTGGATTGAAGAGCACGGGAACGAGGCCGAAGCGGATATCTGAGGACAGCAGTACATGTCAGGGGATGGCAAGATTGGCAACAATTTTGCCGTTGGCCATCCACATTGGCGAAACGTATTATGATGAGTGCTGTTTTGCGATTCATGACGAAATCACCCGGCTTGTCGGGTTGCCAACGGTCAACTGATCTTTTCCCTTAGCGCGCGCCTGCAGCAGCATGGACAGCCGCCTAATCTAATGTTAATTGCGTACTTGTTTGCGCAAGCACGCCTGGGTTTTATCGCAGTTCATTAACGAACCTGTCTATACAAAGGATATTGCTTTTAATGAAATACCGTAACACCACTCTCTCGAAGCTTGGCCCGCAATAGCAAATGAAGCAGCTTCGCCATCATTTGGGCCAACTCCTCACAGCTACTCTGCTGACGCTCGCACTCATAACCACGGTCAGCACTGCGCGCGCGGATATCTTCGGCTATATCGATGCCGACGGCATGGGCCATTTTTCGACTGAAAAGCTGGATGAGCGTTATCAGTTGTTCATGCGTGGCGACGGTTCTTTCGACTCATCGCAACTCAGCGGCAAGAGCGCAAAACCGCTGGATCCGAAATTGCGCGAAAGCCCGCTGTTTCGCTATCTGTCGCAGCATCCCAACTTGAAAAAATACGAACAGCTGGTGGACCAGGCGGCGCAAGAGTTCGCGCTCGAACCGGCCTTGCTGAAGGCCGTGATGGCAGCCGAATCCGGCTTCAATCCCGGTGCGGTATCGCCTAAAGGCGCGATCGGCCTGATGCAGATCATGCCGGCCACGGCAGAACGTTACGGCCTGACCGGCGACAAAAAAAAGCCGATCGAACAAAAACTGACCGATCCACGCACCAATATCCGCCTCGGCGCACGCCATCTGCGCGATTTGCTGAAACTTTATCCGGCCCGGCAAGAACTCGTCATCGCTTCGTATAATGCCGGCGAAGGCGCGGTGCAAAAGTACAACAACCAGATACCGCCGTATCCGGAAACACGCAATTACGTGCAACTGGTGCGGCAGTTTTATCAACTGTATCAACCCGGACTTGCCTCATCCCGAAACAGCAACGGCGCCAGCCAGACTGGCGTCTTGAGGCGTATCCAGCTGGTGATTCCCGGCCGCCGCAACATGCCGGCCGACCTGATGCCTGCGTCCGCGATGCCTGGCGCCAGCCTGATTCCGCCGGCAGCGTCGCTACCGGCGGCGACAACACCTATAATTGAATAAAACAGCGCGCATAAAAAGTACAATAAGCCCCGCAAGTCATATCGCCCGAACAACTGCCCCAACAACTGCCCGAATAATTCCCGACTCTCCATGACCGACCAAAACGATCTGTTTGCAACACCAGATGCACCAACTCCGGACGCTGAATCTTTAACCCTTGCCACCTTTGCTGAACGCGCTTATCTCGACTATGCGATTTCGGTAGTCAAGGGCCGCGCTTTGCCGGACGTCTCCGATGGCCAGAAGCCGGTGCAGCGCCGCATCCTGTACGCGATGAGCGAACTCGGCTTGAACGCCGCCGCCAAGCCGCGCAAGTCGGCGCTGGTGGTGGGCGATGTACTGGGTAAGCTGCATCCGCATGGCGACCAATCGGTGTACGACGCGCTGGTGCGTATGACCCAGGATTTCTCGCTGCGCTATCCGCTGGTCGACGGCCAGGGCAACTTCGGTTCGCGCGATGGCGACGGCGCCGCGGCGATGCGTTACACCGAAGCGCGCCTGACGCCGATTGCCCGCTTGCTGCTGGAAGAAATCGACATGGGAACAGTCGATTTCCAGCCCAACTACGACGGCTCTACCGAAGAACCGAAATTGCTGCCGGCGCGCCTGCCCTTCGTCTTGTTGAACGGCGCATCGGGTATTGCGGTCGGCCTGGCCACCGAAATCCCTTCGCACAATTTGCAGGAAGTGGCCAAGGCGGCAGTCGCGCTGATCCGCAATCCGGCCTTGAGCCATGCGGAACTGATGCAATTCATTCCCGGCCCGGATTTCCCGGGCGGCGGCCAGATCATTACCTCTGCCACTGCAATCTCGGAGATGTACGAAAGCGGCCGCGGTAGCCTGAAAGTACGCGCCACCTGGAAAATCGAAGACCTGGCGCGCGGCCAATGGCAGGCAGTCGTTACCGAATTGCCGCCGGGCGCTTCTTCGCAAAAAATCCTGGAAGAAATCGAAGAACTGACCAACCCGAAAATCAAGCTCGGCAAGAAAGCCCTGACGCCGGATCAAATCGCGCTGAAGACCTCCATCTTGTCGGTGCTCGATACGGTGCGCGACGAATCCGGACGCGACGCTCCGGTGCGCCTGGTGTTCGAGCCGAAATCGAAAAATCTCGACCAGACCGAATTCATCAACATGCTGTTGGCTCACACTTCGCTGGAAAGCAGCGCCTCGATCAATCTGGTGATGATCGGCGGCGATGGCCGCCCGCGCCAGAAGGGTCTGGGCATGATCTTGCGCGAGTGGATCAGCTTCCGCTTCGTGACCGTTACCCGGCGCTCGCAATTCAAGCTGCAAAAAATCGACGACCGCATCCATATCCTGGAAGGCCGCGAAGCGATCCTGTTGAATATCGACAAGGTGATCAAGCTGATCCGTGAATCGGATGAGCCTAAACCAGCACTGATCGCAGCATTTAATTTGTCCGACCGCCAGGCCGAAGATATTCTTGAAATCCGCTTGCGCCAGCTGGCGCGCCTGGAATCAATCAAGATCCAGCAAGAACTGGCCGAGCTGCGCAACGAAAAAGCCACGCTACAAGACTTGCTCGACAATCCGGCGTCGATGAAGCGCCTTATCATCAAGGAAATCGAAGCCGACCAGAAGCAGTTTGGCGACGCCCGCCGCACCCTGATCGAAGCCGCAGAAAAAGCCGTGGTGGAAACCAAGATCATCGATGAACCGGTGACCGTCATCATTTCGCAAAAGGGCTGGATACGGGCGCGTACCGGCCACGGGCATGACGCCGGCCAGTTCGGCTTCAAGGCCGGCGATGCCTTGTACGGCGCCTTCGAATGCCGCACGGTCGACAACCTGTTGACCTTCGGTTCGAATGGCCGTATTTATTCAGTCTCGGTAGCAACCCTGCCCAACGCCCGCGGCGACGGCGTCCCGATCACTACCCTGATCGACCTCGCCAACGGCAGCAGCGTGCTGCACTATTTCGCAGGACCGCTTGACACTACCCTGCTGCTGGCAAGTTCCGGCGGCTATGGCTTCACGGCCAAGCTCGTCGACATGCTGAGCCGGGTCAAGGCTGGCAAAGCCTATGTCACGCTGGATGCGGGCGACCTGCCTTTGCCGCCACAACCATTGGGCAGCACTGCCAGTGCGATTGCCTGCCTCTCGGAAAAAAGCCGTTTGCTGGTATTCGGCTTGGACGAGTGTAAAACGCTAAGTAACGGCGGCCGCGGCGTGATCCTGATGGAACTGGAAGCCAACGAAAAACTGCTGGCGGCGCAACCGATCAGCCAGCGCGGCGTGCTTGTCACCGGTGTTGGCCGTGGCGGCAAAGCGCAACAGGTGCTGCTGTCGGCATCAGGCCTGGCGCCGCATATCGGCAAGCGGGCGCGTAAAGGGAAAGTGCTGGAATCGAAACTGAAGCCCGCAACTTTAGCGCCGGTGACGCCATAGTCTTGTAACCACAAAGCAGCCGATTTCAGGCTGCGCCGTCAAAACTGGGGTCGGAGTCGAATTATCAATTATTCAACTCTGACCCCAATTGTTTTTGGGCTCGATACTATTATTGGGGCAAAAATGGCTTGGCTATTCATCCTTGATTTCAACGTTATTCAGTGAAAGCTTAAACAAGACGACCGCTCTTTCACGGGAAATGTGGCCTCCCTCTGCTTGTTTTCAATTCAACCAATCTTGCAACGCATTCTGGGCATATACTTTAATATATCTCAAACATAGAATATACTTTGGTATCTATCGCTTCAGGACCGATGCCATGAGCCAAATTGCCAAACTGTTTACCAATGGCCGCAGCCAGGCAGTGCGCCTGCCGCTTGCCTATCGCTTTGACACCAAGGAAGTATTCATCCACAAGGATCCGCATACCGGCGATGTGATTTTGTCTCGCAAGCCGCCAGACTGGGATGGTTTCTTCAGCACACTCAAGGATTCGGACGTGCCGGCAGATTTTCTGGGTGAGGAAGAGCGCGCCCAAGGCATGCAAAATCGCGACCCCCTTGAAGGCGCCGAATGACGCAATATATGCTCGACACCAACACGGTCAGCCATCTGCTTAAGGGACATCCGCTGGTCGCTGCCCGTATCCTGGCGGTGCCGATGGCGTCCTTATGCATCTCCGCGATTACTAAAGGCGAGCTGTTGTTTGGATTGGCGAAGCGGCCTGAGGCCAAACGCTTGCATCTGTCAGTGACGGAGTTTCTGCGGCGCGTGGATGTATTGTCCTGGGATGGCGCAGTCGCGGAAGAGTATGGCGCAGTACGGGCCGGCCTGGAACGGCAGGGTAAGACGCTTGGAGCGCTCGATCTGCAGATTGCGGCCCACGCCTTGAGCGCCAAAGCAGTTTTAGTGAGTAACGACCGGGCTTTCAGCCAGGTCGCACAACTTCATCTTGAAGACTGGACCCAGTAACTCAAGCGCACAAGCTGCGCAATTCGGCGGCAAAACGCTCCACGGTTTCTTGTTGAGTATCCCACGCACACATTAGACGGCAGCCGCCGGCGCCAATAAATTGATAGAACCTCCAGCCACGAGCCCGCATTGCTGCGGCCGCCCGGTCCGGTAGCTCGGCAAAGACCGCGTTCGCCTGCGGTTCAAACAACACCTTCACGCCTGCGATGTCCAGCAAGCGCTGGTGCAATAGCCGGGCCATGGCGTTGGCATGGCGGGCATTGCGCAACCAGACGTCGTTGTCCAGCAAACCCAGCCACGGCGCTGAAATGAAGCGCATCTTGGAAGCCAGCTGGCCGGCTTGCTTGACGCGGTAGGCAAAGTCCTCGGCCAGCCACTTGTCGAAGAACACCACGATCTCGCCCACCGGCAAGCCGTTCTTGGTGCCGCCGAAGCACAAGACATCAACGCCGGCGCGCCAGGTGATTTCAGAGGGATGGACATCCAGTGCTGCGACCGCATTGGCGAAACGCGCGCCATCCATGTGGACCCGCAACTGGCGGCGCTTGGCGATGGCCGCAATCGCCCGGACTTCTTCCACCGTGTAGACAGTGCCGACTTCGGTCGATTGCGTGATGCTGACTACCTTCGGCCGCGGGTAATGGATATCGGAACGCTTGGTCACCAGCGCTTCGATCGCATCCGGCGTCAACTTACCGTTTTCGCCCTTGACCGTCAGCAGTTTTGAACCGTTGGAAAAGAACTCCGGACCGCCGCATTCGTCGGTTTCGATATGCGCCAGCTCATGGCAGATCACCGAGTGATAAGACTGGCACAGGGATGCCAGCGCCAGCGAGTTGGCAGCGGTGCCGTTGAACACGAAGAAGACGTCGCAATCGGTCTGGAACAGATCGCGTACGCGGTCGCATACGCGCTGAGTCCAAGCGTCGTCGCCATACGACGGCTCGTGGCCGCTATCGTTGCTCTTGAGCAGATACTCAAGCGCTTCGGGGCAAATGCCTGCCTGGTTATCGGAGGCGAAATGTTGCAAAGACGACGACACGAGCGTTTGCATAGACGATAAAGGCCTTAGAGTTTCGCAGCGATCAGCTTACCCAGCTTCTCGATCCCTTCGCGGATCTTTGCAGGCGGCACAGTGACGAAGCTCAAGCGCAAGGTGTGCTGTTCCGGCGTATTGCCATAGAACGGTCCGCCCGGCACGAACGCCACATGCTGTTCGACCGCTTCGGCCAGCAACTTGGTGCTATCGATATGCTTGGGCAAGGTGACCCAGATGAACATGCCACCTTCTGGCTTGGTCCAGCTGACGCCGGCCGGGAAGTAGGCTTGCAGCGCATCCAGCATGGCGTCGCACTGGTCCGAATACAGTTTGCGGATGGTCGGGATATGCTGGTCGAGGAAGCCGTCCTTGATGGTTTCGTACACCACCATTTGCGTCAGCTGCGAAGTGTGCAGATCGGTCGCTTGCTTGGCCTGCTCCATTTTTTCGATCAGCGGACGCGGCGCTACCACGTAGCCGAGGCGTATTCCCGGCGTCAGGATCTTGGAGAAAGAACCCATGTAGATCACACCGCCCGGATTCATGCTGAGCATCTTCGGCAGCGGTTCGGCGCGATAGCTGAGGGCACCGTATGGATCGTCCTCGATCAGCGGCAGGCCGAGCTGGGCACAGATATTCACCAGCGCCTGGCGACGTTCCACCGTCAACGTCCGTCCGGTCGGATTCTGGAAGTTCGGCAAGGCGTACAGCATGCGCGCGCCCTGCCCCAATGTCGCCACGGTTTCCGGGATCAGGCCGCCGTCATCGCTAGGCACCGAAACGAATTCCGGACCATAAAGTGAAAATGCTTGCAAGGCGCCCAGGTAGCTTGGCGTCTCAACCAGTACTTTGCTGCCTTCATCGATCAATACCTTGCCCAGCAGGTCCAGGCCTTGCTGCGAACCGGAAGTCATCATGACCTGGTTCGGCAAGATCTTGGCGCCGTCGGTCGACAGTGAATTGGCCACCCACTCGCGCAGCGGTCCGTAGCCGTCGGTCGGGCCGTATTGCAAAGCGATCTTGCCTTGCAACGACAAGACCTTGTCGAACGCGACCTTCAACTGCTCGATAGGAAAAGTCGCCGGCGACGGTAGGCCACCGGCGAAGGAAATGATTTCCGGACGCATGGTGATCTTCAGGATTTCACGGATAGCCGAGCTTTGCAGCTTCTGCGCGCGCTCCGAGAAACGCCATTGCAGCGGAGTTGGGTTTTCAATTTTCATACGATTCTCTTCAAGTGATCTTATATTCTGGAAGGCCGCCGCCATGGCGGTAGCCTTGGGATTTTTTTATGATCTGCCGTCTCCTGGGCCGGCAGCGGTTTTAGCGCTGCCAGAACTGCGAGGACTATTCGATTTCAGCAATCATTTCGATTTCTACGCAGGCGCCCAACGGCAGCTGTGCCACACCGAATGCGGAGCGGGCATGCTTGCCCTGCTCGCCAAACACTTCGCCGATCAGTTCCGAGGCGCCGTTGGTCACAAGGTGCTGCTCGGTAAAGTCAGGCGTTGAATTCACCAGACTCATCAGCTTGACGACGCGTTTGACGCGCAACAGATCGCCGCCGCAAGCGGCTTGCAAAGTAGCGATCAGATCAACCGCAATACCGCGCGCGGCTTGCTTGGCTTCTTCGGTAGTGATGTCCTTGCCTAGTTGGCCGACCCAGATCTTGCCGTCTTTTTTGGACAGATGACCGGACAGGTAAACCGTGTTGCCGCTTTGGGCGTACATCACGTAAGCGGCCGCAGGTGCAGCAACGGCAGGCAACGTGATATTCAGGGCTTGCAACTTTTCATATACAGACATCTGACACTCCGAAAAATATAATCATTTGCCAACGCTTGTGACGCCAGCAGCAATGATAGGGTAAATGGGATAACACCGGAGGACGGTCAGTACCTGTGCCCCGGGAAGCTAACAATTATCTCACCCCTGCGCGCACTTGGCGACCAGGGCGGCGTTATATTTTGCCATCCAATTTTTATCGGAATATCAGGCTGGCTGACGCCGTACCGCCATGTTGCGGCCGAATCCGACCACAATCAGCACCGCCAGCGCAAACAGCATGTTGCGCCCTTCCAGCGCCTCGCCCAGGATCAACGCCGCGCCTAGCAGGGTCAGAAACGGCTGTAATAGTTGCATTTGACCAACTCTGGCTATCCCGCCCAGCGCCAGCCCCTTGTACCAAAAGAAGAAGCCGATAAACATCGAGAACAGCGAAACGTAGGCAAAACCCAGCCAGGCCTTGGGCGAGGCGCTGATACCGTAGCGCCAGCCCAGCCAGACGGTTATCGGCAGCACGAGCGGCAACGACAGCAGTAGCGCCCAGGCGATCACTTGCTGACCGCCCATGGTCTGCGACAGGCGGCCGCCTTCCGCGTAACCCGTCGCTGCCGCCAGCACCGCAGCCAGCAGCGCCAGATCGGCAAGCTGCAATCTGCCACCGCTCTGGTTTACTGCAAAAACCACAACGATGCCACTACCAACGACGGCTGCAATCCAGAACCCCGGCGATGGCCGCTCGCCAAACCGCAAGGCGCCGAACATGGCGGTAGCCAGAGGCAAGATGCCGAGCACGATAGCGCCGTGCGCAGCCGGTACGTAGCGCATCGCCACCGAAGAAAACACAGGAAAACCGACCACCACGCCAAGCGCCGTTATCGCCAGTGATTTCCATTGCGCACCGGTGGGCCGGGCAGCTTTGATTTTCCATAGCAGCAAAATCGAACACAGCGCTGCGACTACCGCCCGGCCGAAGGCGACAAACACCGGGTTCAGTTCCGCCACCGCCATTCGTGTAAACGGCAGCGTCAGGCTGAATATCGCGACCCCGGCCAAACCCAGCCACATACCCTTCGATTCGTCTGTCATGTCGCCTGTCTTAGAGATATTTATCGGATCGATGGTGCGATCAAAGCCAGATCGAGACCGCTGAGTAAATGGTCAGCACCACCATTACGGCACAGAAGGTGCGCTGCCACAAAGGTTGCGCCAGATAGCGCCGCAGCACCGAGCCGGCGGCGGCCCAGACGCCGACGCATGGCAGGTTGATCACCGAAAAAATCACGCAATACAGGCCGATCGACAACCAGATCGGCTGCAGCGGCGGCAGGAATGCCGAGGCGCTGGTGATCGCCATGATCCAGGCTTTCGGATTTGCGGCCTGGAAGATCGCCGCGCCAAAGAAGGTCATCGGTTTGTGGCCGCTTTCCACCTCGGATTTGAAAGACATGTTGCGCAGTTTCCAGGCCAGGTATAGCAGGTAGGCCGAACCCAGGGTCTTGAGGATGACGTGAATCGAGGGCAACGCCAGCACCAGGCTGCCGATGCCCGCCGCGCACAGCACCAGCATTACGCCAAAGCCAAAGGTCACGCCGAGCATGTGCGGAATCGTGCGGTTGAAGCCGAACATGATGCCGGATGAAGTCAGCATGATGTTGTTCGGCCCCGGCGTGATCGACGACACGAAGGCAAATACGGCCAGCGGCAGCAAGGCTTCCAGCATCATGAGACGCTCGTGGCAGGATGAAAACCAGGCCCGCGCAAACGCGCCAGCATGACGCGCAACAAGCTGGTGGCGCCGCGTTGCGACTGGCCGGTCAACGTGATGCGGCTATGACCCGGATCGGCCTCAACCACCACCATCCGGCCTGGCAGCAAGGTCAGCGAGCGCCCGGCGTGTAGCCAATGGTCTTCCGGCTGCCCTTCAAAGGTGACCCAGACGCGGCCGCTGACCACTTTCAGGATCAAATGCTGTTCGGTGACGCCGGACAGCACTTTGCCGCCCGACAAAGTATGGGATTGTTGCTTGAATAGCGTTTGCATGGTGAACTCGCTTCCGGATTTGCAGCATAAAGGATTTAGGTCTATGCTAAGCCAATAAACCAATACAGTACCAATACACTTTACCAAGTAATTCCTGATATTGTCCCGGCTAAATTACCAATACAGAAATCAGCACAGTGACCAATACAATCCTTCCCCGCAAACTGAACAGCGACCAGCTTCCATCTGCGCCGCAACCGCTGTCACGCGATAGCGACACATCGCTGGTCGAGCAGATCGTGCGCAGCATCGAAACGCGCATCAACGACCGCCTGTTGCGCACCGGCGCCCGCATGCCGTCGATCCGCCAGTTTGCCGACAGCCATACTGTGTCGCGCTTCACCGTGGTTGAAGCCTACGACCGGCTGGTGGCCAAGGGTTGCCTGGAATCGCGCCGCGGCTCTGGCTTCTATGTGCGCGAACGCTCGCCGTTGCTGGCCGAGCGCGGCAGCAATGCCTCCAGCGACAAGCAGCCGCAACTGATCGATGTAGTCTGGCTGGTGCGCAACATGCACCAGCAGGCGCCGAACAAGACCATGCCCGGCTCCGGTATGTTCCCCAGCGATTGGCTGGATGGCGAACTGATCGCCAACGCCTTGCGCGGCATCAGCCGGCAAAGTCCGGCGCAACTGCTGTCGTACGGCACACCACAGGGCTTCTTGCCGCTGCGCCAGCAATTGCAGTTGAAAATGGCAGAGCTGGAAATCGCGGCGACGCCGGAACAGTTCGTCACCACCACCGGCGTCACCCAGGCGCTTGATCTGGTGGCGCGTCACTTTACCCAGCCCGGCGATGTGATTTTTGTCGACGATCCGTCCTGGTTCCTGATGTTCGCCTCGTTCGCCGCGCTGGGCGCCAAAGTGGTTGGCGTACCGCGCTTGGCCGACGGCCCGGATATGGTCAAGCTGGCCGAACTGGCGGCGCTGCACAAGCCCAAACTATATGTGCTGGTGTCCGTGCTGCACAATCCGACCTCGACCTCGCTGTCGGCAGCCAAGGCGTTCCAGATTCTCAAGCTGGCCGAAGAGCACGATTTCATGATCGTCGAGGATGATATCTATTGCGACATGCATCCCGGTTCCGCGATCCAGCCGGCCACGCGCATCGCCGCGCTGGACCAGCTCAATCGCGTGATCTACATGGGTGGCTTTTCCAAGACGCTCTCGCCCAACCTGCGCTCCGGCTTCATCGCCACCTCGCTCGAACTGGCGCAGCATTTTGCCGACCGCAAGATGCTGACCAACCTGACCAGCGCCGAAATCGGCGAACGGATAGTGTACAAAATCCTGTCCGAAGGCCATTACCGCAAGCACCTGGACCGTCTGCGCAACAAGCTCGACAGCGTGCGCGACCGTACCATTCGGCAGATGGAAAGGATCGGCATGACGGTCGACATCAGCACGCCGGCCGGCATCTTTGTCTGGGTCGACACAGGGCGCGACACCAATGTGATGGCGGAAAAAGCCCTGGCCGAGGGTTACCTGCTGGCGCCCGGCGCCCTGTTCTCCCCCAGTCAGTTGCCGTCGTCACGGATGCGGATTAACGTGGCAGCGATGTCGGATCCGGCCGTCTGGCGCTTCCTGGAACAGGAGTGTGGCAAATAAGGCAAGTTCGATAGCCGAATGGCCGGCCGCTCTTGTAAAATCCGGTTTGCTCCCCATTTCTTGAGAAATTCATAGATTTACGCAATTAAGGCGGACCGCAGCAGGTATGGCGCACCGCGCCTTGCTGACCGCTTTATCTTGATGATCGTTTTTACATCACTTTTTCACCATTCATACATAGAGGAAACAATGGCCGTATCCGAAAAGCAAACCCTTGGTTTTCAGGCAGAAGTCAAGCAACTGCTGCAATTGATGATCCACTCGCTGTACTCCAACAAGGAAATTTTCCTGCGCGAACTGGTATCCAATGCATCCGATGCCGCCGACAAGCTGCGCTTTGAAGCGATCAACAACGACGCCCTGTTCGAGAACGATCCTGAACTGAAGATCAAGGTCGCTTTCGACAAGGCTGCGCGCACCATCACGATCTCGGACAACGGTATCGGCATGAGCCGCGATGAAGCCATCTCGCACCTCGGCACCATCGCCAAATCCGGCACCAAGGAATTCTTCTCGAAACTGTCCGGCGACCAGCAAAAAGATGCGGCGCTGATCGGCCAGTTCGGCGTCGGCTTCTACTCCGCCTTCATCATCGCCGACAAGATCACGGTCGACACCCGCCGTGCCGGCGCCACCGCCACTGAAGGCGTACGCTGGGAATCCACCGGTGATGGCGACTTCAGCATCGAAGCCATCGACAAGGCCTCGCGCGGCACCGACATCGTCCTGCATCTGCGTGAAGGTGAAGACGAGTACCTGTCGGCCTGGAAGCTGAAATCCATCATCCGTAAATATTCCGACCATATCTCGCTGCCGATCGTGATGCAGAAAGAAGAATGGGACGAAGAAAAGAAAGAAACCGTCGTCAAGGACGAGTTCGAAACCGTCAACCAGGCCAGCGCGCTGTGGGCCCGCAACAAGTCCGACATCAGCGAAGAACAGTATGTCGAGTTCTACAAACACGTCTCGCACGATTTCGAAGCGCCGTTGACTTACACCCACAACCGGGTCGAAGGCCGTAGCGAATACACCCAGCTGCTATACGTGCCAAGCCGCGCCCCGTTCGACCTGTGGGACCGCAACAAGCGCGGCGGCATCAAGCTGTATGTCAAGCGCGTCTTCATCATGGACGACGCCGAACAACTGATGCCGGTCTATCTGCGCTTCGTCAAGGGCGTGATCGATTCCAGCGATTTGCCATTGAATGTATCGCGCGAAATCCTGCAAGAATCGCGCGATGTACGCGTGATCCGCGAAGGCTCGACCAAGCGCGTGCTGGGCTTGCTGGAAGAACTGGCCAATAGCGACGACCAGGCGCAGAAGGACAAGTACGCCAGCTTCTGGAAGGAATTCGGCCAGGTGCTGAAAGAAGGCATCGGCGAAGATGCGACCAACAAGGACCGTATCGCCAAGCTGCTGCGCTTTGCCTCAACTGGCAACTCCGCCAGCAATGAAGGCGATGTACAAACCGTCTCCTTCGCCGACTACATCGGCCGCATGAAAGAAGGCCAGGACAAGATCTACTATGCCACCGGCGAAACTTTCGCCGCCGCCAAGAACAGCCCGCACCTGGAAATTTTCCGCAAGAAAGGCGTCGAAGTGCTGTTGCTGACCGACCGCGTCGATGAATGGATGCTGTCCTTCCTGCAGGATTTCGAAGGCAAGGAACTGGCATCGGTAGCCAAGGGCGGCCTCGATCTCGGCACGCTGGAAGATGAAGCCGAGAAGAAGCAGCACGAAGAAACCGAAACCCAGTTCAAGGATCTGGTCGAGAAGATGAAAGCCGCCCTGGCCGACAAAGCCAAGGATGTACGCGTCACTTTCCGCCTGACCGATTCGCCAGCCTGCCTGGTGGCCGATGAAAACGAACTGTCGGGCAACCTGCTGCGCATGCTGAAGGCTGCGGGCCAGGAAGCGCCGGATTCCAAGCCTATCCTGGAAATCAATCCGGACCATCCGCTGGTGCAGCGCCTGCAGTACGAAGAAGCCAAGTTCGGCGACTGGTCGCACATTTTGTTCGACCAGGCCTTGCTGGCTGAAGGCGGCGCGCTGGCTGATCCGGCGGGCTTTGTCAAGCGCTTGAATGAAATGTTGCTGGGCATGACCGGCAAGTAACAGGAAAGCGTCGGGCAAAAATAAAGGGCTGGAAGACAATCTGTCTTCCAGCCCTTTTGCTTGCCACCGGCCATGTCAGTTTTTCTTCAGTTCAAGCCTTACGGCGACACCTCGAACTCCCCGACGAACACCGTCTCCTGCCGATCCTTCAAGCGCAGCGTGACCATCTGCTCCTTCTGCTGCGAAGTACTGAAGCCGGTCGTCAGCTTAACCTGCAAGGTCGTGTCGCCCGCAATCAGCTGCTGGCTATTACCGAAATAATTGGCTTCGATCTTGTACTTTCCCGGCTTGGCCTTGCGCAGCGAAAATTCTTCCGGCCCGTAACCCTGGGTGAAATCGCGCGACATGCGGCCACCTTGATAGGTCAGCGGATGACCGTAGAAACATTTCTCGCCATTGGGATCGGTCACCCACAGGTCCATGTCGGAATTATCGGCATCCCAGGTCATGATCACGCGCAAGTCGAGCGGCATGTTCTTGATCAAACGCGGGTCGATACGGCTGGTGTCGAGCGGCACGCCGGCGGTAGCGATAATCTGGTTCAGTTCCGCCAGCACAATCGTTTCGATTTCCGGAAAGCGCGCATCCCACGGCCGTAGCACAACTTCGTATAACTGGTCGATGGCTTTCTGGTACTGCTTGTCGGCGGCGTAAGCCAGACCGAGATCGCGGAACGATTGCGGCTCTTCTTCCGCCAACTGCCTTACTTTTTCGAAGACCGGAATGGCAAGTTGCGGCGCGCCGGCCTGCAACAGGCGATAGCCCAGTATACGCAACACGGCGCGGTTCTCAAGATCCATCTCCGCCAGGTTGGACAGTACGCGCAGCGCCAGGTCGCGCTGCCCTTTCTCCAGCAGGATGTCGGCGGCATCAAGATAAAAGGCGCTGCTGTTAATATAGCTCGGCTTTTCATCCAGGTAGATCGGATAGACGGTTTCCGCCGTGGCAGCCTTGAGCCGGTCGACATAGGGGGCGGCTGCGGTCCATTTTTGAAGCGCCACCCTGATCTCTGGCGCATCGGATGCCGCGCCCTTGTCGACAGCGGATTTTGCCAGGGAATCTGCAGTCGACGCAAAATTCAAGCGCCCCGCAATCGGAGCTGCCGGGACAGGAGCCGCCACTGCGAACTCTGGCGCGGGGATAACCGGTGCGGGAACAACAACCGCGCGAACCCGGCCGGAGGCAGGTTCAGCTGCCATTGCACTTATCGGCGGCATTGGTTTCAGCGACGCTTTTGGCAATCGGTCTTTAGGAAAATCCTTCTCCCACCAGGCAATCTTCCTTTGAAACTGACCAACCACGTTTTCCAGATGCTGGTTCCGTGTCTGCCTGAAATCGGCGTCGCGTACTTTCTTCAGTTGCTGGAATGCCGCTTGGTATTCCTGCGGGGGACTGACGTCGTAGCGCACATAGTCATCAAGCCGCTCAAGCACAATCAACGATGTCTCGCGCGTCGCCAGGCCGAACTGCTGGCCGATGCGGCGTATTTCGGCGCGATGCAGATCACGGTTTGCGTCCAGTTCACGCAAGCGATATCCCGCCCACAGATAGCCAGCCAGCGGATGCGCCGGCGCAGTTGCCGAAACCGGAATAGTCATCAGCAGCGGCTTGCCGTTCTGCCGCAGGGTTAGTGTTAGCCGGGCATCGGCGCTGCGCAAGCGCCCCGCGATACGGATGACGCCGTTTTTTGCATCATGCGATTCGACTTCCAGGTCGGTCGCGCCAACGGCGGTCAATGCGTCCACATGCGTCGCGTCGGTCAGCATTGCTTGCGCCGCCGCTGCCACCGATTGCGACGACACCTGGATCAGGCGGCCGCCGCTGTTTTCGGCCCAGGCCGAGAGCAGACCGGTGTCGGCTGCCAGCGCCGAGTTCAAGGCATACAGGCGTTGTCCGCCAGCCAGGGTGGGAAATGCGGCATTACCGTAATTGCTCAAGCCGTCGCTGACTAGCAGGTATTCGCCGACGTCGGGCTGCGGCTGCCAGTCGCCCAGCGCGCTGGCGCCATCGTAGACGGTGCTTTGCAGGGCTTGCCGCAAGACGCCCCAGTTGCCGTTGGCGATGCGGAACGTGCGCGACTCTTCGGGCCGGTCGCGCAAGCGGATCAACCGTACTTCGGCATTGCCAAGCGCCTGGAAGTAACGGTCGAGGACAGCCAATTCCGAATCGTGATCTCGCCCGGCTCCCGAACCCGAACTATCCCACAGCAAACCAACCACCTTCGGCAAACTGCGCGCCGCATGCGTCTCGGCTACCGGTATTTCGGTGACAAACCAGGTATCGTCATCGCGCACCTGGGTGTACGTCTGCGGCTTCTCGCTGGCGGGTATCTGCAGATCGAGAGTGCCTGTCACCGCGAACTTGCTTTTAGCCACATGCATCTGATACTGCTCACCCGTGTGCACGAGGCCGACGACGCCTAGCGCACCACTGGCTTGCGGCGCGGCCGTGGCGCCATGTACATTCAGGGTCAGGTCGAAATCACGCATGCGGTCGCCATAGGCCAGCGGCAAACGATACGACCAGTTCTTGCCCTGGCGCGCCAGCGGTTCGGCGTACTTGAGTTCTACGGTGCGAGTGCCGTTGGCGGGAATCGGATAGATGCGCAGGCGAAAATTATTGCCTTGGGTGGATTCCAGCAAGCCCGGATCCACCCTGCGCCGCTCGATGGCTTCGAAGATCTGGCGGCCCTTGGCTTTTTCCACCGGCACGGCAGGCCGCAACCGGCCTTCGATATCGAGCGAGAATGCCGTGATCTGCTGGCCATCCAGCAAAGGAAATTGCAGTTGCCCCTCAAGCATGCGCCGGTTGGGATTGAAGAACACCATCTGCACCGTGGTTTGCGCCATGCCGCCACTGATCTCGCCGATGATCTGCAGGCTTTGCAGCACAACAGGCTGTTCGGCGCCGGTCGCCACAATCAATCTCGGGGGCAATATCACCCTGGCCTGCGCTCCGGGGAGCAAGAGCAAGAGCACCAGCATGCAAAATGCGCCAATCAAGCCTCGTAACATATTATTCTCCGTTTATGCCGATACGCTGGCTTGTCATATGAAACGTGGCAAGGTCGGAAACGGGGTTAAACCGGGTGAAAAATAAATTCAAAAATCATTCGACCGGGAATGCTTCAGCGCGTTGTTGCTTTCTTCCACCGCACAAGTCACAATCGCCGCTAACGCCCAGCCGGGTAAAGAATCGCGCCGCCATGCACGCTGAACCATCCGATGAATCACTGATGCTCAATTACCGTGACGGTGATCTCGGCGCATTCAAGGAACTGTACCGGCGTCATAGCCAGGGCTTGTACCGCTTCATTGCCTGGCGCTCGCCACGCCGCGACTGGGTCGATGAAATCGCCCAGGACAGCTGGGCCAACCTGCATCACGCGCGCGCCCGCTATACGCCGGAATCGAGTTTTCGGACCTACCTGTTCCAGATAGCGCGCAACCGGTTGCTGGATTTGCTGCGCCAGCAACAGACATTGCTCAGCAGCGAGATGGGCGGCGAAGACGATGCGCTTGCCGCATTCGACTATTACGCCGACACCGCGCAGGAAACAGCTTCCCCCGAGAGCGCGCTGGAAAACCGGCAGCGGATAGCCGACCTGCACGCGGCGATACGCAAGCTGCCCGGCGAACAGAAAGAGGCACTGATTTTGCAGCAATTCAATGGAATGAGCCTGGGCGAAATCGCACAGATCGTCGCCGTGCCGGTGGAAACCATCAAGAGCCGGCTGCGCTATGCCATGCATAAATTGCGCCAGGATCTGACGCAAACGCACAGCCAGGTTGCCAGCAAGGGGGCGGTATGACGTCCAAAGACATAGATCAGATCGACGACGCCGAATTCGACGCTTTCCTGCAAGGCGATGGCGATCTGGCGCGCCAGTTGCAGGGATTGCCGCAGCCGGCGCCTTCGGCCGAACTGGACGCCGCAATCATGGCGCAGGCCGAGACGCTGATGCGCACGCCGGCGGCATTGCCACAAGCCGCCAATGATGCGGCGCTGCCCCACAAGGAACGGCGCGGCAAGCCGCGCTTCATGCTGCGCTGGCCCACCCAGCTGGCCATGGCCGCCAGCATGGTACTGGCGGTGCTGGTGACGCTGCGCTGGCAGGCCGAACCGACGCCGGAGCAACAGGATCTGGCGCAACAGCAACGGCAGGCTGAACCGGCTGCGCCGCTTGCAGCAGCACCAGCATTGTCATCATCGCCGGCTGCACTGTCGACTGGCGCGCCGACGCCTGATGCGGCATCCGCAACGACAGCGACAGCTGTCGCAACCGCTCCGCCCGCGCCCCCTTCTATTGCGGAATCCAGGCAGCAAACAGCGCCGGCGTTGTCTCGATCAAAGCGCGCAAAACAAGACGCACCAATCGCGGTGAAGCCCGAGCCTGCCGCCAAAG
This sequence comes from Collimonas sp., assembly GCF_039923675.1. Lineage (GTDB taxonomy): Bacteria > Pseudomonadota > Gammaproteobacteria > Burkholderiales > Burkholderiaceae_D > Collimonas. The sequence goes on from NZ_JBDTCG010000052.1 coordinate 154,718, forward strand.
CTTCAGCGCCGGTGACCGAACCCGAGCGGCAAATCCCGCTTGCCGATGCGCCCTCACGGCCAAACTATGCTGCCCCGCAATTGCCGGAGGTGCCAAGTGCAATCCTGGGAGCAAGGGTAAGAGCTGTTATCCAGCCCCGTGCTGCGGCGCAGACTTCGGCAGCACCAGCCGCGCCAGTTGCCTCAGCACCGGCACCATCCCCGGCGCCACCTTTCTTGATGCCTGTTCCTGCACCCGTTGTCGCCGCCCCCGTCCTGCCAGCGCCAGCCGTCGCTTCGGCCGCAAAGCCGGAATCAACCACAAAAGCGGAAACCTGGCTATCAGCGATCGATGAAATGCTGAAAGCGGGCTTGCGCCAGGATGCCCTGGAAGAGTGGGAGAAATTCAATCGAGCGTATCCGGATTATCCGGTCCCGAAAAATTTGCGCGATCAGATCAAGGCATTACAGCGATAGGGGTAGCTCCAGTCTTTACGGCGCCACCCAAAGAAAAATAACGGCGAACCGCGATTTCTTCGAGGCAGCCGACAGCCTGAGCCGCCTGTTATTGCGCCCCCGGTTTGCTGACCAGGTGCATGAGCATGCCGTGCTCTCTATCATAAGTTTTATCTAAAAAGCAGCCTCAACATGAGGAAAAATACCATTTTCAGCAATTTTGTATCGTCTCGACAATTATAATTTGGGACAAGAGAAATACTGCTGGCATTGGCTGCGGCTTCCAGCATCTCGCCCCTGGAGACATATCATGTTCAACATCCCAATTGACGCATGTATCGTTACGCGATACACTCGGATATAATTAAGACCTTTAGACACAAAGGCATACAAGCATTTTTCGAAACCGGCAGCAAAGCAGGCATCCAGTCTCACCATGCAATACGCTTGAAATTGCAGCTGGCAACGCTTGACCACGCACTAAGGCCGGAAGATATGGCTGCGCCAAATTGGCGATTGCATGCATTGCAGGCAGATTTAGCCGGACATTGGTCGGTAACAGTGAGTGGCAATTGGCGGCTGACGTTTAAATTTGACGGCCAAGATGTCATATTGGTTGATTATCTGGACTACCACTAGGAGTAAATATGGGACGAATGCACAGCCCTCCCCATCCTGGCGAGGTATTGCGCGAATGGCTGGGCGATATGACAGTAACAGAAGCTGCCGAGCGGCTGTCGGTATCACGGGTTACGTTGTCACGTCTTCTGAACGGCACAAGCGGCGTCTCTGCTGACATGGCGCTGAGGTTGCATGAGGCGCTCAATACCAGCCCCGAAATGTGGATGGGATTGCAAACTGCTTTTGACCTCTGGATGGCTGAAAAGGTAAAGCGCCCTAAAATAAAACCAATATTACTCGCCGCCTGAGTGAAGCAGTCACGGCTGCCCGGAGAACAAAAGCCGCAACTCTCTCTCAGGCGTAAGTGCGCGCTTGTATAGCGGACTACACGGCGTTTCCGCCAGTTTGACAGACAGTTCGATCAAGTCCCCGGAAGCCAGGTGATCGCAATAAACCTCCGCTAGATAAGAAAATTCGTTCATCACACCCACGATACTGCGGCTCGCGGTTTTCGCATATCGTGCCTGCTCCATCTCTGTGACCTCAACGGAAATACGTTCCTGGGCAATGCCATGTGCTGCCAGCACGCGCGCCAGCTGTTGCGGAAAACGATCCGTCAATGTCGCGGCTGGAGCCAATGGCATCAACACTGGCAATAGTGCTCGCTCATTCACCAGCAAGGCCAATTGCGGCTTCCAGAACAAAGCGGTGGCGTACCAGTTGCCCAGCCCCGCTGTAATTTTTTCGTAGCAAAAATATAGTACAAAGCTCTTCCCATTCAAGTATCAGGTTAACCAAGAATAACCCATTCACTGTGAATGGCATGAGATCTCCCGCAACATCGATTTCCTCTTCATAAGACTTTGGCTAACTTTTTCGTGGCTGAATGCTATTACTATCTTCCCGCTGTAGTATTGGTAAAAAAACCAGTATAGAACGACGATGATTGCATTGATTGCAGCCATGTCATAGAATGCTATCAATGCAATCAATCCAGGAATGCAACGATGGCAACAAATTTGATCGTCAGGAATGTCGAGGAGGAAATCGCCATGGCACTTAAACAACAAGCCGCAGCAAATGGCCGCAGCGCCGAAGCCGAGCACAGGGAAATCTTGCGGGAAGCTCTTCAGCGGCCGAAGCGCCGTTCGCTCGTTGATGTACTGGCGGAGATGCCGAATGTCGGGGAAGACGAGGATTTCAATTCTCGCAAGGTTCAGGAGTAGAACGTGTATCTGGTCGACACCAACGTCATCAGCGAAATCCGGAAAGGAAATAGAGCGAACCGAGGAACGCTGGAATTCTGGAGTTCGGTCGATCCCGGTACAATTTATCTCTCGGTACAGTCCATCGGCGAGATACGCAGAGGCGTCGAACATATCAGGAATCGCGGCGATACCGTGCAAGCCAAAGCATTGGAGCGATGGCTACATATTTTGATCGCGGAATACAGTGATCGTATCCTCGCTTTTGACACAGATTGCGCGCAAGTATGGGGACGGCTGACGTCACCGGGCAATCAACACATTATCGACAAACAAATTGCTGCGATTGGATTGATCCATGACCTTACGTTGGTGACCCGCAATACCGGTGATTTTATCGGCACCGGGGTGCGGTTGATCAATCCATTTTCGTAAAAACAGGCAAGCCGGGTTGAACATAATTCATTCCGGCTTGCCTGCTCCACAACCGTCACGCCGCCTGGGTAACCGGATTACGCGTCGCCAGGTGCATCAGCATGTCATCCACCATTTCTGCCAGGCTATAGGCAGGCGCCCAAGCCCAGTCTTGCCGCGCACTTGAATCGTCAATCGAACGCGGCCACGCATCGGCGATGCCTTGCCGGAAATCCGGTTTGTAGGCGGCCTGGAAAGATGCACAACGCTGCTTGATGATGGCCACCAGTTCGCTCGGTGAAAAACTCCAGGCTGCCAGATTGTAGGAACCAGGCGTCTTGAGATTTTCTTTCGGCGCACCCATCAGCTCGATGGTCGCACGCACGGCGTCGGGCATGTACATCATCGGCAGCGTGCTGTCGGCGTCAAGGAAGCTGGTGAAATCGCTACCGGCCGCAGCGGAAAACAGCGCCTGGATGGCGTAATCTGTGGTGCCGCCGCCCGGTTCTGCCGAATAGCTGATCAAGCCGGGGTAGCGCAAGCTGCGGATGTCCATGCCGTATTTCTCTGCATACCAGGTGCACCAGTGTTCGCCCGCCAGTTTCGAAATACCGTAGACGGTCTTGGGATCCATCGGGCCGATCTGCGGCGCGTTGTCGCGCGGCGTCGACGGTCCGAATGCGGCGATTGAACTCGGCCAGAATACCTTGGACAGTTTAGCTTGGCGCGCCACTTCCAGCACGTTCAGCAAGCCTGTCATGTTGAGGTTCCAGGCCCACTCAGGATGCTCTTCTCCCTTTGCCGACAAGGCTGCGGCCAGGTGATAAATCTCGCCGATATCGTGCTGCCTGACCACCTCGGCCAAGTGCTTGGCGTCGGTGACATCCAATGTTTCATAAGACAATTCCGGATGCTTGCCGGCAGGCTGGATATCGCTCGTTACAACCTGTTTCGCGCCATGCAACTTGACCAGCGCGGTCGCCAGTTCGGTGCCGATCTGTCCGTTTGCACCGATTACCAATATTTTCTTCATCTTCGTCTCTTCTATTCTTCTCTTAGTTCTTTACCAGACCGAGCTCTTCGCCGGCTTGCCGGAAAATGCCCACTGCGCGCTGCAATGTCGCTTCATCGTGTACGGCAGACATCTGTACCCGGATCCGCGCTTGCCCTTGCGGCACCACCGGATAGAAGAATCCGACGGCATACACACCAAGCTCATACAGGCGGCGCGATAATTTTTGCGCGACCACGGCGTCGTACACCATCAGCGGCACGATCGGATGGGTGCCGGGCTTGATCTCGAAACCGGCATCGGTAATGGCTTTGCGGAAGTAAACCGTATTGCGCTCCAGGCGGTCGCGCAGCTCGGTGGAGGCTTCCAGCAGATTGAGCGCTTCGATCGAGGCGCCGACAATTGCCGGCATCAAGGTGTTCGAGAACAAGTATGGCCGCGAACGCTGGCGCAACAGGTCGATCACTTCGCGCCGTCCCGCAGTGAAGCCGCCGCTGGCGCCGCCCAAGGCTTTGCCCAATGTACCGGTGATCACGTCGACCTTGCCGAAGATGCCACGCGCTTCATGCGTGCCGCGCCCTCTGGCGCCCATGAACCCGGTGGCATGGCAATCGTCGACGCCGAGCAACGCGCCGTATTTGTCGCACAGCTGGCGGATCACATCGAGTTGCGCCACGGTGCCGTCCATCGAAAACACGCCGTCGGTAAACACCATGGAAAAACGGGCATTATCGGCTTTGGCCTGCTTCAGGCAGCGCTCCAGGTCTTCCATGTCGTTGTGTGCGTAGCGGTAGCGCTTGGCCTTGCACAAGCGCACGCCGTCGATGATCGAGGCGTGATTCAACGCATCGCTGATGATCGCATCCTGCTCTCCCAACAGTGGCTCGAACAGGCCGCCGTTGGCATCGAATGCCGCTGCGTACAAGATGCAATCTTCCGTACCCAGGAATGTCGCCAGGCGCTGTTCAAGTTCGCGGTGGATATCTTGCGTGCCGCAGATGAAGCGCACCGAACTCATGCCGAAACCATGGGAGTCCAAGGCTTCGTGAGCGGCTTTGATCAACGCCGGATGAGAAGACAATCCGAGGTAGTTATTGGCGCACATGTTGATCAATTCGCCACTTTCAGTGTTGATCTTGCCGCCCTGAGGGCCAAGGATCAGGCGTTCGGATTTCAACAGGCCGGCGGCTTCGATTGCCGTCAGCTCCTCACGCAAATGGGTGTAGAACTGCGGGGAGCTACTGTTTGTGCTGCTGGTTGTGCTGTTACCTTGCGTGACTGTCATTGCGAGCCTCGATCTTATATAATATATTGTTCTAATTCGATATATCGAACACAAATTCCACGATAATGCACAACAACGAGGCTGTCAACCAGATGCGTAGCAATTCAGCGAAAAAAAACGGCAGGAAAAACCATGGCTGAGAAAATTTTGGAAGATGCCCCGCCAAAAGTCGGCGATACCCTGGTGAAGCTGCGCCAGGCCGACGGCTTGTCGCTGGATGCGCTGTCGAAACGCGCCGGCGTATCGAAGTCGATGCTGTCGCAAATCGAGCGCAACCAGGCCAATCCGACGGTAGCCGTGGTGTGGCGGCTTGCGAATGCGCTGGGCGTACCGATTTCTTTACTGGTGGATGGCAACCAGGTAGTGCCGACCTCGATCGAAACCGTGGCCAGCCACGCTACACCCTCCCTGCGCTCAAGAGACGGCCATTGCGCGTTGCGTATCCTTGGTCCGATTGAGCTGGCAGGCCAGTTTGAATGGTATGAATTGTCATTGCAGCCGGGCGGCTGCCTCGACTCCGAAGCGCACGAGCCGGCTTCGCGCGAGCACCTGACGGTCTTGTCCGGCACATTGGAAGTCCAGAGCGGAACCAACCTGACCAAAATCAAGGTTGGCGAGACGGCAAGATATGCAGCCGACTGCCCCCATTACATCAAGAATGTCGGCAAAAGTACGGCCACGGCGTTGCTGGTGGTAATCCATAACGGACCATGAATCTGGCGTAATCAACGACGAGCAAGCGCCCTAACAAAAAAGGGCTGTAACGGCGATCGCGATCACCGTTACAGCCCTTGGCTTGTGCGGGTGGCGGCCAGGCCGCCATCCGCTTCGGCAATTAATGCGTGACGCGGGTAACGCCGCCGGAAGACAGCAGGCGTACACGGTCGCCAACGTTGAACCGCTCGTCAGCATCCTGGGTAATCGCCCGCAGCTCGCCATTATTAAGACGCACGGTGATTTCCAGCCCCGGACGCTGATTCAGGTTGTTTTCCACTTGATTGCCGACGATGCCACCCAATACCGCACCGACCACGCCGGCTGCCAGCGAGCCATTGCCCTTGCCGATGGTGGAACCGGCAGCAACCGCGCCCAGCGCGCCGCCAGCCAGGGTGCCGGCACCGTTGCCGCCGGTGCTCTTGTCAATGGTCACCGGACGCACCGAGTCCACCACCGCCATGCGCACCGACTGCTCGCCCTGCGCCTGGCGGCTGTTATAGACGCTCGCCGAGTTCGGAGTCACTGCACAACCGCTCAAAGCCACCAATGCGGCGACTACAATCAGATTCTTCATTCTTGATAACTCCATCGTAAATTGCTTTTACACCGAAATTGCCGCCTATAGCCAACGCGATTAGCGCACCAGCAGAGGGGTTGCCGAGTTAGCCATATTGCAGCACAGATACTTTTTACACTAGTGAAACTTGTTTGAATCGTGTACCAATGTTGCGCATTTTATCAATTTTTTTAAAAAGGACGGAATTTTGCTAAAAACACCAGTTGGCCGAGCTGTTGAATCATTTGCAACACAGCCGTCTCAACGTCCCCCTGCAACATCGATAAATGTGCCGGTCGAATAGGAAGCTTCCTCCGATAACAGCCACAATATTGCGCGCGCCACTTCCTCGGCGCTGCCGCCACGCCGCATCGGCACGCTGTCTTTGACGCGGTCAACCCGGCCCGGCTCGCCGCCGCTGGCATGTATCTCAGTATAAATGACGCCTGGCCGGACTGCATTGACGCGAATCCCCTGGTCGGCGACTTCTTTCGCCAGGCCGACCGTCATTGCATCGATGGCGCCTTTGGATGCGGCGTAATCGACGTATTCACCCGGGCCGCCCAGCTTGGCCGCCATCGACGACAAATTGACGATGGCGCCTCCCTGGCCGCCAAAGCGTGTGGACATGCGCCGAACCGCTTCGCGCGCGCAGAGGAAACTGCCGATGACATTAGTCGTCAGTACGCGTTGCAAACGCGCCACATCCATCTCCTCCACCCGCATCTGGCGTTCCAGGATGCCGGCATTGTTGACCAGAGCAGTCACCGTACCCAACTGGTTGTCGACGGTTTGGAACAACGTCATCACATCCGACTCGGAAGCGACGTCGCCGGCCACCGCCAGCGCTTCGCCACCAGCGCTGCGAATCGCCGCCACCACCGACTCGGCAGCGCTGCGGTTGTGCACATAGTTGACGCACACTGCGTAGCCGCGTGCCGCGGCAAGATGGGCAGTCGCCGCGCCGATGCCGCGACTGCCGCCGGTAATAATCATGACTGCTTTCGACATGTTTTCTTCCTCATTTTTTGCGCTTCCAAACAAGGCGGCGCAGGCGATCTCGCCGGCCACCGCAGAGCCCCATCTCAGCGCATTATAATCAGACATTGATTAACTGCACTTTGACCGGCGCCAGCCGTCAGAGTTGCGTCCTCGCCAGCAAACATCACGATAATCTTTGCAAGAAAAAATGAATCGCAAGCGCAGCTTTCCACCGGTCGTCGATCAACAAGTCCATACCCTTATCCTGGGCAGCCTGCCGGGCGTGCAGTCATTGGCGCACAGCCAGTATTATGCCCATCCGCAAAACCGGTTCTGGAAACTGCTGACGGAAGTCATCGGCGTCGACTTGCCGGCGCTGCCTTATGCGGCGCGGCTGCAAGCGCTGCTGGCGCACGGCATCGGCTTGTGGGATGTAGTGGCCGAAGCCCTCCGCGACGGCAGCCTGGACAGCAATATCCGTGACCACGTGCATAACGACCTGCCAAGCCTGATCGCTACGCTGCCGCAACTGCAGACCATCGCCTTCAATGGCGGCACCGCTGCCAGGCTGGGATTAAAGGCACTGGGCGAACAGGCCGGACGCTACCGCATCATTCTGCTGCCTTCCAGCAGCCCGGCCTATACCAAGCCTTATGCGGAAAAACTCGCGGCCTGGATAACGCTGCAAGAACGCGTTTCCTGACCAAGCGCGCTACATCGACACACTGCTGCGTCAATTACAAAGTTCGCACACATTCCCCACAATTCGACAAACCTTGAGCGACGATGACTCTCTAGAATGAGCCGCTCTGACCTCTCAAGGAATCAACATGTCGCCATTGCTCAAGCATCTTTTACGCACCGCCACCGTCCTCACTTTACTGGTAACGCTTTCAGCATGCGTTTCTCTTGGCCTCAGTCTTTAAACGGGACGCAAGAAAACACATGAAAAAATTATCCTCACTGCCTCAGTCACCATATGCAGTCTCGCTGACGCTGCCCTTGTTACTCGCGCTCGGCGGATGCGTGACCGCCGAGCGCATAGCCGGCCCCGATGGCCGCGACGCCTTTCTGGTCGAATGCACCGATGCCGAACAATCCTGGCGCGCCTGCTACAAGAAAGCCGCCGATCTTTGCGGCCGCGACGGCTATTTCGTCTACGACCAGGATCGCAGCCCGGGCCGCGATGCGCGCAAAAAATCCATGTTCATCGGCTGCAGGGACAAACCGCGGCCAGATTGGGGAAATCGGGATTGATCAGGATTGGATCACCGGTGGTTGGCAATCGGCGTCTGCTAACCGGGTTTTAGTACATTTAAGCCAAATTTGCAGCTGTGGCGCGGTATCATTGCCCTATATTTATATCTGCTTACATTTCGCCTGAATAACTCACTGATGCTGATCAAACGCAAATCCATAGAAGCCGACGCCAACCGCATGGACGGCCCGCGCAAGACCAGCGCCGGCAAGCGCGCCGACGTTGCAAAAAAAGACACTCCCAAGCCACCTCGCAAACCGAAATTCGCCCCCGTTACCCTGTCAGAACAAGATGGGGTGCGTTATCTGCATTTCGGTACCGAATGGGTGCAAGGCGCCATGCGGCTGCGCAAGCCGGACTGGCCGGAGCTGGAGTACGCTCAGCAAATGATGGCGTGGATGCTGTTCAATCCGGAACCGCAACACATCGTGCAATTGGGCCTCGGCACTGCGGCGCTGACCAAGTTCAGCTATCGCCAGTTTCCCGTCGCACGAGTAACAGCAATCGAGCTGAACCCTTCTGTGCTGGCGATTTGCGCCTCCATGTTCAAGCTGCCGCCTGAAGACGAACGACTTTCTGTGTTTGAAATGGACGCCATGGATTACGTCATGGACCCGGTGAATCATGGCAGCATCGACGCTTTGCAGGTCGATCTGTACGACGCCACCGCACGCGGCCCGGTGTTGGACACGCCTGAATTTTACAGCGCTTGTGCGGCTTGCCTTACCGACGACGGCATCATGACAGTCAACCTGTTCGGCGATCATCCCAGCTACGCCAAGAACCTGAAAGCCATGATGTTTGCCTTCGACGATGTCTGGTGCCTGCCAGAGGTCCACGAGGGCAACGTCATCGCCATCGCTTTCAAGAAAGCCCCGCAAGTCGATTTCAGCGCCTGGTACGAACGCGCGGCGGAAATTACCGCCGCCACCAAGCTGCCCGCCAAATCGTGGGTCAACGGCCTCAAGACCTGGCATTCGCCGCAGTAGCAGACTACGCTGAACACCATGCCGGCGCGCGCCGATTTAATCAATCCATATTCCTATCGCAATGAACAATGCTCCGCCCAAAGTACTCGACCTGCAGCAGATTTTCACCTGGCTGCTGAACGACGGTACGGTCGATAAAAACGAAGTAAAGGCTTTTTACACCCAGGCCCAGGGGATTTTCCGCAACGCTGCCATCGCCATCCATCCGCTGAGCGCCGTCGCCCAATGCAAGCGGCAGTCGGCCTTGCCGCCGCACCGCGCCATCACGCTGGAATGGCTGACCGAGTGGCTGGCGCAGCAGGTGCGCATGCCGTTCTACCGGATTGATCCGCTCAAGATCGATTTTGCCAAGGTGGCCGATGTCATGTCCGCCAGCTATGCAACCCGTTTCAATATCCTGCCGGTCGAACTGAGCGCGACCGATTTGGTGATCGCCACCGCAGAACCGTTCCGCACCGAATGGCTGGCGGAAATCGCCAAGATCACACGCCGCAATATCCGCCTGGTGATCGCCAATCCGCTCGACATCACCCAATACATCACCCAGTTTTTCACGCTCGCGAAATCGATCAAGAGCGCGCACAAGACCGGCGGCCAGGATCTGGCGTTGCGAAATAATTTCGAACAGCTGGTCGAGCTTGGCAAAACCAACAAGCAGGTCGACGCCAACGACCAGCACATCGTCAACATCGTCGACTGGCTCTGGCAGTATGCGTTCGAACAGCGCGCTTCCGATATCCACATGGAACCCAAGCGCGATTTCAGCGCGATCCGCTTCCGCATCGATGGCGTCTTGCATCAAGTATACCAGGTGCCGGCGGTGGTCATGATTGCCATGACCGCGCGCATCAAGCTGCTGGGACGGATGGACGTGATTGAAAAGCGCCGGCCACAAGACGGCCGCATCAAAACCCGTACCGCCGGCGGCCAGGAAATCGAGTTGCGCCTGTCGACCTTGCCGACCGCTTTCGGTGAAAAACTGGTAATGCGGATTTTCGATCCGGAGGTAGTGGTAAAAACCTTGCCCGAGCTTGGCTTCCCGACCGACGACGCCTTGCGCTGGGATGCGCTGACCAAGCGCCCGCACGGCATCATCCTGGTGACAGGGCCGACCGGTTCCGGCAAAACCACCACGCTATACACGACGCTGAAGGCGCTGGCTACTTCCGAAGTCAATGTCTGTTCAGTGGAAGATCCGATTGAAATGGTGGAAGCATCCTTCAACCAGATGCAAGTCAACCATGGCATCGACCTGACGTTTGCCGATGGCGTGCGGGCCTTGATGCGGCAGGATCCTGACATCATCATGGTGGGTGAAATCCGCGACCTGGAAACCGCCGAAATGGCGATCCAGGCCGCCCTCACCGGCCATCTGGTGCTCTCCACCCTGCACACCAACGACGCGCCGTCAGCGGTAATGCGCCTGCTGGAACTGGGCGTACCGTACTATCTGCTGGAAACCACACTGATCGGCATCATGGCGCAGCGCCTGGTGCGCACCCTCTGCACTTATTGCAAAAGCCCGGACGGCCAGGTGGCCGACGAAGTCTGGGCGACACTGGTGGAAAGCTGGAACCTGCCGAAACCGGCGGCGGTATACCACCCGGTAGGTTGCCCGGAGTGCCGCCAGACCGGATACCGAGGCCGCACCGGCCTGTATGAACTGCTGACCATCACCCAGCCATTCTCCAAAATGATCCAGGCTGAAACCGATATTCATGCACTGAAAAAGCAAAGCATCGCCGACGGCATGAAACCTTTGCGACTTGCTGGTGCACTGAAAGTCCTGGAAGGCGTGACCACCGTCGAGGAAGTGTTGAAAGTGACTTCAGCGCTGACTTGAACCAACGGTTCCCCGCGACCGCAACGACAGTAAATGGGCTACCTTCCATAGTGGAGGTGGCCCTTTTTGCATCTGGCGACAGGCTAGGCATCATGTCCTTATTGGTGCGCCGCCGCAGACAAATCCATTGTGTTCCTGGCTTGAAAAATGCTTTACATGCGGTGCAATAGTGATTTCCAATAGACAATGATTTAACCTTTGCGTAAGCTAAGGCACGCCAAGGCCGAGGCCCTTTCCGATGGAGACAGATTTACGGGAAAGCGGCATAGGCGCTAACGAAAGGAGATGGTTGCGTTGTAGCACAGGGAGTTGTTGTCAAATAATAATTTGCATTAATTTGCAAAAGAAGACAAGCGGGAAAAATCCGCTCCGACAATATGCAGTCAACATCCGGATAAAAAAATAATGAAAATTACAAATTTTAATTTTAATTTTGTAACGGTAGCACTTGTATTCGGTCTCATCGGTTCAGCATTCGCACAGGAAGATCCAACTACTTTCTTGAACCGGGCCAACGCCAAAATCGCCAAGGCGATGGCCTTCAAAAACAGCTGGGACGGCCCCATCACCGGACCCAAGATGGCGGCACAGAAAAAACTCATCGTCGTCATCGCCTCGAATCTCAAAAACAATAGCGTCTTGCGGGTTTCCAAGGGTGTGCAGGAAGCGGCCGCGGTAGCCGGCTGGGAAGTCTTCACGATCGATTGCTGGGGCGTCGACAGCAAGCACGCGGAAGCCTTCAGCCGCGCCCTGGCGCTGAAGCCCAATGGCATCGTGCTGGCCGGCATCGACGCCAATGAACAACCGAAGGAAATGAATGCGGCCAACACGCAAAATGTGCCCGTGGTCGGCTGGCATGCATCAACCAGGATCGGGCCGAGCGACGGCTTGTTTTCGAATGTCACGGCAGATCCCAAGGAAGAAGCGCTGATCGCTGCCTTGCTTGGCGTAGTCAACTCGAACGGCAAGGCCGGCGTGGTGGTGCTCACCGATCCGGCCAGCCTGTATTCGCAGGCAAAATCGAATGAAGTGGCTGCCGTCATCAAACAATGCCGCACCTGCAGCCTGCTCAGCGTTGAAGCCTTGCCGATCACTACCGCCGCAGACAAGATACCGGCCTTGCTGACATCGTTGCAGCAACGCTTCGGCAAAAAATGGACCTACATCATCGGCGTCAACGACAGCTATCTCGACCTGCTGGCGGCGCCGGCTTCGATGGCCATCCTTGCCAGCAACAAGATCGAGACGCTGTCGGCTGGCGAAGGCTCTGAAACCGCGTATCAGCGCATCCGCAACAAGAGCCAGCAAATCGCCACCGTACCTGAGCCGTTCGGCCAGCAAGGATGGCAGATCGTCGATGAACTGAACCGTGCATTTTCCGGCGAAAAGGCCAGCGCCTACAGCACGCCAGCCTATCTGGTGACGGAACAGAACATCGCTTTCCATGGCGGCGATAAAAATACTTTCGAGCCCAACAACGGCTACCGCACCGAGTATAAAAAAATCTGGGGCAGATAAAAACCTGGCTGCGTAACAGCGGGATTGCGGATCGGACCGGCGCCACCGGTCCGGGTTTCGCCACGGGCGCGCGATCGGGGTAGAATCTGCGGGTAACAGCCCAGCAGCAGCCCATACAACGATGGTCCAAGGAGCAGGCAAATGCAATCCAGAAGAATCCTTATCGCCCAAGGCGGCGGCCCCACCGCGGTGATAAATCAATCGCTGGTGGGCGTGGTGTTGGCGGCGCGCGGCGTGCGCGATGTCGACCTGGTCTATGGCGCGCGCAATGGCGTGCGCGGCATCGTCAATGAAGACTTCCTCGACCTTGCGCAAGAAACCAGCCGCAACCTGGAGCTGGTGGCGAACACGCCATCTTCCGCACTGGGATCGACGCGCGACAAACCTGATCTCAAATACTGCCAGGAAATCATCCAGGTATTGCAGGCACATCAGATCAATCATTTTTTCTATATCGGCGGCAACGATTCCTCCGACACGCTGCGCATCCTCAGCCTGGAAGCAGAAAAACTGGCCTTTCCGCTGCGCTGCATCCATATTCCCAAGACCATCGACAACGACCTGGTCGGTAACGATCACACGCCGGGTTTTCCATCGGCGGCGCGCTTCGTGGCGCAAGCATTTGCCGGCGCCAATCTGGACAATGCCGCCCTGCCCGGCGTTTATGTCGGCGTAGTGATGGGACGGCATGCCGGCTTCCTGACTGCGGCTTCAGCGTTGGCGCGGAAATTTTCCGACGATGGACCGCACTTGATTTACCTGCCCGAACGCAGCTTTGTGCTGGAAAAATTCCTGGCCGATGTGAACGAAGTCTATCAACGCCTGGGGCGCTGTGTGATTGCAGTTTCCGAAGGCATACACGATGAATCCGGGACCCCGATCGCCAGCCTGCTGGCGGAAACAGTCGAACGCGACGACCATGGCAACGTGCAATTGTCCGGCAACGGCGCGCTGGCAGATCTGCTATGTGAAGAGATCAAGTCGAAACTGAACATCAAGCGCGTGCGCGGCGATACCTTCGGCTATCTGCAACGCTCGTTTGCCGGCTGCGTATCGGATGTGGACCAGCGTGAAGCGCGCGAAGTCGGTGAGAAGGCACTACAGTTTGCCGTGCAAAAAGCACGTAACGGCACAGTGGCCATCAAACGCAACGGTTCATATTCTGTCAATTATGAATTGATGGCGCTGGATGTGGTGGCTGGAAAAACCCGTGTCATGGAAGACGACCTGATCGCCACCAGCGGCACCGACGTCACCGAGGCCTTTCATCAGTATTTGAAGCCGCTGCTCGGATCGGGCATGCCGGATGGATTTCGCTTGCGGGCCGAAACGGTGACCAAGATACGCAACAAGGCAAGCTGAGTTGGCAACACAATAAGCCTACGTGAAACAAGCCCGTTTGCGGACTTGTTTCACATTCATGGTGGCTAGAATGGTTGCTAGATAGCGCCGCTCTCCATGCCGCTATTGTATTTTCCCGCGCACGCCAGGCTGTTCAGCTCGCAACGCCGCAAGAATATCTTCTGTGCTTCCGCCACATTCTGCTCCAATCCTTTCCAGCTCTCCAGCACCGGCGCTTGTAGCGCCCTGCCATAGGAGAAACTGACTTGCCACGGGAACGGACCAAGCTGATTCATGGCGCTCAAATGGTGGGTAGCATCTTCCGCGCTTTGTCCGCCAGAAAGAAAGACGATACCTGGCACTGCCGGCGGTACATGCTGCTTCAGGCAACGCATCGTGGCTTCGGCAACCTCGCGGGTGCCCGCCTGCTGCGGAGAATTCATGCCGGCGATAACCATGTTCGGCTTCAGTAGCATACCCTCCAGCGCAACGCCGTGCGCCGCCAGCTCGTCAAACACGGCTTGCAATACTTGCGAACTTACCGCTTCGCAGCGCGCCAGATCATGTGCGCCATCCATCAATACTTCCGGTTCGACGATCGGCACTATACCGGCTTCCTGGCATAAGGCGGCATAACGCGCCAGCGCATGCGCGTTGGCGCGAATCCCGTAGCTGCTGGGAATGTCAGTGGCGTCGATCTCGATGACGCCACGCCATTTCGCAAACTTCGCTCCCAGTTGCGCATACTCCTGTAAACGCTCGCGCAAACCGTCCAACCCTTCGGTAATTTTTTCGCCCGGATGCAAGGCCAGCGGCTTGGCGCCGCCGTCAACCTTGATGCCAGGGATGATGCCGCGGCGGGTTAATAATTCGGCGAAGGGTATCCCCTCTGCACTGCTCTGCCGCAGTGTTTCATCGTAGAGGATGACGCCACCCAGATAGCGCTCGGCGCCTACGGTGGTAAATAGAATTTCGCGATAACGGCGGCGATTTTCTTCGCTGCATTCAAGCTTGATTGAATCAAAGCGTTTCTTGATCGTCGGGCCGCTTTCGTCTGCGGCAAGAATGCCCTTCTGGGCCGCCACGATGGCGCGCGCTACTGATTTTAGTTCGTCGATATTCATTGCCTGATACTCCCGGTGATGACTGCGAACGATGAGAAGTTACGTCGAATATGCTGCCACGAATGCATCACCGTGGCAACCGCCTGAAAATTTATCTGCAGATTTTAGCCGAGGTGGGATGTCCGGTCTCCAAGCTGCTGAATGCAACGGTTGTTCTCGATGCAAAATTGGAAATGTAAGCTGGCATGCGCATCCTTGATTGGCAGACGCACAGGCAGCAACACAACGCTGCCTTAGGTGCGCCAGCGTACCGACGAAGTGCATTTTTAAGACTACTTTGGAGACCAGGGTGTAGGCATTTCCCTATAACTGGAAATTATTTTGACAAAGAGGTGTTCCGATGAAAACGACACAAAAATTGGCAGTCAGTGCGATTACCTTGATGATGGCGTTAGGCTTGAGCGCCTGTGACGGTATGTCCCGGCGCGGCCAGGATACCGCGATCGGCGCCGGTGTAGGCGCAATTGGCGGCGCGGTATTGACCGGTGGCAGCGCGCTGGGTACGGTCGGCGGCGCAGCAGTCGGCGGCGTGATCGGCAACGAGGCCGGCAAGCGCTAATAGCCGACGGCAGGTGAGATTCGGCAGGCTTGGTTCGCGCGAGCCTGCCTTTGTCACGTCTAGAGCAGGAAGCGTCTCTTTCTGCTCTAGCGCTGGTCATTCAGCATAGCATCGCCGAATAAGCTTCACGCTCGGCCGCGTAGCAGCCACATGCGGCCGCTTCCAGTCCATGCCGGTCAAGTACAGTCAGATAGCCGCGCCGATAAGCGATAAGGCCGCTACGCTGCAACGCGCTCGCGGCGGTGGTGATGCCTTCGCGGCGCACGCCGAGCATGGCCGCCAGGAATTCGTGGGTGACATGGAAGCTGTCGGCATGGACCCGGTCCTGGCTCATCAACAGCCAGCGCGCCAGGCGCGGACCAATCAGGTGGAAACGCAGGCAAGCCGCGGATGTCGTCATCTGCGCCAGGCGGACGTAAAGATAGGTGTTCATGCCGCGCTGCAAAGCCTGGCTATGTGCCAGTTCATTGTGGAAATCGTTAACGGCGATACGCAATGCGGTGCCAGGACTTTGCACCACAGCGTGCACCGTCGCCAGCGCCACGCCCAGGATCATCTGCACGCCCAGCATGCCTTCCCGTCCCACCATCCCGACTTCGACGCCGGGGCTGCCGTCAATCAGGGCGAGCAGTGAAATCGACGCTTCAACCGGAAAATACACATGACGAATCGGCTTGCCCGGCTCGCACAATACCTCGGCGGATTCCAGTTGCAGCAGCTCGCTAACGGCAAGCAATCGCGAACGATCCTTACGCGGGAGCAGCTCGATAAGATGATTCTCGACGGGGCCCAAACTAGTTCTCCGGTATATTGCCGCTCCGCCTGTAACAACAAAACAGGCGGAGAGTGCGTTATTGGCGAATGCAATGTTGGGTAGCACTAACAGTGTGCATCAAGCAATTACGGCCGACTGTCTGCCAGCACACATAGCGGGAACTTAGTTGAATGCGTTGAGCCGGCTGGCAGCGCAGGCATGACATTGCCGGTGCTTGGCAAGGACAATGCGACGCGGAATCAGATTGCCTGCTTATCGGGAAGCAGACGGTCACATTCTTTCTTCACCACCGCATAGCATTCGCAGGTGCGCAACTCCAGCCCCGGCCGGTCCAGCACCGTAATGTGCCCACGCGAATAGCTGATCAGCCCGGCTTGCTGCAGATGGCCTGCAGCCTCGGTAACCCCTTCGCGGCGGACGCCGAGCATGTTGGCGATCAGCTCCTGCGTCATGACCAGATCGTTGCCCTGCAAGCGGTCCAGGCTCAGCAACAGCCAGCGGCACAACTGCTGGTCCAGCGTGTGGTGACGGTTGCATACGGCGGTCTGGGTCATCTGCGTGATCAACGACTGGGTATAGCGCAACAGCAGATGCAGCACCGGACCGGCGCGGTTGAATTCCTCTTTCATGGCCCGCGACTGCAGCCGGAAGCCGTGACCGGCGCTTTGCACTACCGCGCGGCTGGGAGTGGATTCGCCGCCCATGAACAGCGAAACGCCGACGATGCCCTCGTTGCCCACCACTGCGATTTCGGCGGAAGCCCCGTTTTCCAGCAGGTATAGCAAGGAGACGATGGCGGTCGTCGGGAAATACACATAACTCAGGGTGCTTCCGGATTCGTACAGCACCCGGCCGAGCGGCAGTTCGACAGATTCCAGCAGCGGCAGCCAGCGTTGCCATTCGGAGTCGGGCAAGGCTGCCAACAGGTGGTTCTTTTTTGGATCTGGAGAGTTGTCCATCATGAAACTCCAAGGCGAATTTATCTATCGGATTGCTGTCGCTTACCTCATATTCGGAGCTTTTTATTTGGACGTCAATACCATCTGGTCGGGCAGCTAACCGATTTTTTTAATCGCACACAGGTCATGCCAGCTACTTCACGTGAGCGACGACGACAGTTTCCGAGCAGGCTAAATCTTCCTGTTTTAAATAACAACATTCCGTGATAAATTGCCAAACTGCAACCAACGCCAGCGAATCGCTCAGTCATCAGGAAAGCACATGTACAGGATCTTCTTCAACACCCGCCCAACCCGTCTCGGCCAGACCCTCAAGTTTGCGAGCGGCAAGATCATGGTTGCCGTTCTCACCTGCCTGATGACCGCCACCGCCAGCGCTGCGCCAGTCGCCCCGGATGCGGTGACTCCGGATGGCGGCAAATATTATGGGCCGTTGGTGGACGGCAAACTGCAAGGCAAAGGGAAAATCGAGTGGACGAATGGCGATGCCTACGAGGGCAACTTTGATAGGGGATTATTTTCCGGGAAAGGGAAATTCACATCCCGGTCCACCTTCCAATACGAAGGCGAATATCAGGCCGGCCGTAGAAGCGGTCAAGGCAGAATGGTCGATCTGAAGGGATCGGTCTATGTCGGCCATTTCCTGAACGGCGGATTTGACGGGCCAGGAAAATACATCGCGTCCGAGGACTCGGTTTATGAGGGTTCCTTCAGCAATAGCTCGATCAACGGTATTGGAAAGTGGATTGGCCAAGACGAGGAGTACATTGGCGAATTCAAAAAATGGAAATTCTCCGGAAAAGGTGAATTGACGTACAAGAACGGCCGCAAATATACCGGCCAGTTCGCGGATGGACATTTCCAGGGCCAAGGCCGCTACGATGCCCGGCCCGGAGAATACTACGAAGGTGAATTTGACAGCCAGGAATTCACCGGCTACGGGATTCACCAGATGCAAAAAGGCGCACGCCATGCCGGCAGCTTCAAGAAATGGCGCCCTGACGGCCCCGGCAGGTTCACCGATGGCGACGGCAATACCTATGACGGCACATTTGATGGTGGCACCCTGAACGGACCGGGCCGCTTCGTCGGTAAAGACGGCAGCCGCTACGAGGGCTATTTCAAGAATGGGGAATTCGCCGGCATGGGTATTTACCGGAACGCCGACGGGGACGAATATAAGGGCGGCTTTGCGCATAATATGTTTGAAGGCGGCGGCATCCTTACCTACGCCGCGCCGCAAAAAGACGGCCGCAGCAAAGACATCGGCATCTGGCGCGATGGCGAACTGGAAAACAAGGGCGCTGAAAATCAAGCTAGCGTCAATATTGAAACCGCGCTATACAACCAGCGGCCACTGCTCGACAAAACCCTGGCCGCCGTTGCGCCGCATGCCCCCGGAAAGATCAATCTGTATCTGCTGGCTGTCGCGGGAGACGGTTCCCAGGAGGTGTTTCATCGCGAAACGGACTTTGTACGCAAACAGTTCGATCATGATTTCGGCACGCAGGGACGTTCGATGGCATTGGTGAACAGCCGCAACACGGTCGCCGAGCAACCGATGGCGACGGTCACCAGCATCCGTGAGAGCCTGAATGCCATCGCCGCCAAGATGGACAAGGAGAACGACATCCTGTTTCTCTACCTGACCAGTCACGGCTCGCAAAATCACGAACTGTCGCTGGCGCAAAACGGCATGAGCTTGCGCAACCTAGAAGCCACGGAATTGGGGAAATTATTATCCGAATCGGGAATCCGCTGGAAGGTCATCGTCGTCTCTGCCTGCTACGCGGGTGGTTTCATAGATCCGCTAAAAGATGATCGCACCATGGTGATTGCCGCCGCGCGCAGCGACCGTACTTCTTTCGGTTGCGCCGACGACAATGACTTCACTTATTTTGGCAAAGCGTTTTTCCAGAAGTCCTTGCCAGGCAGCGCGTCTTTTGACGAAGCATTCGATAAGGCCAAGACACTGGTTGCGACTTGGGAAAACGATGATATCAAGGCCGCCGGCAAAGACGGCAAAGTGCTCCATTCCGAACCGCAGATATATCACACGGCCCTGATTGACCAGTATTTGAAAAAATGGCGAGCGCAGATGACAACAACTGCGCCCGCTGGCAAGGTAGCGCCGGCGTCGTAAGCCCGATCCGGTGCTCGGGCAAGCACGCGAACAGGCGAGATTTATTGCTGATCGTAGGCTTGCTGTAGCACCTTGACGTCAATCTTGACCATTTTCAGCATGGCTTGCATGACTCGCTGCGCCCTTTGCTTGTCTGTGTCTTGCAACATCTCGCCCAGCGCGGTGGGAATAACTTGCCAGCTGAGGCCGAATTTATCCTTGATCCAGCCGCATCCCTGCGGCTCGCCCCCTTCAGAAAACTTGTCCCACAGCGCATCCACCTCTGCTTGATCTACGCAGTTGACGAAGAACGAGATGGCCGGTGTGAAGCTGAATTGCGGGCCGCCGTTGAGGGCAATGAAGTCCTGGCCGTGCAACTGGAAGGCGGCAGACATGACGCTACCCTTTGGTCCCGGCCCTGCTTCGCCGTAACGCTGGACGTTGCCGACTTTGGCATCCTTGAAAATCGACGTGTAGAAATTCATGGCTTCTTCAGCCCTGCCGTCAAACCATAGAAATGGACAGATTTTTTGCATTTTTCCTATTCCTCTAAGTGGATCGGGAAGTGCCCGGCACAGAAAGCCGGCCGGATTATGCTTTTACATCCTTCTGGGTGCATGGAGATGTCGCCTGCCCAGCCGCCTCCGGTTCCATATACATCATTTCCCACACATGGCCGTCCAGATCGTGGAAACCATTGCTGTACATGAAGCCATAATCCTGCGCCTCTTTCATTTTCCGGGCGCCCGAGGTGCATGCCAGGGCCACCAGCTTGTCTACTTGCGCGCGACTGTCGCAAGAAACGCAGATCAGCACCTCGGTCTGCCTGGTGGCGTCACTGACGGGTTTTTTAGCAAATGTTTCGAAGAATTTTTCGACCAGCAGCATGACGTACAGGTTCTCGCCCAGCTCCATGCATGCCGCCTGGTCATTGGTGAATTTTGCATCGAAGGTATAGCCCAGGCCTTGGAAGAACGCCACGGATCTCGGCAGGTCGCGGACCGGCAGATTGACATAGATTTGCTTGTGCATGATATTGCCTTTCAGGTAATCATCGAGGGTTCACCCGGCATCGGTTGCAAGCGCGAGACTGGAGAGATCCAGCTCTCTTACCGGCCGCACTTCAATGCTGCCGTAACGCGCCGGCGGAATCCTGGAAGCCCAATGGATCGCCTCGTTGAGATCCTTGGCGTCGATCAGGTAGAAGCCCGCCAGCTGTTCCTTGGTTTCGGCGAACGGTCCGTCGGTCAGCGACATATGGCCGTTGCGTATGCGAACGGTGGTGGCGCTGTCGACCGGCTTCAGGGCCTGGGCGGCGATAAAATGCCCGCTCCCCCGCAGTTCTTCGGCATAGGCGAAACAGACATGGTCCGGGCAGGAATGCAGCTGGTCCGGTGCAAGATAGACAAGGCATAGATAATTCATGGTGGTCTCCGGTTGATGGCGTTGAATCAGGGTTGACTGTGCGTTGCCAGGTTTACACTAGCTAGTCGAACGGCAAACGCCGTAATCGACAACGGTTCACCTATTTCTTTTCATCCAAACCGGATGTCGTGAATTACGCTAAAGCGGCAAGGCGACGGTTCAGGAAACGCCGCTCCGGTTCTTGCCGGGTCAGCGCCAGCGCCCGCTCATAGGCGGCGCGGGCCTTGGCAACATGGCCCAGCCGCCGGTGGAAATCCGCCTGCGCTGCATGCGCGAGATGATAATTTTGCAAGTGACCGTCGGCGATCAGCTGGTCCACCAGGACCAGCCCGGCCTGCGGTCCCTGATGCATGGCGACCGCCACCGCCCGGTTCAATGCGATTACCGGCGTCGGTTCCAGCCGCAGCAAGGCGTCATACAGGCTGACGATCTGGCCCCAGTCCGTGGCGCTAGCCTGCTGCGCATCCGCGTGCACCGCAGAAATCGCCGCTTGCAACGAATAGGTCCCGACCCGGCCGGAGGACAAGGCGCGCTGCACCAGGGCCGAGCCTTCTGCAATCAGCCCGGCGTCCCACACGGTGCGGTCTTGTTCATCCAATGGCACCAGGTCGCCGCTGGCTGAGGTACGCGCAGTGCGGCGCGATTCGTGCAGCAGCATCAACGCCAGCAAACTGATGGCTTCCGGCTCGGGAAGCAACTCTTGCAGCAGGCGCGCCAGGCGGATCGCTTCTTGCGATACATCATGCCGGGTCAGCGTCGCGCCCGAGGAGGCCGAATAGCCTTCGTTGAATACCAGGTAGATCACGCGCAGCACGCTCTCCAGCCGCGCCGGCAGTTCATCGCGGCCCGGGACTTGATAAGGGATGCGGGCGTCGCGGATTTTGGCCTTGGCGCGCACGATGCGCTGCGCCAGCGTAGGCGCGGGAGTCAGGAAAGCGCGGGCGATCTCTTCCGTGCTGAGGCCGCAAACTTCGCGCAATGTGAGAGCGATCTGCGCATCCGGCGCCAGCGAGGGGTGACAGCAGGTGAAAATCAGCCGCAGGCGGTCGTCTTCGAGCTCTTCGCGCTCGTTCGAGGCCGGCGTCTCATCGGCAATCGCCTCGATCGTTTCGGCCACTTCGTCATAGGCGGTGAACCTGGCGCGCCGGCGGATGCCATCGATTGCTTTAAAGCGTCCGGCCGACACCAGCCAGGCTGCCGGCTTGTCGGGGATGCCATCGCGCGGCCATTGTTCGATAGCGGCCTTGAAGGCGTCCTGCAAGGCTTCTTCCGCAGTGTCGAAGTCGCCCAGCAGGCGCACCAGGGTCGCGAACACGCGCCGCGATTCACTACGGTAAATAGCATCAATCTTGGCGCTTAGTGGCGTCGGCATAGTGTCGGCATCGTCTCTGGCAGATAGTTTTTGCGCGCTGCAGCAGGCGGCCTGCGGCGGGCTCCATCAATATCCTGTACGTCTTTGGCAAAGGAATGATACATCGAATCAATCGCCGCCCCACTCCGGCGGACAGCAAAACAAGTCCTGATTTAATAGGGCGAATAATGCCCTGTTTAGCGTTTACAGTGCAGACACACCATGACCAAAGGGGGGTAAAAATGAACACTTGCGTGACACTGCCAGTCAAATTTCGCCAGACATGCCATGTGCTGGCGTTATGTTTATCCGCAGCGTTGACCAGCGCCTGCGCCGCCACCGGGGAGACCGTCATGAACAGCACGGAACAAAGCGCCGAAAGCGCACACGATTTCGATTTCATCCTCGGCCGCTGGCATGTCGTCAACCACCGGCTGGTGGGACGCTTGCAAGGATCGACCAAGTGGGAAACCTTTGAAGCCGACCAGGCCGCCTATGCGCTACCGGGCGGCATCGGCGACTACGACGATTTCCGGCCGCTCAACTGGCGTCCCGGTTTCGTCGGCATGTCGTTGCGCATCTTCAGCCCCGAGACCAGACTCTGGAGCATTTTCTGGATAGACAACAAGACCGGCGGCCTGGACCAGGCTGGCACGCTACTGGCGCCGGTGGTGGGCAAATTTGCCGATGGCGTGGGCGTCTTTGAAGGCGACGATACGCTGGACGGTAAAGTGGTGCGGGTGCGCTACAAATGGTTTGATATCACGCCGAACAGCGCCCGTTGGGAACAGTCGATGTCGGCGGATGGTGGCAAGACATGGGAAGTCAACTGGACCTCCCAACACACCCGGGTGGCCGGGCCTGCAGTGGACAAGTAGTCCATGAAATAGTTAAGGTGCTTGTCGATTGCCTGGCAGGAGGCGCCTCCGTCAGCTTCATGTCTCCTCTGTCCCATGCGCGGGAGGAAAATTTCTGGCGCGGCCTGGCGGCCGGCGTCGCTGCCGGCACCACTCCCAGCGCTACCCTCTACGCCGCGGCTTTGAGGGGCAAAGATGATGTAACGTCGGCCGCGAAGTTGCCTGGATAGCGGACATCGCGCAGCTTCATGAACGGTGTTTCAACCAGCCGGTAAAGCAACCACCCGGCGGCGATGCTCAACGCCACAATCAAAGCCACTTCGGCAACGGCATTCAGACCGGCACCGGCCAGCATCTTGTGTACGATCATGGCCAGCGGCTTGTGCGCCAGATAGATCGCATACGACCATGCGGCGAGCCGGGCGGCGCCGGGAATCCGCCAGCGATACAGGTAGCTGACGGGACTGAGCGCCGCGGCAACCAGCAACGCAAAGGCAAGCGCAAGCAGCGAATAGCCGAAACCCGTCATGAAGTAGCCGTAACCATAACCATCGATCGCATAGTAATTGACGACCATATAGAACAGCAGCGCCGTGGTCAGCACACCCGCCAGCAATATCGCCTGGCCGCGGCGCAGGATTCTTTGCCAGGCATCCTGGTGAAAATTTTTCAGGATCGCCACGCCGATGCCAGGCAAGAACTCGTCAAACCGGCAAAAGCTGGAATAGTAGACATTCGGATAGTAGCCTCCGATCGCCCCGCCCGCTTGCCGCCCATAGTGCAGCCACAACAAGCTACGCAGAGTGATCCCGGCCACCATCAGCGCCGCCAGCGCGATCCAGGCCAGCCTGATCGATTTGCCATAACGCGCGGCGAGGATGACCACTGCGGGCAGCAAGAGATAAAACTGCTCCTCGATGCACAATGACCATGCATGTGAAAATGCCGTGCCCGGTTGCAGCCACAGATTTTGCGTAAACGTCAGGAATCGCCAGAGCGGTGGCGGCGCGTTCCCGCCCATTACCGCCGGAAACAGGAAATACAAACCCAGCACGACATAGAAATTGGGAAGCGTCCGCAAGAATCTGCGCGCGTAGAAATTCTTGAGCGACAACTGCTGCCCTCTGGCGACGCCGGCAAAAATCTGATTACTGATCAGATAGCCGCTCAGCACAAAGAACAGGTCGACCCCGACCCAGCCTATCGTACTGACCCAGCCGAATGTCGCTTCATGGCTGACAAACACCATATAGTGATACATGAACACCAGGATGATGGCCGCTGCGCGCAGCGTATCCAGGCCATTGTTTCTATGTGATTTGCTGGCGGCGGCTTGCGAGATTGGCGGCATTGCGGCGTGATGGAGAGGGTTGGGTGACGGTATCGGCAAATTCGTGATTAATATTGCCAAAAAACAACGAAGTGTACGTCCCCCCCTGCCGCGTGTCTACTGAATGACTGAAGAAAAAATCGAGCAGGCTATCGCAGCTATATTTATCTAACCTTGACTTCCGTCAGGCGAAAAAAACCACTGACGGATCCTGCCTCGCAAAACGACAGGACCCGACAGTGGTTTTTTCGACCTAAGTCATGCTGGACTGCGCGAGACGATTGGGACGCTCAGCCACAGCGATCAGACCAACTATCAGCGCCAGCCGCGATGCCAGCCGTATTGCGGGTGGTGCCAGCCCCAGCCATAGTGCGAATGATAGGCCCAGACGTAGCCAGGACCAGGTATCGCGTAAGTCGGTGCGATATACACCACGCCTGGCGGCGCAACGTAAACCGGGCGCGCAACCGGTGGCGCCACCACGCAGCCACCCAAGGCAAGCGCCACGATAGTAGCTGGGATTAATGTTGTGAATTTCATGATATTAGCGTCCTCGTGGATAGGTATTGCCATTCAACCTAAAGTAAAACCTCTCACTCCCTGTTTTCAACGGCACTTGCTCCTCGACATTATTGTAAATAGGAAATTTTCAAGCAAGATGAAGATTCCTATGTGAAGACACAAGCGCAAGTTAATCGCGGTTGTTACCCGCTAAACGTTAAAGGACGGTGGAATGATGACTGAAAAATTGTATTTGTCTGTAACTAAAGCAACAAATCAACGGTGCGGGCTTAACTCATATCCGGTCGGAGAACATCCATCCAGAGACGCAATGATGCCAGCAGGGCAAAAACGCAAACAAAGCGTGAACGATTCTGCAAAACAAAAAGGGCTTCCGCGAGAAAGTCCTTTTGTACACTTGCATTCTGTTCCAGCGCGACGTGCCAATCAATGATTAATCGTCGTGACCGCGATGTTCGCCACGATCATGGTCACGGCGGTCGTCATGATCGTCACGCCGGTCGTCGCGACGGTCATAGCGTTCATCTCGATGCTCTTCACGCCATTGACGTGCCCGTGCCTGACGTTCGCGCCATTCGTGCTCACGTTCACGTTCAACATAATATGGTCGTTGTTCGACGTAGGCCGGTGCCGGTTGAACATACACAGGGCGCGGTTGAACATAGACCGGTGCCGGTTGATAGATGCCGGGAACGCCAATATTCACGTCTACGTCCACACCTCCTGCCATGACCGGACCTGCGGCCATCATCAGGGTGGCACTTGTCATTAATCCTGCGACGATAATGAGATATTTTTTCATTTTGTATTCCTGTAACGATGTTTTTATTGAACGCCTGACCCCCGGTTTGAAACTACCCGGCAACAGTAAGGTACGTTACGAGATGTTACGTGGAGACCCGTGGTCGGCCGGGATGATATGCGCTTGTCTTCATGACCTGCGACATGGGGCCGCTTCGGAGATGATCAACTCCGATGTCGACCTATTTACTGTAGGTGCGGTGCTGGGCCACATGTCAAGCGTTTCCACTAGGTGGCATGCCCATTTGGTCACAGATCAATTGGCAGACGCGGTAGGAAAGAAGATTTGTGCGGCGACGGCAGAAAAACGCACACCCTAGAAAGTAGAAAGGCTCCCCAATTGCTCGGGAAGCCTTGAAACTGTTGGTGGGGCGTGTGTGATTCGAACACACGACCTACGGATTAAGAGTCCGCTGCTCTACCAGCTGAGCTAACGCCCCAACAGGGGACGAATTATAGCTGCAGTTTATTATTTTTGCTAGTTCTTCGTGTGAATTTCTATGAGGGCGGGGATTTTGCGTTGCTTCCACCCTCGTAAAGCCCTGGTTACATCTGGTACAGCAGCCAAATGGCGGCTCGAAACAGCATTTAGTGCAGACTTCTTCGAACTTAATAAATCAGGAAGTCACCAGCCCGACCCAATGCAATGTCGACTCGTCCCCGCTACATTGCGCGCGACGGGTCGGCTTGATGGCCTTCGCGGCGCCGATGGCGGATTTGTAGATGGCCTTGCGGGCTTTCCTGACCATGCGTTGTTCGATGCGTTGCGTATACATGTCGCCATACTCGACGATCTGCTCCAGCATCAATACCAGCTCGCGATCTTCCATCTTGCTTTGCGCCAGCTGACGCCAGAAATCGCACTCGGTCCAGCGCCTGAAGCGCATGTAGACTGTACTGGAACTGCCGAACTGCTGCGGCAGATGACGCCACAAGCTTTTGTTCAGCACAATCCAAAGAACAGCTTCGATGAACAGGCGATTGTTTTTTGCACGTGCGCCTGGATCGCTCTGCTTGCCGGTCAGCATAGGCTCCAGCATTTGCCATTGGTCATCCCGAAGTTTCACTTCCTGTGTCTGTACCTCATTCATCGTGACGGCCTCTAGAAAATTTTTTGGTTGTGCTAATCGCCTCTTTCGTCAATCACTGTAATCGGCTTCCGGTAACGACTGGTCATGTCGCTACAGAAACAAAGTGTATGGCGATCTATCCGAGGCTCAGGCTTAGCATTCTAGCGGCCCACAACGTCAAGTGATATAAGATAAGTCTGAAAATATAGGACGTAGCGTCAGCGTATCCGGCGACCACGATCCGCAGCGGAATCCCGCTGTCAACTATGCGCGAGACTGTCGTCCAGCGCAGAGCAGGCGCGGCTAAGCGCGGCGACATCTACCGCAGGCAGGCCGCCAAGAAGGATTTCTATCTGCTCGCTGGCCGTCACGATCGCCGGCATGTCGGCGATCATTGCAGCGCCCTTGAGACGATGGACATAGCGCGCCATCAGCTGATAGTCGCCGCTATGCAAGGTACGCTGGATATCCGCCAGATCTTGCCGGGTGCTGGTGCGAAACAGCTCAGCCGAATCTATTGACGACGGACTTGGCTGGCGCGGGGCAGAATTCAGTTCGACATCGCACCAGGCTTCGATGATGCCTTTCAGTTCGGTGAGCCGCAGCGGTTTGCGTAGCACGCCATCCATGCCGCTTTCCATGCAGCGTTGCACATGCTCTGGATCGACCGCTGCAGAGATGGCGATAATCGGCTGATGCCGGGCGCCGCCCTGCTCTCGCTTACGGATCGTGCGCGCAACCTGGTAGCCATCCATGCCCGGCAGATAACAGTCCAGCAGTATCAATGGATACTGCCTGGCGGCGGACAGCGTCAATGCGGTCGGTCCATCTTCCGCCAGCACGGCGTCGCATTGAAGTTCTTCCAGCTGGCGCTGGATCACCAGGCGATTATTGGGATGGTCGTCGACCACCAGGATCGTCGGCCGGACGACTCCTGTCACAGCGTCCGGCACGGACTCCGCGCTGATCGCCGGCGGCGTCGCAGCTGCCGCACGCTGCCGGGTTGTGACGGGAATGGAAAAACTGATGGCGGTGCCGCTGCCGACTTCGCTTTGCAGGGTCAGCGAGCCGCCCATGCTTTCGATCAGTTCACGGCAAATCACCAGTCCCAGGCCGGTGCCGCCATAGCGCCGCGTGGTCGAGCTGTCGGCCTGGGAAAACGGCTGGAACAGCCGCCTTTGCTGCTCAGGCGAAACGCCGATACCGGTGTCGCTGACAGTCACTTGCAACGTCATGCCGGATGTCGACGCCAGCAAGTCTCCCAGCAGCCGGATCGTCACGGTGACGCCGCCGCGGTCGGTGAACTTGACCGCGTTTGACAGCAAGTTGAGCAATACCTGCCGCACCCGCGTAGGATCGATCAACACATCCACCTCGACCGGCGCCGGCAACAGCAGCTGTATCGTCAATTGCTTTTCATGCGCCTTGATCTGCATCATGTCGATGGCCTGCTGCACCAGCGCCGCGATATCGGCGGGCATGGCTTCCAGCTGCAGTTTGCGGGCTTCCAGTTTGGACAGATCCAGCACATCATCAAGCAAGTTGAGCAAGGTTTCGGCGGCCGATCCTGCCAGGTCGGCCAACTCGTGCTGGCGCTTATCCAGCCTGGAGCGCTGCAGCAGTTCCATCGACGACAGGATGGCGTTCATCGGCGTACGGATTTCGTGGCTCATTACGGCCAGGAACCGGGTCTTGGCCTGTTCGCTTTTTACCGCTTGCCGGCGCGCTACCCTGGCGCGCTGGGCGAATATCAGGATCAGTACAATCGTGATCAGAAGAAAGGTCAATTCCGTGCTGTAGTACTGCAGGAGGGTGCTCCAGGAGGGTGCGCCGTAGTCGGTGCTCTCCAGCCACTTGTCCATCATGTCGTCGGTTTGCTTGGCGGTCAGCGTGTTGAGCGATTTCTGCACGATCGACGCCAGCTCGGGCAGATCCTTGCGCACTCCCATTGACACCGTGACCGGCAGCTCGCCGATGGTGCCGGAAATATGCAAAGTGCCCAGGTATTTACGCCGCAGCAGCGGGTGCATGGCCGTATCGACCCCGACCGCCGCATCGGCACGGCCATCGGCCACGGCCTGCAGCGCCGCCTCAGGACTCTGCAGGGGCAGCAGGTGAATCTCGGGAAACTGGGCGCGCAACAAACGCTCATAGACACCGCCGCCTTTGATCGCCACGGTCTTGCCGTTCAGCTTGCGCGCATCGAAGATGATCGGTTCCGCCTCGGTGGTGACGATAATCGTCGAGCCGACAAAATACGGTTCGCTGAAGGTGGTGATGGCGGACAGCGATGGCGTTGCAAATTGCGCCGATACGGCGGGCAACAAGTCGATTCGTCCGGTGATCAGCGCCTTCTGCGCGTCGGCCCAACTCTGGCCCGGCACCAGCTGGAAATTCAAACCTGTAAGATGAGCAATCGCCTCCAGGTATTCCGCTGTCAAACCTTTGTGCACGCCGTGCTCAACGTATTCCAACGGCCGCCAGTCCGGGTCGACCGCGATGTGTACCACAGGGTGTGCCGCAATCCAGGCCAGTTCCCCGGCGGTAAACAATGTCGCGTTCGGCGTTTCCGCATAGGCCGGCGTCAGGCAGAACGAGATGGAAGCTAGCCACAAAAGGAAATGGAACATCCTCCTCATAGCATTCCCAACTGCCGGTGCATCTTGAACAGTTCGTTGTCGGTGCGTATCCCCAGCTTGCGGAACGCCGATTGCTTTTGCGTGCTGATGGTCTTGGTGCTGCGGCCGAATTTCTCGGCCACCTGAGTCACCGACATGCCGTTGAGGCAGCAGCGCAGCACCTCTCTTTCGCGCGGCGACAGCTCTGCATGATGGATCAGCGGATCCTCGTTCGCCTCGGAAGCAGCCTCTGCCACCGCATCCTGCACCGCGACGTCCGACAGCAGATAGGCAAATTCAATTGCCAGTTCAGGGTCCAGGTAGACCCGGCCGCGTGCGACCGTGCGAATCGCGCCGACGAGATCGGTCAGCGGCTGGTTCTTGCCGACAAAGCCACGTGCGCCGGCGCGCAAGGCCAAGGCGATCGTGGCCGGACTGTAATGTGCGGACGCGACCAGGATCTTGCTTTCCGGAAAACGGATGCACAGCGCCCGTATCAGATTCAGGCCTTCGATATCGTCCGGCGCCAGCGCATAATCCACCAGCAGCAAATCGGCCGGCTTGGTGCGCAACACCGCCATCATTTCGCGGCTATTGGCGAACGCGCCGATCACCCGAAAATCAGACTCTTCGCTCAACAATTCAACCAAGCCATGCCGCACTACTGCATGATCGTCCAGCAATGCAATGCGCAACGGGCTTGCCGCGGTCCAGTCCATATTCAAAAATCCCTAGATAAATTCATTACCGCCGCTCGGTATCGGACGCAGCAGATTGCGGATGCGCCAGCCTTGTTTGCGAAAAATTGACTGCCGGAATCATTCTGCCTCAGGGAAAATAAGGCGTATATCGGATTTGTCCGAACCCACTGTATAAACAGGCTTGATCAGCCGCTCCGTTCAAAAATCGTTGCCGCGATCGCGCAAGGCAAATAACTCGTTGTCGCTTTGCAGGCCCAGCTTGCTCATGGCCGATTGTTTCTGGGTGCTGATCGTCTTCCGGCTTTTAGAGAACTTCTTGGCAATTTCAATCACCGACATGCCGTCCAGGCAACAACGGATGACCTCACGCTCACGCGGCGACAGCGCTTGATTTTTTTGCGCGGCCGGGACCGGTGAAATACTATTCACCGGTTGTAGCGTGCCATCCCGAGCCAGCGGCGTCGGCCGAGGCAACGGCGCTTGCTCAACCGCATCCGCGTAAACACCGCCATCGGCAACCACGCGAATCGCTTCGACCAGGGTGGACAGCTGATGCGCCTTGTCGACAAAGCCCCTGGCGCCGGCACGCATCACCAGTTCTACCGTGGCTGAACTGCTGTGGGCAGAGGCAACCAGTATCTTGCACAGCGGGTACTTGATCTTCAGCAGCTGCAGCAGGTTGATGCCGTCAATCTCGGTCGGCCCCAAGGAATAATCGACCACCAGTACATCCGCCGGCGCGTTGCGCAAACCGCTGATCATTTCGCGCCCTGTGGCATATACCCCGATCACATTGAAATCGGCTTCCTTGGACAACCTGACGAGCATGCCATGGCGGACGATCGCGTGGTCGTCAAGCAAGGCGATACGGATCGGATTGTCGGCAGACCTCAGCATGACGTTTGTGCGCCCTCATAACCATGATCAAATGGCAATTGACATTCAAGGAAATAACCGAACACCGATCATCCGTGTTTGGTAAGTCTGTTAAAACTATACCGCAAAGATGCAATATGGAAATGACATTTAATGTTAAAAACAACTCCCGCCTAGCAAAGTAACATTGGCGAATCAGTAATAAATAATCTGCACCACCACGATCGCTTCAAACGGCCCGATTTTCGGATCCCCCAGGGGCACCATCGTCGCGCTGAACGGCACATCGATATGGCTCACATCGGCCGCAAAATTCGCCAGGGGAAACGGTTCATTGATGGGCAGCAGATTGCCGCCGCCATCTTTTATCTGTATCCCGAACTGGCTATCGCCGGCCGGCAAAATCGTGTTCGGTCCACTCTGGTTGGCGGTATTGAAATAGGCGCCGACATTGATCGGACTATTGCATTGCTTATCCAGCGCCAGGCTGAACGGCTTGGTCGGATTCGGCGGCGAAAAGCCCGTGGTGGTTTTTTGCACCTGCCCGAAATCGATGATTCCCGGCTCTGGCGTCACCGTTACATCCACGGTACAAGGCGTGCCGACAATGTTTTGCAAGCCGCTCAACTGATAGCGGAAATTGCCAAAGGGATTGCCGGCGCCGCCATTCAATCCATACGCGCCGTCAAACTGGAATACATCATAGGTATCTTGCGGCGGTCGTTGAAACGGCAGCAAGCCGCGCTTGCGGATAACTACCTGAAACGTGATGGCTGGCTGCACCAATGAACACGCCAGCATGTCTGCATCGTTGGCTGCGCCGGGGCACCCGGGAGAGGTGAACCCGGTAAAAACGCCGGCGCGCGGGGTGGAGCTCCAGTCGCCATCCCAAGCGTACACCCCTTTGTACAACAAGCCGAATTCGATGCCCCAGCCCTGCGTATTCAAATTTGCCGGATTGCCGTAGAAATAAATAGGATCGTCTTCGGCAAAATGCTGGTCGCGTACCTTCCAGCATCTGGCTGGAACAGTGTGGGTTTTCGAATACCAGATGATCGTACCGTCAGGAACAGAATCCGGCACCGATACCGGTCCGATCGATTCCGTCAGATAGCTGCCGTCGGTCAGGGAACTGCATTGCAAAGCTGAGGCCGAATGCGCAAAAAAGCAGGCGCAGCACAACAGCAGCAATCGGAACCATCGGACGCCATGCCATCTCATCCGGCAAGCTGCGACGTTCATGGCTGCACGCCCTTGCACACATTCGCACTGCAACTGAATTCGGAATCTGTCTGGCCACCGAAATCGTTCATGTGCGAGACATACAATTTACTGAAACCGAAATCCTTTACCGCCACATCAACCTTGCTCATCGGACTGATCATGACGGTTTCCATCGGCACTTTGATTTTGTCCACGCCAGCCAGGAAACCAACCACCGTGACATGGAAAGGCGTCGGGTTATCGATCACTATCTTCTTTGCCACCGGATCGAGTTGCAAGTTCAGGCTGAGGCCGACATCTTCGCCGCGCTTCGGCTGCACGCCCTTGGGGCGATAGAACAACTTGAGCTTGGACTGCAGCGCGATTTGCATGGCGTTGACCGCTTCGCTCTTCGGTGGAATCTCCCGGATGTTCAGGTAAAACACCGATTCGCGGTCGTGCGGCAAGGCGTCGCCGGGCAGCTTGACGATACGCAAGACGTTGCTGTCGTTCGGCTCGACCCGCAGCAACGGCGGCAGCACCATGAACGGCGCAGAAACCTTGACGCTCTTCTCATCCTCGATCCAAGACTGCACGACAAACGGCAGTTTTGGATTCTTATTGCTGATCGTCACGCTCACCGACGGCTCGCCTTCGGAGTAAATCACCCGCGTACGGTCGGGCACGATCGCCGCGTGCGCCAGCATCGGCAGGTTCAAGGCGCACAGCGTCAGCACGCGCCATGCCATTTGCATCAGCGTCTGCGGACGCAACTGCTTGATTGGTTTTGTCTTGGTGTTCATATCAATACTCCTGAATATTTCCGAATGGATTTCAACGGCTTGCCGCCTTGAGGGATTCGCGTTGGCAAGCTACCGGCGAGGCCGTTCCCGTCAGCACCTGATCGGCCGGCAACGCCGCCAGCTTGCAGCTTTGATCGTCGCCCCAGCGCGCCACCAGTTCCGCATCTGGCTTGACGCCGGTCAGATAGGTAATGCCGTGCTCGCCGACGATGCCGACCTCCTTGTTGCTCTTGCTGTCCTGTACCGAGGCGCCGAACGGCACGTCCTTGCCGCCTGCCTGGCTCAGGATGATGTAAGCGTTGCGCCCACGCGCCACCGAAAAATTGACGTAGCCGATGGCGCCGTCTGTCAACGCCAGATGACGCACCGGATTACCGACATCGGTGTTCAAAGGCAGCTTGTTCATGTTGATGCGCGCATCGTAAGCCTGGAATGCCGGCAGGCTGTCGATCACTGCATAGCCCGCGGTATTGGAACGCACCTGTCCGGAAAAGGCGACATCCGGCACGCCGTCGGTGGACACCAGCAGGCGCGTATCACCGTTAGAGCCATTGCCATGCGGCGTCACGCCATATTTTGTGACGACCACGGAGCCGTCAATTTCCGCTGACGCGGCGCTATAGTTGCCTGCATCCGCAGACATCGATGCATGTGCGCGATAGAACGAGGTCTTCTTGCCGACATAGGCGCTGATCGATGGATTGCCGCCACCGACACCGCCATACAACTGATAGTTGACGCCATCGCCGTTATCGCCGCTGTAGCCCGTGTTGGTCGAAGTGCCGCCGTAGCTGGTGCTTTGCACATTGGTGGAGATCATCGACATGGTGCCGAGCGGAATCGTCAAGCCGGCATAGACCTGGGTGTTGCTGCCGGTGTAATCCTTGCTGCGATAGGCGGAAAAATTCACGCTGACATTGCGCAGTGTGCCGATTGACACAGTGCGCGCCAGCGACAAGCCGAAGCGGTCGGTGGGCGCCACATCCCAGTACGTGGAGTGATCGTAGGACAAGTTGGTCGAGACACCGGAAAAACGCTTGGCCAATGTCACCGAATAGCGTTGCTTGCCGGCGTTCAGTGCATAGGAAAAAGGATCGCCGGTAAATTGCGAAAAATTGCTGAAAGTGCGGTCCGAAAAGCGATAGCCGAAGAACCGCAGGTCGGTATCTATCTTGTCGAAATGCTTGGAATAATTCATCCGGTAGGAATTGCCGGAAGTGGATTCGCCGTTCCACCATAGCTTGGCGCGCGAAGTCGTGAGGTCTGCCGATACGGCGCCGTAGGCGCCGAAGTCTTTCCCGGTTCCTGCCGCCAGCGCGGTATATCCGGACGCCGCAATCATGCCGCCATATACCGTCCAGTCATAGGGCAGGCCGTAAGCTATTTCAGCGGCGGTGAACGCCGGGGTAATGCCGCGGGCGCCAAACAGTCGCGGCTGGCCGGCGCTGATCTTGTAGCGCAGTTCTCCCTGGCGTGAAAGAAAAGGCACTGCCGCGGTGGCGACTGTAAATTTCTGTTCAGTGCCGTCTTCCTCTTGCACAGTCACATCCAGCGTACCCTGCACGCTGCTGTTCAGGTCCTGGATGCTGAACGCTCCCGGCGTCACCTTGGTCGAGTACAAGACACGGCCTTGCTGGGCGACGGTCACCGTGGCGTTGGTGCGCGCCACGCCGTTGATCAGCGGCGCGTAGCCGCGCAGGTTGGGCGGCAGCATGCGATCGTCGCTGCTCAATGTCGCGCCACGCAGGGCAAACGTGTCGAACACGTCTGAGTTCAGATAGTTGTCGCCGATCGACAGATCCGATCGGATCCCCGGCAAAGCACGATATGCATATAGCCGGTTGAGTTGAAACGATTTGTTGTCCGAGCCGAAGTTCTGGTCGCCGGAACTGTTCTGCGCCTGGTAATCGGCGCGTAGGCGCCATGGACCAAGATTGCCGCCTGCCGTGCCATAGCTGCTCAAGGTATTGACCTGGTTGCTGCTGCCATACAGGTTGGAGCGGCGCGTATTGGCGATGACGCGATAATCAAGCAACATGCCGTCGACGCCGTCGCTCCAGCCTGCCGGAGGAATGTAGTTGGGGTCGTCGTATTCAAACGACGCTTGCGGAATGCTGATCGCCAGGCGGCCGGTTTTCTTGATGTACCTGATGGCGACATCATCGATCGCGTCCAGCCTCACACAGGCGCCTGCCGCCGTGCGTGGCAGCTCCGCAAAGAGCGCAGGCTTGAGCCCGAACGTGGCCACCAGCGCCTCGGGCAAGCACGGATAACTCTCCTGCCCATTCTCAGCCGCTATGAATTCGATTGTCTGCTGCGCATAAAACTGCCGGTTAACCGCGACATCCAGCACATACTTTCCCGGCGCCGTATAGTTGGCGCGCGCGAATTGCTCAAGGTTCACATCCGAATTGCCATCGATGTTGAGGAAGGTCGAATTGAATTCGATCGCCCTGCCCTGGCTGGCGATGAACAATGCCGCTAACAGTAAAAACTGGCGATATGGCACAACCGATACCTTTGGAAACGTTGGGAGCACTGGATGACAAAGAAGAAAAAGGGAGCACGCGCCCCCTTTTTGGGTCAATCGCTAAAACGCCGCGATTAGTTGTAGGCCACGGTGAAGTTGGCGACGGAGTCAGCTTCGCCGGTTGTCACGGATGCCGCGGTCGCTTCGTACATGGCAGCGAAAGAGACTGTGTTATTGCCGTTTTGCAGAGAAACCGGCGCCACTTGCTGCTTGCCGTTGTCGAGGAATTCGCCAGCGCTGGCTTGCAGGCGGATGCCGACATTCTTGGCCAGGCCGGTAGTAGCGAACAAGCCTGGAACCACCGGGTCCTGGGTACCGGTAAATGTGAATTGCGCGTTCTTCTGGGTCGAGGTATCGCACTCGGTCAGGATGATGTCGAACTTGGTAGGATCCGAACGATCGCCCACTGCCTTGAATCGGTTGGAAGGCACCTGGCCCAGTGAAACGGTCTGGTCCAGCGAGCTTGGGTCGATGCCGCATGCGCCCGATACGATTTCACCGATGAAGCGGATGGTGCCTGGGTTACCGGTAGCTGGCGCGGCATGCGCGAACGAAGAAAACAAAGCGATGACAGCAGTAGCAGCAACTAATTTTTTCATGATGATGTAATTCCACTTAATTAAAAAGATAGCGTTGAAAAGCAGCCCAGGCTGAAGGGCCGCCACGCCGAATGCCTTCTGTTGGTTACCCGCTTTGGGTTACAGCCTCAGAAAGAGCTGGCATTCCGGTGAAGCGAAGTATCTGTCTTAGGAAAAACCAAAAACATAGGACTTGTCCTAAAAAATTTTGTATTTTGTTAAACAATGTGCCTTGCTGCAGTTCAACGAAAGCCGGCTTCGGCATTGCCTTGTCTCAGAAAAAGGCGAAAAAAAGCCCTCTGACGAGGGCTTTCGGGAATGGAGCGTTAAGGCTGTGCGGCGATGACTCTAGCGAGAGCGCCCGGACGTTGAACGAAGAGTGCTCACAACGGATCCGGCCAGACGCGCATCGCTTGCGCGCCTATCGCCAGCAGTTTTTCCCGGCTGGCGTTATCGCGCGCCTGGGTTGACATGCCATGGATGACTGTCACGAAGAAACTGGCCAGCGCCGCCGTATCGGTATCTGCTGCCAGATCGCCTTCGCTAACGCCGCGGTCCAGACGAACCTTGATGCCGTTCTCCATCTGCATCCGGTAATCCGCCAGCACCTCCTGCACATGCGATGACGCCGCAGTGCAATTGGTGGCCGAGGTGACCACCATGCAGCCGGGCGGCTGGTTGGGATCGCTTTGCGACACCGCAATGACCTCAAGATAACTGCGGATGGCCTCCTTGGCGGTCAGCGCTTCGGCGGCAATCGAGGCAAAGAAACAGGGTTTCTTCTCTAGATAATATTCGACCGCTTCCAGGAACAAGCGTTCCTTGTCGCCAAATGCGGTGTACAGACTGGGCGGGGTGATCCCCATGGCGCTGGTCAGGTCGTTGAGCGAAGTCGCCTCATACCCGTAACGCCAAAAAACCAGCATCGCGCTTTCCAGCGCTTGTTCCCTATCGAAGGATAAAGGGCGGCCGGGCTTCTTGCGCGGCTTGGTCTGTGTCATTTCCATAGTGATCGATATTAAACTACTTGACAGCGGAAAACAACCCCGCTAGAGTCGCACTCTAATTCATAGTGATCGCTATTGAATTGTGATTGTTGCGCCACAGATATGGCCTTGAGGAAAATTTAGTGTCGCACAGAATCATGTTTCGCGTATTTGCCGGCTTGTTTTTTAACTTTTGAATAAGGGCAACCAGGAGGATTTGGAGGATCAGACAAGAAGTGCGTAGTAAGCGGCTATCGGCCACCAGCTCGCAAGCTCTATATTGCTAATCGTGACTTGAAGCAATTGCCCGATTTCTCAAAACACCCCTTCCCGAGCCCGGCCTGCCTATCTGAAACAGCCGCTCGCACCATTATTTCCGAATCGCCGTTCTCTACAACTTTCTTTACCAGTTTTTTTGCAATTTATTCAGCTTTCAATTTCGCCTTATCTCGTCACCAGGGGTCCCAAAATGCATACTTCGACACCATTATTTTCACGTAAAGCCATCGCGATCGCCGTCGGCATCGTCATCCTTGCCGCCGCCGGCACTTTCACGCTTACCAGCCGCGCCGCCAAACCGGCCAGCCCGCCGCCAGCCGCGGCATCTGTCTCGGTAGCGGCGGCACTGGAAAAATCCGTCACTGAATGGGATGATTTTTCAGGCCGTATCGAAGCCATCGAGCGCGTAGAAATACGTCCACGCGTCTCCGGCACCATCGATGCCGTGCATTTCCAGGAAGGCCAACTGGTCAAGAAAGGCGACCTGCTGTTCACCATCGATCCACGCCCTTACCAGGCCGAACTGGCGCGCGCGGTCGCTACCCAGGCCGGCGCCCAGGCCGGATTGTCGCTGGCGAAAACCGAACTGGCCCGCACCAGCCGCCTGATCGAAGAACACGCGGTGGCGCAGCGTGAACTGGACCAGCGCAACAACGCCCTGCTGGAAGCTGACGCCGGCTTGAAAGCAGCGGATGCGGCCGTATTGACCGCCCGCCTCAACCTGCAATACACCGCGATTGCGGCTCCGGTCAGCGGCCGGGTGTCACGCGCTGAAATCACCGTGGGCAACCTGGTCGGGGCCGGCGTCAGCTCCCCTGCCCTGACTACCGTCGTGTCGGTATCGCCGGTGTACGTCAACTTTGAAGTCGATGAGCAAACCTACATCCGCTACGCCGCCAACGGCGCGGTCGGCAACTCCGGCGTCAGCCATCTGCCGGTCTCCATCGGACTCGCGAGCGAAGACGGCTATCCGCACCAGGGCCAGATCAAGGCTTTCGATAACCGCCTCGACACGGCATCCGGCACGATGCGGGTACGCGCGGTATTCGACAATCCGAACGGCACGCTGACTCCCGGCATGTACGCGCGCGTGCGCACCGGCGGCTCGGCGGCGGAAACCGCCGTGCTGATCGACGACAAGGCGGTCGGCACCGATCAGGACAAAAAGTACGTCATGGTGCTGGGCGCCGACAACAAGGTTACCTATCGCACGGTCAAGCTCGGCCCGGTCGTCGACGGCTTGCGCGTAGTGCGCTCCGGCCTCAAGAAGGATGAACGGATTGTCGTCAACGGCTTGCAACGGATCCGGCCGAACGACCTGGTCACACCGGTGACGGTGGCCATGAGCGGTGAA
Organism: Collimonas sp.; assembly: GCF_039923675.1. Classification (GTDB taxonomy): domain Bacteria; phylum Pseudomonadota; class Gammaproteobacteria; order Burkholderiales; family Burkholderiaceae_D; genus Collimonas. Next base: position 193,715 of record NZ_JBDTCG010000052.1, read on the forward strand.
GACCTCGCGCCAGCGAAGGATGCATTAGCCGTGGCTGCAGCTAAATAACAAGGGCGCCGACGATTATTTTCTATCGCATCGACGTTATATACAGGCAAAAATTCAGGCAGAAATACAGGCAGAGCCCAACATTATGAATATTTCTAAATTCTTTATCGACCGTCCCATTTTTGCGGGCGTGTTATCTGCGATCATCTTGATCGGCGGCCTGATTTCCATGCTCAGCCTGCCGATCTCCGAATACCCGGAAGTGATTCCGCCCTCGGTGATCGTCAAGGCGCAGTATCCAGGCGCCAACCCGCAAACCATCGCGGAAACCGTTGCCACGCCGATCGAGGAACAGATCAACGGCGTCGAGGGCATGCTGTACATGTCTTCGCAAGCGACTTCCGACGGCCTGATGACGCTGACCATCACCTTCAAGCTCGGCACTTCGCCCGACCTGGCGCAGCAGCTGGTGCAAAACCGCGTCAACCAGGCGTTGCCAAGGTTGCCGGATGTGGTGCAGCGGCTCGGCGTCACCACGGTCAAGAGCTCGCCCAACCTGACCATGGTGGTGCATTTACTGTCGCCTAACGACCGCTACGATATGGCCTATCTGCGCAACTACGCGGTGCTGAACGTCAAGGACCGCCTGGCGCGCTTGCCCGGCATCGGTTCGGTGCAGTTGTTCGGCTCCGGCGATTACTCGATGCGGGTCTGGCTCGATCCACGCAAGGTGGCTGAACGCGGTTTGGCTGCGACCGATGTGGTCAACGCCATCCGCGAACAGAACGTCAACGTCGCCGCCGGCGTGATCGGCGCTTCGCCTTCCGTGCCTGGCGTGAACTACCAGATCTCGGTAAATGCCCGCGGCCGCCTGGCGAACGAAGAAGAGTTCGGCAACATCGTCATCCGCACTTCGCAGGATGGCGTGGTGACCTACCTGAAAGATGTCGCGCGGATCGAACTCGGCGCCAGCGAATACGCACTGCGCTCGCTGCTCGACAACAAGCAAGCCGTGGCGATTCCGATCTTCCAGGCGCCCGGCTCGAACGCCTTGGAAATTTCCGACAACGTACGCGCCACCATGGCCGAACTGAAGAAAGACATGCCGGAAGGCGTCGACTACAAGATCGTCTACGATCCGACCCAGTTCGTCCGTTCGTCGATCGAAGCCGTGGTGCACACGCTGCTGGAAGCGATCCTGCTGGTGGTGATCGTGGTGATCATTTTCCTGCAAACCTGGCGCGCCTCGATCATCCCCTTGCTGGCGGTGCCGGTATCGGTCATCGGTACTTTTGCAGTGATGATGGGCCTCGGCTTTTCGATCAACGCGCTGAGCCTGTTCGGGCTGGTGCTAGCCATCGGGATCGTGGTCGATGACGCCATCGTGGTGGTGGAAAACGTCGAACGGAATATCGAAAACGGCCTGTCCGCCAAGGAAGCGACCTATAAAGCGATGCGCGAAGTCTCCGGACCGATCGTCGCCATCGCCCTGACCTTGTGCGCCGTGTTCGTGCCACTGGCTTTCGTCAGCGGCCTGACCGGTGAGTTCTTCAAGCAGTTTGCGCTGACCATTGCCATTTCGACCGTGATCTCGGCCTTCAACTCGCTGACCTTGTCGCCGGCCCTGGCAGCCCTTCTGCTGAAAGGCCATGGCGCCAAGAAAGACGGATTCCAACGCGCCATCGACAGCGTCTTCGGTGGCTTCTTCACCGTGTTCAACCGCGTCTTCCATCGCGGCTCGACCTCATATGGCGAAGGCGTGACAGGTATCCTCAAACGCAAGACGGCAGCACTCGGCGTCTACGCGGTATTGATCGGCCTCACCATGCTGCTGTTCCATACCGTGCCGAACGGCTTCATCCCGGCGCAGGACAAGCAGTATCTGGTCGGCTTTGCCCAGCTGCCGGATGCCGCTTCGCTGGACCGCACCGAGGATGTGATGCGCAAGATGTCAGACATCGCGCTGAAACAGCCTGGCGTCGAATCCGCCGTGGCTTTCCCCGGCCTGTCGATCAACGGCTTCGTCAACAGCCCGAACTCCGGCATCGTGTTTACTACACTCAAGCCGTTTGACGAGCGCCGTGGCGCAGATCAAAGTGGTGTAGCGATTGCGCAACAGCTGAACCAGAAATTCTCGGCAATCCAAGGCGCCTTCATCGCCGTGTTCCCGCCGCCGCCGGTACAGGGACTGGGCACTATCGGCGGCTTCAAGCTGCAGATCGAAGACCGTGGCGCGTTGGGCAATCAGGCGCTGAACGATGCACTACAAGCATTCATGGCGAAAGCGCACCAGGCGCCGGAACTGGCGGGTATGTTCTCCAGCTTCCAGATCAATGTGCCGCAGCTGTATGCGGACGTCGACCGCGTGCGGGCGCAGCAACTGGGCGTATCGATCCCGTCGGTGTTCGATACCTTGCAGATATATCTGGGCTCTTTGTACGTGAACGATTTCAACAAGTTCGGCCGCACCTTCCAGGTCCGGGTTCAGGCGGATGCGCCGTTCCGCGCCCACGCTGAAGATATCGGCTTGCTGAAAGCGCGCAACGACAAGGGTGAAATGGTGCCGCTGTCGTCGTTGCTGAAGATGACCCAAAGCTATGGCCCCGACCAAGCGGTGCGCTACAACGCCTTCCCGTCGGCCGACGTCAATGGCGGACCGGCGCCGGGCTACAGCACCGGCCAGGCGCAGGCAGTGGTGGAACGCATCGCCGCTGAAACCCTGCCGCGCGGCATCAGCTACGAGTGGACCGAAATCACCTACCAGGACAAGATCGCCGGCAATACGCTGTTCATCATCTTGCCGCTGTCGATCCTGCTGGTGTTCTTTGTGCTGGCCGCGCAATATGAGAGCCTGACCTTGCCGCTGGCGGTGCTGCTGATCGTGCCGATGGGGATACTCTCTGCAATTGCCGGCGTGTGGCTGACCAAGGGCGACAACAACATCTTCACGCAGATCAGTCTGATCGTGCTGGTCGGACTGGCGTGCAAGAACGCCATCCTGATTGTCGAGTTTGCCCATGAACTGGAATTGCAGGGCCGCTCCATCTATGCCGCCGCGATTGAAGCTGCGCGCCTGCGTCTGCGGCCTATCCTGATGACCTCGATCGCCTTTATCGCGGGTGTGGTGCCACTGATCCTGTCGAGCGGCGCCGGCGCAGAAATGCGCCATGCGATGGGCGTGGCCGTGTTCTCGGGAATGATCGGGGTGACTGCTTTCGGCCTGTTCCTGACGCCGATCTTTTATGTATTGCTGCGCACCCTGGCGTCGCGCTGGACACATCCCAAGCATGAAGCCGAGGCGTATCACAATAACAATGGCCACGGCCCTGCCCCGCATGGCGGTGCGACGCTGGTGATCGCGACTGCGGCGCAAATTGAAGGAATCTAAACATGAAAACATTTAATTTGGACTTGACTGCGCTAAAACTGACCGCGCTGATGGCGGCGCTGGTGCTGGCGGGCTGCTCCACCACCAAACCGCCTGAGCAAGTAGCGATCGACATGCCGGCCCAGTACCGGGAAACGGCGGCACTCGACGGCAACTGGAAAGTGGCGCAGCCGGCCGACGCTGCTGATCGCGGCGCCTGGTGGCTGGTATTCAACGATGCCGAACTCAGCAAGCTGATCGACGACGCCACCCAGTCCAGCCCGACGCTGGTGATGGCGATGGCGCGCGTCAAGGAGGCCCGCGCCACTGCCGGCCTGGCCGATGCCGACCGGGCGTTCCAGCTGGGCGTGGGCTTCGGCCCGACGCGCCAAGGCACGGCCAATGGCGCCTCGACTCAATGGCAGGCACAACTAGGCGCGTCCTATGAAGTCGACCTGTTCGGCCGTCTGTCGGACAGTAGCCGCGCCGCCCGCCTCGATGCCGAAGGACAGGAAGCCGCCTACCGCTCGGTGCTGCTCGCTTTGCAAGCCGACGTCGCCCAGCAGTATTTTGCGATTCGTTCGCTCGATTCGGAACTCGACGTATTGCAGCAAACCGTCAAGCTGCGCCAGGAAAACCTGCGCCTGGTGCAGCATCGTTATGACGCCGGCGACACCAGCGAGCTGGATGTAGCGCAAGCCCAGACCGAGCTGTCGGTGACCCAGGCCGAACAGGAAGGCGTCAGCCGCAGCCGCGCCCAGCGCGACCATGCCTTGGCGATCCTGCTCGGCAAGGCGCCGGCGCAGTTCACGCTGGCGAGCGCACCGCTGGAGCCGGTCACGGTCAGCGTGCCGCCCGGCTTGCCGTCTGACCTGCTGGAACGGCGTCCGGACATCGCCCAGGCGCAGCGCCAGCTGGCAGCAGCCAGCGCCCGTATCGGCGTCGCCAAGGCTGGTTTCTTCCCGAGCCTGGTGCTGACCGCTTCCGGTGGTTTCGCTTCGGACGCGCTGCACAACCTGTTCCAGTGGTCCAGCCGCAGCTGGATGCTGGGGCCGCTGGTCGGCAGCATCCTGAACATGCCTTTGCTGGATGGCGGCCGCAACAAGGCCAACCTGGCCAAGGCCGACGCCAACTATGAGTCGGTGGTAGCGAACTATCGGCAACAGGTGCTGGTCGGCTTCCAGGATGTGGAAGACAACCTGAGCGCCATGCGCACCCTGGATAATCAGATCCGCTTCCAGGAGGACGCGGTGAAATCGGCGCAACTGGCCGCACGTCTCGCCGATTCGCGCTACAAGAATGGCTCGACCAGCTATTTTGAAGTCATCGATGCACAACGCTCCAGCCTCTCCGCGCAGCGGTCGAAGAGCCAAAGCGTTGGCCAGCGGGCGGTCGCTTCGGTCGGACTGATCCGGGCGTTGGGTGGCGGCTGGAATGCGCCTGCAAACACTGCGGCTCTGGCGATGGCAAAATAGCAATTAATTGATGGTGTAAAAATGTGAAAGTGGCGATGCCTGACGTAACGTCAGGACATCGCCATTTTTTCAGATACCGCTTGCGCGACATTTATCGGCAGTTTAGTCTTTCAGCAACGCCAACCTGCCCTCGCAAACATGTCAACTCTTACGCCATCTGCACATCACGCCGACCAAGCTGAAATTGACGCATTGGTACAGGCCTTCTTTTCCGTATTCACCAACAAGAACGGCGTCAAGCCGGATGTCGACGCCATCCATCGCATGTTCATTCCTCAAGGATTGATCACCAAGTGCAGCGGCGCAGAACGCGACATCTACACGCTCCGGCAATTTATCGAACCGCGCCTGAAACTGCTGAACGGCGGCCGGCTGGTGGATTTTCAGGAACAGGAAGTCTCAGCCCGCACCGATATTTTCGGCGGCATCGCACAGCGCTACTGCGTATATGAAAAGAGCGGCGTGCTGGATGGCAAGGCGTTCCATGCCTATGGCGTCAAGACCCTGCAACTTATCCGCATGACGGACGGCTGGAAGATGGTGTCGCTGGCATGGGAGGATGAACGGGAAGGACTCGCTGTCCCGGATCAATTCAAAACCAGAACTTAATCCCGGAATTAATTCCGAACTTAATCCCGAATGTCGCGCAAAGGCGAAACCTTTATCAGCCCGAAAGTCAGCAGGCCACCACCCACCGCAATCGCAATCAAGCCGCTGCGTACCCCCAGATGCTCAGCGATCCAGCCGGCCGACAAGGCGCCCAGCGGCGCCGCCGCAACGGTCATGAAACGCATGGTCGACACCATGCGGCCGTGGAACGCATCCGGCGTCAACTTCAGGCGCAAGGCCAGGTACGGCATGAAATACAGCATGGCGCTGCAATCGAAGACAAACACCACGATGCCGTAAGCCAGCGCGCTCATCAGCGACGAGCCGAACAGCGCCGGCGGAATCATCGCCAGCAGCATCCACGCCAGCGCCGTGCCGCCAAGGCCGATCAGGATCGTGCGGCCGCTGCCGAACTTGCGCGACAGCGGTTTCAGCAGCATCGAACTGACCAGCACGCCCAAGCCGCCCAGCGTTTGCGCCGCGCCCAGCACGCCCGGCGACATGTCCAGCTGGCGGGTGGCAAACAGAATCTGCAGCGCCAGGTAACCGTTAAACAGGATTTGCCAGAGCGCAGTGCCCCAGGCCAGCGCCCACAGCACTTCGTGATTTTTCACCATCTTGATGCCATCCACCATCTCGCGGAACGGATGACGGTTGGATGGCGCCGGATAAGGATCGCGCTTGCGCAGATAGCGCAGGTTCCACCATGAGACCAGGAAGCTGAGCGCATTCACCAGCACCGCCACTGGCGCCGTCAGTACTTGCACCAGCATGCCGGCGATGCCGGGGCCGATCAGGCGCGCCATCGAATCGGTGGCGGCAAATTTGCTTTGCGCGTCGAGCAAGTGTTCACGCCCAACCAGCTGCGCCAAAAACACCTGGGCAGCGCTGCCGCCCACCACGAAACCGATGCCCATCATGAATCCCACCGCGTACAGCACATGCATCGACAACAGCCCCAACCAGTAACTGATGGGTATCATTACCAGTACACAGCCGAACATGAACTCCGACCACAGCAGCACCGGATATTTACTGCGGCGATCGAGCCAGACCCCGGCAGGCAGCGAAAACAAGGCGAACGGCAGTGTCTGCAAGGCGATCAACAAGCCCATCTGCGCCGGCGTCGCGTGCAGCAACAGCACGGCGGTGAGCGGAATGGCAAGGCTGCTGATTTGTTCGCCGAAGCTGGCGATGGTGGTGGTCAGCCAGAAGCGGCGGAAGTCGTAGTGGCGCAGCATCGGATCGACCGACAGCTTGCGCATGAAAAATAGACGGATTGCAGTAAAAATGATGGCAACTCTTTGAAAGCAGCGAACTGGGTAAGCAAGCGAAGTGAGTGAGTGCGAGGCCGAAGATTCCCGATAGGAACCTTGTACAAATGATACCCGTATTGCGCAATACTTTACTTGGTTTCGCAAATTAAATATGCGCTTTTCATCTCGGATGAAACACATTTCTGAGCGCGTCTGGTGCGGCAGTTTTCCATCTTGATTCAATCACTATATTGGTGCCAAAAAATTAATTATATGAGCGCGCCAAGCAATTTAAGACGACTGGTCATATAATGGCGGAATGGATAAAATTCACACCCTCAACGACACCCGCGCAACGCTGCTGGAAACCGGGCTCAAGCTATTCGCTGAGCAAGGCTATAACGGCACGGGCATCAAGGAAATCGTCGATGCCGCCGGCGTTCCGAAAGGGTCGTTCTATAACTATTTCAAGAGCAAGGAAGATTTCGGCGGCGAAGTCATCTCGTACTATGCGGACGGTTTTGCCGATAAATGGTCGACGTACTTTGCCGAAGGCCCGGAACCGCCGCTGGCGGCGTTGCGCTACACCTACGAACGCATGATCACTTATCACGAGCAGTGCGAAGTGAAAGCCGGCTGCCTGCTCGGAAATTTTGCGGCGGAAATGTCAGAGTCCAGCGAACTTTGCCGCCTCACCTTGCAAGAAGTGGTGAGCGGCTGGCGCAAGCGGTTTGTCGGCTACCTGCGCCGGGCCCAGGCCGATGGCTCGGTACGCACCGACCTGAGCGCCGAACAGCTCGCCGATTTTTTCTGGAATGCATGGGAAGGCGCTTTGCTGCGCATGAAGATCGAGCGCTCGACGACTCCGGTGCGCGCTTGCGTGGATTTGATGTTCGATTATTTTTTCTTGCCGCAATAATCAGCCGTATCGCCCTTCCCCGCATAGTCCAGCATCATGCAGCAAACGCAAGCGGGAGAAATTGAACGATTTTATAAAAAAGATATTTAAGACGACCGGTCATTTAAAGAATATAGAAATTTGTTTTGTCTGCTGTAACGAAAACCACCCAGCGCCTGAGCGCGTTTTATTAAAGAAGGAATCAATATGAATCACACCAAAGAAGCCCGTACCGAAGACAGTCTGTTCCAACCAGCGCGCATAGGCGACATCGAGGTAGCTAACCGCATCGTCATGGCGCCGCTGACCCGCAACCGCGCCGGCGAAGGCAATGTGCCGAATGAACTCAACCTGAAGTACTACGCCCAGCGCGCAGGCGCAGGCCTGATCGTGACCGAAGCGACCCAGGTGTCTGCGCAAGCCCAAGGCTATGCCAACACTCCCGGCTTGCACACGCCGGAACAAGTCGCCGCCTGGAAAAAAATCACCGACGCCGTGCATGAAAAAGGCGGCCGCATTGTAGTCCAGATCTGGCACACCGGCCGCATGTCGCATGTATCGTTCCAGCCGGACCGCAAAGCGCCGGTAGCGCCATCGGCCATCCGCGCCGACGCCAAGACCTTCGTGGTCGGCGAAGGCTTTGTCGACACCTCGGTCCCACGTGAACTGACCCTCGCCGAAATCCCCGGCATCGTAGATGACTTCCGCCAGACCGCAAGACGCGCGCTGGAAGCCGGCTTCGACGGCATCGAAATCCACGGCGCCCACGGCTACCTGCTCGACAGCTTCCTGCGCGACGGCTCCAACCACCGCACCGACAACTACGGCGGCAGCATCGAAAACCGCGCCCGCCTGTTGCTGGAAGTGGTTGCCGCCACCACCACCGAAATCGGCGGCGGCCGCGTCGGCGTGCGCCTGTCGCCGGTATCGCCAGTCAACGATTCCAGCGAAAGCCAACCGCAACCACTGTTCAACTACGTGGTAGAACAGCTGAATAAATTCGGCCTGGCCTACCTGCATGTAGTAGAAGGCCACACCGGCGGCCCGCGCGACAACGCCCCCTTCGATTACGAAGCCCTGCACCAACGCTTCGACGGCGCCTGGCTGGTGAACAACGGCTACGACCGCATGATGGCCCGCGAAGCCATCGCCAGCGGCCACGGCGACCTGGTCGCCTTCGGCCGCGCCTTCATCACCAATCCGGACCTGGTACACCGTTTGCAGCACAACCTGCCGCTGAATGTGCCGTTCAAAGACGCGCCGCTGTATGGCGGCGAAGGCGAACACGGCTACACCGACTACCCGGCGCTGACTGAAGCATAAGCAACGTCTTCCACGTCTTCTCCAATCCCGCTTGCGCAGTGAAAAATTCAGCGAGCGGGATTTTTTTCGCCTGGAGCTTTGGTCTTGATGTTGCTGCGATTTTTGCAGTTGAAGTTGTTTTTGAAGTTGAGGTTGCTTTTGAAGTTGAAGCTGTTTTTGAAGTACCCCGCATTGAGAACTTGCCAAAAGAGGCGCGTGGCAGTCGGGAATTGTGGAGCACATGTTTGAGCGAAGCGAGTTTGTGCTTCACCCGACTGGCACGCGCCTCTTTTGGGGACCTGACCGAAGGGAAGGCAAGGGCTTTGCGGTCGCCTTTCTTTGCTTACTTTCGGGCGCCCGGCTAGGGGCGAAGCAAAGAAAGTAAGCGGCTGCCGGGCCGCCCCGGCTTGCATCCACGGAGTAGCAAACGCTTCGAATGCAACCGCACGTACTCCGTAGCCCGTTAAAAGGGGTCAGAGTAATTTACGACGATAAAGCCATCGTAAAAAAACTCCGACCCCATTTAACTAAAAAAGTGGGTCGCTGCCCCGAGGTGGATATGCTATTGAGATGCAGGCTTCTCACTACCATACGTAATCGCGAGATACTCCCCGATCTGTTTGACTTGATCGTCGCTCAACGGCGCCCCATAAGCGTGCTGCATCTTGGTCACCTCAGCCGTCCACTGCGTCAACGTCATCTTCCCCGGCTGCTGATTAATATAATCCGCCGAATGGCAAATCGCACACATCTGCGTAGCCACCACATAACCCGGATGCGTAGAAGGCCGCAACTGCGCAGTCTCCTGCGGCAGCGTAATACTCACCGGCGCAGCCACCACACCCGGCGACCATCCCGCAACCCCAAGGAACGCAACAACAACCATCGTTTTAAAATAGTTCATGGCAATCCCCTAAGCGACGCTAATCTTGGTGGTTTCGATCACATTCCGCGCATAGCCCGCCGGATTCCAGGTCGCCACCAACGGCTGCACCTCGCCGCCGTTCGAGGTCGCTCTCACCATCAGCTGCAGCTGCCCCTTGCGCACCGGCGTCAGGCCAAAGCGCCACTCACGAAAAGAATATTTGCCAAGATCCTTGCCCAGCACCGCACTCTTCCAGCTCTGCCCGCCATCCGCGGAAATATCCACCGTCTTGATACCGCTACCGCCATCGAAGGCGATGCCCTTGAGCTCGACCCGCCGTCCGGCATGCACCACCGAACCGTCATGCAGGCTGGTGATGAACGAACGTGTCTTCAAACGCGATATCGGCCGCGTCTTTCCCGGCGCGCTGCCAGGCTCCACGCACATGCATTCGTTATCCGGCACCCGGTACGCGGTCGCCATGAAGAAACCGTCAAAAACATGATCCAGCACTTCAATCTGGTTCAGATGCTTGACCCAATACGTACCGAAGTAACCAGGTACGATCAGCTTGATCGGATAACCGTTAAGAAAAGGAATGTCCGTTCCGTTCATGGACCAGGCGATGATCGGCTCGCCGCTCAGCGCGTGATCGATGTCGAGCGCCTTGATGAAATCCGGCGTAGTCGGTAGCACCGGCTCATCCAGGCCATTGAAGCTGACCTGCCGCGCATCGCCCAGCACGCCGGCATGCTCCAGCACCGCCTTCAACGGCACGCCGATCCAGCGCGCATTGCCCATCGAACCGTTGCCGAGTTGGGCGCCAAATACCCGTGGCGTCGAAAACGCGCGGCTGTTGCCGGAACACTGGTTGACCGCCACCACTTCGACAGCCGGCGCCAGTGCTTTCAGTTCGGCCAGCGACAGCGACAATTCGCGCGTTACCCGGCCGCTGACTTTTAAGCGGTAAGTTCCGGCATCAATAGACGTCGGGATATTCGCCAGGTGATAACGCACGAAAAAAACATCATTAGCAGTGAGCGGCCCTTCGTTGAATACGCTGAAAGGCGTTTCAAGATGCGGCGGACGGGTCGTGATGCGCATCAGCGGCCGCTTTTGCGGATAAGCGATCAGGTCGCGTTCGCCGTTGTCAACCGGGATGCTGCTAGTAGCGGCCGCAAAACTGCGCATGGGCGCAAGCGCCAGTGAAGTGGCCGCAAAACCAGCCTGCTGTAAAAACTTGCGGCGTGCGCCATTGCTTTCATCGAATTTCATGGTGGCCTCCTGTCATATCAATATTGTTGTAATAATCCGAGCTGATCTTCCCGCCAAACGACGATCAGTCGCCTGCCCCACTCACCGTATCAGGTAATATGACAAGAACTTTAGTACGATAATGGCAACCCGTAAAGCAAATTACAAAGCTAGCATCTACCTGCCAAACAGGTAGATCGCAAAGCGCCTATTTTTGGAGAAAACGCATGTCCTCATCACACGCCAGCTTTCATTGGGACGATCCGCTTTTGCTGGAGCAGCAACTCAGCAGCGAGGAACGCATGGTGCGCGACAGTGCCGCCGCCTATGCGCGCGACAAGCTGGTCCCGCGGGTGCTGCTGTCGTTCCGCAATGAACAAACTGATGCCGGGATTTTCCGCGAAATGGGCGCGCTAGGTTTGCTCGGCGCGACCATTCCGGAAGAATACGGCGGCGCCGGCCTGAACTATGTCAGCTACGGCTTGATCGCGCGCGAAATCGAACGCATCGATTCCGGCTACCGTTCCATGATGAGCGTGCAAAGCTCGCTGGTGATGTTGCCGATCTTTGAATTCGGCAATCCCGCCACCAAGAAAAAATACCTGCCGAAACTGGCCAGCGGCGAATTCATCGGCTGCTTCGGCCTGACCGAGCCGGACCATGGCTCCGATCCCGGCAGCATGGTGACGCGCGCACGTAAGGTCGATGGCGGCTATGCCCTCAGCGGCAGCAAGATGTGGATCACCAACAGCCCGATTGCCGATGTCTTTGTGATTTGGGCCAAGGATGACGGGGGCGCGATTCGCGGCTTCATTCTTGAAAAAGGCTGGCAAGGCTTGTCAACGCCGACCATCCACGGCAAGGTCGGCCTGCGCACCTCGATCACCGGCGAAATTGTGATGGACCAAGTGTTCTGCCCTGAAGAAAACGCCTTCCCGGATGTACGCGGCTTGAAAGGCCCGTTCACCTGCCTCAATTCGGCGCGCTACGGCATCGCCTGGGGCGCGCTCGGCGCAGCGGAATTCTGCTGGCATGCGGCACGCCAGTACACCCTGGACCGCAAGCAGTTCGGCCGGCCGCTGGCCGCCAACCAGCTGGTGCAAGTAAAGCTGGTCAACATGCAAACCGAAATCACCATGGCGTTGCAAGGCTGTCTGCGGTTGGGGCGTATGAAAGATGAAGGCAGTGCTTCGGTTGAAATCACTTCCATCATGAAGCGCAATTCCTGCGGCAAGTCGCTCGATATCGCTCGCGTGGCGCGCGACATGTTGGGCGGTAACGGCATTTCCGATGAGTACGGCGTGATCCGCCATCTGGTGAATCTGGAAGTGGTAAATACTTATGAAGGCACGCACGATGTGCATGCGCTGATCCTGGGACGCGCGCAAACCGGCATCGCTGCGTTCGCCAACTAAAGACTTTTAACCGACGCCGAACACCTGCAGCACCAGCCAGATATTCGCTGCCGAGATCAGCACGAACAGCAGCCAGGAGACAGACGCCGTCAGGCGCGAATTGGCGAACACGCCCATGACGTCGCGGCGGCTGGTGAGGCGGATCAGCGGATACATGGCAAATGGCAGCTGCAAACTCAGTACCACCTGGCTCAGCACCAGCAAACGGCCAACCGAATGCTCGCCCCAGGTCAGCACGCCGACCAGCGCCGGGATCAGCGCCAGGCCGCGGGTCAGCAGCCGCCGCTGCCAGCATGGAATTCTCAGGTTGAGAAAACCTTCCATGATCACCTGGCCGGCAATCGTGCCGGTAAAGGTCGAACTCTGGCCGGAAGCCAGCAGTGCCAGGCCGAACAGGATGCTGGCCGCAGCGGTGCCGGCAATCGGATCGAGCAGATGATAAGCCTGGTCGATCTCGATCACCGAAGTATTGCCGGTAACGTTAAAGGCGCTTGCCGCCAGCACCAGGATCGCGGCGTTGATCACCAGCGCCAGCAGTAAAGACACAATCGTGTCGAGCCGCGACAGCTGGATTGCCTGCCTGCGGCTACCGTCATTATCGGCGACCACCCGCGTTTGCACTATCGACGAATGCAGATAGAGATTGTGCGGCATCACTGTCGCTCCCAGGATCCCGATCGCCAGATACAGCGGTTCGCGGCTGGCCAGTGCGCTCAGCGACGGCACCATGCCAGCCGCAACCGCATGCCAGTCGGGCTTCAGGAAAGCCAACTCGACGAACAGGCAGACCGCAATGGTCATCACCAGCCCCAGTATGATGGCCTCGATCTGGCGAAAGCCCTTGCCCTTCAAACCCAGCACCAGCAAGGTGTCGAATGCCGTCAGGAGGACGCCGGCCGGCAGCGACACGCCCAGCAGCAACTTGAACGCCAGCGCGCAGCCCAGCACTTCCGCCAGATCGCAGGCGACAATCGAAATCTCCGCAAAAAACCACATCCCCTTGCTGACTGCAGGACTGTAACGCTCACGCGAATGCACCGCCAGGTCCTTCCCGGTCGCAATCCCCAGCCGCATGCTCAGGCATTGCAGGACAATCGCCGCCAGGCTGGACAGCAACACCACAAACAATAATTGATAGCCGAACTGCGAACCGGCCTGGATCGAAGTGGCCCAGTTACCCGGATCCATGTAGCCCACCGAGATCAGCAAACCGGGGCCGATGAAACGCAGGATTTTTTTCCAGAACGGGCC
>NZ_JBDTCG010000053.1:0-61801 GCF_039923675.1 Collimonas sp.
ACGTCGCCTTTGAGCTCGGCGAGGTCTTGCTCGAGGATTTTCAGGCCCTGCTCCAGGGTCTTGGCGAACTGCTCTTCTTCGGCCTTCAGCACGCGTTCGATGTGCGCCTGGTTCTGGGTCAGTTCCGGGAACGCTTCGCCCATCTCGGCGACCAGCGCCGCGACGATCTGGTAGAAGAAGCTGCCGTTGGCGCCCAGCTTGTTACCGTGGCGGCAGGCGCGACGGATGATACGGCGCAGCACATAGCCGCGACCTTCGTTCGACGGCAGTACACCGTCAGCGATCAGGAAGCTGCAGGAACGGATATGGTCCGACACCACCTTGAGCGAAGACTGGCCTTCGTTGGCGCAACCAATGGCTGCGGCAGACGCGCTCAACAGGTTGGTGAACAGGTCGATTTCGTAGTTGGAGTGAACGTGCTGCATCACCGCACTGATCCGCTCCAGGCCCATGCCGGTGTCAACCGACGGTGCCGGCAGCGGATGCAACACGCCATCGGCGGTGCGGTTGAATTGCATGAACACGTTGTTCCAGATTTCGATGTAACGGTCGCCATCCTGCTCCGGGCTGCCGGGAGGACCGCCCCAGACATCGGGACCATGGTCGTAGAAAATTTCGGAACAGGGACCGCAAGGACCGGTGTCGGCCATTTGCCAGAAATTATCCGAAGCGTAAGGCGCGCCCTTGTTATCGCCGATGCGGACGATACGCTCTGTCGGCAGGCCGATGACGTTATGCCAGATATCGTAGGCTTCATCGTCGGTTTCATATACCGTGGCCCATAATTTATCGGCCGGCAAGCCGTACACTTTGGTCAGCAGCTCCCAGGCCCAGACCAGCGAATCATGCTTGAAGTAGTCGCCGAACGACCAGTTGCCCAGCATTTCGAAAAAAGTGTGGTGACGCGCGGTATAGCCGACGTTTTCCAGGTCGTTGTGCTTGCCGCCGGCGCGCAGGCAGCGCTGCACCGAGGTGGCGCGCACGTAATTGCGCTTTTCGGTACCCAGGAACACGTCCTTGAACTGCACCATACCGGAGTTGGTAAACAGCAGTGTCGGATCGTTGCCGGGGACCAGGCTCGATGAGCGCACGATGGTGTGGCCTTTGGATTCAAAGAATTTGAGAAACTTTTCGCGGATTTCGGCTGAGTTCATGTTCTTGGGCAAAAAATGAAACGGAATAAAGGCAATCGACGTTCAGCAACTCAGGTAAACCGAGACCGGCCCGCAAGACGTTGCCAAATAAGTACTTTTGCAAACCTCTGATTATACGTGATACCTGCCGGACGATTCAGCAGGAAGCGCATGAAAAAAGCCCGCCGGAATCGCTCCCGACGGGCTTTTAATGATATCAGGTAAGAATTCAGATGAATCTCATCCGGATTCGGTCCTGTATCAGCCGTACTGCGCGCTATTAAGCGCCTTTATTGGTTGGCGTAGCAGTGATAGCGTGGCTTTTCTTGTGGTGATGCTTTTTGTGCTTTTTCATGGTTTTTGCTGGTGCAGCAGCGTCTGGCGCAGCAGCAGGAGCTGCCATTGGTGCTGCAGGAGCAGGTGCTGGGGCAGCGGTTTGCGCCATCACTGGCAGAGCGAAAGCAGCGACAAGTACGGCAGCCAGCAATTTATTGATCTTCATTTGGAAATCCTTTCAGTTAGGTAAAAACAAGCAAATCTGTTGCTTTAAAGATAAATCAACGATCAGCCATTCGTTTTATCACGGTGAATACGTCCTGAAACTCGGTTCTGCACTCGATTAACGCGGGCCTGTTCATTTGCGTTGACATGACCGTTACGGGCAACCCGGGCTTCTGTACGGTCGACATGCGCCTCACCGCGTTGCAGATTGCCTGCCTGGCGTTTGTCCAGGCTACCGGATTTGATGCCGTTTTCAATCCGCTGTTCCTGATTGGCGTTGCGCTGCACGTCGGCTTGCATACGTTGGCTGGAAACCGAATTCGGATTGCCGACCGCGCCGTTATGCTTGTCTGCGCCGATATCTTGGCTCACCTTGTTTTGCATACCTTGGATGCGAGCTTTTTCTGCCGGGCTGAGATTGCCATTCTTGAGCGCATTGGATTCAGTACGGTCAACCTTGGCTTCCTGATGCTCAAGCTGGCCGGCTTCACGGGTAGTCAACTGGCCGGATTTCAAACCGTTTTCTATCCGGTTTTGCTGATTGACGTCACGCTGGGTTTCGCTGGCGGCGGATTGTGCGAAGACAGGGACTGCCAACAGGGTAGTCACGAGCGCAGTCAGCAGGAAAGAGATCGATTTTGTGGTTTTCATGGTGGTCCTTTTCGGGTTGGCTGTTTAGGCTGATGAGCTGCTTGCCCATGTGACCTTAAACGCTAACAGCGGCAACCCGCCGACACATCATTTGTAAGCCATGTAACGAAACGTAAACCAAAGTAAATACCGACTAGGCAAAATCGGCCGCGATCAAGTCGATCCGGTCGGTGCAGAATCCATCCACGCCCCAGCCCAGTATTTCCGTGGCGCGCGCCGGGGTATTCACCGTATAGCAAAACAAACCGTAGCCTGCCCGCTTGACTGCATCGGCCTGCATCGGCGACAGGTATTTGTGATTGGTATGCAAGGCCACCGCATCCAGTTCCTGCAGTCTGTGCTGCCAGTCATCCTCGATCACATCGGTTAAAAAGCCGCGCGGGATATCGGGTGCGGCGACCTGGGCCGCACGCAGGGCGTCAAACGAAAACGAGGAAAACAAGGGTAACGCCGGATCGGGCCAGGCGCCGCTGTCGACAGCCACATGCGCAGCCAGTTCAGTCTCAAAAACTTCTTCGGTGACTTGCGCCACCACGCGGCCGGTTTCAATTTCAAATCCCTCGGCCGGCTTGATTTCAACATTCATCCAGATGCCGTTCTGCCGGCAAAAAGCCAGCACCTGGCGATAGGTGCAGATCCGTTCGCCGGCAAATTGCGGCCCCAACCAGCTGCCGGCATCCATCACGGCCAGCTGGTCGGCATTGAAGTCAGACACCTTGCCAACGCCTCGCACGGTGCGGCCGAACACCGCATCGTGCATCAGGATCGGCACGCCGTCGCGCGACAGCATGACATCAAACTCGACCGCATGGTATCCGTGTTCCAGACCGCAGCGCATGGCCGCCAAGGTATTTTCCGGAGCCAGTGTGCCGCCGCCGCGATGCGCGACTATTTTGGGATAGGGCCACATAAATCTTTTCCTTCAATAGATATGTTGGAATTACCGCAAGCAAAACATCGCCGGTTAAAGACGGATGGTTCAATTGCCTGCCTTGATGTTCAACCTTCAATGTCCAATCTTAAATGATCAGCATTGTTTGGCACAGCCCCAATCTGCCGCGCCGCGCCATCACATTCAGCGGCACATTCACATTTGCTCTCCGCCAGCATCGATTCGCGCCATCCAAAGCCGGTTTCGTCGCATTCTGCTTCCAACCGATGCAGCCGGCGTTCAACATTCACACATCGCCTGACAACAAAGCTACAAGGAGAACGACAATGGACGACAGCCATCCCGACTACAAAGAAGCGCAACGCCAAGTCGAGCGGAAAATCGGATTCTTTATTCATTTATCCGTCTATTTGCTCGTCAACAGCGGGCTGGTGCTGCTGAACTATGTGAATAATCCAGGCCATCCCTGGGCGATGGGACCAATTCTCGGCTGGGGAATCGGGTTACTATTCCACGGCCTGGCGGTGTTCATGCATGCCTCAGGCGCAAAATGGAAGCGCCGCATGATAGAACAAGAGCTGAACAAGCATAACCACACACCTCCCGCATGAACCGGATACCCGAACTCGCACTGCAACAAAACGCCGGGCCCTTAGGGCAGCGCCTGCTGAAAAGCTTGCTGATCAATCTCAGCGTCGACATCGGCTGCGCCGTTTTCGTTACTTATGTAATGGAAATCGGCGACAGCTTCTTGCAAAACCTGGTGTTTTCCCTGTGTATCGGCCTTTCCGTCATGCTGTTCAATTACCTTGGCCGGTATCTGCTCTGGCGCAACAACGTTCCGCCGCGCCGGGCTTACATGGCGCTGATCCTGGCGACGGCCGGCCTGGCTTTCCTGTTCGGTACCCGGCTGGCGACAAAACTGCTCTGCCTTCCACCCGATGGCGTTGATCAATATATGAGTTACCACGCAACCGGCCTGATCGTCCTGACTGTTTCCCTCAGCGTCGGCGCCACCCTGTTTTTCTGGAACCAAAGCACCCTCGCCGAGCTGCGCAACCAGGCTGCCACCGAAAAAGCGCGTAGCACTGCCGTCGAAAAGCAAGCCTTGCAAGCCCAGCTGCAATTGCTGCAGGCCCAGATCGAGCCGCACATGCTGTTCAACACCCTGGCCACGCTACAAAGCCTGATCGCATTCGATGCTCCGCGCGCGCAGCAGATGCTGGACCAGTTGATCCAGTATCTGCGCTCATCGCTGTCGTCGTCGCGCACCGGACAAACCACCCTGGCGCAGGAATTCGGCTTGATGGAAGCGTATCTGGAACTGATGTCGCTGCGCATGGGCGCCCGCCTCAGCTACGCACTGGATCTGCCTGAAGCACTGCGAAGCACCGTCATCGCGCCGATGCTGCTGCAGCCACTGGTGGAAAACGCCATCAAGCACGGTGTCGAACCGAAAATAGAAGGTGGCCGGATCGAAGTCAGCGCCAGCCGGTACGGCCAAATGCTGCTGTTGCGGGTCAGCGATACGGGTCTGGGACTGGCCGATGAGGAAACGCGAAACCAGCACCATCAACCTGGCGGCAATAGCAGCCACATCGGTCTCGATAATATCCGCGAGCGCCTGCACGCACTGTACGGTTCTGAGGCCCGGCTGCATCTCGGCGCCAACATGCCGCATGGCGTCATCGCTCAAATCCAGCTTCCTTACTTGTCATGATTATGCCATCCACCAATCCATCTGAACTACGCGCCCTGATTGCAGAAGACGAACCGATCCTGGCTGCCGCGCTGAAGCACGCCCTGCAAAAACTATGGCCGGAATTACAAATCGTTGCCAGCGTCGAGAATGGCGTGGCGGTGGTCGAGCAAACCCTCGCACTGCGGCCCGATGTCTTGTTCCTGGATATAAAAATGCCGGGCAAAAGCGGCCTGGAAGCAGCCCAGGAACTGGCGGAAGAATGGCCGGAAGGCCAAGCGTTTCCATTGATCGTGTTCGTCACGGCATACGACGAATACGCGATCTCAGCCTTCGACCATGCCGCCGCCGACTATGTCTTGAAACCGATCAGCGACGCTCGCCTCGGGAAAACCATCGCTCGTCTGCAACAGCGTCTGCAGCAGGATGCTGGCAAAGACCAAGCGCTCGAGCACCTGATCGGACAGTTGCACAACCTGCAACCCAAGGCCGGCGCCGAACGGCTGACTGTCATCCGCGCCGCGGTGGGCAACCAGATCCGCATGATTCCTATCGGCGAAGTGATTTATTTCGAGGCCAGCGACAAATATATCAATGTCGTCACGGCGGAAAGCGAATCGCTGATACGCACCAGTCTCAAGGACTTGCTGCAGCAGCTCGATAGCCAGCAGTTCTGGCAGGTACATCGCGGCACAGTCGTCAATTGCCAATGCATCCAGGTGGCCACCCGCGATGAAAACGGCAAGCTGTCGATCAAGCTGCGCGGCCGCAGCGAAAGCCTGGCGGTCAGCCGCGTATTTGCCCATTTGTTCCGGCAAATGTAACTGATGGGCGATACCGGTTTTAAAGGGTCGGACGGCAATATTAAATAATTTTTTGATATTAAAATAGCGCTTTCCGCCCCGCATCCAGCGCCGGATCCCCGCAGTGCAACAAAATCCGCCAGGTCCCTCCTGCAAAGCGCCACGCTACGGTAAAATGAGTCATAACCTCATTCTGCAAAGCGTATAAATAAATCCTCCATGAGCACAGATCACACCAACGGCCACACCCCACCTGCACCTGCCTCGTCCAATTTCTTGCGCGGCATCATCGAAACCGATTTGACGGCCGGCGCCTACGCCAACCGCCAGGACAGCCAGGGTCAGCCATTGCCGCAAGTGGTCACGCGTTTCCCGCCGGAGCCTAACGGCTACCTGCACATCGGCCACGCCAAGTCGATCTGCGTCAATTTCGGCCTGGCGCGCGATTACGCCGGCCGTTGCCATCTGCGTTTCGACGATACCAACCCTGAAAAAGAAGAACAGGAATACGTCGACACCATCATCGACAGCGTGCGCTGGCTGGGTTTCGACTGGAAAGATAGCACTGGCGAGCACCTCTATTTCGCCAGCAATTATTTCGACAAGCTGTATGAAATGGCGGAGTATCTGATTACCGTCGGCCTGGCTTATGTCGACAGCCAAAGCGCGGAAGAGATGGCGGCCAACCGCGGTAATTTCGGCGAAGTCGGCAAGGATTCGCCGTTCCGCAACCGCCCTGCGGCCGAATCGCTGGACCTGTTCCGCCGCATGAAGGCGGGCAAGTTCAAGGATGGCGAACACATCGTGCGCGCCAAGATCGACATGACCTCGCCCAACATGAACCTGCGCGATCCGGCCATCTACCGTATCCGCCACGCCCATCATCACCGGACCGGCGACAAGTGGTGCATCTACCCGATGTACGACTACACGCATCCGATCTCCGATGCGCTGGAAAATATTTCGCATTCGGTCTGCACCCTCGAATTCCAAGACCACCGGCCGTTCTACGACTGGATCCTGGAGCACCTGAGCAGCGCCGGCTTCCTGCAAAAACCAGTGCCGCACCAGTACGAGTTTTCACGCCTCAACGTCACCTATGTCATTACCAGCAAGCGCAAGCTGCGCCAGCTGGTGGACGAAGGCATCGTCGACGGCTGGGACGATCCGCGCATGCCGACCCTGGTCGGTATCCGCCGCCGCGGTTTTACGCCGGAAGCGCTGCAACTGTTTTGCGACCGCACCGGCGTCACCAAATCGGACGGCTGGATCGACATGAGCTCGCTGGAAGGTGCGTTGCGGGAAGACCTCGATCCAAAAGCGCCGCGCGCTTCGGCTGTGTTGCGGCCTTTGAAGCTGATCATCGATAATTTTCCGGAAGGCGAAACCGTGGCTTGCCACGCCCCGGTCTATCCTCCGGCGCATCCCGAGCATGCCACTGCGCTGCGTCATTTTCCAATTAGCAACACGCTCTGGATCGAGCAGGAAGATTTCATGGAAACCCCTGTCAAAGGGTATTTCCGCCTGTTCCCGCCGACGGCCGACAAGCCGGGCAGCCGGGTCCGCCTGCGCCACGGTTTTGTGGTCGAGTGCACCGGTTTCGATAAAGACGTCGACGGTAAGGTCACTGCAGTCCATTGCACATACTTTCCAGACAGCAAGAGCGGCACCGAAGGCAGCGCCAACTACAAGGTCAAGGGCAATATCCACTGGATCAGCGTGGCGCATGCGCTGGAAGCTGAAGTACGGCTGTACGACCGCCTGTTCACCGATCCGCATCCGGACGCCGGTGGCAAGGACTTCAAGGCTGCCCTGAATCCGAACGCCAAGGAAGTGATTACCGCTTACCTGGAGCCAGGCCTGAAAGACGCCAAGCCGGAAGACCGCTATCAGTTCGAACGGCATGGCTATTTCATTGCCGACCGGGTTGATTCGGTAGTCGGCAAACCGGTATTCAACCGGACTGTTACCTTGAAGGACGGCTGGGGCAAGTAAAACCCGCGGATCGTTCGTTCGCACCACCCGCAAAAAAGACGCCACCCCGTAAATTCGGTGTGGCGTCTTTATTCATTTTGAAGCCGGTGTTACATTATCTGACTATATTAAAGGCATCGGCGTTTTGCGCCGAGATGATGGCAAACAGGTTGTAAATACAGGGTAAGCAGACGTGGGGCTAGCGGTTATACAGGTAGAGATGCAAGTACGGGGCGTTAACGGCCAGGTAACGCTACTCAGTGACCGGATCCAGATCAAGCGCGCCGGCGCCATGGCCCGTTTGACGCAAGCCAAGAACGGCGACAAGGATATTCTGATTGCCGACCTGAGCGGGGTTCGCATCCAGCTGCCCAGCCTGATGAGCAACGGTTATATCCGTTTTTTCCTGGTCAACGGCGAGTCCGCCGACGCCAGCCTGATTCGCGCGGCCGGCGACGCCAATACGGTCCTCGTCAATGGCTGGCAATTGACCCGCTTCACGCTTCTCAAAAGTGCTGTTGAGAAGAAAATCGCTGCATTGCAGCCGTCGCCTGTGCTATTGCTTCCTGCCCCGGAAGTTCTCTCGGAACCCGTATCAGAATCCGTATTGGAGCCTGTACCGGAACCTGTTTCAGAGCCCGTTCCAGAAGCTGTCTCAGAGTCCGTACCGGAACCTGTCTCGGAACTTGCGCCGGAATCGGTATCAGAGCCAGAGCCGACATCAGAAGAACCGCCATCGGTATTAGAATCTGCGCCAGAATCTGTGGCAGAAGCCGCGCCAGAACCTGTATCCGAACCTGCATCAGAAATCACGCCGGAAATTTCTCCGGCAATTACCCCGGTGGCGACTCCGGCAGCCTCCCCGACAGTCTCGGCAGGACTTCCCCCGATAGACTTCGAACAGCTGGATCTGTTGGCGGAACAGTACAAGCAAGGTCTGATTTCGCGCTCGGAATGGGTCTCCGCCAAAAAGAAACTGCTGCGGCTCTAGGTAATTACCTGCCAGTCAGCGGACTCGCCACGCAAGCACTATAATCATGCACCTTCCCAGCAGCATGACGCGACAACCAACCAAGGATTCACCATGACTATCTCCATGTACAGCACTTCAATTCCTGTCTTCAAGCAACTGCTGAACGCCCTCAGCGATGTTCTGGCAAAAGCCGAAGCACACGCAACTGAAAAGAAGATCGATCCGAACGCGCTGCTGCAAGCGCGCCTGTTTCCAGACATGTTCCCGCTGGTGCGCCAGGTACAGATCGCTGCCGACTTCGCCAAGAGCGTACCTGCCCGCCTGGCTGGCGCCGAAGTGCCCGCGTATGAAGACAACGAGCAAACCTTTGCCGATCTGCATGCCCGCATCAAGAAGACACTGGCATTTATCGATGGCCTGTCCGTTGAAAAAATCGACGGTAGCGAAGCGCTGGAAATCGTCTTGCGCCCTGGCACACCGAAAGAGAAGAAGCTGAACGGCCAGACTTACCTGCTAGGCTATGGCTTGCCGCAATTCTTCTTCCACGTCACCACCGCCTATGACATCCTGCGCCATAACGGCGTAGAAGTTGGCAAGCGCGACTTCATGGGCGCTTACTAAGCCTGCGGGAAATACTATTTCCCCAATGTGAAAAGCGGCCTGCGGGCCGCTTTTTCTTGGCTGCAGCACATCAAACCGGCAAGTGCAGTTCTTCCTCCAGCATCGTATGCATATCCTGGCGCAAACGTTCGATGGGCGCAGCCAGTCTTCCCGGCGTCCTGGCATGCACCAGCCAGGTGTTCACGCCGCCCTTGAAATCGGGCACGTCCAATACCCGCAACTGATCGCGAAACGCGCTGCGCGCCCATGCTCCCGGCATGATCATGCCAATCCCGACGCCACGCGCCACCAGTGATAATTGCAGCTCCGTGCCGAAGGTTTCGACCGCGACATCCACCGGTAGACGCGCGGCATCCATGGTGTGCCGGATCGAGCGGCGTATACCACAGCCATCCTGGTTCACCACCCAGGCATGGCTTGCCAACTCACTCAAGGACAAACTGCCATCGTCCAGCGACGAGGCACGGCTCGCCACGATCAGGGGCATTTGATGGTTTAGCAAATGTGTCGTCAACGTATTCGGCGGCATGACATCGTCCGGCAAAACTACCGCCGCCGCATCGATTGCGTTGCTTTCCATCAAAATCAGCAAGGCAGGCGACCAGCCGGCGCTGACGCGCAATGTCAACTTGCTGAACTCGCTGCGCAGATTATCAATCGGATGAGTCAGCGCAAGCTCGGCCAGAAAAGGGGCAATCCCGAGACGAAACTCGCCGCTCACTTCTGAACCCGGTTCTACGCCGGCCAGCAAATCGGCTACCGAACCCAGCACACGGCGGCCGCGCTCGTAGATTTCCTTGCCGGCAGCGGTAGGTTTCAGCGGCTTCGATTGCCGCTCAAGCAAGGCTAAGCCTAAGCGATCTTCCAGGCTTTGGACGCGACGGCTGATGCCCGGTTGCGTCAGATGCAAGCGTGTTGCTGCGGCGACAATTGAACCGGTCTCTACCACCGCAACGAAGGCCTCGATATCATGAGTATTCAAAATAAATCCGCATAATAATTATAATAATAATTCACTTGTAGCATAAAGATTGCGAATGCACAATCACAGCATTGAAACCGCTTGCCAGGGATCGGACTCCGCCTCTCCCACTGCAAACTGCGCCACGCAAAGAAGCCATGAATGCTCCCGACTTGCCGCCCAACGCCATCTGTCCTGCCGCGCAGACAATCACCACGCATGCCGCCAGCGGTGGCATTTCCGCCGCGCTGCAAATATTGTTCGCAGCCGCCGTCGGCATCACCGTCATTAACCTGTTCGCCACGCAGACCCTGATCGCGCCGATAGCCGCTGCGCTAGGCCTGGATTCCCGGTTGAGCGGCATGGTCGCCATGCTGCCGCAGCTGGGCTACGCCGCAGGCCTGATCCTGCTGGTGCCGCTGGCCGATTTGCTGGAAAACCGCCAGTTGATCGTGCGCTTGCTGGCCTGCTGCGCGCTGGCATTGGCGGTGGCAACCGTGTCGACTTCGGGCTGGGTATTCCTGTTGGCGATCTTCCTGGCGGGCAGCGCCTCCAGCGCGATCCAGATCATGGTGCCGCTAGCCGCCCTGATGGCTTGCGAAGCGCACCGCGGCAGAGTGGTCGGCAATGTGATGAGCGGCCTGATGCTGGGCATCCTGCTGTCGCGGCCATTGGCAAGTTTACTGGTGGATATTGGCGGCTGGCGCCTGTTGTACCTGGTGCTGACAGCGTCGGTGGCCTTGGTGGCGGTCACGCTCAGCCGCACGCTGCCAATGCGGCAACCGGTTGCCGGCCTGCCTTATATGGCTTTGATCAAGTCATTGTGGAATTTGCTGCTCAGCCAGCCGGTGCTACGCCGGCGCGCGCTGACCGCAGCACTGGCGATGGCGACCTTCAGCCTGTTCTGGACAGCCGTCGCGCTGCTGCTGACGCAAGCGCCATTCAACCTGAGCCAGCGCCATATCGCCCTGTTCGCTTTGGCCGGCGCCGCCGGCGCAATCGCGGCGCCGCTTGCCGGCCGCATCGGCGACCGCGGCTGGACCCGGCCCGCCAGCCTGGCTGCGCATGTGCTGATGATTGCGGCATTGCTGCTGGCCGGCGTCGCCGGCGCCGGTTGGGGTGGTTTTAGGATTGCGGCCCATCCATTGCTGGCGATCTCCATGCTGGTGCTCGCCGCAATCGGCCTGGATGCCGGCGTCACCACCGACCAGACCCTGGGCCGGCGCGCCATCAACCTGCTGCAGCCGGAAGCGCGCGGACGCCTGAACGGCTTATTCGTCGGCATCTTTTTCGTCGGCGGTGCGCTGGGCGCGGCGAGCGCGGCGCTGGCCTGGGTCAATGGCGGCTGGACAGCGGTCTGCCTGCTGGGCATCGCTTACGCAGTAGCTACGCTAGCGATCGGCGCATTGCAGAAAAATTGAGACTAGAGCTTGGCCAGCGTCGCCCGCAACGATTCATGCACCGGCGGCGGCGCGGCGACGATGCTGCTGCAGGCGCGTATGCCATAAGGCTGGCCGCCGACATCGGTAGCGCGACCGCCGGCTTCCCGCACCAGCAAGCTGCCGCCGAGACAGTTGACGCCATCGTCGCCAAACTCCCAGAACGCATCGACCTTGCCGCTCGCCACAAAAGCCAGCTGCAAAGAGGTCGGCCCGAAATTGCGGACCGCCATAACTTCCGGCAACACCGCCGCCAGCGAAGCTGACGCCATACCGATGGCAGACGGCTGCTGGGTGATGAAAGGCGGCTGGTTGGTGGTCACCAGTCCGCCACGATAGTCAGTGATTCGGTTGACGGCAATCCGCTTGCCATTGCAGAACGCTCCTGCGCCCGCCATGGCGTGATACAGCTCGTCATGGATCACGTCGAACACAACCGCAAACACCACCTCGCCATCTTGCAGCGAATGGAGCAATGGCCGCAAGGCGCTGCGCTGGACGCATCCATGCGGCGTTTACTGAGCGTGTTCATCGACGAGTTGGTGAACGCGGCGCCGGAACCGCTGAGCCTGACCATGCCGCGCGATCCGCGCCTGCTGAAGATGGCGGCGGCGATTGCAGAGAACCCGGCGGATGACACCTCGCTGGATGCCTGGGCCGACCAGATCGGCATGTCACGCCGGAGCATCACACGCCACTTCCGCAGCGAAACCGGCATGTCAGTGGTGGAATGGCGGCAGATTGCCCGCTTGCAGCATGGCCTGGAACTGCTGGCCAAGGGCACATCGGTGACCGCCGTCGCCATCACCTTGGGCTATGACAGCGTCAGCAGTTTTATTGCGCTGTTCCGGCGGGCGCTGGGCACCACGCCGGCCAAGATGGCAGAGCGCGGCGCCTGAGCTGCCTCGGTTACTGCCGGGCCGGCTTGTCGCCGGCGACGTAATACGCCACTTCTACGCGCGGCAACGGCTCGCGGCCACGGATCTGGTCGGCGATTTTTTCCGCGATCATGATGGTCGGTGCATTCAGGTTGCCAGTGGTAATCAACGGCATGATCGATGCATCCACTACGCGCAAACCCTGCAAGCCATGCACCCGTCCCTGGTTATCCACTACCGCCATGTCGTCGTAACCCATGGCGTTGGAACAGGATGGATGGAAAGCGGTTTCCGCATGCTGGCGCACGAAGGCGTCCAGTTCGGCATCGCTCTGCGCTTGCACGCCCGGCGAAATTTCGCGACCGGCGTAGGCTGACAACGCCTGCTGCCCGATGATCTCGCGCGTGATGCGGATACCATTGCGGAATTCCTGCCAGTCCTGCTCGCTCGACATATAGTTGAACAGGATGCTCGGATGCTGGCGCGGATCTTTCGAGCGCAGATGGACGCGGCCGCGGCTCGGCGAGCGCATCGATCCCATGTGCGCCTGGAAGCTGTGCACCTTGATCGGATTGCTGCCGTTGTAATTGATCGCCACCGGCAAGAAGTGATACTGGATGTTCGGCCACTCGAAGCTGTCATCGCTGCGGATGAATCCACCCGCTTCGAACTGGTTGCTGGCGCCGACACCGGTCCCCAACAACAGCCATTCCGCGCCGATCTGCGGCTGGTTCCATGGCTTGAGCGCAGGCGCCAGCGAGACTGGTTGCTTGCATTCGTACTGCTGGTAGATTTCCAGATGGTCTTGCAGATTGGCGCCAACGCCAGGCAAATCCAGCACCACCGGAATATCGTGCTGGCGCAGCAGTTGCGCCGGGCCGACGCCGGAGCGCTGCAAAATCTGCGGCGAAGCAATCGCACCGGAACACAGCAGCACTTCGCGCCGGGCTTGCGCAATGTACGCTTGATCGTGCTGCAAGTAGGCGACACCGACCGCGCACTTGCCGGAAAACAGGATGCGGTCCGTCAATGCATGCGTAACGATAGTCAAGTTAGGGCGCCCCCGAGCCTGGTCCAGGTAGCCGCGCGCGGTGCTGGCGCGCCTTCCCTGCGGCGTGGTGGTGCGGTCCATCGGGCCGAACCCCTCCTGCTGATAACCGTTAAGGTCGTCGGTGCGCGGATAGCCTGCCTGCACCCCGGCTTCCACCATCGCATGGTAGAGCACGTTGTTGCCGCTCTTCGGCGTGGTGACGCTGACCGGACCGTCGCCACCGTGATAATCGTTGCCACCGATATCACGCGTTTCGGCCTTTTTGAAGTACGGCAGGCAATCCAGGTAAGACCAGTTTTCCAGGCCATTGCGCTTGGCCCAGTGATCATAGTCCAGAGCGTTGCCACGGATGTAGCACATGCCATTGATCAGCGATGAACCACCCAGGCCTTTGCCACGGCCACATTCCATGCGACGGCCATTCATGTGCGGTTCCGGATCGGTTTCGTAGGCCCAGTTATAGCGCCGCCCCTGCAATGGAAACGCCAATGCGGCCGGCATCTGGGTGCGGAAATCGAGACGGTAATCGGGACCGCCGGCTTCCAGCAGCAGGACGCTGGTATCAGCGTCTTCAGTCAGGCGGGTCGCCAGGACATTGCCTGCGGAACCGGCGCCGATGATGATGTAGTCGTATTCTTTTGCTTGTTGCATGATGATCCTTGACGCTAATTAAAACACTGATGTATAAGCACCAAGCTCGACTTGAATCGACTTGATGCGGGTGTAGTGTTCCAATGTCGTCAAGCCGTTCTCGCGGCCGACGCCGGATTGCTTGTAGCCACCTACCGGCATTTCGGCCGCCGATTCGCCCCAGGTGTTGATCCAGCAGATACCGGCTTCCAGCTGATGGATCACGCGATGGGCGCGGCTCAGGTTTTCTGTCATCAGGCCGGCAGCCAGGCCGTATTCCGTGTCATTGGCGCGGCGGATCACTTCGTCTTCTTCGTCGAACGAGAGGATGCTCATCACCGGGCCGAAAATTTCTTCGCGGACGATTTTCATGTCGTCACGGCAGTCGGTAAATACGGTCGGCTGCACATACGCGCCGCTGGCATAGGCGCCGTTGACTTCGCGCTTGCCGCCGATCAGCAGACGTGCGCCTTCTGTCAGGCCGGATTCGATGTAAGACAGCACGCTATCCATGTGAGGGAAACTGACCAGCGGGCCGAAGTTGGTGTGCATATCCTGTGGATTACCGAGACGGATACGCGCGACCCGCGCCAGCACCTTGGCTTCAAACGCCTGCTTGATCGAGCTATGCACAAACACGCGGGTGCCGTTGGTACACACCTGGCCGGAGCTGTAGAAATTGGCCATGACGGCGACATCCGCCGCGCGTTCCAGGTCGGCATCGGCGAACACGATCAGCGGCGACTTGCCGCCCAGTTCCATCGTCACTTCCTTCAAGGTCGAACTGGAAGCGCTAGCCATGACTTTCTTGCCGGTGGCGGTGCCGCCGGTGAAGGAAATTTTCTCGATGCCAGCATGTTCCGTCAGCCAGGTGCCGACTTCACGGCCGCTGCCGGTCAGCACATTGAATACGCCGTCAGGCAATCCTGCCTCAGTGTAGATTTCAGCCAGCCGCAGCGTGCTCAACGGCGTCACTTCGCTAGGCTTGAAAATCATCGCATTGCCTGCCGCCAGCGCCGGCGCCGATTTCCACAGGGCGATCTGGATAGGATAATTCCAGGCGCCGATGCCGGCCACCACACCCAGCGGCTCGCGGCGGGTGTAGACAAACGAACTTTCACGCAGCGGGATTTGCGTGCCTTCTATCGACGGCACCAGGCCGGCGTAATATTCCAGCACGTCGGCGCCGGTGACGATATCTACGGCACGGGTTTCCGACAGCGCTTTACCTGTATCCAAGGTTTCCAGCTCGGCCAACTCATCATTGCGTTCACGCAAGATCGCTACTGCACGGCGCAGCACGCGCGAACGCTGCATCGCGGTTTGCGCGGCCCAGATGCGCTGTCCTTGTTGCGCGCTGATGACGGCGCGGTCGACGTCTTCCTTGGTGGCGCGCTGGACTTCTGCCAGTACTTCGCCATTAGCCGGATTGATGGTCTGGAAGGTATCGCTACCGCTGGCGTCGACACGGCGGCCGCCGATATACAGTTGTTGTTGCTTGAAAACAGGCATGCAGATTCTCCTCGATGAGTTGCTGTCAGATAGGCTAAAGATCAGGCTGCCGTAGCGGCGCCGTTTTTCTTTGCCAGTTGTTGATCCAGATATTCGTAAGCCAGCCGGCGTGCGGCGTCAGCGTCAAAGGTTTTGCCCGACAGCGAGCCGCGCAGCCACAGTCCGTCGATCATCGCGGCCAGGCCGCGGGCGGCATGACGCGCCTGTGCCAGCGGCAACTCGCGTAAAAACTGGCAGCACAGGTTGGAGCGCAGGCGCTGGTCGTTCACATGCTGCAATCTGCGCAAGGATTCCTGGTGCATGCTGGACGACCAGAACGCAAGCCAGGTTTTCATGACCGGCCCGCTCACCTGGCTGTCGTTGAAATTGGCGTCGACGATGGCGCGCAGATGGGCGGCGGCAGTTTCTTCTCTCAGTTCGCTGCGGCGGCGCAAGGTATCTTCGCTCAGGTCGCGCAAGATCTGGCGCATGGTGGCTTCCAGCAAACCGCTTTTGTCGCCGAAGTAATGGCTGATGATGCCGGTCGACAGACCCGCCTGCTTGGCGATAAGGGCAATCGTGGCGTCGGCCAGGCCGACCCGGTCAATCACTTGCAGCGTCGCCTGGATCAGCTGCTTGCGGCGCAGCGGCAGCATCTCGTTTCTTTTCCTCAACTCACTCTCCTCTTGCGTTCGCGGAAAGCGGTCGTCCCATCCGCTGCGTGAAATCAGTATAATTTAAATTGATTGGACGTTCAATCAATTTAAGTTTAGGCTCTCATCGTGATGTCAGTAACAACACAATATTTACTTTATAGAAACAACAATCAGTTCAATACCGGCAACAGAATCGGAATGAGGTTTATTTAAATGCGACAACAAACAAACGCGGCCGCGATGAGACAGCAGCCAACTACGCAACCGCTCGAGCAAGCAGCCAACCCATGTCGCCGCGAGCAAATCAAATGAGTGCGACCACCGTCATCATCGCGGACAACGCGCCCACCAAAATCAGGCTCAACCGCCCGGTTTTCTTTTCGTCAGCGCTGCTGATCCTTGTCTTCACCGTCATCATCATCGCCTTCCCGCAAGCCTCGACCGCGTGGTTGTCGCAGGCCCAAGTCACGCTGGCCAGCAGTTTCGGCTGGTACTACATGCTGGTGGTCGCGGCCTATCTCGGCTTCATCATCTGGCTGGCGGCATCGCCTTACGGCAAGATCAAACTGGGAGCGGATGACGAGCAGCCCGCCTTCAGCTACGGCGCCTGGGCCGGCATGCTGTTTTCTTCAGGTATCGGGATTTCCCTGCTCTATTTCGGCGCATCGGAACCGTTGACGCATTACCTGTATCCACCGCAAGGCGCGGCGTCGACGCCTGCGGCCGCCAGCCAGGCGATGACATTGACGTTCCTGCATTGGGGCCTGCACGGCTGGGCCATCTACGCCTTGATCGCGGTGGCGCTCGGCTACTTTGCCTATCGCCACAAGCAGCCTCTGGCTCTGCGTACCGCGCTGTATCCCTTGTTGGGCGAACGCGTGCACGGCGTCGCCGGCCATGCAGTGGACTGTTTCGGTATCGTTGTGACGGTACTCGGTCTGGTCAGCAACCTCGGCATCGGCTCGCTGCAAATCAGCGCCGGCCTGGAACATCTGTTCGGACTGCAAAACAGCCATAGCACATTGCTGGCGGTGATCATCGTGATGACGATCGTCGCCACGCTGGCGGCTATCTCCGGCGTGGAAACCGGCATTCGCCGCTTGTCGAATCTGAATGTGGTGCTGTTCGCCGGCCTGCTGATTTTTGTCCTGTCGATGGGACCGACCTTGCACCTGCTGAACGCCATGATCCAGAACCTGGGCGATTACGTCAGCAATTTCGTCGGCAAGACGTTTGACCTGTATGCCTATGACCAGCCTAGCGACTGGCTTGGCAAGTGGACTCTGTTCTACTGGGCCTGGTGGATATCCTGGGCGCCATTCGTCGGCCTGTTCATTGCCCGTATCTCGCGTGGCCGCACCATTCGCGAAGTCGTGACCGGTGTCTTGCTGCTGCCACTGGCTTTCACGCTGGTATGGCTGTCGGTGTTCGGCAACAGCGCGCTGGACCTGCTGATCAACCATGGTGCTGTCGAATTGAGCCGTACCGCGCTGGAGCAGCCGGCCATGACCATGTATAAATTGCTGGCACACTATCCGCTTGGCACCGCGATGTCCGGCGTAGCGATTTTCGTCGGCTTCGTGCTGTTCCTGACGCCGGCAGATTCCGGCGCCGTGATGCTGGCGAATTTGTCGATGCAAGGAAGTGAGAACGAAGGCGATGCGCCGCACTGGCTGCGGATCTTCTGGTCGGCGCTGATCATGGCGGTGACGGTCGGCCTGATGTTTGCAGATAACATCAGCGCGATCCAAACCACCATCGTGCTGGCGTCCTTGCCGTTTTCGCTGGTGCTGGTGTTGTACATGGTGTGCCTGCTGAAGAGCCTGCGAATGGAATTCAAGCCAGCGACAGTAGCTGCGATCAAGATTGCCCGGCAAACTTGATTGGCCGCATGGATTGTTAATGCCAGACTTCTAGCATTTTAAGAATTCCCTGTCATCCACCGTATAAATCGGTGAATTAGACTCAAAGACCCGGTCGCTTACGTGACCGGGTCTTTTTTTTGCATGAATCCGACACATCAATACATTCCCTTGATGGAATATAACTTTTATGGAATATTTAGCAAATACGTGGGGCATTGAGTACACCGACGAATTCGGCGACTGGTGGAATTTGCTAACCGAGGAAGAACAAGAATCGGTCCGCGCCAGCGTCAAGCTGCTTGAGGCATTGGAGCCTGGTTTGGGGTTTCCTCATACCAGTGGCGTTAATGGCTCAAAACATTCGCACATGCGGGAATTGCGTACGCAGCATGGAGGCAAGCCTTATCGAACTTTGTTCGCTTTCGATCCGCGCCGCTGTGCGATCTTGCTGATAGGCGGCGACAAAACCGGCAAGTCGCGCTGGCATGACATCAATGTACCGCTTGCAGATCGCCTGTATGACGATCATCTGGATACATTACGAAAGGAAGGGCCGTTAAATGGCTAAGAAATTTTCTGAATTAGAGGCAAAAATGCCGGCCGCGGCACGGGCGCGCTCGGATACCAAATTCCATGACTTACTCGCTGAAATGCCTCTGCACGAATTGCGCCGCGCACGCGGCCTGACACAAAAGGCCTTGGCCGAAGTACTGCATGTCGAGCAACCGGCGATTGCCAAACTGGAGCGGCGCGCCGACATGTATATTTCCTCGCTGCGTGCGCACATCGAAGCGATGGGTGGAAAGCTGGAAATCATTGCACGCTTTCCCGAGGGCGCAGTAAAAATCCAGAATTTCACTACGCTGGAAACGATCCAAGCGTAGCTCAGACGCCGGGCCCCTCGTCACCAGCGGCCCGACGCAGATTTATGCTTTCTGTTTTCGCAGCAAGGCGTGCAGAATGATTGCGCCGAAAGTCGCGGTGCCGATACCGCCCAGAGAAAACTGCCCGAGTTTCAAGGTAAAGTCGCCGGCGCCCAGCACCAGAGTCACTGCCGCCACGATCAGGTTGCGATTATCGGAAAAATCGACCTTGTTCTCAACCCAGATCCGTGCACCCGACACGGCGATCAAACCAAACACTACAATCGAAACGCCACCCAGCACCGCGCCTGGAATGGTTTGGATCACAGCACCGAATTTCGGCGAAAAACCCAGGATGATCGCCAGGCAAGCGGCAACCACAAACACCAGCGTCGAGTAGATCTTGGTGACGGCCATTACGCCAATATTTTCCGCATAGGTAGTAACACCGGTGCCGCCGACACTACCCGATACGATCGTCGCCAACCCGTCGCCGACGAATGCCCGCCCCATGTACTTGTCGAGATTCTGTCCGGTCATGGCTGCCACTGCTTTGATGTGGCCCAGGTTTTCGGCCACCAGGATAATTGCAATCGGGGCCAGCAAGGCCATTGCATCAGCCTTGAATACCGGTGCAGAGAAGTGCGGAATACCGAACCAGGCTACATTCGCAACCATTGCAAAATCAATCGGCTTGCCAAGGCCGGCGCCGTTGGTGAGCACCGCATAAATCACATACGCCAGCACCAGGCCGACCAGGATCAGCAAGCGTTGCAGCATGCCGCGTCCAAATACCGCCACGCCGCCGACACACAATACCGTGCCCA
The DNA here is from genome assembly GCF_039923675.1 of Collimonas sp. Taxonomy (GTDB): domain Bacteria; phylum Pseudomonadota; class Gammaproteobacteria; order Burkholderiales; family Burkholderiaceae_D; genus Collimonas. Next base: position 19,909 of record NZ_JBDTCG010000053.1, read on the forward strand.
ATGCCATCCAGGCGTCGAAGTTATTGCCACTGACGCCCTTGACTGCGATCGGCGCCAGATTCAAGCCAATCACCGCCACTACGGCGCCCGTGACTACCGGCGGCATCAGGGTTTCGATCCAGCGAGTGCCGATCGCCATTACCAGGAAACCGATCAGCGCATACACCACACCGCAGGCAATAATGCCGCCCAGTGCCACGCCCAGATTGGGATTCAAGCCGTGGCCGCCATAGGCGCTGACCGCGATCACCAGGCCGATGAAGGAAAAACTGGAACCCAGATAGCTCGGCACACGGCCGCCTACCAGCACAAAGAACAGCAAGGTGCCGATGCCCGACATGAAGATCGCCAGGTTGGGATCGAAGCCCATCAGCAGCGGCGCCAGCACGGTTGAGCCGAACATCGCCACCACGTGCTGTACGCCCATCGCAAATGTCTGCGGCCACGGCAAGCGCTCGTCGGCGGCGATTACCTGGCCCTGCCCGTCCGCCGTGCTTGCGCGCAAACGCCACGTGGGAAAATAAGAACCTGCCATGAATTTCCTCCCTGAATACCGATCTACCCTATGCCTGCCGCGACTGCGGCTGAGCTGCAAGCCTGAACCGCAAAGCATGGCATGGCAGAACCGTATGATTGATTTTGTTTTTGACCGGAAGCTAGTGTACGAAGGCGGCAACAAAATAACAATCGCGTTTAGAAAAAAATCCGCAAGACTGCGGCAAGAACGCTAGCTTCCGGTTGCAACTTGCACAAAAAAACAGCGGTCAGATGACCGCTGCCTGTTGACGTCCAATTCTGTTGCCGCTTCGGCGCCGCTATGGGAAAACCGGCAGATGTTTTTCAACTCCGGCAAAAGCCGCTTCCGGATGGCGCTTTTCAATCAGCTCTTCGATCGCTGGCACGCGTTTGAACGGCACATCGACCAGCAACAGTATCTTGCCTTCCTCGATCCCGGCATGGAATGCTTTCAGCCGAGAATTCGGCAGCGCCGCAGCCGCCATCCCCGACATCCAGCTGCCCAGCACTGCGCCGGCCAGCGTCAGCGCCACCATAGCAAGCCAGTTCAGATGCACCCACTCCGGCGGGAAATACACCAGCCACATGCCCAAAATCAAACCCATCACGCCGCCAGCCAGCAAACCGACTTCAGCACCGTTTGCCAAATCTGTTTTATGAAATATATTGGCTTCAGGCATATCCGCTGGCAATTTGCCGTCGGCAGCCCAGAAATGAATATGCCGGATCCCGACCCGCGCCAGCAGCAATTCGTCTAGCGTGCTGCGTGCACCGGGAACATCCGGCAACATGAAATAAAGTCTTTGTCGGCCCAACATGATGGTCTCCTATGACTGGTTATGCCTTCAGCATAGTCAATCGGGATCGAATCCACAAAGACTGATTGCCACCCCAGCCCCTCGCCGACCCCAAACAAGTAAAAATGCGACAATTGCTTTTCCGCCCACCAACCATGATGGAAATACCATGATTCTCGAATTAGCCGATATCCGCATCCAGCCAGGCAAGCAACAGGAATTTGACGCAGCGATTCAGCGCGGCGTCGAGCAAGTCATCAGCAAAGCCAAGGGCTTTGTCAGTTTCAAGGTGCACAAGGGGATCGAATCGCCGGAACGCTATGTGCTGACAATTGTCTGGCAAACCCTGGAAAACCATACTGTGGACTTCCGCGAATCGCCGGCATTTGCCGACTGGCGCGCGCTGGTAGGACCGTTTTTTGCAGTCGCGCCGACCGTCGAGCATTTCACGCTCTTGGCAGAATCGCACTAATTGCAAGCTGGAGAAATGTAAGGAGAGATGCACTGTGTGAGCAGCAGGGCAACCCGTTCGACGGCCAGTGCCGGTGGGATGCCCAACTGCTACGCAGCGATATATTTACTACAAACGTACTGCTAAAAATTTACAACAACAGCTCAAACACCTGCCAACTGCAAACAACTGCGGCTTAATACCGATTGCCGGAAAATGCGGCAATGCATGACTGCTTTGCTACAATTACAGACTTAGAAGCCTTTGATCCATGCTGCAGTCTGGGCGCTTTCACGGTCCAGGCGTTTCATGCGGTACTCCAGGTCGTACAGGTCGACTGCTTCGGCCAGATAAGCTTCTTTACGTGCAGCTTCCGAACGTTCGTAGGCAGTACCGAGACGCTTGAAAAATGCAGCGATGTTGCTCAGCATGCCGGCGCTTTGTACTACTGGCGCGACCGGACGTGCTACAGGAGCCGAGCGTGCTGCTGCTGCTGGGCGGGCAATGCTAGAACTGTTGCTGATTGTCATTGTAGACATGATAAATTCCTCTTTCGTTTTGCGTTCACCGCAAGCCAATTGTTGCGTCGCACAATCAGAATAGCGTTTCCCCATTAATTATCCAATTTCGATTGCCAATAGCAGTTATCAGTTTTGTGAATTTAAGGGGCTAAAGGCCTGATTCCAGCGATTCTTATGACTTGGCTTAATGTGTTGTAAAACTGCTATACAGGCATGGAAAGATGACTGTAAACTGCTGCACCTTCCTCTCATACAAGCCTTAGCTCCGATGTCTACGCACACCTTCCTCTGGCACGACTACGAAACTTTCGGCGTCCAGCCCCGCCGCGACCGCCCGGCCCAGTTTGCCGCGATCCGCACCGATGCCGAATTGAACGAGATCGGCGAGCCGATCATGCTGTATTGCCAACCTGCAAATGATTTTTTGCCCGATCCGCAGTCTTGCCTGATTACCGGCATCACGCCGCAGCAGTGCCTGGAGCGCGGCATTCCGGAATACCAGTTCGCCGCCCATATCGAAAAAGCGTTTTCCGAGCCCGGCACCATCGGCGTCGGCTACAACACGATCCGCTTCGATGATGAAGTCACGCGCTTCCTGTTCTGGCGCAACCTGATCGATCCCTATGCGCGCGAATGGCAAAACCAGTGCGGGCGCTGGGATATTCTTGACGTTGTGCGCACTGCCTACGCGTTGCGGCCGGACGGTATCCAATGGCCGATCAACGATGAGGGCCGGCCAAGCTTTCGCCTGGAACTCTTGACCAAAGCCAACGGCATCAGCCACGAAGCGGCGCACGATGCGCTATCCGACGTGCGGGCGACGATCGCTTTGGCGCGCCTGATCCGTCAGCACCAGCCGAAACTGTTCGATTTCTGCCTTGGCCTGCACAAGAAAGACCGCGCCGGCGCTGAAATCGGCCTGCCGACACGCCGCCCCTTCCTGCATATTTCCGGGATGTTTCCTGCCGAGCACGGCTGCCTCGCCGTCATGTGGCCGCTCGGCGTGCATCCGACCAACAAGAATGAAATACTGGCCTGGGACCTTGCCTACGATCCCAGCGAAATATTTACGCTCGACGCCGATTCCGTACGTACCCGGCTGTTCAGCAAATCCGCCGACCTGCCGGAGGGCGTGACCCGGCTGCCGTTGAAATCGATACACCTGAACAAATCGCCGATGGTGATCAACAAGCTGCAAACCCTGTCGAGCGACATGGCGGCACACTGGGGCATCGATATTCCGCAAGCCTTGAAGCATGCGGAAATTGCAGCGCAAGCACCTGATCTCAGCGGCTTGTGGCGTCAGGTGTACCAACGCCCGGACGAAGGCGTAACGGATGTCGACGAAGACTTGTATGGCGGTTTTGTCGGCAACAATGATCGCCGCAAGTTGAATGATTTGCGCGCCATGACGCCGCAAAAGCTGGCGACGGCGCAGTTCAGTTTTGACGACCAGCGCCTGGAAGAACTGAGCTTCCGCTACCGCGCCCGCAATTTCCCCGATACATTGTCCGGCGACGACCAGCTGCGCTGGGAAGAACACCGCGCCGCCCGCCTGTTCGATGGCGAAGGCCGGGCGCGGACGGTCGAGATGCTGTTTGAGGAAATCGACAATTTGTCGGAAACAGCAAATGAGCGCGGCGAAGACATCCTCGGCGCGCTGTATGACTATGCCGAGATGATTGCACCCGCGCGCGAGTAAGATCACGAACAGCATTGCGACCAGCAACACGAACGGCAGCAGACCGCTTCAGAACAGCAAAAACAAAGCGGGGCCAGGAATGTTTTCGATCAACTGCACGAAAACATTCCTGGCCCCGCTTACGCTTGCCTGTACTAAAACTTGCTGGTTAATCACCCGGGCGGCGTCCCGCGCAGGCGATCCTTACGTTTAATTCTATGCTTCTGACGCCTGTGCCGAGTGCGTTTGCAGCTCTGCCGCCTGCGGTTGCGTTTTCAGCTTGCCGATAAAATCGCGCATCGGCTGATTGATTTCCGCGAACAACGGATTGCTGCGGTTCTTCAGCATGACTTCAGTGAACAGCTTCAAACCCAGCGCCAGCGAAGCGGCGGTATCGGCGTCAAACTGGCCTTTGCTGCGCACCTTGTCGATGATCGTAAACAGATCATCGTGGTTGCCGGTTTCAAAATTGATTGCGGCATGGGTCGGCTCGCCCTGCTTCGGCGTAGCCAGATGCTCCAAGGTGATACGGTAACGGTGTTCACGCATGGTTACTCCTTGTTTCCAAAACGACTTTCCTTGCCCGGACCGGCAATCATCATTTGCTTCAGACCCGCTCTATTTTCACCGCAGCTGCATCGATTGCATCGACGATGGCATGGATCTGTTCCTGGCTGAGTTCGCCTTTTTCCAGCCGCGTATGTACCGCCATCCTGAAGTTCATGATGGCCCGCTTCAGCTCCGGCGCCGAACTGCCTGATGCGCGTTGCGCTGTTTCCAGCTTCTGCAGCGCCAGATTCAGGGCTTCAGTATTGGCCGCCAAAAACGCCGCGCCTTCTGGCGTGATGCGATACAGCTTTTTGCCACCGGCTTCGGCCTCGATTGCGCTATAGCCAAGCTCTTCCAGCAACGTCAGGGTTGGATAGATCACACCCGGGCTAGGGCTGTAATCGCCACCGACCAGTTCTTCGATCGCCTTGATGACTTCGTAGCCATGGCGTGGCTTTTCTTGCAACAGGTTAAGAATCACCAGCCGCAAGCTGCCTTGCTCGAACATGCGTCCGCCACGGCCGCCTTCACGACGCCCGCCACGTTCAAACATGCCGCCGCCACGATGTTGCCTTTCGTGGCCTTGATGCATCTGGCTGCGGTCGCAGCCTCTTCTATGACCAAACATAACTCTTCCTTGTCTTATTGAATGAGACTTAAAGATATATCTTAGAAACTACTAAGTCAATATTTAGTTATGTTTTTTGTTTGCCAAGATGTAGCCTTGCCAGACAATCCACCAGAAAAACAACATCAGCGAGGACGTTTGGCCAGATATTCCGGCTGGAACATGCACATCCGGATCGCATCGCGATAGACGCCATTGATGAAAAACTCGCTCTTCAGTTCACTTTCCAGCTCAAACCCGCATTTCTGGTAGATGTGAATCGCCTTGTGGTTTTCCTTGTCGACATACAAATACAGCTTGTACAGGTTGAGCACGCAAAACGCATACTCGATTGCCAGCCGGGTGGCGCGTTCGGCATAGCCGCGGCCCTGCGCGCTCGGCGCGACGATGATCTGGAATTCGGCGCGGCGGTGAATATGGGTGATCTCGACCAGCTCGACCAGTCCCACCATCTCGCCGTTGTCGCTCTCGAGGATAAAACGGCGCTCGCTCTGATCATGTACGTGCTGGTCATAAAGTTGCGTCAACTCCACATACGCTTCGTAGGGTTCTTCGAACCAGTAGCGCATGATGTGGCTGTTGTTGTCGAGTTGATGCACAAAGTGCAGGTCATTGCGTTCCAGCGGGCGTAATTTAAGGCCCGGTTGCACGAGGGTAGTCATAAAACGTCTTCTTTCTTACTTGTTACCGTTGATTGTTGCCGTTGATTGTTTTTGTTTGAATCGTCACGCATGCCACGGCTTATGCTGGCTGCCGAGCCTGCATGTGCGTTTGTACAGATTCGAGCCGGTTAAAATCCTGCGGAAAATCATCTACCTGCACGCTGATGTCGCCGTAACGCGCGAAGTCCTGCAGTACTTGCTGCTCTTCTTCGGTAATAGCGCCAGTCGCTGCAGCTGCGGTTATCCAGTCGCGCATTTCGATCAGGCTTTGCGGCATTGGCGCCAGGGTACCGTCCTTGAGCGCCGGCTTGAGCCGCGCTTCGATGGCATTGACCTGTGGAATCAGCTGGAAAGCCAGTTCGCCAAAGACATGCGGCGACTGTTGCGCATTTGGCAGGTACGCATCGCCAACCAGGCGATCACGGCTGGCGTTGTTGGTTTGCATGGCTTTCGCCACCGCCGTGTCCAGCGCATCGGATGGCTTGTAGTAAGGCCGGCCGAAGGGAAAAACAATGACCCGCATCAGGACTGCCAGTATCCGGTTCGGAAAATTGTCGAGTACGCCCAGACAGGCTTCTTGGGCCTGCTGCAAGGAGTCTTGTATCGCCCAATGCACGTAAGGCAAATCCTCTTGCGGCCGGCCATCGTCCTCATAGCGCTTGAGCACGCTGGAAATCAGGTACAACTGCGACAGGATATCGCCCAAGCGTCCGGAAATCCGTTCGCGGAATTTGAGCGAGCCGCCGAAAACAAACATCGACATGTCGCTCAGCAGGGCGAATGCCGTCGACATGCGGTTGACTGCGCGGTAGAAATGGCGCAACTCGGACGGCGCGGCGGACGGCGCGGCAGGAAAACTGCCGCCCGACAGCCCGGCGACAAGGGTCCGTGAAAAATTGGCGAAAATGAAGCTGACATGGCCGAAGAACGCGTTGTCGAAATCGATCAGCGCTTTTTGCTGATCGGCCTCGCCTGTTGCAGCTATTTCCTTCAGCACATAAGGATGGCAACGGATCGCGCCCTGGCCGAAAATGATCAGACAGCGCGTCAGAATGTTCGCGCCTTCCACCGTGATGGCAATCGGCATCTGCTGGTAACTGCGCGCCAGGAAATTATTCGGTCCCATGCAGATACCCTTGCCGCCCAACACATCCATACCGGCATTAACCAGCACCCGGCCGCGCTCGGTGACATGGTATTTCGAGATGGCGGAAATGACCGATGGCTTCTCGCCTGCATCCACCGCCAGCGCCGAAAGCCTGCGCACCGCATCCATCAGATACAGGTTGCCACCCATGCGCGCCAGCATTTCATGGATGCCTTCGAATTTGCCGATCGGAATCTTGAACTGGTGGCGCATCGCGGCGTACGCGCTAGTGCCGCGCACCGCCAGCTTGGAAAAGCCGACGGTAGACGACGGCAAGGAAATTGCTCGTCCGGCAGCCAGGCACTCCATCAGCATGCGCCAGCCCTTGCCGATCTGCTCACGGCCGCCGATCACCCAATCCAGCGGTATGAAAACATCCTTGCCGGAAGTCGGACCGTTCTGGAATACCGCATTCAATGGCCAATGGCGGCGACCGGTGACCACGCCCGGATGATTGGTGGGAATCAAGGCGCAAGTAATACCGAGATCGACCTCGGTACCGCCATGGGCAGCCAGCAAAAGATCGGGATCTTGCACCCGGAACGCCAAGCCCAGCACGGTCGCAATCGGCCCCAGCGTGATGTAGCGCTTGTCCCAGGTAATCCGGAAGCCCAGCATTTCCTGGCCATCGTAATTGCCCATGCAAACCACGCCCACGTCAGGAATCGCCGCCGCATCGGAACCGGCGTACGGACTGGTCAGAGCAAAACAGGGGATTTCCTCTCCTGCGGCAAGACGCGGCAGGAAATAATCTTTTTGTACTTCCGTGCCGTATTGCAGCAGCAGCTCGGCCGGGCCCAGAGAATTAGGCACCATCACCGATATCGCCGCTGCGGAACAATGCGAGGACAACTTCATGATCACCTGTGAATGCATGTAGGCGGAAAATTCCTTGCCGCCGTACCGCTTGGGGATGATCATGCCGAGGAAGCCTTTTTCCTTGACGAATTGCCAGGCCTGCGGCGACAGGTCTTGCCAGATTTCCGTGCTTTCCCAATCCGTGATCAGGTGACATAGCTGCTCGACTTCATTGTCGAAAAAATTCTGCTCTTCCGCGCTCAGCTTGGGCGCGGGCAGTTGCAGCAACTTGTCCCATGCCGGCTTGCCGGAAAACAGTTCGGCATCCCACCAGATGGTGCCGGCCTCGATCGCATCGCGCTCGGTCTGCGACATGCGCGGCAAGATGCGCTGGAAGACATTTAATATCGGCTTGCTCAGCAGACTGTAGCGCAGCGGCTTGATGGCGACGATCAAGGCAGGAATCACGAGCAGCAGCAACAGCAATATCGCCGCTAATGCGCCGATGCCGGCGAGCCAGAAGCCGCCGGCTATCCACAGCAGCATGGTGCCCAGCCAAAGCCAGGCGCCAACGCGCAGCTGCATCAATGCCAAGGCGCCGATAAGCAACACCGCTATCCAATAGAACATGTTGACTCCCAATTTGACAGTTCTTCGTGCAGCGAATCTCGCACATAACCGTTGCAGACCGGGACACGGTTATGGAGATGGGACGAAACTGAATGATGAAGGGGCAATAGCATTGCCCGGAAAACTACGATCCGTTCAAGGAAATAAGCTAATTCTTTACCTTTGGTCACTTTTTGGAGGCGAAAAGTTCACGAAAAGCAAATTTAAATGTTAAACAACAACGAGTTAGCTTATCCTGTGCGGCGGCTTGAGTAACAATTTTCAGTAACAATTACATAGGTGCACAACCAACAACATGCAACCCTTTGTAAATCTCTGTATCCATTTGTCAACCATACTATAGAATCATGCGTTACATCGTTTGTATAGTTGCGTATTGATATGGGAAAAACTAGAAGAACCAAATACCGGGTCGGACCGGCCGGCCCGTATCTATATTGCAGCGATCACCCGTAGCCAGCTCCGCCAGCAGGCCTGCCATCAACCCGCACCAGACAAGTTACAAGAGCACTTAGCCTTTCATGAATAATTTAATTTTGATGACCGGCGCGACCGGCTTTCTCGGTGGCGCAAACGCAGTAGAAGCAATTCATCGCGGGCTGGGTAAAAATCTGTTGCTGCTGGCACGTGCGGAAACCGCTGAAGCGGCGCATGCCAGGGTCATCAAAAATCTGCAATTGCTGGGCGCAAGCGCAGCCGACATCGCACAAATCGGCGTCGAACAGATACTCTGCTCGGACTTGTCGGAACTTGACAACATCGCCGGCGATCCACGCCTGGACAGGGTGTCGGTAGTCATCCATTCGGCGGCGCTGGCAACTTTTTCGAATCATCCAATGCTGGAAACGATCAATGTCGACGGCACCTTGGCGCTAGGCAAGCTGATGCACCACCGGCCAGCCCTGAAACGCTTCATGTACATCGGCACCGCCATGGCATGCGGCGAAGGCGCCGGCATCAATGCCGTAGTCAAGGAAAACATCGACTTGCCGCTGGGCGACGAGCATCTGGTGGCCTATACCCGCTCCAAGGCGATGGGCGAAAAGAAGCTGCGCGAGACCTATCCCGATCTGCCGGTGATCTATGTGCGGCCATCGATTATCGTCGGCCACACCAAGCTCGGTTGCGCTCCGTCCCAAAGCATTTTCTGGGTATTCATGGTCTGGCAATTGCTGGGCGCGTTGACCACGGCACTCGACGAAAAAGTCGACGTCGTGCCGGTCGACTGGTGTGCGCAGGCGATCATCGACCTGGCGCAAAAGGAAACACTGTCGCACAACGTCTTCCATATCTCGGCCGGCGTCGGTTCCAGCGTCTCGTTCCGCGAGATCGACCTGGCGCTGGCGGCAGCGCGCGGCATCGAACCGATCGGCGCCACCTACAAGCAGATCACGCCGGACGCTATCGCCACCCTGCTGCCGCGGATGCGCGAATGCGTCCCGGAATGCAATGACCGGCTACTGCTGCGCGCACTCAAGCTGTACGGCGCTTTTGCCGGCCTGAATTATGTATTTGACAATCAAAATCTGCTGGCGGAAGGTATCCACCCTGCTCCATTGTTTACCGACTACCTCCCGCTTTGCGTCGAGTCGGCCAAACATATCCCGATTGCGGAACAGATGAAGTGGGACTTTAAATAATCTTTCCTGCAACCTTCAGTACTGCTTCTACATTCATCGCTTGTCCCTAATTGATGGTGGTTTCCGTTAGAATTGCCTTCTATTACGGACAACAAAATCAATAGGGGTAACTACCATGAAATGGGAAGGCAATCGGGAAAGCGACAACGTCGAGGATCGCCGGAGCGATGATGGCAGTGGAGGTGGCGGCGGTGGCTTTGGCGGCCGCTCGATCGGTCTCGGCACCATCGCCATTGCCCTGGTGGCGTCGTACTTCTTCGGCATCAGCCCGACTACCGTCCTCAGCCTGCTGAGCGGCGGGCCGGTCAGCCAACCGCAATCGCAGCAAGCGCCTGCCGGCACCAACCGTGCAACGCAGCCTGAAGATCCAAAGAAAAAATTCGTGCGTACGGTACTGGCAGACACGGAAGACGTCTGGACCCAGATTTTCAGCGCCAACGGCAAAACTTATCCCCCACCGAAGCTGGTCTTGTTTTCCCGCGCAACCCCGACCGCATGCGGTACTGGCCAGACCGCTTCAGGACCGTTTTATTGTCCCGGCGATCGTACGGTCTATATCGATCTCAGTTTTTATCAATTGATGCAACAACGTTTCCATGTTTCCGGCGAATTCGCCCAGGCTTACGTGATCGCCCATGAAGTCGGACATCACGTGCAAAACCTGATGGGCATCATGGACAAGGTCAACAACGCCGAACGCCAGATGTCCAAGGCGCAGGTCAACGCCATGTCGGTGCGGATGGAATTGCAAGCCGATTGCCTGGCGGGCGTCTGGGCCTTTCATGCCAACCAGGCGCGCGGCATCCTGGAGCAAGGCGATGTCGAAGGCGCGTTGAACGCGGCTACCGCCATCGGTGACGACGCCCTGCAAAAGCAAGAACAGGGTTACGTGGTGCCAGACTCGTTCACGCACGGAACTTCAGCACAACGGGTGCGCTGGTTCAAGCAAGGCGTCAGCACCGGCGAAGTCAAATCCTGCAATACTTTTGAAGTAAAGACACTGTAATTTAGTGCTTATGGCAAGCCGGTGCGCCCGGCTTGATTCACATCCAGGAGAACACCATGACGATTGCTTACTGGTGCGTGCTGATCGCCGGCTTGCTGCCATTGCTTACGATCGTCATCGCCAAGGGCGGCCGCCGCGATTTTGACAACGCCGAACCACGCGCCTGGCTGGAAAAGCAATCCGGCCTGCGACGCCGCGCCGACTATGCCCACCGCAATCATTTCGAGGCGTTCCCGTTCTTTGCCGCCGGCGTAATCATTGCACAACAGGTTCATGCGCCGCAAAATATCTTGAACTTGCTGGCCCTGGTATTTATCATAGCCCGCGTCATCTACACTGTTTTGTACCTGGGCGACAAGCCGACGTTGCGCTCGGCAGTCTGGGGCATCGCTTACCTGTCCGTGATCGGCTTGTTCGCGCTGGCCGGGCTGACACATTAACCGCACCAAGCGCACCAACACTGACCCCAGCCCGTTTTCCGTAACTTATCAGTCGCCATTCAATCGCATGCCATATCAAACAACCATTCAACACCTGCGCGAAGCCGTCAATTCGATGCGGAACGGCAGCAACGGCGATCCCTCCAGGATTACAGCATTGTGCAGTACCTGGCGCGCGCAGACCACCCTGTTAGCGGCGCTGCCGCCGCGCTTTGCGGAAGTTGCCGAACATTTCCTCGACAGGCTGGAGGCTGCCAGCCTGTTCACGGAAGAAAGCTGTTCATTCAGCCAGCAAGACCTGCTCGATCATCTGCATGCGTGGCTCGACCAGGCGCAACTGACGCTGCAAAAGAACGCCAGCGTTTAACTTTTTTCATTTGCCACCTTCATCACCATCGGAATACTATGCAACAACTAGAACTACGCCTCAACAGCGACTATGTCGAACTCAATCAATTGCTCAAGCTGACCGGCGTTTGCGACAGCGGCGGCGCCGGCAAGGCGCTGGTCGCCAGCGGCGTGGTGTCGGTCGACGGCAAAGTCGAGCTGCGCAAGACCTGCAAAATCGTTGCCGGACAAAAAGTCACCATCGGCGATTTACTGATCTATGTGCTGCCGCGGCGCGGGACCAATTGATCTACTCTCCTTTGCGCCGTAACAAACGGCCTGCGGTGCGGGTGAAATCGCAACACGATGGCATATTTGCCCGCGCTCCTACTATCCTGGCGATAAGGAAATTCTGGTTTGGCGAAAATCCCGATGACGCCATCGTCGCCAGCCAGCAATCGGTCCTGTGGTGGGGCAAGGACCCTGCTACCGATCTGCAGATCAAACAGCGTTTTGAAAGCACGCTTTTAGCGGCCGAGAATAACCAGTTAAGCGACTGGAAAAAAACGCCGCGAGGAGCGTTGGCGCTGGTAATCCTGACCGACCAGTTTCCGAGGAATATCTACCGCGACACACCCCGTTCATTTTCTTTCGATGCATTGGCGCGCAGCTTTTGCCGTATCGGCCTGCAAACAAATTTCTATAACACGCTGCGCCCAATCGAACGCAGCTTCCTGCATTTGCCGCTGACGCATTCAGAGCTGCTGGCAGATCAGGACCAGTCGGTAGCGCTTGCCGCCGCGCTGGTCGAACAGGTTTCAGCCAGTCAGAAGGAATGCTTTGCCGGCTACCTGTCGTTTGCGATTCAACATCGCGACATCATCGCTCGCTTCGGCCGTTTTCCGCATCGCAACCGTATCCTGCAACGGCAATCGACGCCGCAAGAGCAGGCGTTCCTGCAACGGCCTGGATCCTCTTTCTGAGTATCCTACAACGCCAGATTCAAGGGGATTTTCAAATAACTCACACCGTTTTCTTCCGCCGCCGGCAAGACTCCGGCGCAGATATTCAACTGGATCGACGGTAGCATCAGGATCGGCAGGCCCAAGGTCGCATCGCGCCTGGTACGCATGGCGATGAATTCGCTTTCATTGATGCCGTCGCCAACGTGGATATTTTTTGCGCGTTGCTCGGCCACGGTGGCCTCACACATCGGCGCACGGCCCTCCGGTGGATAGTCATGGCAGACGAAGAGACGAGTGGCGGGTGGCAGATCAAGTAATTTGCCTACCGAGCGATACAGGCTGCTGGCGCTGCCGCCGGGGAAATCGCAGCGCGCCGAACCCAGGTCCGGCATGAACAAGGTATCGCCGACGAACGCCACTTGCTGTTCCACCAGATAGGCCATATCGGCCGGCGTATGGCCGGGAACATGCAGCGCTTGCGCCCGCAAATTGCCAATATAAAAAATCTCGTCCGCCGCAAACAGATGGTCAAACTGAGCGCCGTCCAGCAAGAATTCAGACTGCAGGTTGAAGACCTTTTTGAAGACTCCCTGCACCACGCGGATCTGGTCGCCAATGGCGATGGCGCCGCCAAGCTGCCGGCGCAAATAAGGGGCTGCGGAAATGTGGTCGGCATGCGCATGGGTTTCCATCAGCCATTGCACTTTCAGCTTGTTGGCGCGGACGAATTCAATCACGCGATCGGCAGCTGCGGTGGAGGTATGGCCAGCCACCGGATCGTAATCAAGCACCGAATCGACGATCGCGCATTCGGAACCAGCTGCCTCGTACACGACATAGGTAAACGTGGAGGTGCTCTGGTCAAAAATCACTTCTATCTGCGGCTTAGGCATTCATCACATCCTCAAACTTAATAATTAACAATTAACAATTAACAATTAATAACGATATGTAACTATATATAAACATATCAAACATTGACAAATAAGTAATCAGTCTTTATATTATTAATAATCAAACAAGTAATAACGCCACAATGAAACGGAATATTTCACTGGAGCATTCGATATAACGCGGCCCACCGGGGAATGACCGCAAATTGTTAAACGTATTGGTAAACCGAGGGCCTTTCCTGCCCCCTGTCAGTTCATCTGAGCGTAGCTCACAAATGTGGTTCGCTCTTCCGCCTTGCCATCTTACCCATTTGTCCTCATTGACGACATAGCCGCGGCAATACTTGCAGCATATCGATAGCAAATTCCGTGACCGGACCATGAGCAGATAAACAGCGCCACCCACCCGACACGATGGAAGCTGCACCTATGAATCTTCATATCATCAAGCATAGCGAGTTATTTTCAACCACCGGTCAAATCGGCATGGAGGACTTGAACGAGATCGCCGTTGCAGGCTACAGATCGGTGATATGCAACCGTCCGGATGGCGAAGACGGCGGCCGTCATGTTTCCAGCAACGAGCTGGCGGCGGCCTGCGAAAAACTCGGCCTGGGATTCAGCTATCTGCCCGCCGACGCTACCCACCTAAGTAAAGAACATGGCGCAGCCCTGCGTCAGTTGCTCGTCACCATGCCTGCCCCGATTCTGGCTTTTTGTCGCACCGGCGTTCGCTCAACCAACATTTTCCGCCTGGCGAATAGTGCCGAGACATCAGCGCCGGCAGCCCAGACAGGGGGAGCGAACGACAAGATCCAGCAATTCGAAGTCGTGATCGTGGGCGCCGGCGCGGCCGGCATCGCCGTCGCCGCCAGCTTGTTGCGGCGCGCGCCGAATATCCAGATCGCCATGATCGACCCCGCCAGCCAGCACTACTACCAGCCGGCATGGACTCTGGTTGGCGCCGGCGTCTATGATCAGAAAAAAACCGCGCGGCCGATGGCGTCGGTGATACCCGGACCCGCACAATGGCTGCAACAGGCAGTGACAGAATTTTTGCCAGATCATAACCGCGTCCGGCTCGACGATGGCAGCCTGATCGCCTACCGGCAACTGATTGTCTGCCCCGGCCTGCGCCTGGCATGGGAAAAAATAGAAGGCTTGGAACAAACCCTTGGCCGGAATGGCGTCACCTCCAATTACCGTTACGACCTCGCGCCTTATACGTGGCAGCTGGTGTGGCAATTAAAACAAGGCACGGCAATTTTTTCGCAACCGGCGATGCCGGTCAAGTGCGCCGGCGCGCCGCAAAAGGCCATGTATCTGTCCTGCGACCACTGGCTGCGCAAAGGCGTGCTGGATCAGATAAAAGTTGAATTCGATAATGCCGGGACGGTTTTGTTCGGCGTCGCCGTTTTTGTCCCGCCGCTGATGCGCTACGTTAAAAAATATCAGGCGCAACTGGTGTTTGAATCGAATCTGGTCAAGGTCGATGGCGACAGAAAACTGGCGTGGTTCGATGTCAAGGATGGCGCCGGCAATATCGTCCGCCAGGAAAAAGCATTCGACATGTTGCATGTGGTGCCGCCGCAGGTGGCGCCCGATGCGCTACGCAATAGCCCTCTGGCGAACCTTGACGGCTGGTGCGAAGTCGATCCGGCGACACTGCGCCATGTGCATTATCGTAACGTTTTTGCACTCGGCGATGTCAGCGCAACGGCCAATGCAAAAACGGTTGCTGCAATCCGCAAACAAGCCGTGGTGGTCGCGGCCAACCTGCTCGCCGCATGCGCGGGACAGCCCCTGGACGCAAGCTATGATGGCTATGGCGCATGCCCGCTCACGGTGGAAAAGGGCAAAGTGATACTGGCCGAATTCGGCTACGGCGGAAAACTGCTGCCGACCTTCCCACTCGATCCGACCATTGCTCGCCGCAGCAACTGGTTCCTGAAAACCACGGTACTGCCTTGGGTATATTGGACACTGATGCTGAAAGGCCGGGAGTGGCTGACCAGATCCTCCGCATCCGAGGGAAAATAATCACCACGCTATTTCCCGGCCGGCGCACTTACAACAACAGATTCAACGTAGCGCCCGCAACAGCCTCATGCCATTGAACACCACCAGCAAACTGGCGCCCATATCGGCAAACACCGCCATCCACAGCGTCGCTTCACCGCTCAGCGCCAGCACCAGGAAAACCGCCTTGATGCCCAGCGCCAGGGTGATGTTTTGCATCAGAACCGCATAGGTCTTTTTGCTCAAGCGGATGAAATCCGGGAGCTTGCGCAGGTCGTCATCCATCAGCGCCACATCGGCGGTTTCCAGCGCCGTATCGCTACCGGCCGCGCCCATGGCGAAACCGATATTGGCTTGTGCCAGGGCCGGCGCATCGTTGATGCCATCGCCTACCATGCCGACATAGCCATGGCGCGCGCGCAAATCGTTAATGGCTTCCAGTTTGTCCTGCGGCAGCTGGTCGCCGCGGGCGTCGCTAATGCCGACCTGGGTCGCTATGGCTTGCGCGGTATGCGCATTGTCGCCGGTCAGCATCACGGCTTCCACCCCGATCGCCCGCAGTTTGGCGATTGCTTCCAGCGCAGTATCGCGCACCGTGTCCGCCACCGCCAGAATCAGCAAAGGCTGCGACGCCGAACACAGCACTACCGTGGTCTTGCCTTCACTTTCCAGAGCGGACAAGCGTGCTTCCAGCTCAGGGCTGCAAATATTCATCTCATGCACCAGCCGGTGATTGCCCAGATAGAAATGCTGGCCGCCGATCATGCCCTGCACGCCACGCCCGGTCAGCGCTTCGAATCCGCTGACGTCGAGCAGGCTGGCGCTGTTACCGGACGCTTGCCAGTGCGCTACCACCGCACCCGATACCGGATGATCGGAACGGCTTGCCAGGCTGGCCGCTTGCAGCTGCAATTGCAGACTGCCGTTGGCGTCAGCCACGCTTTGCACCAGTTGCACGTCCGTGACGCGCGGCTTGCCCAGGGTCAGCGTGCCGGTCTTGTCCAGCGCCAGCGCCTTGAGCTTGCGTCCCATCTCCAGATACACGCCGCCCTTGATCAGGATGCCATGTTTGGCAGCGGCAGCCAGGCCGCTTACCACCGTCACCGGCGTCGAAATCACCAGCGCGCACGGACAGGCGATCACCAGCAGCACCAGCGCCTTGTAAAGCCACGGATAAAATGCCGCGCCCAACAACAGCGGCGGTATAGCCGCCACCAGTATCGCTGCCAGCACCACCACCGGAATGTAATAACGCGCGAACTGGTCGACAAAGCGCTGCGTCGGTGCGCGCTCACCCTGCGCCTGCTGCACACTCTTGATGATGCGCGCCAGGGTTGAGTTGGCTTGCAGCGCCGTGACACGGTAGATAAAGGAGCCGCGCTCGTTGATGGTGCCGGCGAATACCTGATCGCCAGCCTGCTTGGCGACCGGCATGCTCTCGCCGGTGATCGCCGCCTGGTTGATGGTGGTCTGCCCTTCCGTCACCAAGCCATCCAATGGCACGCGCGCACCCGGCTTGACGCGGATCAGGGCCGCCAGCGTGACAGCGCCGGTGGCTACTTCGCGCCACTCGCCATCGGCGCTCTGGACGGTCGCCATATCCGGCGCCATCGCCATCAAGCCCTTGATGGCATTGCGGGCGCGGTCGAGCGATAGCGCTTCGATCATTTCCGCCAGCGCAAACAGGAAAATCACGACCGCGGCTTCCGGCCATTGGCCGATGATGGCGGCGCCGATCACTGCGATCGACATCAGGAAGTTCATGTTGAGTGAGAAATTCTTGAGTGCGATCCAGCCCTTTTTCAGAGTATCCAGGCCGCCGCTCAGGATGGCGACCAGCGCTAGGCTGATCACCAGCCATGAACTATCCTGGCCGCTGCTCCAGACCACGACTTCGGCGCCGACCGCGGTAATCCCCGAAATCGCCATCAGCAGCCATTTTTTCCGGGATATCTTGAATGCGCCATCGCCCAGGCCCTCAGCCAAACCGACCGCACCGGTCAGTGTGTCCGACTTCAGCGCCGGTTCCATGTCCAGCGCCTTCAGGGTGGCGACGATGGCGTCCACCGATGGCAGACGATGCTGGACCGTCAGCTCGCGCTGGATCAGGTTGAACTGCATGGCCTCGATACCGGCCATGCTCTTGAAGCGGTCGCGTATCAGTTTTTCCTCGGTCGGACAATCCATCTTCTGGATCAGGAACACCGCTTCCGCCGCGCCGGCGGCCAGCGTCGGACGACTGGCCACAGCCACGCCCGCATCCGCTTGCGCAGGTTCGTGCGGATGATCTTGCTTATGCGGATGATCATGTTTGTGTTCGTGATCATGATGGTCGTGGTGGTCGCTGTGTTCATGTTGGCAACTGGCCATGGTGCTCTCCTGGACGCGGGTTTCGGTGATGCTTATGCATACTCCTTGCATATTTAAAACCCTGTAGCTACTATAAGGTCAAGGACTAATTGCAGATATGGCTATCGAAGGAGCAGTGGCATGGGCACGACTTCACTCAAGATCGGCGAACTGGCGGCGCATGCTGGTTGCCCTGTTGAAACTATTCGTTATTACGAACGCGAAGGCTTGCTGCCGCTGGCGGCACGCTCGCAAAGCAATTACCGGCTATATGGACAGGCGCATATCGAACGTCTGCAGTTCATCCGGCACTGCCGCTCGCTGGACATGACGCTCGATGAAGTACGCAGGTTGTTGCAATTCCGCGACTTGCCGGAAGATAACTGCTCCGAGGTCAACACCTTGCTGGATCACCATATCGATCACGTCGCCGCCCGGATTAGCGAATTGAAGGCATTGCAAACGCAGCTCAAGCAATTGCGCAAGCAATGCCAAAGAACCCAGGCCGCCAAGGATTGCGGCATCCTGCAAGGGTTGGCGAGCATGGAAGACGACGTACCCGCCAATCTTGGCAGCCATGGCGGCGGTGTCCATTAATTCGCACAAGATGAATATTCACTCGGACGATCTGCGGGTTTTCATTGCGGTGGTTGATTGCGGCACGCTCAGCGCCGCCGCCGAGCAATTGGGCCAGACCACTTCCGGCCTGAGCCGCGCGCTGTCGCGCCTGGAACAGAAACTGGCCACTTCTCTGCTGACGCGCACTACGCGGCGCATGGAGCTGACCGAGGAAGGCCACCTTTTCCTGGAAAAAGCGCGCGCCATCGTTACCGCGATGGAAGAGGCGGAAGAAGCGATCCAGGTGCGCCATCAACGGCCGTCGGGGCGCTTGCGGGTCGACGCTTCACCGCCTTTCATGCTGCATTGCATAGTGCCGCACATTGCTGAATTTCGCAGCAGCTATCCCGACATCATGCTGGAACTGACCAGCAACGACCAGAATATCGATCTGCTGGAACATCGCACCGATATCGCCATACGCCATGGCGCCTTGCAAGATTCGATGCTGCATGCGCGCAGGCTGGGAGCGAGCCGGCTGCATGTTGTCGCCAGCCCGGATTATCTGCGCACGCATGGCACACCCGCTAATGCAGAGGAACTCACACGCCATCAGCTGCTCGGTTTTACGCAGCCGGAATCGTTGAATGTCTGGCCGCTAAGGCAGCAACAAGGCGAAAACCTGACGATCAGCCCGACGCTGCTGGCGTCGGGCGGTGAGACCATACGCCAATTAGCCTTGCACGGCCTCGGCATCGCCTGTCTCTCGGCTTTCATGGTCCGCGAAGATATCGCACGGGGAACGCTGATCGACATCCTCGCTACCCACAACAACGGCTACCATCAGCAGATCCATGCGGTGTATTACCGGAATACGCAACTGGCGCGGCGCATCAGCTGCTTCCTGGATTTTCTGCAATTGAAGCTCTGAAACTCCATCAGCCGACGTGCTGCCGTTCGCTATCCAGATGCGCCATCGACGCCGCCGCATAACGATCGCCAGCCGCAGCATCCACCGGGATCGCTGCTTCAATCCTGGCCAGGTCGCCGGCGCTTAACTGGATAGTCATTGCGCCCAGCGACTCGGCCAGACGATCGCGGCGACGTGCGCCGATCAGCGGCACGATATCGCTGCCGCGCGCCATCACCCAGGCGATGGCGATCTGCGCCACGGTCGCTTGCTTGCTGTCGGCGATGGTTCGCAACACCTCCAGCAAGGACAGGTTGTGCGCCAGATTATCGCCGCTGAAGCGCGGGCTGAAACTGCGGAAATCTCCCGGCGTCAGGGTCTTTTCCTTGGTCCAGTGGCCGCTGATCAAACCCCGCGACAGCACTCCGTACGCAGTGACACCGATGCCCAGTTCGCGGCAGACCGGCAGTATCTCCGCTTCCATGCCGCGTGAGATCAGCGAATACTCAATCTGCAGATCCGAAATCGAATGCACAGACTGCGCCCGGCGTATGGTTTGCACGCCGACTTCGGACAAGCCGATATGGCGCACGTAGCCGGCTTTCACCAGATCGGCGATGGCGCCGACGGTTTCCTCGATCGGCACATTCGGATCGAGCCGCGCCGGACGGTAGATATCGATATGATCGGTGCCCAGGCGGCGCAAGGTATATGCCAGGAAATTCTTCACTGCCGCAGGCCGGCCGTCGACGCCGATCCAGCCGCTTGCAGGATCGCGCATGGCGCCGAATTTCACACTCAGCAACACCTGGTCGCGATTGCGTGTGCGCAGCGCTTCGCGGATCAGCATTTCGTTTTGACCCATGCCGTAGAAATCGCCGGTGTCCAGCAGGGTGATGCCGGCATCGATGGCCGCGTGCAGAGTAGCAATGCTTTCGCTCTCATCGGCAGGGCCGTACATGTCGGACATGCCCATGCAGCCGAGGCCAATGACAGAAGATTGGGGGCCGGTATTGCCTATTTGTTGGGTTTTCATCATGACATCCTTGGTTGAGTTGTTCATTTGCAGCAGAGAGGCAAAGCCGGACTCGGCTACCAAGGAGACATTGTTGTCTACTGCGACCGATGAATAAATGGGCTTAAAATGATTTCTTTATTCGAAAATCACCAATAATCATTCCCCGGGAGAGAGCAATGGATCGTATCCAGGCCATGGAAGTCTTCTCAAGAGTCGCTGAACTGGGCAGCTTCAGCCGTGCTGCGGAGCAGTTGAACCTGCCTGCCGCGACGGTCACCAATGCCGTGCAGGCACTGGAGAAGCATCTGGCAGTACGCCTGCTGCACCGGACTACGCGCAAGGTGACGCTGACCGATGAAGGCATCACTTACCTCGATCGCTGCGCGCAACTATTAGCCGAATTCGAAGATGTCGACGCCCTGTTCCAGCACGACCAGCTGCAGCCGCGCGGCGTGGTCCGGGTCGACTTGCCTGAACGGCTGGCGCATATGGTGGTGATCCCCGCGCTGCCGGAATTTTTCGTGCTCTACCCGCAGTTGCGGCTCAAGCTGAGCGCCACCGACCGCTTTGTCGACCTGATCGGAGAAGCGGTCGACTGCGTGGTGCGCGTCGGCGCTCTCAGCGACTCCAGCCTGATCGCCCGCCGCATCGGCAGCATGGCGCAGATCAATTGCGGTGCCCGCTCGTATCTGGAGCGCAACGGCCGGCCGCAGACCTTGGGCGATCTGCAGCATCACATGGTGGTGAATTATTTTTCCAGCCGCACCGGACGCGACCTGGGCTGGGAATACATGGTGGATGGCGAACCACATTTCCTCAAGCTGCCAGGACTTATTTCAGTTGCCAGCTCGGATGCCTATCTGGCCAGCTGCCGAGCCGGACTAGGGTTGATACAAGCGCCGCGCTTCGGTCTGGAAGACTTGCTGGAGAGTGGGGAGATGGAAGAAGTGCTGCCGGACTTCAAACCGCCGCCATTGCCGGTATCCGTGGTATACGCCCACAACAAGCATCTGTCGGCTCGGGTGCGGGTGTTTGTCGATTGGATCGCCAAACTGCTGGCGGCCCGTTACGCTTAGGAACCTGCCGGCCGGCCTGGATACATCCCAAGCCGGCCGGACAGTAAACATTATTTGGCTGCGGCCTGCTGCGCAATCCAGCCGTCGATCTGCGTTTCAAGCATTTCCAGCGGCAATGCGCCGTTGTCGATCACCGCATTGTTAAAATGCCGCAAATCGAACTTGTCTCCCAATGCCGCTTGCGCCTTTTCACGCAGCGCCTTGATCTTCAACTGACCGATCTTGTAACCGAGAGCCTGGCCCGGATCGACGATGTAGCGATCGATCTCGACCCGGTTGTCGTGTGGCGGATTGGCAGTGTTCACGTTCATGTAGTCAACCGCCTGCTGCCGCGTCCAGCCCAATGCATGCATGCCGGTATCCACCACCAACCGCGCAGCACGGAACAGCTCGTCATTGAGATGGCCGAATTTCGAATACGGGTCGGTATAGAAACCCATTTCGCCGCCCAGGCTTTCCGCATACAGCGCCCAACCCTCGCCAAAGGCGACATACCAGCCGAAACGGCGGAACTCAGGCAGGCCCTTGATTTCCTGCGCACGTGCGGTTTGCAGATGATGGCCCGGCACCGACTCGTGCAAGGTCAGCGTTTCCATTTCCCATTTCGGGCGCGTATCCAGTTTCGACAGGTTGGCGACGAAATAACCGGGACGCGAACCATCCGGGGTACCCGGCTCGTAATAAGCGCCGGCCTGGTTTTCCGCACCAACCTCAGGCACCGGCTTGACATCCACCGGTGCCCGTGGAATCTCGGCAAAGAAGCGCGGCAGCTGCGCTGAAGATTTCTTGATGATTGCCTTGTAGCCGGCCAGCAGGTCTTCCGGCTTGGTGAAATAGAAACGCGGGTCGGTATTCAAAAACCTAATGAATTCAGCAAACGTGCCGGTAAATCCGGTTTGCCGCATCACCTGCTTCATTTCGCCTTGAATCCGCGCCACTTCCTGCAAACCGATGTCGTGAATTTCTTGCGGCGTCATGTTGGTCGTGGTGTTTTCCTTGACCTTGTACGCGTAGTACGCAGCGCCGCCTGGCAAACTGGAAGCCGCAATGCTGTCGCGGCAAGCCGGCAGGTAAGTGTTGCTGACGTACGCTTCCAGTTTGCGGAAGGCAGGCGCTACAGCGTGCTGCAATAATTGCCGGCCTTGGTGCGTCAACTGCGCCCGCTGTGCTGCAGGAATCGAGGCCGGCATATTTTTGAAGGGTGCCGCCAGAGGGCTGCTGTCCAGCTTGGCGACGAATTCCCGCAGCTGTCCGGGCACCACACTCATGGTGACTTTAGGCGCCACCCAGCCGGATTTGACGCCTTGCTGCAATTGCGCGATCACGCCATCGACGTACTTTGGCAGCGCTCGCAGGCGCCCCAGATAATTGCGGTAATCCCCGGCGTTGTTAAACGGCGTCTGCGCCACCAGTTGCGGAAAATCGAACTGGACGCCGCTCAGCTGCGTGACAGGCGACGGATGGTAGGGATAGAAATCGGCAGCCTGGATATTCTTTTTCTTTTCGTAGATGAACAGGTCGTAGGACAGCAAGTCCTGGCCGCTCAGTTTGTTGCGGTCAATGCGCCCGGCTTGCGCCAGCATCTGCGCCTGATGTGCATTAGCTGCCAGGCTGGCGGCCGGCGATGTGTCCGATAAGCGATCGTTATAGCGATTGTCGCCCACCGCCGTGGCCGTCTCAGGCGAATTGCGCATGCTCCATTGCCAGTCGCTGTCGAATAGTGTGTTGAGTTGCTGCTGAGGGGTCGCTGTGTCGCTGGCTGTGTCACTGGCCGTGTAATTGGCTGCGTGACTGAACGGCGTCAGCAGCAGCGCAAAGAGAAAAACGACTTTTGGCATGCATGTCTCCGGAAATTAGCTCGCCATTCTAGCAAACTAGCCGAATTAATTTCTCAAAGGAAATCGTCGATGACTTTGCTTGGCGCTGTGTCACATCCCCAGTTCACGGACCCGGTCATGATTTTCTGGAAGAGGGCCGTCGGTAGCCAACCCTGTTTCCCCGGTTGCTGTCATGACCCTGTTGCGGCCGTCGTTCTTGGCTTTGTACAAGGCCAGGTCGGCGCGTGCGATCAGGCTTTCAAGCGTATCGTCATGATCAAAAGCCACGACGCCGAAACTGGCGGTAATCTTGACGATCACGCCGTCATCCAGCTGAAACTGGCAAGCATCGATCTCACTGCGCAATTTTTCCGCTACTGCGCAGCCTTGACTCAGATCGATTTCAGGCAGCAGCAGCAAAAATTCTTCGCCGCCATAGCGGGCCAGCAAATCGACCTTGCGCCGGAAACGACGGCTCAGCTCTGCCACAGTACACAGGACCTGATCGCCGGCCTGATGTCCGTGCCGGTCGTTGACCTGCTTGAAATGATCTACGTCCATCAAGATCAATGCCAGCTGCCGCCGATAGCGCAGGGCGATACCGAATTGCTGCTCTCCTTGTGCAAAAAAGGCGCGCCGGTTGAGCAGGCCGGTCAGAAAATCCGTATCGGAAGTGGCTTGCAATTGAGCGATCATCTGTTCCCGCTCCTTGCCAAGCGAAATTCTCTCCTGGCTATGCGCTTTCAGTATATGGATGGCGCGCATCATGTCGCCGATTTCATCGTCATAGCGCGGAACCGGGACGGCGGCAATCGGCTGTTCGCCTGCCAACGCAACGAATAGATCGGTGGCGTCCAGGATAGGCCGCAAGACACGCTGCCGTATCACACGTAGCAACACGACAAGAATGCCCAGAGCCAGAATCGCCAAACCGACGGTCCCCAGTAAAAGATAACGCGCCCGCTGATTGCGGTACTCGGCTTCACGCAGCATTTCCGTGATGATCATATCGCGCAGATGAGGAATTTCCGCCATCCTGGGCACGTAGCGAGCCACCACCTGCTCCGAGGTCAGGCCATAGTCTCCCGAAGTGCGTCCTATGATAAACAAGGCATTCAGAAGATCCTGCGCTTCTCCCATCCAATGATCGCGGATACTCTCCAGCGCCGCCGTGAAATCCGGTTTGTGGCCGTAGCTGCGCAACTGCAGTTCGATCACAGAATACAATTGTTCGGCGTTACCCGAGAGCTTGGCGAACGCGTATCTCTCTTGCGCACTGAGAGGCCGTTGCGCAACGATGGCTGCGGTCAGGGTGGAAGCCATCTGGCCGGCGATATTACGCAGGCTGGAGACCAGTAGTGCGCTGTCAACACCGTCATGCGATTGTGGATCGGCCTGGACAGCGATGCTGGAAAGAGCGGTGACGGTGGACGTAAAGGCATCCACGGCAGTCATCGCCATGTCGATTGCGGCACTGACAGCATCCGGATCGCGTTGCGCTTTTGGCCGAAGCGCCAACTGACCCACCTCTTTGCGCGTGGCAGCGAGCGCGTCCTCAGTTAACTGTACGTTCGCCGCCACCGAGGCCAGCCATGGACTGGTTTCCGTCCGCAAGGACTGCCGCAAAACGGCCAAAGACTGATCGCTGGCAGCCCGCGCCGGCGTCAGCCTGGCGAGTGCCGCTGCGCCCTCCTGCATATCTTGTCGGAGCAGAGAGTTGCTGACCCCGCGTTCAACGATCAGCTTTTCTTCGGCCTGCAACGCCAGATGCAGATTCCTGATCGCGGGTATGCTTTCCGTACTGCGCTGATATGCAGCCCATTCACTATCAATAATCCTGCCGGTGAGAGTCAGAAAAAGCAGCATCAGCAACGTAGAGATCAGCCAAAATAAGCGATTTAGTGACATATGAAATGACATAAGTCCAGACTGACATCTGGCCAAATGTAATCTATAGTTTTTAATAGTTAAACACTATTAAAATGAATTATTCAATAGCTTATCTATTGATCGATCGTATCACAAATCACTACAGGATCAATATCGTGGCTGTCGTCTTGCAGCAGGCTCACACCCCCATGCTTGCGTGCTGCTCGGTCAATCCGTGCATTGCCAGCACATCACGGTAGAGTGATGCATAGCTCTCGCCCATCACCCGCGCGGTAAACAATTTATGATAACGCGCTTGCGCGCGAAGTCCCATTGCCTGCGCCTGATCGGGGTTATCCCATAACTGTTGCATCGCCGCCCTGAAGGCGGCGGGGTCGCTAGGAGGCACCACAATACCGGTTTCGCCGTGGTTATTGATATAGCTGGTGCCGGTGCCGATTTCGCTGGAAATCATCGGCTTGCCATACATCGCGCCTTCCAGCAAAGAGATGCCGAAAGCTTCCGAACGCAAGTGCGACGGAAACACCAGCGCATAGCATTGCCGCAGCAATGCGACCTTGTCTTCATCGCTGACGATGCCCAGGAAGATCACATTGCTCAACCCCTCTTCGGCGACGCGTCGTTTGAGTTCCTGTTCGATCGGGCCGGCGCCGACGATCACAATCGGATAATGGGTTCCGCGCGCGGCGTCCAGCAGGATATGCAAGCCTTTGTAATAACGGATAGCGCCGACGAACAGGAAGAAACGGCCGCCAATGCGATTTCGCCATTCGTCCATCAGGGGTTCCGATGGCGTTGGATAGCTGCCTTTATCGAGCCCGATGGGAATTACCTGGGTTTTATCCTTGTAGTCTGCCAGTACCGAACTGGTTTGCAGGTAATTGGGCGACGTCGCGACGATTGCATCGACGCTGCTGAGAAAGCGATGCATCAAAGGCCGGTACAGCTGCAGCAGGACTTTATAACGCACGATGTCGGAATGATAGGTCACCACGCTTGGCTTGTTCATACGCGTGACGAAATGCGCCAGGTCCATGAACGGCCATGGAAAGTGGTAGTGGACAAGATCGAAATCCTCAGCCAACTGGGCAAAGCGCTTGATGGCGGCAAAGGAAAAGCCGGTAGAAGCGATGTGCAGATCCTGCTTGACCCGGTGCACCTTGTGTCCGTGATACATCAGTTCCGCCGGCTCAGGAGATTCGCTCAGCGTCAGCACCTCGCTTTCAATGCCACTGGAAGGCGAGCATTTGCATAGCTGGTAAATAGTCTGCTCGACGCCGCCGTATGATTCCGACTGGTATGTCTTGTAAAAATGAAGAACTCTCATTGCATCCTCTCCCGCATCCTCTAAAAACCAACTTTATTTAACTCTCTGAAGCCTGTCGATACACATCTGCAGTAATTGCAGCCGATTTCGCCCATGAGAATTCGTGAGAACGCTCCAGGCCTGCGGTCCTGCTAGCCGTCCAAACCCCGTCGTCTTCCAGAAGTTGACGTATTTTTTCAGTCAAACCGACCTCGTCCTGCGGATCGACATAAGTCCCAGCGCCGGCGGCGACTTCTTCCATACTGGACCCGCTGGATGTAATCACGGGCGTGCCACTCGCCATTGCCTCCAGCACCGGCAAACCAAAACCTTCGTACAAAGACGGAAACACCATAACCCTGGCAGCTGCTGTGACAGCAGCCAAATCTTGTTGATCCAAATAGCCGGCGAGACGCACGTAACCGGAATTAACCGCCTGTGACAACACACCGGTCAATTCATCGGTACGCCAGCCGGCCATGCCGACTACCAGCAGCGGGAATCTGGCGCGCGCAGCGGGCGATAAACGCGCATGCGCCTTCAACGTCAGCAACAGATTTTTTCTTGGCTCTAGCGTACCGACTGACAAGATAAATCCACGATAGTGCAGACCCAATTTTTGCAGGCTTGCACTCAGCTGATGTTCTTCTCTTGGATGAAAAACATCGGAACAGCCGGACGGCGCCACCACCACTTTTTTATCCGATAATCCGAAGTGGCGCCTGACTTCTTGTCCGATGAATTCAGAGACAACCAGTATGCGGCTGGAACGGGTCAACGCCGAAGGCAGGCGACGTTCAATTTCCTGTAGACGATCCGCGGGCTGCGTTTGCGGATAATGCAGGTGCGTCAAATCATGTATCGTCATCACCGTCGGTCCATCAAACTCGAGGGGCCATAAACTGGGCTCGTGATAGACGTCAGGCCGTATCCTGCGGATTCCCAGATTGAAGCATTGTTGCTCAACGATGCGGCGCAAAGCGTAAGCGCTCGGCAGGAAACGCTTGGCAGCGCCAGCACATCGCGAGTATCCCGGCATGGCGCCCGTAGCCAATTTTCCATGCCAGTCAAAGCCAGAGAAATATTGCATGCGCAAGCCGGGATTCTGCTGCAACTCCTGCGCCAGCTCAACAACATAATTGCCGATGCCAGTACGCGGTGCGCGCAGAATTTTGCTATTCAGTGCAATGGTCAGGTGCATGACTGTCGCTTTGTAACTGCAGGTGGGTCGGATCGCAAATTGAATGATGAGACATCACTCGTCTCACCAGCTGTCGTGTCGAATCCTCCCAACTCAACCAGGTCCAGTGTGTCATAGGTTTCTTCGCCGGAAAAATGTCTGTCAGTTCAAATTCGGCGACCAGCCGACTTAAAGACTCGGACTGAGTTAAAGAAAAATAGGCGGTATAGTCACCGCCAATTTCGTGAAAAACCGGGATATCGCTTGCCATCGTCGGCAAACCCCGCTGCATGGCTTCCACCAGCGGCAAACCGAAGCCCTCCACGAATGACGGGAAAACCAACGCCTTCGCACCGCTGTAACAATATTCCAATTCGGCGTCGCTGAGATCATTGAGCATGAATAAGCGTCGACCCAATTCGACGTGCTTTTTCACGCGATCGATCAAGCGCTCATTCTTCCATCCGATGCGCCCGACGAAACACAGGACTACATCAACGCCATCTGCCCATGATTTTTCAAACGCATCCAGCAGATAGGCGTGATTTTTGCGTGGTTCAATGGTACTCACCATCAGGTAAATCGAACGGCCCGATGTGAATAATTTTGATACTTTTCTGCGTATCACCGTATCCCTATGGACCAGATCCAACTCGGAGCCGAGATGAAAACAATCAAACCAGCGCTGATCGCTCCGTTCATTGCCCAAACGTCGCCGCACTTCATTCTGAACTTCATCGCGAATCGTGCTGGAGATGGCAATGAAGCCGTTGGCGGTGTTTGCAACCCACTCAAACCAGCGATCAAATACCTGTACCAGAGGCGCATCGCAAAATTGTGGGTGGGTCAATGGAATCAAATCGTAGATGACTGACACGATCGATATGCCCTTTCGCTGGAGTTGCTCTGCTATCGGAAAAAAATTCGCGTGCCAAGACGAGTCCAGCAACACCAGGATATCGTCAGACTCGCATTCGATCTCTATGGCGCGCGAGCTTTCCTGGATCACCTTCAGGATCTGTTCTATCAGATAGATAGCCAACGACAACGGCATGCAAAACAAATTCCAGACTTCAAAAGTCAGCTTTCGCATAACACGAGAAGCCTTCCATGGCCATCGCGGTTGAAGGCGCGCGTGAATCAGCCAATAAAAATGTCGCATGCGTACAAGTTTCTGCGCTACTCTTTCCAAGAATATTTGCAAACGGCCGTGCCAGGTGTCGCGGTGCGTTGGCTCCAACTGAGTGACTTCAAGTATTTTTCCATCTTTGAAGATAACTGGAATGCAGGTAATTTCTTCTTGAACCGAAGATAAATTATTAACAATATTACGCACCACGCGTTGTATCCCCGAGTTCACTCCGGGATGATGATATACATAGGTGCATTCGATCAATAATCTGCTCATGCTCCCACTCCATTTTCGACTGTACCTAAACAACGATCTTTGGCACGACTGAGGGGCCGCTCCACAGTTATTTCGGCGTCCAGGAAAGCGCAACCGACAAAATCGGGATGCCGGGTATTGATCACATGGAAAATAACGCTATAGTCGCGCCACTCATAGTTGGTATCAAGATGCGAGTCCAGCCGCGACAAGGAAATTGCCACCGAATAGCTACCTTTGCCCAGGTTCACCGGAAATCGGCAGCGATACACCAGTTCTTCATCGGCCAGCAAGTCAGTCTGGGGGCTGTCAAGCCGGTGGGTGTTGATGCCAAAGATCGACTGTCCCAGTTTGTCCTTGATCATGTAACCCATCACCAGCCGCGGTATGGCGGTATTGATTGCAACCCGTATTTCCAGCGTAGCGTAGGCCCCGACTTCTACCACATCCAGCCGCTTGCCCTCGTCATCCAGCAGATTCACTGATACGATACTGGCTTCACCCGTGCCGGAAATCGTTCTTAGCTTGCCGTCTTCGAGCCGCTCTTGCCTGACGGTTTGCTGCTCGCGCTCCGCCAGCATGGCGTTATAAAAGTCCATCACTTCCACCGGATTGCCCTGCATTTCCAGGCGGCCGCGATTCAACAATATGGCGCGGTCACAGATGGTCTGGATGGCATAACGGTCGTGCGAAACAATCAGCAGAGTGGTGCCGGCGCGCCGGAATTCCCTGATCCGTTCAAAGCTCTTATGCTGGAAATATGCGTCGCCGACCGACAACGCTTCATCGACAATCAACACATCCGGCCGGCTGGCCGTGGCGACGCTGAAAGCCAGCCGCATCTGCATGCCGCTCGAATAGGTGCGTACCGGCTGGTCGATGTATTCGCCGATCTCTGCAAACGCTTCGATCGCCGGCATCAGAGAGGCAATTTCGTCACCACGCAAGCCTTGCAGCTGGCCGGCCATGATGGCATTCTGCCTGCCGGTAAAATCCGGATGAAAACCCATACCGAGCTCCAGCAGCGCCGCTACCCGTCCCTGGATATCAATGGTGCCGGTGGTGCCTTGGGTAGTTCCGGCAATCAGTTTCAGCAAGGTGCTTTTGCCGGCACCGTTGATGCCGACGATACCTACCGCTTCACCAGCCTCCAGCTGGAAATCGATGTCCTGCAAGACCCAGTGCAACTGATGACGCGGTTTGGCAAACGGAATTATCCATTCAACCAGGCGCGCCCAGCGGCCGCCATATATCTTGTAGGCCTTGCCGAGGCCTTTCACCGTAACCTTACCCATCAGAGTTCATCCACCATTTCCCCTGCGTGCCGGCGAAACAGCAGCATTCCGAAAACACACAAGGCGACGCTCAGCAAAGTAATCGCCCACAGGTCGTGCCAGTGCGGCCATGCGCCGCTGACAAAAATTCCCTGGTAGGCGACGATCAGCGCAGTCATCGGATTAAATTTGAGCAAGGTTTGCGCAGCGGCCGGCAACGTGGAAATAGTATAGACAATCGGCGTGAACCAAAACCAGAATTGCAGCACGATGCCGAACAGTTGGCCGATGTCCCGGAAAAATACGTTTAACACCCCAAGCACAATCCCCAGACCGGCAGAAAACAGCACTTGTACAAGCAGCAACGGCAACATGCCGAAGAAGACCCAGCCGGGGAAATTACCGGACACCAGTAAAAAACCAAGGAACAAGGCAAAGATGATGGAAAAATTCAAACCCGCGTTCATGACCGTAATGATGGGCAGGCAAATGCGCGGAAAATTCAGCTTCTTCAGCATATTGCCATTCTCCAGAAACATGTTTTGCATGCGCGATACAGTCTCGGTAAAAAATCCCCATGTCAGCAAGCCGGCACACAGGTATATCCCGTAGGCGAACTGGCTACTGGCATTGGGCAAGCGCGCATGCATCATTTGCGAAAAAATCACCGTATAGACCACAATCATGGCCAGCGGATTCAGCACCATCCAGGCGGCACCCAGCATCGAATTGCGATAGCGCGACTGGAACTCGCGCTTGACGCTGCCGACAATAAAGCCGCGGTAATGCCATATCGAACGCAACAAGGTTGGCGCCTTTGTCTTCTGCATCATCTTCAACACTGCTTGCACCTGCCGTACTTGTCGTCAAAGCGCACGATATCGTCTTCGCCCAGGTAAGCGCCGCTCTGCACTTCAATCATGACCAGTTCCAGCAAGCCGGGATTTTCCAGGCGGTGACGGGTGCCGGCAGGTATGTAGGTCGATTCGTTGGTGTTGACATAGATTTCCTTGTCGCCGTTCACCACCTTGGCCATGCCATGCACAACGACCCAATGTTCACTGCGATGATGATGCATCTGCAGCGACAGCGAAGCACCCTGCTTGACGACGATACGCTTGATCTTGAAATTCGGGCCTTGTTCCAGCAAGGTGTAGCTACCCCACGGCCGGAACACGGTGCGATGCAGTTTGTAAGTATCGTGTTCGGTGCTCTTGAGCTGATGCACGATTTTCTTTACGTTTTGCACGTGATCCGGATGCGCGATCAGAAGTGCGTCAGGCGTGTCCACCACGATCAGATTATTGACGCCGACAGTCGCCACCAGACGCTGTTCAGAGTAGATATAATTGTTTCCGCTGTCGATCAGCACCGCTTCACCCAGCACCCGATTTCCCTGTTCGTCAGGTTCGACCAGTTGGCGCAAGGCGCCCCAGGAACCGATATCGTTCCAGTCGAAACCGGCCGGTATCACCGCGACCCGGTCCGAGCGTTCCAACACCGCATAGTCGATCGAAATATCCTCCATCGCCATGAAACTCTCGCCGTCCAGCTCCTGCAGCAAAACGCCGGCCGTGGGACTGGCCGGGCTGGCTTCAATGCAGGCAGTGGCCATTGCCAGAATTTTCGGGGCGTGCTTTTCCAGCTCGCTTAAAAAAGTCGACACCGAGAAACAGAATATGCCGGCATTCCATAGATGCTTGCCGCTTTCGACAAAGCCGGCGGCACGTTCGGTGTCCGGCTTTTCAATGAAACGCTTTACCTGAGCTGCACCATCGCTGTCGATTTCTTCGCCGCACTCGATATAGCCAAAACCGGTTTCCGGCGTCAGCGGCCGTATGCCGAAGGTCACCAGGTAACCTTGCTTGGCGACTTCCACCGCATGCCGCACGGCTTCGGCGAAACATTCGACATCCTTGATCAAGTGATCTGCCGGCATTACCACCATGATGGTGTTGTCGCCGTGCAGAGCGCGCAAGGATACCGCTGCCGCAGCGATCGCCGGCGCCGTATTGCGTCCCGCTGGCTCCAGCATGAAATGCGGATGATGATGGATCCCCAGATCGGCCGATATGTATTCGTCTTTGCTCTGGAAATAATAGTCGCGATTGGTCACGCTAAGAATGTCGCCGCGGATGCCGAGCTGCGCCACTCGCTGATAGGTCTTCTGCAGCAGGCTTTTGCCGTCCGGAAGTTTGATAAAGGGTTTCGGGTGTCCCTCCCGCGAGACCGGCCACAAACGGGTGCCGGCGCCGCCCGAAAGCACCACCGGAACGATGACTGCGGTTGCTGTTAATGGAATACCGGGTTCTGGCGTGCGCATTTTCCGTCTCCCCTTATTCTTTAACTACGCGGCGCATATCTGCGTCGACCATTTGCTGCATCAATTGCTCAAGAGCGGTTTTTGGTTTCCAGCCCAGTTTGCTGTGCGCCTTGGCGGGATTGCCGAGCAAGATATCCACTTCGGCGGGCCGGAACAGTTGCGGATCGATCACCAGATGATCTTCATAATTCAGATCGAGATGGGAAAAGGCAATCCGGCACATCTCGCGCACGCTGGTAGTGACACCGGTGGCGATCACATAATCCTCAGCCTGCTCTTGTTGCAGCATCAACCACATTGCTTCGACATAGTCGCCGGCGAATCCCCAGTCACGCTTGGCGTCGATGTTTCCCAGCCGCAGCTCGCGTTGTTTGCCGAGCTTGATCCGCGCCGCCGCATCAGTCACCTTGCGCGTAACGAACTCGATGCCGCGCAACGGCGACTCATGGTTGAACAAGATGCCGCTTGAGGCATGCAGACCGAAACTCTCACGATAGTTGACGGTGATCCAATGGCCGTAGAGTTTGGCGACGCCATACGGACTGCGGGGGTAGAACGGCGTGTTCTCGTCTTGATGTTCAGCCTGGATCAGACCGAACATTTCGCTGGTGGAGGCTTGATAAAAACGCGCCGCAGGAGCGAACTGGCGGATTGCTTCCAGCATGTGAGTGACGCCCAGGCCGTCCACCATGCCGGTGACGACCGGCTGGTTCCAGGAAGTGCCTACAAAACTCTGCGCACCCAGATTGTAGATCTCGTCAGGCCGGGATTGGCAGACCGCGCGTATCGTAGAAGTCGCGTCGGCCAGGTCGCCTTCGATGAACTGCAACTGTTCCAGGATGCCCAGTTCGCGCAGGCGCCACAAGGTGTCGCTGCTGCGCCTCGCTAGCATGCCGTAAACTTTATAGTCTTTGTCCAGCAATAACTTGGCAAGATAAGCCCCGTCTTGTCCGGTCACCCCGGTAATCAATGCTGTTTTTGTCATCAGGTGTATCTCCGTTATTTTATTTTGTGTTCTATCACGTCACGCCTGCCGTTACAGCCGCGGCTGGACCGCAAGCTCGGCGCCGACCCGCGCATCCCAGTCCTGCAGGACGCTCAATAAAGTCTGTTGCATGGGAATGCCGGGCTTCCACCCGGTTGCCTGAGTAATTTTGCGATTGTCGCCCTTCACGCGGCGCAGATCGGATCGCCGCAGCCGCGCCGGATCCTGTTCAATCACGGCGTCGGTCTCGGTCAGATAAAGCATGCTGGCGATCATGTCGCGAATCAGGTATTCCTTGCCCGAGCAGACGTTATATATTTCGCCGCTCTGCCCCTTTTCCAGCAAGTTCAGATAAGCCGAAATGACATCTTCGACATCCAGGAAGTCACGGCTGACATCGACATCGCCGACCTGGATGCGTGGCTCTTGCAAACCCAGCCGGATGCGCGCCAGCTGTCGCGCGACGCTGGAGATCACAAAGTCTTCGCGTTGTCCCGGGCCGATATGGTTGAATGGCCGTGCGATCATGATGCGCCACGGCAGATTGCAACTCCACTGATAAGACAACAACTCTGCCGCCGCTTTGCTGACCGCATAAGGATTTTGCGGGCGTGGCGGCTGTTGCTCGCTGATCGGCAACAGCTCGGGATTCACCTTGCCGTAGACATCGCCGGAACTGACATAAAGAAAAGTACCGTCGAAGCCGCTTCCTTGCAGTGCCTGCAACAGGTTCAGCGTTCCCTTCAGGTTGACATCCAGCGTACGGCCGGGATCGCGGAATGCTTCCGGGATAAAGGTCTGTCCGGCGAGATGTATCACCGCATCCGGACGCAACTGCTGCAGCACATGGTCGAGCGACGCCGGTTCCAGCAAATCATAAGTATTTACGGGGGCAACCAGCTCCCAGCCATGCGCGGCAACGCTATGTTCGCGCATGCGCTCGAAAGCCTGCCCGACAAATCCGGATTGCCCGGTGACAAATAATCGTTTCAGCTGCTTCATACGCAGTCAATCCTTCCCTGCAGTTTTACGCTTGCATACATGCATTGGTTCCCATCATGGCTTGCGCGCTATGATGACTTGGCTTTTCGGCATGAAATCATTCAACGCGTTCCTGACATGCTCGCCGTTCGGACTATCCATCAGGGTTTCCCAAGTACTTGCCCAGCTGTCCAGCAGAGGGTGGCGGGCATCGCTCAGATCAACCTTGCAGACCCAGAAAAACAACCACCAGACCGACCAGTAAAAACCGTAGTACTCGTGCCGCTCGATGGTCAGGCCGGCTGCGGTCACCATCTTTTCAAATTCATCGCGCTGGATGATGCGGATGTGGTTCGGCTTTTCGAAATGCGAAGCCGGCGCCACTTTCTTCTGCAAATGCTCTTGCACCGGATCAGGCACCGACAACAGGTAATGCGAACCCGACCTGCCCACGCGCACCAGCTCGCTGAGAAATTGCGCCGGATCGTCGACGTGCTCCAGCACCTCCATGCAAATCACCTTGGAAACGAAACCGCTTTCCAACGCCAATGGATTGGCGTCGCCCACCAAGCCTTGCACCAGCCGCGCAGGCGTATCCGCCAGCCGCTGCCGGGTCGACTCGACCTTGGCGGCATCGATATCTGCCACGATCACATGGGCGCCGCGATTGGCGCAAAACAGGGAATTACCGCCATCGCCGCAACCGATATCAAGCACCACGTCATCAGCGGTGATGACAAAACCACGATACAGTTCGTCGCTTTCCTGCAGATACCAGCCGCTCGCCAAGGCATCCCGCAGGCCGACATGGAAAGAATCTATCGGCGCACTCGCCACTGCCGGCGCAACTGCCGTTGCGGGAGCCGCAGGAACCACTAGTTCCTGATCGCCAATGCCAAACAGATTCTTGAGGAATTTTTTCATACTATGATTTTTCGCTATCCACGGTAATCGCAGACTGGTTGCGGAATCTGGCCAACCAGCCTTGTAACCAGTCCTGGCGCAGATTGATGCGTTGCGCCAGTTTTTTTCCATAAGCGCGGAAAGGCGTTTCCACAAAGCGATAATTCAGTTCGCTGAAAATCAGCAACAGCACCAATGCGGTCAACCCCAGACGCAGATTGTAGCTGCGGTCGAAGATGGTATTTACCGGCGCCAGCCGGAACCAGATTTCGCGGCTGGCCAGATAGGCAGGCATATGCGTCAGGTAGAGCGCGTAAGAACGGCTGCCGAACCACAGGAAAACCCGTTTGAAGGGATTGTCCGGCATCAGGTAGTCTTTGTCGTAAGAGGCGATGAATACCAACGCAATGGAGATCAGCGCTACGCATCCCACCCAGAACCGGAAATTCTCGAAGCGCGAGGCGCCCATCGCAGCCAGCCCGATCGCCAATAGCGCCAAGACGATCCAGCGCAGCCACACAGGATTACGCAAGAAAGTCGGTTCGAAACGGCGGTAGCTATCCTTGACGCTCCAGATTGCCAGCAGCACGCCCAATAACAGCGCATCGGAACGGGTGGTCATCAACGGCAGGCTGATATGACGGTTCGCCAGCAGCTGATAAATGGCCGGCACCAGCAATACCCATGGCAGCCAGCGGCGGAAAACAATCGCGACAACCGGCAGCAGCAGGTAGAACTGTTCCTCCAACGACAGGCTCCAGTAGGGAAAACTGGAACCATAGTCAGAGCGGCCGAAGACGGCTTGCAGGCGAAAGTTGCCATAATTGAAAACGCCCGCCAGCGTCGCATCCAGATTGGTTTTCAGCAGACCGAATACACCGGAATGATTGAAGGCGACGGTCGCCACCAAGATCAATCCCAGCCACAGCCAGGCAGACGGCCACAGGCGCGAAGCGCGGCGCACCCAGAAGCTCAGCATGACAGGGAATTGCCGGCCCTGGCTGGCGTTAAGGCGTGGAATCAGGTCGCGCGCGATCACAAATCCCGAAATGGCAAAGAACAGGTCTACGCCGGTCCAGCCGCCGAAATTGGTATAAAGAATTTCAAGTATGTGATTCGGCTGACCGAACAAATTGAAACGCGAATGCTCGAACAATACAAACAGCACCGCGATCCCGCGCAGCAGTTCGATGTCTTTGATTCGATGATTCATCTGCGTCATGTGCAATTGGCTCCGAATGTCAGCTACGGTCAGGCTTGCGGGCGATGATGGCCTGGCTCTTGGGCATGACGCTATCCAGCACCTGCTTGATCTTGGCGCCCTCCGGCAGCGAAATCAATTGACGCCAGGTATTCGCCCACTGGTTGAGCAAGGGCGGGAACGGCGGTTTGATGTTGTCGCGGGTGGCGTCCGATTGTCCGCTCTCGCCGGCTTCGGTGGCCCAGTACAGGCACATCCAGATCGACCAGAAAAAACCGGAGGCATGGCGATGTTCGATCTGCAGGCCGGCGGCGCTTACCAACGCGGCAAATTCGTCGCGCTCGAAAACATGGATATGGTTAGGTTTCTGGAAATGCGACGGCGGCGCCAGCTTCTTTTGCAAGCCCTCGCCAACCGGATCGGGCACGGTCAACAGATACAGCGCTCCGGGTTTGCCGACCCGTACCAGTTCGGCCAGCACTTGCGCCGGGTTGTCGACATGCTCCAGCATTTCCATGGCGATGATGCGGCTGGCGCAGGCATCGGGCAGCGGCAGCGGATCGGTGGCGCAGACCAGCGCCTGCGATGCGCGCGCCGGGCTGGCAGCGACTTTGACGGCGAGCTTTTCCACTTGCGCCGCATCGGTGTCTGAAAAAATCACATGGGCGCCACAGCGAGCGGCAAACATGGTGGCGCCACCCTCGCCGCAACCGACATCCAGCACTACATCGTCGGGCGTAATCGCAAAACCTTCCAGCAACTCGCCGCTGTCCTTGCGATACCAGCCGCTCTGGACGTTATCGACCAGACCGCAAATACGCGAATCGACCACGCCATCGGCCGCCACCAGCAGCGGCATGTCGGCTTTTTCCACCGTTTTCGCTGGAGCTGGCCGCAGCAAGTCACGCAGGAACTTGATCATGCGCCCGCCTTCTCTTCTACATTGTCGCCCTTGTTCCGACTCATCTCGGGCAGAGCGGAGATGAAATCCTGCAAGCGTTGTTTGACCACGGCCCGCGAACAGTGCAGCTGAAGGGAGTTTACAGCGTGCTCTGCCATCCGCGCGTATTTTTCCGGCTCTTTCTTGGCGACCTCGTAACTGTCTTTATAGGCCTTCAGCAAAGTGGCCCAGTCTATACGGTAGCGCAAGGTGCGGTAAGCCTGGCGCGGATCGTGCGGCCAGTGACTTGGCTCGGTATTCGAATCCAGCACGAAGGCGTTATCGCTATCGATGTAGTCGGCCATCGCCGTATTGCGCGGTGCAATCGCAGGTTTACCGCAGGACATGAACTCCATCAAAGGCAGGCACTGGCCTTCGCCATGCGAAGTGTTCAAGACATAGGTGGTGGCGGAGACCAGGTTTTCGTAGTCGGCATCGCTCAGGTAGCCATGGATCAGTAAAATCCGGCATTTGAATGGCGTCAGCTTATAGACGTTTTCCAGCAGATTGTCGATGCCGATACGCACATCGTGGTGCGTCAATTTCAACACCAGCGTGGCGTCGGCGACGTCGCGGAAGGCCCAGCAAAAGCCGCTGATCATGTCGTACCAGTTCTTGCGGCCGTCATATGGATTGAAGACAGAGGTGTACACCACGCCGTCGACATGCACCTTGACCGGTTCGCGCCGGGCCAGCGCCGGTGGCCGCAGCAGATCCGGCTTGGGATCACGCCGGCGCGGCGGGCTGTACGGAGACAGGTCGACCGTCCGGCTGTCGATGACGGTACCGGCGACATGCAGGTCGACGCCGCGGGGATGGTTGGCAATCGATAATTTTTCACGCAAGGCTGCAAAACGGTCCCATACCGGCGCAGGGATCGCCGCCACCGGAAATACCAAGGTCATCGCCTGCCGTACCGAGTCTGCGGTAAATGCCGAGTGGGTAATCGCGCTGCCGACGTGACCGAACACATAACGCCAGTCGTGACGCGGCTCGCCAAACCAGACTTCGTTCGGCAGCGTACTGAATTCCCAGGCAAAAACCGGGATGGTCGGGCAGGCCAGGCCGACCGCTGTTTTATGCGGCGGCGAAAACGACAGGAAGATGCAAGACTCGCCATGCGCCTTGGCGCTGCGGTAGATGTCATCGACTTCCCGCGCGGGGTCGGTCACCGTCACCACGATGCCCAATTGTTCCAGCACCGGACGGAACTCCTTGAGGACGAAGTAATAGCTGTATTCAGGCAAACCCAGATTCGACACAATCGAACCGGCATTGGTATCGGAATAAATAATGATGATCATCTGGCGGCGGCTCCAGACAAGGCCATGGGCGATCCTGTCGCCCGCGCGGCATGTGGCGGCTGCGCCAGCATTGCGCCCTCCTCTTCCAGCTGGAAGAAACTGCGCAGCTGTTCCTTGACCACGGCGCCCGAAGCGTACGATTGCATGCGCGCCATGGCGTGCTTGCTCATCGCCAGATATTGCTCCGGCTGCTGTTTCAGCCCTCGATAGCTGTCTTTATACGCATCGCAGATCGACTCCCAGTCGAGACGGTAGCGCAAGGTACGGAACAAGTCGCGCGGATCGTGCGGCCAGACATTGTGTTCCAGGCTAGACTTGACAATAAAGGCAGCGCCGTCGTCGACATAGTCTTCCATCGCAGTGTGCAGCGGCGCGATGACCGGTTTTCCGCAGCACATGAACTCCATCAGCGGCAGGCACAGGCCCTCGCACAACGATGTATTCACGTAGTAACTGGTGGCGCCGATCAGCTCTTCGTAGGTAGCGTCATCGAGGTAGGCATGCAGGGTCAGCACCCGGCATTTGAACGGCGCGAGTTGCGACAGCAAGGTCAACAAGGTGTTGTGATACAGCGAGAGATCGCGCTCGTTCATCTTCAGCACCAGCGTCACGTCCTCGACTTCACGGAAAGTCCAGCAAAATGCGGTCACCATGTCGAACCAGTTCTTGCGGCCATCCTTGGGACTGAGGATAGAGGTATAAACCACGCCGCTCAGGTTGACCAGTGCTTCCGGCTCCAATGGGGTCGATGAGGCCGATGAAGCCAGCGCGGCGGGCGTCGCCGGAAGTGGTTCGGCTTCCTCTTGCACCGGTACGGGCCGGCGTTCGTAGCCAAGCACGGCGCGCCCGAGCGCGGCGCCGCCACGGCCGCTTGCCGACACCGCGCGAGCCAGCCACAAAGGCAGCAAATCGCGCAGGGCCTCGCGGTACCAGTTCAACATATGGCGCTTTGTGACAGCCAGTCGATAATGCACGCTCCGGTCTACGGCTGCGGGCTCGGATGGCGCTTCAGCTTGAACTACAGTGGGCAGAGGCGGCTGAGCAGGCGACGGTGGCGCCATCTCTTCCTCCACAGCAGGGAAGGCAATATGCGCAATCAATCCGTCTGCCGACAGTCCCAGCAAATGGCTGTCGATCACGGTACCGTGCAAGCGCAGCTCGCTTTGCATGGGCGGCAAGCTGGCGCCAAATCGGGTACGCGCGCCGGCGAACTGCTCCCACAAAGGGGCCGGCACTGCCAGCACCGGGAACTCCGCTCCCATCGCGTCCTTGACCGTGCGTGCGGTATAGCTGGACAGGGTGATTGCACGGCCGTGGCTGCCGAAAACTACGCGCCAGTCGTTGCGCCGGTCTTCATCCCAGATTTCATCCGGAATATTACTGTATTCCCAAGCGAACACCGACAACGTCGGGCATTTAAGATCGATCAGGGTCTTGTTCGGAGGGGAGAATGAGAGGAAAACGCATTCTTCGCCACGCTGCCGGCAGGCGTCGAAAAGCGGATCGACTTCGGTTTCAGGATGCTGCACCAGGCTCACGGTACCCAGCTCTTCCAGCACGGTGCGGAAAGCTTTCAAGACAAAGTAGTAGCTGTACTCCGGCAAACCAAGGCTTTTGTTGATTGCACTTTCGCCAATATCCGAATACAGAATGAAATTCATCAAAATCGTACTTTTAATCGAATGTTAATCGTCTACATCATCACCGCAGCGATAAACCGCGCCGGTATATTGCTGCTTCAGACTTGTCTCAGCCCCGTAGTCGAGGCCATTCTTTTTTATGCGTGGAAGGAGTGCGGGAGCAGCCAGGCGACGCATCACCAAGAAAGTTTCTTTTCATACACTCTCCATTGGGGATGATACCTGATACCGCGCGACGGTAGTGGAATGCGGGGAGGCTTTAGAGAGAGGCCCCTATTATGCGGAACGTTGTCCACATGGATTTTTTTTGCTGAGGCCATAGGAAAAAGACGGTCCAGGCTTGTGCGCAAACCGAATTTGCGGTGCAGCAATACACATGTTGATTGCTGCATCATGAAGCAGTCACCATTAGCGCCAAGCGGCAATACCACTTGGCGCCGACAACCGCCGGGACAGCTGCTTTATGCGATCAGCTGGTCTGAACGTCGTTGCTCACCAGCCATACCCACGATGACGAGAGTTCGTCGGCGCGCGGCTGCTTGGCATTGGCAGCGGATGCAAGGGCGCGGCCGTATATCTTGACGTTGGCGCGCCGGATCGATCTTTCCGTATTCAGCCGGGTATGTTCATCGCCAAGGACAATGATGGCCTGCAAGATCACTTGCAGGTCATGGTCATCGGCCAGATTCTCTGCCACGCGCCGCCAGACATCGGCTTTGGTCCAGCGCCGGAAACGCATGTAACTGGTTCTCCAGCGGCCAAACTCCGGCGCCAGGTTACTCCATGTGCCGGCTTTCAGCGCAACCCAAAGCACCGCCTCCATGAACAGGCGATTGTCACGGCCGCACATGCCGGAATCCCCTGGCCGCCCTATCAGCAAAGGCTCCAGTTTCTCCCATTGATCATCTCGAAGAACGCCATTAATTTTCTGCATCTATCTACTCTTTGTATGTTGAACTTGAATCAGGCAGCTTGATTTGCCCTTCAGCAAATCTTTTTCTTTTGGAAATCGCCGGATCGCATCCAATCGGTTACCCCTGTCGCTATGTGTTCACCGATTTGTTAAGTTCGGCGACAGCATGCAAGCAAAGAGTAAAAGCAAGAGCCTTACGAAACCACTGAAAAATTGGATTTTTAACTATAGTTCACATAAATTAACGATATTTAACCCTCTAATGAGG
>NZ_JBDTCG010000054.1:0-73381 GCF_039923675.1 Collimonas sp.
GGGGGGGCCACCAAAACTTAAGAAGTAAATCAAAGAGTTACAAGCTCGCGCTTGTGACTCTTTTTTCTTTTCCGCACCAATTGATCCAGCCGCCAATGCCTTGGTCCGCGGCAAGCGCAGATACGGCATCGCGCTTACCACTTTACAGACATGGCAGTCAAGTCAACCTCCAATAGACAACGCTTGAATATTCGATGCTTTACGGCAAGCATCTTGCGCAACTACAATCACGTCCATTCTTTCCTAAAACCAATATCTCTCGCCGAGACCACTGGCGGGAAAACGCCACTTTTTAGTCAAATCACCAAGCTCATTTGAGCTCAAAGGCAGTGCATTAAATGAAAAATCATAGAATTCTTCTCGCTCTCGCTTTAATCAGCGTCATGCTGAGCCAGTCCGGTTGCGGCGGCGGTGGATCAAGCGACAGCGCAACACCTGCGCCAACTTCGATTGCGGCTCCCACTCCAGCAGCTGC
Source organism: Collimonas sp. (assembly GCF_039923675.1). Classification (GTDB taxonomy): domain Bacteria; phylum Pseudomonadota; class Gammaproteobacteria; order Burkholderiales; family Burkholderiaceae_D; genus Collimonas. Next base: position 476 of record NZ_JBDTCG010000054.1, read on the forward strand.
CGTGAGTATTTCCGCGATTTCAGCCGCGAGCGCATCCGCCGGCGCTATCGTTAATCTCACTGGCGCCGGCTTTCAAAAAGTGACTGCCGTCAGCATCGGTGGTGTTGCCGTCACGTTCTCTATCATCAGCGACAGCCAGATCGCAATGACGATTCCGGCCACGGCAGTCAGTGGCGTGATTACCGTGTCGGGTCCGGGATTCTCGGTGCAATCGTCGTCTATCTTTGTTTCCAGCCTGCCGGCGCCACTGGTCACCAGCGTATCTTCCAGCAATGTTGCCGTCGGCACCAATTTCACGATCCAAGGCAAGAACCTGGACTTGGCCAGCGGCTATCAGTTAGCAGGCGTCAATCTGACCATGGTCAGCAGCTCCAGCACCACAGTAACCCTGACCATGCCGGCGCAGCCGGTTTCCGGCACGCTGACGCTGATCGTGAACGGTGCGCCAGTCAACACTTCCTATCATCTTCACGGTTACCGGCCAGCGTCGATTGTTGCCATGCTGCCGCAAAGCGGCATTATCGGCAGCAGCGTGACGATCAATGGCAGCGGCCTGGCGGCAGTCACAAACATCCGTTTTGCCAATGGCGCCGTTGCCTCGGTATCCAACGTCACCAACAATGCAGTCACATTCGTCGTGCCACCTGGCGCGGCCTCCGGTCCCTTGACCGTGGTCGATCCTTACCAGGAAGTGGTTAGCGCCAGTGCCTTTTCCGTTGTTCCGACGGTCACCGCGACAGCTCTGCAAAGCGCCAGCAACAGCGGCACCGTGGTGCTGACCGTTACCGGCACCAACCTGAACACCGTTACCAGCGCCACTGTCGGTACTGTGAACGCCACCATCGTCAGCAGCAGCGCTACGCAACTGGTGTTGAGCGTCGCCCTGGGAAGCAGCGGCACACTGACATTGACTGCACCCGGCCAGGCAGCGATCAATGCAGGCACGGTCGATAACACCGGTAATGTGGGCCTGTGGATCAGCGGCGTCGACTTTGTACATGTATTCGATAAAAGCGCGACCGACCTGACGCTGCGCCTCACGCCTGGCCGCCCTGCCCTGGTGCGCGCAACCGTGCTGGCGCCCGCGGCCGGCGCCAAGAGTCCGGTGGTGAATTTGTCGGCTACCAGCAAAACCGGCGTGGCCCTTGGCACATTGGTGATGAGCGGGCCGGCCAATCTGCCTACCGCAAAAGACGACTACAACCTGAATAATACTTTCAACGCAATACTGCCCGCCGCCTGGGTGCAACCTGGCGTCAAGGTCAGCATCAATGTGGCTGCAGGTGTCGGCAGCAGTCCGGCCAGCCAGGATGTACTGCCGCTGGTTGGCGCTCCGACCAGCATGCGTGTAGTGCTGGTGCCGTTGACCGTAGGCAGCGCCACCGGCGTATTGCCGCAGAATTTGTCCGATGTGCAAAAAGCGCTGGCGCGTGTCTATCCTTATGCCAACGGCAATATCAAGGTGCAAAGCCGCTTGCCGCTGGTAATCAACAGTGCGACCAGTACCACCGCCATGAATTGGGGAACGGCGCTGAACCAGCTGGAAAGCACGCGCGAAACAGAAGACCCGAACGCTTTCTACTATGGCTTTGTTCCGATGTACACGCCGATACCATCGTCGTTTACCGCGGGCCTGGGCTATGTCGGCAATCGCGCGCAAGGAAATAATTCCGCAGTAGCAGCGATCGGCCTGGACTGGACCAGCAGCGCCGGCCAGGGCGATCCGTTCAATAATAACTGGCCGCAATGGCAGGCGATCATGGTGCATGAAATGGGCCATAATCATTCTCTGAATCACGCTCCTTGCGGCGGCGCCGGAAGTCCGGATCCGGCTTATCCCAACACCAACGGTGACCTGAGCTCGCTGGCGGTCTACAATAGCCTGTATGACAGCGACACTTTGGTAGGCACACTGAGCGCGCCGCTGACGCCAGGCAGCACACAAATGAAAGATGTCATGGGTTATTGCGGCGGTACCTGGTTCTCCGATTTCAGCTATGTCCGGGCGCAGCAGTTTGCCGAATCGCGCACCGCGGCGATTCCTCAGCCGCTGGTGCTCACTGCGTCAGCTGCAGATGTCGCGGCCGCACCAGACGGCTATCTGACCATCGCCGGCGAGATCACTGCGCAAGGCGTGCTGTTGCATCCGGCATCCGCTTCGGCGACCAAACTGCGCATCGATACCGCCACCGCCAAATCGACCTATGCGCTGCGTTTGCGCACGGTATCGGGCCAGACCTATACCTTGCCATTTGAACCGGTCAGCGTCGCCGACACTACCGATAAAACCAGCCATTTCTGGGTCAGCTTGCCCAATCCCGGAGAAATCGCCACGATCGACGTACTGAATAACGGCCAGGTGCAAACCATGCGCCAGCCAAGCCAGGTGCAACGCGTGAAAGCGGCAAACGCCGCTGCCGGCAATGCCCAGGCCATGGCGTCATCGGTGGGCTGGAGCGTCCAGAACGGGCAATTGAACGTCACCTGGAACGCTGCGCTGGAACCGTATTTGTCGCTGATGTATGTCTCGCCAAGCGGCGCCAAGACTGTGCTCGGCAATGGCCTGCAAAACGGCAGCGCGACATTTGACATCAAGAGTTTGCCAAGCGGTGGCCGGTTTGACCTGAGCTTGTCTTCGGCAATGCAGGCACGCCTGGTCAGCTTTCCTCACTGATCCGATGGTTTGGTTCCGGAAGTAGCAAAATTTCTGCAAAAAAAACGCCAGGGAAATGAATTTCCCTGGCGTTTTTTATTACTCCGGCCAGCTAACTACTGCGCTTCTTAGAAGGTGTAGCGAGCACCGAGTGTGAAGTAACGCCCCACCGCGCCTGACTGATGCAGCGACGGGTTGTAGTTGATGCGGCCGTAGGTCTGCACGTCCAGCGGCGCCAGGCGGTCAAACAGATTGGCGATGGCTGCAGTCACTTGCCATTGCTTGGTCACGTCCCAGCGACCGAACAGGTCGACAGTGGTGAACGACGCAACGCGGCAGTTCATCAACGCCTTGCCTGTCACCGGATCCAGGTCCAGGCATGGGCCGCCAGCCTGGTTCTTGTCTTCAATGCCACTGACGTAGTTGAGCGAGGTAGTGACGTTGAACGGACCACGATCCCAAGCCACGGATGCCGATGCACGAGTGCGTGGCGTGCCGCCATTACCGGACAGGTTGGTATCGCCATGGGTGCCGACGAAGTTTTGCGTCACGCCGCTGGTGGTGCGCTTGAACTCGAACATTTGCGAAACCGTCAAGCCGGTAGTAACGCGGCCATAGGAACTCAAGTCGAAACGGCTGCGCAAATCGATGTCGACGCCGCTGGTGCGGGTTTGGCCGGCATTGATGTACGGCGCCTTGACCAGCAGGATCGGACCAGCCAGACCAGGGAAGTCCGAAGTCGGTTCGCCACGCACCACTGTCGCATCCGGAAATTGCGATGGATCGGCGATGATCGAAGCCGCATCGGAACCGGTGATTTCATTCTTGCGAACAATACGCCAATAATCGACCGAAACACTGGTGTTCTTGATCGGTTCGAGGATGAAACCCAGGCTGTAGCTTTGCGATTTTTCCGGTTTCAAGTTCTTGTTACCGACAGTCACCGCGCCAACGTTTTTACCGTCGGTACAATCTGCGGAGAGGCCGGTGGCAGGGCAACGCAGCGGATCACGCGCGAAAGTCGTAAAAGCCGATACCGCGCTATCGCCGCTTTCAGCAGGACCAGGCGCACGGAAACCTTCCGCATAGGTGCCGCGGATAGCCAGTTGCTGGATAGGCGTGAACTTGAAGCCGATCTTAGGCGTGGTCGAGTTGCCGAAGTCCGAGTACTGGTCGGTACGCAAGGCAAGCTGGAATTCCAGCTGCTTAATCACCGGCAATGCCAACTCCGTGTAGAGCGAGCTGATATTGCGCGAAGCGCGTGCCGAAGCATAACCCAGTCCAACGATATCGTTGATATCGGTGAACGGCGTGGCTTCACTGTCAGTCGATTCATGGCGCAACTCGCCGCCGATCGCAATACCGATGGGACCGCCCGGCAGCTGGCCGAACTCACGCGTGCCTTTGAAATCCCACAAGGCGAGCTTGGTGGTGGCCGAGTTTTTCAGTTCCGGCGATACAAAACCCAAGGTCTGCGCGGAATTCAGTGCGCCAGCCTGGCCGATACGGAAAGAGCCATTGTTCATCGCCGTTTGCAAGGCGCTGCTGCGGTAGTAGCCGTTCTGGGTGCGTTCGGTTTTACTTTGCGCATACAGGATGCCGCTATCGTAGTCCCAGCCGAACGACGTCCCCTTGACGCCGACCAGCAAACGGGTCACGGTAGTGTCGAGATCGGATGTGCGCGGACGGTTTGGATCGACCCAACGCGGACGGGCACGCGCATCGGGAAACGGATTGTCCGGATGACCGATAGGCAACAGCAGCTGGCCGGGGCCGGTGCCGGTATTGATGACGCGTTGATTGATCAGGTCGAAACCGGCGCTGGTCAGCGCGGATGGCGTGGTCAGCGTCTTGGCGGATGAGTTGAACAAGCCGGCTTCCGCATAGGCTTGCATATCGTTGCTGAGCTTCAAGGTGCCGCGGCCGAACAGATTGATATTCTGCGTTTCCGGTTGCACCGTCTGATAGCCGCCCTGGATCGGATCCCACAAGCAGCCGCCGCCGGAGTTGATCGACGTGCCGCGGTCGATGTTCGCACAGCCAGGTAAGTTCTGGATGCCGCGGCCTGGAATGGTAGCGCCGTTAGCATCGACCGGACGTACCGTGCCGACGAAGCTGCTGCCGCCGGTGTTGCTGCTGGTGGTGGCGCCGGCGCGCTGGTCACGGCCGCCCCATGGACGGGCATCAGCCTGGCCGAGATATTCCGGCCGGTCCCTTTGCAAGATCTTGTTGCTTTGCTTGGCGTCGATGCTGAAGAAATAGTTGTACTTGTCTGCTTCCAGATCGCCAAAACCGAAGGTCCCCGACACGCTTCGCAAAGTGCCATCGCCGTGGCCGGAAGTGCCCAGCGAACCGGAAATGGTCTGGCCCTGATAGGTTTCACGCAAGATGATGTTGACCACGCCGGCAATCGCATCCGAACCGTAGATCGCAGAAGCGCCGTCTTTCAGCACTTCGATGCGGTCGACCGCCCCGAGAGGGATCGAATTCAAATCGACAAAACTGCGTTGGCCGTCATCGCCCAAACCGTAAGGTGCGGTGCGGCGGCCATTGATCAGCACCAGGGTCGAATTGACGGAAAGTCCGCGCAGCGACACGCCCGAAGCGCTACCGGCGAAACCGTTAGTGAATGAACCGCTGATGGAGCCATTGTTGTCGGCTGAAAGACTGCGCACCACATCGGCCACCGAGGTCTTACCCGATTGCTGGATGTCCTTGCGCGTCAGGATTTGCGTCGACGCCGGTCCTTCCTGCTGCGTCCGTTTAATGTTCGAACCTGTGATTTCAACCCGTCCCATCGGTTTGTCATCGTTTGTCTCCTGCGCATACACGGCCGGCGCCATCATGCCAACCCCTACCGCCACGCCACCGGTAAAAAATGCAAGCCGTAATGACTGTGACAATTTTCGTTCCCTGAACATAAGCAAAACCCCCTATCGTTTTTAGAGTTAAGAATTTAATTATTTGTGTAATCAAACCAGGCTGATTAGATCGCCTTGTGGACGACGTAATGTGCGTTTTGACATCTCTGTTAAAGCTCTTACAGACAGACAAACCAAAAACCCCACCAGAAGGTCTTTCCAATCATCTGGTCCTCCCCGGGATTGTCGTCAGCTGCATTGTTTGTTTTTTGTGCAATTGACGACAACGCGATGTTTTGGACGCAAATAATTGCCAGACGCCAAGTCACCGCATCGTTAATCTATCCTAAACATAATATTTTTTGTTACAAATTATTTGTCATGGTTACAAATTGTTATATTGAGTTACAAATTTGAGACAGTTATTTGATTAAATACGACATCACTGTCGTAAATAGGAAAGTATGAACATCAGCGATGCAGCGCTAGTAAGTGGAACTAATCAGACGATGTGATTATTTGCGGGCATCTATTGCGCCATGCGGCATTTTTTGAAATGCAAGCCTTGAAACGGAGGAATGAGCACATCTGCGAGATGTGTAACCTGCTTCGTCATTCATGCAAATGCAGCCGCAATTTGTACTACACATTTGATTGCTAACAAAACAAGTTATCAACAGGCAACTCGGAGGAAAACGGCCAGCTGTTTTTCGGTTAATATCACCTACTTTGATTTCAGGACGCCCTGCAACTCAGTCAGCTCTCCCTTGCCAGGCGGCACTGGACGCGACCTGCCTGCTGCCCGTCATTTGGCAGCGCGACTTGCCTCACCCCAAAGATTTCCGGATGTCGATTTTTCATTGAATTTGAGTATGCATATAGCTGTTTTCAGTTGGTTCGGATGGTCCTTGCTTTGGTTGCTCCCTTTGCTGGTGCGCGTAGTGAAAGCGCGCCGTTCAGAAATAAATGTGCTGCGCGGCCCAGGCTCCATCCGCTTGTGGCTAGGAACCTTGTTGATCATTGGCGGCAGCAGCGCGCTGGAAGCGGTCTTGCGTACCAGCGAAACCGGTCCGCCGGATGGCGACCTGGCCGGTTACGCTATCGCCCAGGCCTTGATGCACGTGTTTGGCGGCGTTGGCGGCGTGCTGATGCTGATGGCCATCAGTATCCTGGCGCTGTCATGGCTGTTTGGCAGCGCGTGGCTGAAACCCGTCGCCGGCATCCACCCTGCATTGCAACGTCTTTTCTCAAACAAAACGCAACGAACGGAAACGCCGCGTGAAGCGCGGGTCGTCCCCGCCCCTGCGCCGCCGGCGCATGCAACAGTCCGGCAAGCCAGAGCGCGGGAGAGTATCGCAGCGCCGCTGCGCAGCAGAAAATCCTGGCAATTGCCGTCGCTTTCGGAACAGCCCGAAGTTGCTGGCAAACGATCGCAGATACCGAACAAGCGCGCTGAGATGAATCACTCCGCACGAAGCATGGCAGAGTGGGCCACTGTTGAAAGGATCATTCCGACGCCGGCAATGCTGGCGCGCGAAAAAATGGCGCAACAGGCACGCGCCGCCAGCGGCGCGCGCAAAGAGGCGATGCATAGCCGTCAATCCGAACGCAGCCAGAATCGTTTCCCGTCGCAGACCAGAATCATCAGCACTCGCCCGGCAACGCCACAAGCTGGCACGGAAACGACAACTGCAGCGTTCGTCAAGACGCCGGAGGACATGGCCGTAATCACTTCCAATACAGCTGAAGCGGCGCTCGCCGCAATGTCCGCGATCAGGCCAGATATTGCTGTGCCACGACAGATGACGGACGCAGTGATTTTCCCGGCAAGTATTTCGACAACCAGGTCTTTCGCCGAAACGGAAATGCCAGCTCTGGTGGTTCCGGTATCACAGGCGCGGCCAGCGCCATTTGAAACCGCCATTACCTATCCTATTGTCGACAGGACCGACGCCGCTACCGCGCAAACCTCTTATATTGCGCCGCAGACAACGCCAAACGAATCGCCTGCGGTCATGGCTGAAGACAGTAACAATAGCGAAGCTGATTTCTCATTTCATCCCTTGCATGAACTACGGATCAATCTACCCGGCCTTGATTTGCTGGACCCCGCAATCAATGAACTGATCGACATCCCGGTAGAACGCCTGGCCGAAACCGGCTTGCTGATCGAGCAGCGCCTGAAAGAATTCAAGGTGCCGGTCACCGTGCTCGGCGCCGACGCCGGCCCGGTCATCACGCGCTTCGAAGTGGAGCCGGCGCTGGGCGTGCGCGGCAGCCAGATCGTCGGCCTGATGAAGGACTTGTCGCGCGCCTTGGGCCTCACCTCGATCCGTGTGGTGGAGACCATTCCCGGTAAAACCTGCATGGGACTGGAACTGCCCAATCCGCAGCGGCAAATGATCCGGCTGTCCGAAATCCTCGAGTCGCCTGCCTACCAGGATTCGGCATCGCACCTGACGCTGGCGCTGGGCAAGGACATTACCGGCAAGCCGATTGTCGCCGACCTGGCGCGCGCCCCGCACATGCTGGTGGCCGGCACCACCGGTTCCGGCAAATCGGTGGCGATCAACGCCATGATCTTGTCGCTGCTGTATAAAGCCACACCGGAAGAAGTACGGCTGATCATGATCGATCCCAAGATGCTGGAGCTGTCGGTCTACGAAGGCATTCCGCATCTGCTGGCTCCGGTCGTCACCGACATGAAACTGGCCGCCAACGCGCTGACCTGGTGCGTGGCCGAGATGGACAAGCGTTACCGGCTGATGTCTGCGCTGGGGGTACGCAACCTGGCGGGATTCAACCAGAAAATCCGCGACGGTAACATGCGCGGCAAGAAAGTCAGCAACCCGTTCTCGCTTACGCCTGATGCGCCGGAGCCGCTCTCCACCCTGCCGCTGATCGTCGTCATCATCGACGAGTTGGCGGACCTGATGATGGTGACCGGGAAAAAGATCGAAGAGTTGATCGCACGGCTGGCGCAAAAGGCGCGGGCCGCCGGCATCCACCTGATCCTGGCGACCCAGCGGCCTTCAGTCGACGTTATCACCGGCCTGATCAAGGCCAATATCCCGACCCGCGTCGCGTTCCAGGTATCCTCCAAAATCGATTCCAGGACCATCCTCGACCAGATGGGTGCGGAAGCCCTGCTCGGCCATGGCGACATGCTGTTCCTGCCGCCTGGATCGGGATATCCGCAACGGGTCCATGGCGCCTTCGTCTCGGATGCAGAAGTGCATCGGGTAGTCGAATATCTGAAGCAATTTGGCGAGCCCGAATACGAGGAAGCGATCCTGGCAGGCGTGCCCGCCGAGGGCGCCGGCACCGATCTGCTGGGCGATAGCCAGGATGTCGAGGCGGATCCGTTGTATGACGAAGCGGTGGCCTTTGTCGTGCGGACCCGGCGCGCTTCGATTTCTTCCGTGCAGCGCCAATTCCGCGTCGGCTACAACCGCGCAGCGCGGCTGGTGGAACAAATGGAAGCGGCCGGCATTGTCTCTTCCGTCGCAACCAACGGCAGCCGTGAAGTGTTGACGCCGGTGCAAGCCGAGTAAAAACTGTCCCAATAGCGCGCGAACTGCCGGGACATTTCAAACGACTCACTCCAGTTTGAAACACAACCCCGGCGCAAGCGTTGCGACCTTGGCTCTGACGGACATTTATCACCAATTCGGCGGACTTAGGAGAGAATCTACAACCCGCCATCCCGGCCTCGGTGGAATTTTGCCTTGTTGGTCTTTTACAGTGATCGAATCTACATCACGGCGTTTCTACCTGATAACATTGCCGCAAGAAAATTAATTATCAATAGAAAACCAGCGCCATGCAAAAAAACAATACCTCTGTCGGCAGCATTATTAATGTCGCGAAAATCGCTCTGGGAGGGCTGGTAATTCTTATTGCCGCTGGCACGGCAAGCGGTACGACGGAAACGCCGCAGAAGCAAAGCAGTAAGCAACTTCACGAGGCTAGTGAACTGCTCGACTCCTGGCATGGGGAGCCTCAGATTCTTGAGCAAGCGCAAAAGAAACTGACACAGGTGCTTGAAACGGATCCTCAAAATTACCTGGCATTGAAAGAAATGGCGCGATGCCTGGTAATGGCTGGCTATATCAATTCGCGCGGAGTGACATACGGAACCAATTTTTACCAAGTGGGAAACTATGTCCCCGACACGCTGAACCTGGCAGAGGCGGCGGTCCGAGAGTCCATCAAGATCAACCCGCGCTTCGCTGAAGGCTATGTCTATCTTGGCTATATTCAGTTTGAACGAACCGATTTAGCCGGAGCCGAAAAGAGCTTGACCCATGCGGAGCAACTTGGAAGCGATGATCCATGGTTGCAACTGAATTGGGGATCGCTCAATGAGGCGCGAGGCGAGTATTCGGCCGCAGCAACTCGTTGGCAACGTGTACTGAAAAGCGGCACCACCAACCCCAAGGCATTGTCTGCCGCCTATGGCTTTCTGATTGAAAGCTATCAACGGAACGGTGACCAAGAGAAAGCCGTCGCGCTTTATAAAGACCAGATCAAGCGCAACCCGACTAATGCCTGGCTGCATGGAAATTTTGCGGAATATCTGACCTCGACTCTTGGCCGCAATGACGAAGCAATCGTTCAAGCTCGTGAAGCGCTCAAGATCATGAACTATGGAATGGCCCGGAGAACCCTGGCCTCGGCTCTATATCGGAAATGGGCCGACATGGTGGTAAAGGGAAACGACGCCAGCGCTGAAAAGTATTTCCAGGAAGCCTTGGAGATTAATCCCCGGCTTGATCAGGTCATGGCATACAGCGCTTCTCTGCCGGCTGGTGAACATCTCGCAAAAGCCCTAAGCACCAGAAAGGGAGTTTCCATAGATTCCCGTGCGGAAGACGGATCGACCGCCCTTCTGATTGCCACCAACCGGGGCCGGACACAGCTGGTTCAGGCTCTGCTTGAATTGAACGCCAATCCGAATCTCACCGATAAAAACGGCTGGACACCACTTCTTAGCGCCGCAGATGAAGGTAACTCTGACATCGTCAACATGCTGCTTGCGAAGGGAGCAGACGTCACCGCCACGATGAACGGCGCGAATGCGGCAAGCCTGGCGGAGAAAAAAGGCAACGCGGAACTTGCCGCGTTGCTCAGGAAGAGGACGGCAGGTGTAAAGTAAGCCGGGCCGACACATCGCCGCCCAGTCGCCGTCAATTTCTCTAACGTGGTCACGGGCAAACGAGTGCGCACCGCAACCCTTGCAAAACAGAGCGCCCAAAAAAAGACGAAGATCGGGAACGTAAATCGTCACCTACCGGACAGCGTTTAGAACGAATCTGTCCGCCGATCTTCTCGACTCGCGTTATTACGTTTACTTAGCGGATTGAATTACTGTTGCGGTACTGGTTGCAGTGCTTGTTGCTGTATTTGCCGCAGTCTCTATCGTACCGGCCGGCACGAAAAAGGCTTCACGGATTTTGACCGTTGCATTGCGCGTACTTTCGTCGACAGCTTTCATCAGATTGTCGTAATTTGGAGCGTCATCCCATTTGCCGGTAACAGGAGTCGAAATCACGATCGGGGAGTACCATTGCAGCCGGTTGGTGCGCAGATCAACCAGTTGTCCGATAATGGCCACATACCCTACCGGCGCGCCTAACGGAATAAACCCGTGATAGTTGCGCATGGTCCCCAGCCAAGTCGGCTGGATCAATAGCAGGCGGTCTACGCCATATTGCTTGGCCAGCGGGCGGTAATCAAGCAAGGCAACGCCATCGCCGGAGCCCTCTGTAAATTTTTGCAGAGTGGTCGTATCAAGCGCTCCTGGCACTACAACAACCTTGATCTGGCGATCTTCCAGGCCCTTTGTAAAATCTTCAGAGAGTTTTTTGACCGCGCTGAAATCCTGTTGCTGCAAGCGCTCTACGATGGGCTTGGCATTCGCCTTGTTGATCATCAGATCCAGCAGCCCTTGCGCTCCCATCATGCTCATGTCCGGCTCAGGCAGTTTTCCGATTGCTACGGCAACGCTGCTTTCCGGAGTAGAAAAAATCTGTGCTGATGACGGGATCGGTTTCTGTATCACCGCACAGCCAGACAAGACAGTCACAGCCAGTAAGAATATTTTACTAAAGTGTTTCATTGTTCATCCTGTTGAATTGTTATTGATAGTGTCAGGGTGAGCCCCTCCCCGTACCGGACGGCTAGCCGCCACGGCAAAATGCAATCGTCACAAGTTGGAATGTGCCGTTGCAAGACTTGGCGCAATGCCGTCCGGTTAACAGCAATTTGCGTATAACCAGGCATTACCGAGATTTGAACGGATAACGGGAGGCACCACGTTTGATGAGGTGGCCATTCAAGCACCACATCGATTTCGCGTCAGGCAGGGTGCAAAGTATTTGCAAAGCGACAAATAATTGCAACTCACATCACAGTCGATATCAGACAAACAGGTTTATCTCGGCTGTTGAACTTCTCAATAAATTGCATTTCGCCAATTGTTATAGTCTAACCATGATCCCAATCAATGTCTAGATGGCAACACAGCAAAGTCATCGGGAATGGTTAAAAATTTGATAAATGTTGCAAATCCGCCACCCCGGACGATTGCCGTCGATGCAGAAAATCGAGATATAAAAGAGGATTAAGCAGCGGGATCTTCCGGATCTGCGCGCTGCGTACGCGGGTACAGCTCCGTGATGACCGCGCCGGCGGCGGAAGTAAGCAATCTGGCGCAGTGTTCAGCCGCTGCCGGCAAAGAAATCAAAGGCTCGGATTGGAACTTCGATCGAACAGGCGGCAGCTGCCGCCCAAGGCCTCCAAGACCATGCTGCGCAGCTAGCACAGACGGCCTCGGAGTTTAGATGTTAATTCGTAGCTTTAAACCAGATCACCAGGGCGAATGACCATTGTCATCCACCCTTTTGCATTACACCAGTGTCAGCGTAACGTCGATGTTGCCGCGGGTAGCGTTGGAATAAGGGCAAACCTTGTGCGCCTTGTTCACCAGATCTTCCGCTGCGCCGGCTTCCATGCCTGGCAGGGAAATCTGCAATTCCACTTCGATGCCGAAGCCGCCGGGAATCTGGCCGATGCCGACGTTGCCGGTGATCGACACGTCGGCAGGCAAAGTGATCTTCTCTTGCGATGCCACGAATTTCATGGCGCCGATGAAGCAGGCGGAGTAGCCGGCTGCAAACAGTTGCTCAGGATTGGTGCCTACGCCGCCGGCGCCGCCCAATTCCTTTGGCGTAGTCAATTTGACGTCCAGCACGTTATCGGATGACACAGCACGACCGTCACGGCCTCCGGTTGCAGTGGCGTGGGCGCGGTACAGAACTTTTTCGACTGACATGATGATTTCCTTTATTGGCCGTTTTGAGAATCCTTTGGATCAGCGCAGTCGGCCGTACTGACGATCCGGATAAAAAGGTACAACACTAAGATGACGCACGAATGAAAAAATTTCAGCAACTGCAGATTACACAATTACATTGCCAACAATGTATTTTATAAATTACCGACCCTCCACATCATTCCGCTTATTCGATATTACCCGCCATTGCAGTACGCAGCCGCTGCAGTTGCTTGGTCAGCGCCTTCAACTCATCCAGCGAGCATTCAGCGCTGCAGCTCACCTGCTGCGGAATCGCCCGCGCTTCATTGCGCAGATTCCTGCCCGCTGCGGTCAGGCTGACAATTACCTGACGCTCATCGTGCTGCGCCCGTTGGCGCCGTAAAAAGCCGCTGCTTTCCAGACGCTTGAGCAAAGGCGTCAAGGTGCCGGAATCCAGAAACAGGCGCTCGCCCAAAGCCGACACGGTGACTTCATCGCGCTCCCACAAGGTCAGCAGCACCAGGTATTGCGGGTAGGTCAGCCCCATCTTTTGCAACAGCGGCTTGTAAATCTTTGTCATGGTCAGCGATGCCGAATACAGCGCGAAGCACAGCTGGTTGTCCAGCAACAGGCTTTCCGGTCCCGGCAGTTCTGGCGGAATGCTTGCGGTCGGCGGTTGATGTTTGCTGGTGTCCATGCGTTGAATAATACATAGCTAGAAATTAAATTGCAAGCAATCTAAATCGTATTTAAAACTATCGACGGGATTGTCATTAGCTATGAATGTCTGCCGCGGCAAACATTTTATCAGTACAAAACGTGGTACACGCCGCGCGGGACTATCTGCAATTTACGGCTTGCCGTAAAAAAATCCTGATCGGGTTTTGCCTGCAATAGAGCCATTGCCTTTTGTTACAAACAACGATCACGTCAGTCCTTGGGCAACGACGCGCAGGATGATCGCACGAGCCTGTCGCCCTTCCGGCGTCGGCATCCCCGCATAATTGTGTGGTTGGCCGCGTCGCACATGGAGTTCTACCGGAACACCCGCCGCGCGCGCCTTCGCGGCCAGATCGACACTGTCGGGATAGAAAAGGTCGAGCGTGCCGGTGAATACAGTCATTTGCGTCAGCCCGCGGATATCGCCATTCAACGGACTGACATAGGGATGAGTCAGGTCTAGGTCGCCAGCATAGAGACGTCCTGCTTCGAGGATGCCCGGTATGTCTTGCATAGGATCGCGGCGAGCGATCGCCATCTGCTCCGGGCGGCTCGCTGATGCATCCAACCCGGGCGAAATCAGCACCAGGCCGTCCGGTTGCCGATATCCGGAGTCTCTTAACCATTGGACCGCCGCCAGCCCCAAATTGGCGCCCGCCGAATTGCCGACCACTGTGACCTTCGCCGATCCAGCATCTTCCAGCAACTGCCGCAACAGTTCACCCGTGGCCGGCACGATATCTTTCGCGGTGGCGCCGGGAGCCAGCGGATATATGGGAACGACGCAACGGACGCGGGCGTGGCGGGTCAAATAAGCTACGAAGCGCCAATGGGAGCGAACGATCTCGTTGATAAAGCCACCGCCGTGCAGGAACAGCACATAGTTGCCGGCGTTGGGAGCTGCCGCCGGCGCCGTATAATAGACAGGCCATCCTGTCGCGCTCTTCTTCAAGGTTGCCTGGACGCCGAGGCCGAGCCCGGTCGGTTCGTAGGAGGCCGGCCGCAATCCCAATCTGCGCACGCGCTCTTGCACAGCGGCAGCGGATGCCATCCGCTTCTTGATGGGAAGAAGCCGTAGCAGACTATTGATGCAGCGGCTCTGCCAGCTCGGCCTGGAATCGTCCGACAGCCACTCTTGCGGGGTTCCTCTATCCTCTCGAACCTGCTGTGTTGATGATATTTTCCCAACGCCCATGGCTACATCCTCCTTGTGTGCGAGTTCGGCTTGCTCTCTCAGTTCGGCGACCAATGACTTCTGTCCATTCGTCACCGCCTGAAGATATAATACGAGCGATGGCTCGTGTTCTATACTCGTATTCGGAGCGCAAAAAAATGGCACGCAAGCCACTGACCAAACCCAGGAAGCACGCCTCTCAAGAGAGGTCGCGGGCGACGGTTGACGCGCTGATTGAGGCAACAGCTCGCATTCTGGTCAGGGAGGGTTACGATAAAGCCAGCACCAACCGGATCGCTGAAGTGGCAGGCGTGGGCGTTGGCTCGCTTTACCAGTATTACCCTGGCAAAGAGGCTCTGGTTGCCGCCGTCATCGAGCGTCATGATCAGGAAATCATGCAGGTCGTCCGTGGTGCACTGGCAGAGGTCGCTTCGCAGCCGCTTGAAAAAGCGGTGCGCAGGCTGGTTGCCGTAGCGATCGAGGCGCATCGTATCGATCCCAAGCTGCATCGCGTCCTTGCGGAGCAGATTCCGCGCACGGGAAGCCTTGAAAATGTAGAGGCCTTCAATCGCGGAACCTATGCTCTCTTCAGGGCTTATCTCGAGGCCCATAGCGGTGAGCTCCGCATGGTCGACCTGGGACTGGCGACATATGTCTGTGTGACATCAATAGAGGCGCTGGCTCACACAGCGGTTTTGCACAGATCTGAAATGCTCTCGGATGAAGCGCTTGGCATGCTCGTCGACGAAACCACGCGTCTCGTGGTCGGCTATCTACAATAACAATACCGAGACGATGGCAAGTGGTTGCCGTTATTACTTTGTTGAAGCCGCCACTATCCAAGGTTCAAGCCGCCTGCCGAACGCCACCGTCGCTTCGAAGGGAGGAAGTTTGTCATTGCCGGCGTAAGCATATTTCTGATTTTTCGCCAGCATCGGCTCGAACACGTATCGGAATTCAAAAGGTACATTGATGCTTTGTGCGCTAATATTATTTATGTATCCGGTCATCAGCGGTTGCTTTCCCTTGTTGTAAATCACCTGCGGTCGAATCTGGCCGCGCACGATGCTGTAGTGGCGCGTATCCGGGTATTTCGCACGAAGCGTTTCACGATCCAGACTGGCATCGACGACGAATAGCCGGCTATTCACATTCAGTTCTTGTGACAACGCTGTCGGCCGATTCTTCTTTTCGCCATCATCTTCTTTTTTCTTCGATTCATCCGCATCCTCTTTTTTTGCAAGTTCGATGGACTGTTGGTATGTGGGGCTGAATCGCCGCCAGTATCGTAGACAGTCCTCAGCCTATAATTTAGACCAAAGGAGAAGTCATGGGCAACAAACGGTACACAGACGAATTCAACATTGGAGCGATCAGGCCAAATTTGAATTACGAAACATAAATACATATCGCCGCCCTGCAATCAAACGTAACAGGCATCGGCTACCCATCAGGTACACTACCTGCGCATAAATTCTAGATCGCCTGAACCATGACCATCACTATCAACGAAACCCTCCGCGCCTATATCGATCCATTGACCGACGATGAATACGCTGCCCTGGAACGCAGCTTGCTGGCCGAGGGCTGCCGGGATGCGCTGGTATTGTGGGGTGAGCTGCTGGTCGACGGCCACAACCGTTACGGCATTTGCCAGAAACACGGCATCTCCTTCAATACGATGCAGAACCAGACTTTCCAGTCCATGGATGACGTACATCTGTGGATGATCGACAACCACCTCGGGCGGCGCAGCGTGTCGGATTTTCAGCGGGGAGTGCTCGCATTGCGCAAGAAAGAGATCGTATCGGCGCGCCTTGCGCAGAAACAAGCCCGGCAAGCGGCCGACGCGTCTGCGGGCGACAACGCCAGTGCGCAATCAGAGAAAGAACCGCCGTGGACCCGCGAAACCATTGCGCGCGCCGCGCGGATGAGCAGCACGACGCTGGGACAAATCGAGAAAATCCAGAAAACCGCCGCGCCGGAACTGGTCGGCGCCATCAAGTCCGGCGTCATTTCGATTAATGCCGCGGCCGCCGTGGCTTCCTTGCCTAGCGAAGAGCAGATCGCCGCCGTTGCCGGGGGCAAGAAGGAATTGCGCCAGGCGGCAAGACAGGTGCGCGAGGCGCGGTTGCCGCCCAAACCCAAGGTCGAGTTGGATATGCCGTCTGAGGACGCCTCGGCAGAACAGGTCGAAATTTATCGTTTGACGGTATTGGTGGCGGAATTGACGGAAGAGCGCGATCAGTTGAAGAAGAAGGTGCAGAATCTGGCTATTGCGCTTTCCGAGGCGCGGAGCGATCAATAGAATCTTGGTCAAGTCAAAATGGAGCTGCATATGTCGCAGGTTTTCACGCCAGATATGATTGAGCTGATACAAATTGACCTGCCCAATCTGCGACGGTTGGCCATCGCTGACGGTACCGTGCAACAGGTCGTTGCTGAAATACTTCCGGAAAACGCAGCGTCTTCGAAGGTCATTAGCTGGCTAGGATTCAAAAAGGACACACACTATTTGATTCAGATGGGGAGTCGGTCGTTCATTGGTCTTGGCAAACCCGTTCAGCAATCTGAAACAAGCCATATTAGTATGTGTCTTTACAAGACCGAATCCATCCCAAAGCATCACGCCGATGCACAAACACACGTGGCTCTCAAAGGCAGTAAAGTGGCACAACAAGGTTTTCTTCTCACCAGGCACTGGCGCGACACCCCTTCTGGTACAGAAGTCGATTTCTGGCTGGCGACCGATAGCGGTCCGCAGCACATCCGCCTTTCTCCCCAAGAGTCGGTGGCGTTCATCCCGGCCGAGCAGCAGCAACTGGCCGATAGCGTATTGCGCAACGAACGCCGCTTCGAACTGAAGCCTTTAGAGCTGCAAGATTTCCATTCACGCCCGGTGCTGGGCTTGTATGTCCAGCAGCATCGTCAGCTAATGAAGCTGGAGAAGCAGCTGAAGGAAGCCGGCGTGGATGTCTACGAAGCCGATATCCGGCCGCCTGAACGTTATCTGATGGAGCGCTTCATCACGGCGCCGGTGTGGTTCGCCGGTGAGGAAAACGGCAATGGTCCCATGCTCAACAGCTACCTGAAGCCCGCCGCCGACTATCGTCCGCAACTGAAGCTGGTATCGCTCGATATCGAAACCACCGCGCACGGCGACTTGTATTCCATCGCCCTCGAAGGCTGCGGCCAGCGTCAGGTGTATATGCTGGGGCCGCCCAACGGCGATGCCAGCGCGGTCGATTTCGACCTGGAGTATTGCGATAGCCGCCCTCTCCTTCTGGAGCAGCTGAATCGCTGGCTGGAGCAGCATGATCCCGACGCCATCATTGGCTGGAACCTGGTGCAGTTCGATTTGCGGGTGCTGCAAAAGCATGCGCAGGAATACAAGATTCCCTTGCGTCTCGGCCGCGGCGGCAGCCCGATCGAATGGCGCGAACATGGCTTTAAGCCCAATCACCATTTCGCATCGGCCGCCGGACGTCTGATCATTGATGGTATCGAGGCGCTGAAATCGGCAACCTGGAATTTTCCGTCTTTCAGCCTGGAGTATGTGGCCCAGACTTTGCTGGGCGAAGGGAAATCCATCAACAACCCCTATCAGCGCATGGCGGAAATCGACCGTCGCTTTGCCGAGGACAAGCCGGCGCTGGCGACCTATAACCTGAAAGACTGCGAACTGGTAACACGCATCTTCGCCAAGACCGAACTACTGAAATTCCTGCTGGAACGCGCTGCGGTTACCGGATTGCCGGCGGACCGCAACGGCGGCATGGTCGCTGCCTTCGGCCATTTGTACCTGCCGCAAATGCATCGCCAGGGTTATGTCGCGCCGAACCTGGGTGACGTGTCGGGCGAGCCCAGTCCCGGCGGCTTTGTAATGGATTCGCAATCGGGCTTGTACGATTCGGTGGTGGTGCTGGACTACAAAAGCCTGTACCCCTCGATCATCCGCACCTTCCTGATCGATCCGGTCGGACTGATCGAAGGCATGCGGCATCCCGACGACCGCGATTCCGTGCCGGGTTTCCTGGGTGCGCGCTTCTCCCGCAGCAA
This sequence comes from Collimonas sp., assembly GCF_039923675.1. GTDB lineage: Bacteria > Pseudomonadota > Gammaproteobacteria > Burkholderiales > Burkholderiaceae_D > Collimonas. The sequence continues at coordinate 19,261 of NZ_JBDTCG010000054.1, forward strand.
ACATAGCTTGCCGGCCATCGTCAACCAGATCTGGCAAGGACGCGAAGTCGCCAAGCGCGAACACAACCAGCCGTTGTCGCAGGCGTTGAAGATCATCATGAACTCCTTTTATGGCGTGCTGGGATCAACCGGCTGCCGCTTCTTCGATCCGCGCCTGGCGTCGTCGATCACCATGCGCGGCCACGACATCATGCACAAGACGCGTGAACTGATCGAAGCCAAAGGTTACCAGGTCATCTACGGCGACACCGACTCCACCTTCGTCTGGCTGAAGCAACCGCAGACCGAGCAACAGGCCGCCGATATCGGCAATACGCTGGTCTGTCACATCAACGCATGGTGGCGGCAGCACTTGCAGGAAAACCTGGGTATCGAGTGCGCACTGGAGCTGGAGTTCGACACGCACTACCACCGCTTCCTGATGCCGACCATCCGCGGCACGGAGCTAGGCAGCAAAAAACGCTACGCCGGCATGATCGTCAAAAAAAACGGTGAAGAAGAGATGGTCTACAAGGGGCTGGAGACGGTGCGCTCGGACTGGACGCCGCTGGCCAAGCAATTCCAGCAGCAACTTTACCAGCATATATTCAAGCGCGAACCGTATCAGTCTTATGTCCGCGATTATGTCCAGCGCACGTTGAGCGGTGAATTCGATGAGTTGCTGGTCTACCGCAAACGGCTGAAGCGGCCGCTGGAGGCCTACCAGCGTAACGTTCCGCCGCATGTACGCGCCGCGCGCGTGGCGGATGAATTCAATCGCGAGCAAGGCCGACCATTGCAATATCAACATGGCGGCTGGATCAGCTATGTGATGACCATGGCGGGGCCGGAGCCGTTGGAAACGCAAAGATCGGCGATTGATTACGACCACTATCTGACGCGGCAGCTGCAGCCGCTGGCGGATGCGATTTTGCCATTTTTGGATGATAATTTTGCGGCGCTGGTAGGCGGGCAAAGGGAATTATTTTGAAGACGGCCGACCTTCCATCTCGCTGCTGAAATCTAGCGGCGCAGGTAGAGCCGGGAGAGCGCTGCTTTCATCGCCCGTCGGAATGTCTTCCTCAACACCTTCGCCACTCGATTTCTTGCTACGCCCAACGCCAAGCACTAGCTTGATCTTGTAGAAAAGCGAATACAAAAACATCATGTACAGCATAGAAAATTGCGCACGAAACTGCAAAGTTACGAGCAAGATGAAGATATCGATACCGATGGCATTGGCCACCAGCACAACGGATAGCAATTCGGGATTGGTAATGAATAAAAGCGCGGTGCAGACAGCAAGTGCGCCAGCAAACTTACTCCGGAAAGCTTTTTTGAAGATATTTTGAGTCGGGGTGGTGGTCATGGTTGAACGGTGTTTTAGGCATAATCGGAGCCAAAATCGGGCCAGTTGCTGCAACAACACAAGGAATATCCTGAATATCCGGCGCCTCCGCCACCCTGAAATACACGGCAGAGCCTGGCGAACATCACTGTGAGATATCCTCTCAGGCAAACCTGACAAAATCTCATGTAGTCCCGAACTACCATTTTGCAAGACCTAACTCGAGCTTTAGAAGACACCCGAATGAGAGAAGTCATACCGATCAAGCAGGATAGTGAAGCAAGCGCAATCAAGGTTCTTGACGGACCGATCGAGCAATACCGCGTCGGCGCGTCCCCGTCTGTGTTCGAACGGGTGCGGTTTCGTCTCGACGGCATCGTAGTGGAAGCACATCCCGCCGAGCAAAACACCACCTCCGAGCGGTTGAAGGCATTGGCCGACACAGGTGCTCCGGTGGTGGCCGGCGTTTTCCAACTGTGCGATGGCAGCCATATGCTCGACTGGCTCGTCCCTCCCAACGCACAGACCATTGCGGCGCTCCCGATGACCGTACGCGCGGAAAAGACGTGGAAATCATTCTGGCATACGCTGCAAGTGGCGGCTGCCGGTGGTTTGATCTGCGCTTTTGCGTGGTACCTGACTATTCATACCGAGTCAGCCTGGAATGTCCTTTTCGGGATCATTGGCTTGGTGGCGGCGATTACTGCGTTTGTTTCCTTGCTTCTGACATTTTTTTCAGCCCAGACCATCTGGAATCGCTTCCGCCGCCGGCGGACGCTGCGCTTGATGGAATCGGTAATGGCGAAGTACGAAGGCGCATCGTCGCGCATGGAAGAACGCCTCGCTGCCGGAGCAATGCATGAGCGTTGAATTACCAAAGATAAGGCGCATCGAGGGCCGGCTGCATAAGGTGCAGGCAACGTCGCTGAATATGATCACGAATTCATTCGTCGATAACTGTACCTACAGATTCGATATCGACGGCCAGAAGATGCGCTTCTATACCGCGCACTGGATGTGGAACCCCGAACCGTTCCTGGCCGAAGGCGATCGGGTCGAACTGGCCGTACTGGAGGAACCCTTCACTCGCGACGGCGAACAACGGATCTACGCCCTGCGAAACTGCGAAGACGACTGCGTCTATGTTGCGCACTTTTTGTGGAAAGGAGATTCATCCTCTTATGCCACGACTCGCATCCCGCCCAAAAGCGAGCATCGCTACACGCTCTGGCTGGGTGTTTTTCTTCTTGCCCTTGCGGGCGTGATTTTTTGCGTCGACATAACGACAAAGGCAGGCAGTTCGTACTGGATTTTTCTTGATAGCCTGTTGCCGGGCATCTGGCTACTCGCCGCCATCCCCTTGTACGTCATGCGCTGGCGCTGGCAAGCCGGTTTTCCGACACGCAGACAGAAGATTATGGATGCGGTCTACGATTGCCTGGGGCTGGGGTCGCCACTGGCTCCCGACAAACCCGTCCTGGCAGTGTAACGAAGGGGAAAAACCTATGGCACCTTGTTTGGAACTGCGCTAGAGTCGTCACGGACGCGGGCTGTCATAGGCGCCCGCTTACGGGTATGCGAGGGCAACTGCCAGCCGGTAAATCGCCCATTCAAACAAAGAATGGATTGCAATAAATTCCAGCCAAGATAATGAGATTGTCGACGATGAAAAACCTGATAATGTATTTTCCGACCTTATCGCTACTTCTGGCATTCAACGCCGCGACGCCCGCACTGGCGCAAACATCGGGAGCAACCATGACGCAAGAAAATCATCCGAACCTGGCGCAACATCCAGGCTCGTCGATGGCCGCAGTGTTCGCCCCGGGAGGCACGCTGCGCGCATCGATCAATCTAGGCAATCCGGTATTGGCGAATCTGGATCCGAAGACGGACCAACCGGTCGGCGTATCGGTCGATCTTGCCACGGAGCTTGCCAGACAGCTCGGCGTTCCGCTACAACTGGTCGCGGTCAAGTCGGCCGGCGGATCGGTCGAGAACGTGGAACAGGACAAGGTGGACATCGGTTTTTTCGCGGTCGACCCGAAGCGCGCGCAGGAAATTCAATTCACCAGGCCGTATGTATTGATTGAAGGTTTTTATGCCGTGCGTGGCGACTCCCCGATTACCAGCAATGAACAGGTCGACCAGCCCGGCATCACGGTGGCAGTCGGCAAAGGCAGCGCCTACGATCTGTTTCTCACGCGAGAATTGAAGCACGCGACGATCGTCCGCATAGCGACCTCTCCGGCCGTCGTCCAAGGTTTTCTGGACCAGCATCTGGCAGTGGCCGCCGGGGTCAAACAGCAACTAGAAAAGGATGCGTCGAAGGCAGGCGGTTTGCGGATCCTGGATCAGCGCTTCATGGTGATCCGCCAGGCGATGGGCGTGCCGAAGGCCAAAGGCGGCGAGGCCGCCGCCTATCTGTCGAAGTTTGTCGAGGACATGAAAACCTCCGGCTTTGTCGCCGCGTCGCTGGCGCGGCATCACATCGAGGGAGCTGCGGTAGCGAAGGGAGATGACTGACGCCACCGCGATTACAGGGCCAGTGCGACCCTCTGGATCTGCTCTTCCACGATCTTGATCCGTTTTTCCTGCAAGGCCAATACCCGTGCGACACGTTCGGATCCCGCCTTTTCCGGCGAACCGCAGTCGAACGGTGGCTGCGGATCGTATTCAAACATCAGTTGCAGCGATTTAGCCAGCTCCTCTCCCGCAAGTTCAGCCGCAAGCGTCAGGCCAAAGTCGATGCCCGCCGTCACGCCGCCGCCGGACAGGCGGTTGCGGTCGCGTACTACTCTAGCGGCCACCGGCTCGGCGCCGAATTGCAGCAGATACTGACGCCACATCCAGTGGCACGCCGATTTATAGCCCTTCAATAATCCAGCCGCGCCGAGCAGCAGGGATCCGTTGCAAACCGACGTGACATAGCGCGCCGTGGCCCCCTGCCTTTGCAAAAAGGCTATCGTTTCCGCATCGTTCAACTGATCGCCCATGCCAAGTCCGCCAGGAACGCACAATACATCCAGCGTCGGAGCCTCGGCAAAGGATACGGTCGGATTGATCGTAAAACCGACATCGGTCACGACCGGTTCAGTGTTCTTCCAGATCAAGTGCACTTTGGCTCCGGGGACGCGGCTGAGCACCTGCGCCGGCCCCGTCAGGTCGAGCTGGGTTACGTTAGGAAACAGCAAGAAGCCGATATGAATCGAAGGCGTCGAATCTGACATGTTTTTCCTTTAGCTATACGCAGGTTTGTATGGAGTCAGGTAATTCTATCAAGATATGCATATGGCATAAATGACATATATGTATTAAATTCTGCCAATGACAACATTAATCACAAGATCAATCGATATCGCGCTGCTCGTTTTCGACGGCATGCAAATACTGGACCTCACAGGACCCGCAGCCGTGTTTGCCGCAGCCAACGATGCCTGCGGGCGAACGGTTTATCGTGTGCACATCCTGTCGGGGAAAGGCGGTCCGGTCCAAAGTAATAGTGCCGTCAGCACCCTCTCCATCGCCATAGGAGACATACCGCCGCAATCCGTACACACGCTGCTGGTGGTCGGCGGCAGCGAATCCGGCCTGCGGCAACTGGCGGAGGATGAAACAGTCGGCAAGTGGCTGATTGCCACTGCAGTTGTGGCGCCACGTTATGGATCGGTGTGCAGCGGCGCCCTGGTGCTTGGCAATCTGGGACTGTTGGATGGCAAGCGCGTGGCGACGCATTGGGACACCTGCGCCGCGTTGACTCGGCAAAATCCCGCGGCAGAGGTCGATCAGAATGCCTTGTATATCGAAGACGGCCGGCTCTGGACATCCGCCGGCGTAACAACCGGCATCGACATGTGCCTGGCCATGGTGGAAAAGGATCTTGGCAGCGCGGTCGCGCAAACCATCGCCCAACGCCTGGTGCTGTATGCCCGGCGTCCCGGTTATCAGTCACAATTCAGTCCAATACTGGGCGCGCAGACGCGCGCCGGCACCGTGTTTGCAGGCTTGATCGAGTGGATGAAAGACAATTTGACGGAAACGCTGGATGTGCCCGATCTGGCGGCGCGCGTCGCCATGTCCGGGCGTAATTTTCATCGGAAATTCACCAGCGCCGTCGGCGAGACGCCCGCGCATTTTGTGGAAACCCTGCGTCTCGATCACTCCAGGCATTTGCTGGCGGCAAACCTTAGTCTCAAGGAGATTGCCGCCAAGACGGGATTTTCGACGCCGGCCCAGTTTTCCAAGTCATTCGAACGGCGGTTTGGCGTCACGCCAGGACTGTTTCGGGAACTGCATTCGTAGCGCATCGCATATGAAAACAGAACACGCTCTTTCGATAGCAAGCGGTAATTGATGACCTGTGACATTCCATGTAGACTCGAAAACCTTGGGACTTCGGGCCAGGAGATATTCAGTGCGGAACGCTAACCAGATCGAACTGCTCGCCGCTTCAGGCTGGAACACCTGCGAATCCGTGTGCGAGGGAATTGTGCGGGCGGGGCTTCCCGCGCCTACGGCGGAGTATCTGCGTAAGACATTTTCTGCCGCATACTGGAAACGCCTCGATCACGCGGTCAAGACTCTGCAGGATCATTTCCGGCATGCGCGATTCTGTGAGCAGGCGGTCTTTGGCGTTTTACTGGTTCCTGATCCGGCCAAGCTGGACACGCGCGGCGCGGTAGATCCGCTCATACGCCTGGATCAGGTTGGCGCGGCCACCGAAGACATCGTCGACAAGCAGCTTCCGGCAGGAAAACTGGTGATCCAGTCGGGCGTCGATTGGACGCCGGTAGCGACCATCACCGGAACGGCGGGTATCCATTTCGGCAGCTATAACGACATTCACAACGGCGCGCAGGAAATCTACATGGTCAATGAGGTCGATACACGCGATCTGATGGTGCGGCAAATCTGGGGCGCGCGGGTATTGCAGAGCGGGGGCCAGTTGCCCGACTGTGAGGTCGGCGGCGCATGGACCTTCACGCTATTACCGGGCGAGGGGCTGGTGAACGCCAAGGCGGTGTCGGGAACCGTGTTGTATAACAAAGTGCGTTTCCGGCTGGGCAGCCCCGAGCGCGGTATCGCCGTGGTGCGAGTTTGCCCGGCTTTGATTGTCGAGTAAGGCGCCAGAGTACATAGACTGATCCGGCGGCCACCGCTTTAAACCGACCGCCGCCGGGAAAATCCATTCAAGCCAAGCTACACACTCATATTCCCCAGCGTACTAGCCCTGTAAGCCGCCACAAAAGTATCAAAATCCCCAGTCTGGCTACGTTCCAGACTCTCCTGCTCGGACAAGGACGTCGCCGCCAACGTTTCATAATAATTACGCTCTTCCGGGCTCGGTGGATGCGCCCGGAAGTAAGCCGCGTGCACTTTGCTTTGGCGCAGCGCAAAGCTGGCGAACGATTCTTTATTGTCGCGCAAGATAGCCAATACCTTCGCCGATGGCGTCAGCTCCACCGACTCCAGCTTGCGGCTTTGCTGCGCCAGCGAGGCGGCATGCGCGCCGTCGTTGCGTTGGGCATCGAGCAGTTCCGCCGCTGCGCCGATGCGCTGCATGAGTTCCGTGCCCCAGGCTTGCAAGCCGATCGGGTTGCCGTCGCGCCGCAGTTGCAAGCCGGGACGCCGGCCTTCTTTGACCGCGCGGTTGAAATTCTCGGTGTTTTCCAGGCTTTCTTCATCGCTGGTCAGCGGGCTGTCGTCGAGCGCGCAGAACAACAAGAAAGCGTCGAGGAAGCGCGAGGTTTCGAGGTTGATGCCCATCGGCTCGAAGGGGTCGATGTCCATGCAGCGTACTTCTATATATTGCACGCCGCGCGCGGACAACGCCTGGATCGGCCGTTCTCCGCTGTTGATGACGCGTTTCGGCCTGATGGTCGAGTAGTACTCGTTTTCGATTTGCAGGATGTTGGTGTTGATCTGTATCCACTCGCCGTTGCGGTGGGTGCCGATCGCTTCGTACGGCGGATAGGGCTGGCTGACCGCGCGCGCCAGGCTCTTGATGTAGCTGTCGAGGCTGTTGAACTGCGGCGTCAGTCGGGCTTGCGCTTCGCTGGTGTAGCCGAGGTCGCTCATGCGCAGGCTGGTAGCGTAAGGCAGGTAGAGGGTATCTTTATCCAGCTCGTCCAGCCGGTGCTGGCGGCCGTCGAGGAAGCATTTCGACAACGCCGGCGATGCGCCGAACAAATACATCAGCAGCCAGCTGTAGCGGCGGAAATTACGCACCAGCGCGATATAGCTTTCCGACTGGAAGTGGATCGCAGTGCCGGTGGCGCCTTCGGCTTGTTGCAAAGCTTGCCACACGCCTTCGGCCAGCGAGTAGTTGTAATGGATGCCGGCGATGCACTGCATGCGCTTGCCGTAGCGCAGCGCCAGGCCGCGCCGGTAGACGTGCTTCAAGGTACCCATGTGCGAGGTGCCGTACCAGGCGATCGGGATCTGTTCTTCGGCCGGCAGGTGCGCCGGCATCGACTGGCTCCACAGCAGTTCATCGCCCAGCTTGGTATAGACGAAGCGGTGGATGGTTTCCAGCTCCGTCAGCGCGGTGGCGATATCGTGCTCGGCCGGGGTGATGAACTCCAGCAGCGATTCCGAATAGTCGGTGGTGATCTGCGGCTGCGTCAACGCCGAACCTAGCGCGCGCGGATGCGGCGTCAGGGCCAGGCGGCCATCGACGTCGACCCGCAAGGTTTCTCTTTCGATGCCGCGCAAGCCCTGGCCTAGCAAGCCGCGATGCTGCTCTTGTCCTAGCAGCGCCAGCCGGCGAGTGTAATGATCGGTCAATTCAGCATCCTTTTTTTAAATTTGTCTTCTCTGGCTATGCGGCCATTGGCTGCACAATTGCAGCCAAAGTCGGTGACATGCAGATGTCGTAGAAGGCGAGAATAGCCGAAAATGAAAGAACGCGTTGGATGTCGCCCGGATAGCAATTGACAACCAATCGGCGATTCACAGTGTGTACCGAATGCGGTCTTATTTTATCAAACGGATAACTTCCCATGAATTCTTAAGGACACGCAGAAATTTATCAGCAAGAATTCCTGAGTTTCCTCACGGAAACACGCTGCTAGCACGTTCTTCAGGGCGCACACCCTTTATAATCCTGCTTTGCTTTCAAATTTCAATAGCCCTCACCATGCCAGCTCAACTGATCGACGGAAATCTCCTCTCCCAACAACTCCGCGCCGATGTCGCCAAGCGCGCCGCTGCATTGACAGCCCAAGGCAAGCAGCCCGGACTGGCCGTGATCCTGGTCGGCGACAGCCCGGCTTCGCAGGTGTATGTGCGCAACAAGGTCAAGGCTTGCGAAGACAACGGCTTGTATTCGGTATTCGAGAAATACGATGCCGACCTGACCGAAGCCGCCCTGCTGGCGCGGGTCGACGCCCTGAACCAGGACCCGAAGATCAACGGCATCCTGGTGCAACTACCGTTGCCGGCGCATATCGATGCGCATAAAGTGATCGAAGCCATCGCGCCCGAGAAAGACGTCGACGGTTTTCATATCAGCAACGCCGGCCTGTTGATGACCGGCCAGCCGCTGTTCCGCCCATGTACCCCATACGGTGTGATGAAAATGCTGGAATCGGTGAATTTCCCGGTGCGCGGCGCCCATGCGGTGATTGTCGGTGCCTCCAACATCGTTGGCAAGCCGCAAGCCATGCTGCTCTTGCAAGCCGGCGCCACTGTCACCATCTGTAATTCGAAGACCCGTGATCTCGGCTTGCATACACGCATGGCCGACATCCTGGTGGTCGCTACCGGCAAGCGCAATATCGTCACCGCCGATATGGTCAAGCCTGGCGCTGCCGTCATCGACGTCGGCATGAACCGCGACGATAACGGCAAATTGTGCGGCGATGTCGATTTTGCCAACGCCAAGGAAGTCGCGGGCTACATCACCCCGGTGCCAGGCGGCGTCGGGCCGATGACCATCACCATGTTGCTGGTCAATACCATTGAAGCCGCAGAAAGAATGTAACTGCAATGACCCCTATCGCAAGCAAAGCCGCTACCAGCGCCAATCCCCTGCTCGACTTTACCGGCCTGGCCAAGTTCGACCGGATCACGCCGGCCGATATCACGCCGGCGATCGCCGCGCTGCTGCAGCAGGCGCATACCGTGGTCAAGCTGCTGGAGGCATCGCCCGAAGCAGCGTCCTGGGAAAATTTCGTCTTGCCGCTGGAGCACGTCACCGAGAAACTCAGCCGTGCCTGGGGTATCGTCAGCCATTTGAATGCGGTGGCGGATACCCCGGAACTGCGCGCCGCATATAACGAGAACCAGCCGAAGCTGATTGAATTCTGGACCGCGCTGGCGCAAAACCTGGCGCTGTTCGGCAAGTACAAGGCGATCAAGAACAACATCGATTTTGCCGAGCTGTCCGACGCGCGGCGTAAGATCGTCAACAACGCCTTGCGCGATTTCCGCCTGGGCGGTGCAGAACTGACAGCCGCCAAGAAAACCCGTTTTGCGGAAATCCAGGAAAAACACGCGGCGCTGACCACCAAATTCTCGGAAAACATTCTGGATGCGACCAACGCCTACGGCTTGTTTGTAACCGATGAGACCGAGCTGGCCGGCTTGCCGGACGATGTGCGCCAGGCCGCAAGGGCTGCCGCGGAAGGTGATGGAAAACCAGGCTACAAATTCACGCTGCACTTCCCTTCCTATTTCCCGATCCTGCAATACGCCGACAACCGTGCCTTGCGCGAAAAAATATATCGCGCCAACGCCACCAAAGCTTCCGAGCTGGGTGAAAAGGCGGAATGGGACAACACTGCGAATATCGTCGAGATCCTGCGCTTGCGTAATGAAGAAGCCAAGCTGTTGGATTTCAAGAATTATGCGGAACTGTCGCTGGTGCCGAAGATGGCCAAGACGCCAGAGGAAGTCATTCAGTTCCTGGAAGATCTGGGCCGGCGCGCCCGTCCGTTTGCCGAGCAAGACCTGGCCGAGCTGCGCGCCTTCGCCGCCGAGCAACTTGGCCTGGCGTCGCCGGAAGCCTGGGACATGGCGTATGCCGCAGAAAAACTGCGCGAGCAGCGCTATGCGTTTTCCGAGCAGGAAGTGAAGCAGTACTTCCCTGAACCGACCGTGGTCGAAGGCTTGTTCCAACTGGTGCAAAAGCTGTTTTCGGTCGACATCAGCGCCGACCAGGCTGCGGTATGGCATCCGGACGTAAAATTTTTCCAGATCCGGAAAGACGGCAAGCTGATCGGCCAGTTCTATCTCGACCTCTACGCGCGCAACGGCAAGCGCGGCGGCGCCTGGATGGACGATGCACGGGCGCGGCACCGGATCGGCAATGAAGTGCAAACCCCGATTGCCTACCTGACCTGCAATTTCACCGCACCGGCCATGGTCGATGGCGTCAGCAAGCCGGCTTTATTTACGCACGATGAAGTGATCACGCTGTTCCACGAATTCGGCCACGGCTTGCATCACATGCTGACCCAGGTCGACGAGATCGGCGTGTCCGGCATTTCGGGGGTTGAATGGGATGCAGTCGAATTGCCGTCGCAATTCATGGAGAATTTCTGCTGGGAGTGGGATGTGCTGCAGCACATGACTTCCGAAGCGACATCCGGTGCACCGTTGCCGCGCGAGCTGTTCAACAAGATGATCGCCGCCAAGAATTTCCAGTCCGGCCTGCAAGCTCTGCGCCAAGTGGAATTTTCGCTGTTCGACATGCGCTTGCATGACGACTTCGATCCCTACGGCAGCCAAAGCGTGCAGGACGTGATCAACCAGGTGCGCAGCAAGATCGCCGTCATCACGCCGCCCGCCTTCAACCGTTTTCAGCATTCCTTCGGCCATATTTTCGCCGGCGGTTATGCTGCGGGTTACTACAGCTACAAATGGGCTGAAGTGTTGTCGGCCGATGCGTATAGCGCCTTTGAAGAAGCCGCGGCAAACGGCGACAACGTGGTTTCGGCCAAGACCGGCGGCAAGTTCCGCGACGAAATCCTGGCGGTGGGCGGTTCGCGCCCGGCGCTGGAATCGTTCAAGGCCTTCCGCGGCCGCGAGCCGAATATCGATGCGCTGTTGCGGCATAGCGGGATGGCGGCATAAATCGCGGTACAGGCAGCGACATAAGCATGTGGCACAAGCAGGATCAAGCTGGTTCAATCGCAAACTCAATCTACAAGGGGAAAAGGATGAAAATTGCTGTAACGTTTTTTTTGCTGACGCTGGCCGCCGGTGCACAGGCTCAACTCTATAAGTCGACCGGGCCGGATGGCAAAGTCACTTACAGCGATACGCCGCCTGCGAGCGGTCATGTGGTGGAGAAAAAAACCGCTGGCGGCATGGGCGACGACACGGATGGCTTACCGTACGAACTGGCGCTGGCGGTCAAGAATAATCCCGTCACCTTGTATAGCTCGGATAAATGCATCCCTTGCGACGATGGCCGCAAAATGCTGAAAGAGCGCGGCATTCCATTCAGCGAAAAGACCGTCAAGAGCAATGAAGATATTGCCGCACTGCGTAAAATCACCAGCGACAATACGTTGCCGGTATTGACCGTCGGGCGCGACAAGCAAAGCGGCTTTTCATCCGTTGCCTGGGGCCCGGCGCTGACCGCGGCCGGCTATCCGGAAAGCAGCCGCTTGCCAAAAACCTACCGCAATACTGCGCCAGTGGCCGCCGCGCCAGCTGCTAACGCATCCGGCAAAACCACCGCTCCTGCCGCCGGCACGACCAACAGCGGCGATGTAGCGCCAGCCGCAGGCAATGCGCCGCCCGGCTTCCGCTTTTAGGCCAGGCCTGACCATATCCGCTTATGACGCAAATCGACTTCCATACCAATATTTCGGATAAATTCCTGTACACCTGCCGGCTGGTGCGCAAGGCCCGCTCCGCGCAACGACAGATCGTCATCTTGTGCGGCAACGGCGACGAACTGGCGACGCTGGACCGGGCGCTGTGGACATTTTCCGAGCATGATTTTCTGCCGCACGTGCGCGCCGGCGATCCGCTCGCCGCGCAAACCCCGGTCATCCTGGCCGCCGATGAAGATGCGGAGCTACCCCATCACCAGATGCTGATCAACTTGTCCGGCAGGACGCCGCAGCACTTTGCGCGCTTTGAACGCATGTTTGAAATCATCTCGCTGGCCGATGATGACAAGGCCGGCGGCCGCGAGCGCTATCGCTTTTACCAGCAGCGTGGTTACCCGCTGACCCATTTTATTGCCGAAAACGTATAGAGGAACTTGTCATGACCAACGGCAAACTTGACGCCAATATCCCTTTATTGACCGAGGTCATTGTTCCGCTGCCGACTTTGACCGACATTATCGAGATGCCGACCGCAGCAGTAGTGGCGCCGAACCATCCTGCGCCGAGCGCGGCCGATGACGACCTGGATAACTTCGATCTGCCGCCGCCGCAACGGGAAATCACCCTGAGCAAGCATGACTGGGACCGGCTGGAGGCTGAGGTGCGGGAAAAAGTGCTGCAACAATTGCAGGACCGTATCGATTTCGTCATCGAACAGCGGGTTCGCGATGGCCTGGCGGATGTATTGCAGACAGCGGTGGAAGGCATGGCGGCGCAAATCCGCAGCGGCTTGCACCAGACCCTGGATGAAGTGATTTCCCGGGCGGTTACACTGGAATTAGTTAAATTAAAAAAAACAAACATTTAGCGTATATTTTTTGTTTTTCAGTCATAAAATCTCTTACGGTGGATGAAAGTGAAAATTATTAGCCTAATTTTGATCGCCTAAAAAATCACGATTTTCTTACAATAGCGCTATTGAAAAGGCTGCATATTCCGCTGATTCAGCACGCGAATTGTTAAAAAACGGTGGTTTTTGGAGATGAGATGAAAGTAATTGTATTGGGCGCTGGCGTAATCGGAACCTCTTCTGCCTGGTTCCTGAACAAGGAAGGTCACGACGTGACAGTGATCGACCGCCAGCCTGGCGCGGCCCAGGAAACCAGTTTTGCCAACGGTTGCCAGATTTCGGTGTCGCACGCCGAACCTTGGGCCAATCCGCAAGCGCCGCTGAAGGTGTTGAAATGGCTGGGACAGGAAGATGCGCCGCTGCTGTATCGCTTCCGCCCGGAATGGCTGCAATGGAAATGGGCCCTCAACTTCCTGCGCGAATGCACCCCCGCCCGCACCAATGACAACATCCGCCAGATCGTCGCCATCTGCGAATACAGCCGCCAGACCTTGCAAGCGGTGCGCGCTGAAACCGGCGTCGACTACGATTGCCTGACGCGCGGCATCCTGCACTTCTACACAGATCAAAAAGAATTCGACATCTCGCTGCCTGCCGCACAACTGATGCGTGATCTCGGTTGCCCGCGCGACTCGATCAGCGCCGATGAAGTGATCAAGATCGAACCGGCATTGGCGCGCATCCGCGACAAGATCGTCGGCGGCGATTTCACTGCGACCGATGAATCCGGCGACGTCTATAAATTCACTTCGGGCCTGGCTCACAAGGCGGCCGAAGCCGGCGTCAACTTCCAGTACAACACCAGCGTCACCCGCCTGATTACGGAGGGCAGCGGAGCCGGCGCCAAAATCACCGGGGTCGAAGTGATCAATGCCGATGGCCGTCACGAAGTGCTGCATGCCGATGCCTTCGTGGTCGCCATGGGCAGTTTCTCGACACCGCTGCTGAAGCCGCTCGGCGTCGATCTGATGATCTATCCGGGTAAAGGTTACTCCGCCACCTATCAGATCACCAACTCCGACGCCGCGCCAAGCGTCTCGCTGACCGACGACGGCTACAAGCTGGTGGTGTCGCGCCTGGGCGACCGCCTGCGCGTGGCCGGCACCTGCGAGCTGAACGGTTACACGCGTGAACTCAACACCACGCGTTGCGAGGCGATCACCCGCCGCACGCGCGAATTGTTTCCGGATGGTTGCGATTACGACAATCCGGTTTACTGGACCGGCCTGCGTCCGATGACGCCATCCAACGTGCCTTACATCGGCAAGACCAGGATCAGCAACCTGTTCCTCAACACCGGCCACGGCACGCTTGGCTGGACCATGGGTTGCGGCTCGGGCCGCGCGATTGCGGAGATTGTTTCGGGCCGCCGGCCGGAAGTGGATTTCGCCTTCAGCGGCATGCCGCGGCAAGCACCGCGGCCGCTGATCATGCCGCGTCCTGTGCAAGCTTGAACATGCAGATTGCTCACGCAGCAATACAATAAAAAAGACCGGTGCTGGCGACAGCATCGGTCTTTTTTTTATCCTTTGCGCGTCCATGCGAGCATGGCGCGGTTTTTGCTCAAGTGTTTCCGGGAAGCAGCCGGTCAGCGTTTTTGCCGTGTCGGCGCACTGTTGAAGTGCATCACTTGGCGATGCGCACGTCGACTGTCGCCGGCTTTTCGTCGAAGGCCACCCGCGTCACGAATTTGGCGCGCTTCATCGGGAAACGAGACTGGAAATGGCGGACGTTGCCGGAGCCTGAAATGACGCGCCGTACAAACTGGTAATAGGCGTCCATATCGATGACATGCACGACCAGGAAGTAATCGTAATCGCCGGAGACGAAATAGCATTGCATCACCTCGACCTCTTTGTTCATGCGCAGTTCGAATTCCTGCATGTGTTCGTCGGACTGGTGGTTGAGCGAGATTTCGAGAAACGCCAGCATGCCGTAGCCGAGTGCAAACGGATCAACCAGCGAGACGTCGGCGCTGATGATGCCGGCCTCGCGCAAGTCGCGCAGGCGGCGCAGGCAGGTAGGTTGGGAAATATGCGTTTTGTCGGCCAGGGTGCGGGTCGGCATTTGATTGTCGCGCTGCAGCAAGTTCAGCAGTTTGCGGTCGACTTTGTCTAGGGTGTGGTGTTTGCTCATGCCAAGGGGATTAAGGGCTGCTCCAGCTGTGAGAAGAATTCGCAAAAACCGCTATGCGAAGCGTTTTTTATGTTGTAACGTTGCTTTATTCGGACGTGTCTGAATAAATAACAGAAAAGCAGCGGATGGTGAAACTGTAACTAGATTATTTTATTTTAAATCCTCAGGAGGATATTCATGCAGAACAAGATCAAAATGATTCCGTTGGCTGGCGCAATTGCAATGGCTTTCGCTTTTGCCGGCCCGGTTTCAGCTCAAGAAGTCGTCACCATCGGCCAGGTCAGCCCGCTCACCGGTCCTAACGCCCACATCGGCAAGGACAATGAAAACGGCGCGACCATGGCGATCGAGGAACTGAATGCCAAAGGCACCAAGATCGGCGGCAAGACGGTGAAATTCGTATTGGCTTCCGAAGATGACGCTTCCGATCCGAAACAAGGTACTGCAGCTGCGCAGAAACTGGTGGACGCCAAGGTCAATGGCGTTATCGGCCACATGAATTCCGGCACCACCATTCCAGCATCGAAGATCTATCACGATGCCGGCATCCCGCAAATCTCGCCTTCGGCAACCAATCCAAAGTACACCCAGCAAGGGTTTGACACTGCATTCCGCGTTGTCGCCAACGACGGTCAACTGGGCGGCACTCTGGGACGCTACGCCATCAATACGCTGAAAGCCAAGAACATCGCCGTGATCGACGATCGTACAGCGTACGGCCAGGGCGTTGCTGAAGAATTCACCAAGAGCGCCAAGAAAGCCGGCGGCACTATCGTTGCGACCCAGTTCACCAACGACAAAGCCACCGACTTCAACGCGATTCTGACCTCGATCAAGTCCAAGAACCCTGACCTGATTTTCTTCGGCGGCATGGATGCTGTCGGTGGTCCGATGTTACGCCAGATGGACCAGTTGGGCATCAAGGCCAAGTTCATGGGCGGCGATGGCCTGTGTACTACCGAGCTGGCCAAACTGGCTGGTGCCGGCTTGAAAGACGACCAGGTAGTCTGTGCTGAAGCCGGCGGTGTGCCGGATGCAGGCAAGGCGCCTCTGGAAGCCTTTAAAGCGGCTTACCAAAAGCGTTTCAACCAGGAAGTCGTGATCTACGCACCGTATGAATACGATGCGCTGATGGCCATGGTTGCAGCGATGCAAAAAGCCGGCTCGTCCGATCCGAAGAAATACCTGCCTGAACTGGCCAAGATCCACTACAAAGGTGTGACTGGTGAAATCGCCTTTGATGCAAAGGGCGATATCAAGGACGGTTCGCTGACTTTGTACACTTACAAAGATGGCAAGCGCACTCTGTTGACCGTAACAAAATAATCGACGTACGCAGTACATAGAAAACGCCCTGGTTTCCGGGGCGTTTTTTTTTATTCAATTCCGTCCCCACGCACTGCAGCACTGCTGCACTCCAGCGTTTTCCCGCCATCCTCCGCACCCATTTCCGTAGCAAACATTGTTTTGAAACGGACGGCAATTTCCTCATGACATGCAAGGGTATTATCTAAAACACAGGAAAAGTCTTTGAGAAGATTTTTTTCTGTTGTAACGTGTTGTAACGCTTACATGTTTCGCTTATCACAGCGGGAAAAGCTTTTATCTACCTTATCAATTCCTTAGGAGGAAACACGTGCAGATGAAGAATAAAATGTTGCCGTTGGTTGCAGCAATCGCATTGGCCTTGAGCGCTTCAGGTTCAGTTTATGCGCAGGAACAAGTCGTCAAGATCGGCCATGTCGGTCCGGTTACCGGCCCGTCCGCCCACTTGGGCAAGGATATGGAAAACGGCGCCAAGATGGCGATCGAAGAATTGAACGCCAAGGGCGTTACCCTGGGCGGCAAGAAAATCAAATTCGTGCTGCTGGCGGAAGACGATGCTTCCGATCCCAAGCAAGGCACGGCAGCGGCGCAAAAACTGGTCGACGCCAAGATCGACGGCGTCATCGGCCACCTGAATTCCGGCACCACCATCCCTGCTTCTAAGATTTACTACGACGCCGGCATCCCGCAGATATCTCCGGCCGCCACCAGCCCTAAATACACCCAGCAAGGCTTTAACAGCGTGTTCCGCGTGGTCGCCAACGACGGCCAGCTGGGCGGCACGCTGGGACGCTATGCGACCAATACGCTGCATGCAAAAAATATCGCCGTGATCGATGACCGCACCGCTTACGGCCAAGGCGTTGCGCAAGAGTTCGCCAAGGGCGCGAAAGCCGCCGGCGGCAATATCATCGCGACCCAGTTCACCAACGACAAGGCGACCGACTTCAACGCCATCCTGACCTCGATCAAGGCCAAGAATCCGGACGTGATTTTCTTCGGCGGCATGGATGCGGTTGCCGGTCCGATGCTGCGCCAAATGAAAGCGCTCGGCATCAAGGCCAAGTTCATGGGCGGCGATGGCATGTGTACCGCCGAACTGGGCAAGCTGGCAGGCGATGGCTTGATCAATGATGAAGTGGTGTGCGCCGAAGCCGGCGGCGTGGAAGAGTCTGGCAAGAAAGGCCTGGAAGATTTCAAGGCGGCCTTCCTGAAGAAGTACGGCACCGAAGTCAAACTGTACGCGCCGTACTCCTACGACTCGGTCATGACGATGGCGGAGGCGATGCAAAAAGCCAATTCCGCCGATCCGAAAAAATACCTGCCTGAGCTGGCGAAAATCCACCACAGGGGCGTGACCGGCATGATCGCGTTCGACGCCAAGGGCGATATCAAGGACGGTACGCTGACCTTGTACACCTACAAGGATGGCAAACGGACCTTGCTGACCGTCACTAAATAAACGATCGTCTCGCCTTGCCAAAGCGCCCCGCCCTTCAAGGCCGGGGCGCTTTTTTCATATTTTCATTTCCGCCGGGCAGTGCGTCAACACATTACGCATATCATTCTGTCGAATTGATAAAAAAACATACAAACGCTCTTTGCGCAGGATTTGTAATGTTGTAACGTTTAACTCCCCCTGACAGTCCGAACCAGTTGCGAAAAGCGGCTGTCTAAAAAAATCGTACGTGCGATTGTTTATTATTCATACCGTTGTAAATCCTTAGGAGGAAATCTGTGCACACAACTACAATGATTCCGTTGGCTGCCGCCATCGCCCTGTTCCTGGCTGCTGCGGCACATGCACAAGAACAAGTGGTCAAGATTGCCCACGTTGCCCCGACTACCGGCCCTATCGCTCAGATCGGCAAAGACAATGAAAACGGTGCCAGGATGGCGATCGATGAATTGAACGCCCAAGGCATCACGCTAGATGGCAAGAAAACCCGTTTCGTACTGATGGCGGAAGACGATGCGTCCGATCCGAAACAGGCTACCGCGGTAGCGCAGAAACTGGTCGATGCCAAGATTGCCGGTGTTATCGGCCATGTCAACTCAGGAACTTCGATTCCGGCATCCAAGATCTATTACGATGCCGGCATCCCGCAAATTTCGCCGTCGACCACCAGCGCAAAATATACCCGGCAAGGCTTCAACACCACCTTCCGCGTGGTCGCCAACGACAGCCAGCTGGGCAGCGCCCTGGGCCGCTATGCAGCCAATACCCTGCATGCCAAAACCGCCGCCGTGATCGATGACCGCACCGCCTATGGCCAAGGCCTGGCGGAAGAATTCAGCAAGGCGGCCAAAGCCGCCGGCATGACCATCGTCGCGACCCAGTACACCAACGACAAGGCAACCGACTTCAATGCCATCCTGACGTCGTTCAAGGCCAAGAAGCCTGATGTGGTTTTCTTTGGCGGCCTGGATGCCGGCGCCGGCCCGATGCTGCGCCAGATGAAGCAGCTCGGCATCAACGCCAAGTTCATGGGTGGCGACGCCATCTGCACCACCACCTTGCCCAAGCTGGCCGGCGACGGCATCAGCAACGACCAGGTGATCTGCGCGGAAGCCGGCGGCGTCGAAGAATCCGGCAGGAAAGCCCTGGACAATTTCAAGACCGCCTACAAGATCAAGTACGGCAAGGACGTGGTGATCTATGCGCCGTACACCTACGATGCCCTGATGACCATGGCCGGTGCGATGCAGAAGGCCAAATCGGCGGATCCGAAAAAATACCTGCCGGAACTGGCGAAAATCCATCACCAGGGCGTGACCGGCATGATCGCGTTTGATGCAAAGGGCGATATCAAGGACGGCACCATCACTTTGTACACGTACCGTGGCGCGCTGCGCAGCCAGCTGGCGGTGACCAAGTAAGGCGAAAGGCGGATTTGCCGCGGTCGTAAAAAAAGCGCTCAAACCGAGCGCTTTTTTTTTGCAGCATCGCCTGCCGCAATGCTGAAACAAACATACTGCTGTATCCGTGTTACTTCAGCGACAAAATCCACTTTACCAGCGTATGCGCTTCGGCATCGCTGACTTGCGGATTGGGTGGCATCGGAATCGCGCCCCAGGCCCCGGTGCTGCCCTTCAGGACTTTTTGCACCAGCATGTCTTCAGCGCCTTTTTGACCGGCGAATTTTGCGGCAACGTCCTTGTAGGCCGGTCCGACCACCTTGTTTTGCACCGAATGGCATGCCAGACAGTTCTTCGCCTTTGCCAGATCCAGGCCGGCGTCTGCCAGTGCATAACTTGAAGCTGTTGCACTTAGCAACGCGCAGATCAACAAACTACGTTTCATGCTTATCTCCGTCAATGTGTGTGTCGTGATTTTACCTGCCTGCGGCCATTGTCTCATATTCAGGAATCATCAACCTACATCTCAAATCCGACATATCAGTTCGACATCCGTTGACCGTAGGCATCTTTCGCCCTATCCTTTCCGCAAAGAAAAGGGAATGCCATGCCACTGATTATCATTATCGTTGCACTAATAGCGTTAAAATACTTCGCAATCGGACCTTTTGCCGGGATGTCCTGGTGGTGGATCGCCGGCCTGATGGCGATCGCTTTTATCTGGTTTGAATTCCTGGAACGGATGTTCGGCCTGGACAAGCGCAAAGCCCATGAAGAACTCGAAAAAGCCAGGGCGGATCGCGTCAAGAAAACCTTTGAAAAACATAAAGGCTCCGGCCGCTGAGAAGCTACCGAAGAACTATCATGCAACACAAATGCAACACAAAAAGCCGGCGCCTCCCCGGCTTTTTTTATTAAGGTCGGTGAATGAACATAGAGCTGCGACAACTGCGCTATTTCGTGGCGGTAGCGGAAGAACGGCATTTCGGCCGCGCTGCGCTGCGGCTGCACATGACACAGCCGCCTTTGTCGCAGGCGATCCAGGCGCTAGAAGCCAACCTTGGCACGACGCTGTTTGCGCGCACCAAACGCAGCGTCGCCCTGACCTCGGCGGGACTGGCGCTGTTGCCGGAAGCGCAACGCCTGCTGCAACAGGCCGCCACCCTTCCCGATCTGGTGCGGCGCGCGGCCTCCGGCGAATCCGGCCTGCTCACGCTATCGTTTGTCTCCACTGCCGACTACAGCATCCTGCCGCCTTTGCTGCGGGCCTTCCGCGAAGCTTATCCGCAGGTGCAGATCGACCTGCAAGAAGCCACCAGCGACCTGCAATTGGCGCAACTGATGGAAGGCAGGATCGACGCCGGCCTGCTGATTCCACCCCTGCCTGACAAGGCCAGGCTGGTGCTGGATTACCAGCCCGTACTGGCCGAACCGCTGATCCTGGCGGCGCCTAGCGGTCTCAAGGCCTTGCGCAGCAAAGGCAAGATAGCCCTCAGCGCGCTAGCAGACATGCCCTTGATTATTTTCCCGCGCCGCATCTCGCCCGGCTTCCACGATACTATCCTGGGCTGCTTCCGCGCCGCCGGCGTCACCCCGCATATCGGTCAGGAAGCGATCCAGATGCAAACCATCGTCGGCCTGGTCTCGGCTGGCATGGGGATCGCGCTTGTGCCACAATCGGTGTCGAACCTGCAACGCCCCGGGGTCGATTATCGCGAATTGCAGGACCAGACGCCCTTGGTCGAGACCGGGCTGGCCTGGCGCCGCGAT
The DNA here is from genome assembly GCF_039923675.1 of Collimonas sp. GTDB lineage: Bacteria > Pseudomonadota > Gammaproteobacteria > Burkholderiales > Burkholderiaceae_D > Collimonas. The sequence continues at coordinate 40,376 of NZ_JBDTCG010000054.1, forward strand.
AATGCGTCACCTGTATTGCAAGCCTTTTTGGAATTGTTGAGAAAGAAATAAAACATGCTGATTCACCCTTTACCCGATCCGATCGCCTTCTCCCTAGGGCCGCTACACGTGCGCTGGTACGGCCTGATGTACCTGTTGGCCTTCATCCAGTTCATCTGGGTCGGCCGCATCCGCATCAAGCAGCCGCATATCGCCGCGGTCGGCTGGAAGAAGGAGGATATCGACGACATGCTGTTCTACGGCGTGCTGGGAGTGGTGATCGGCGGCCGCCTGGGCCAGGTGTTCTTTTACGATCCGGCTTATTATTTTTCGCACCCGTCGGAAATCATCGCGGTGTGGAAAGGCGGCATGTCTTTCCATGGCGGCTTTATCGGCGTCCTGATCGCCATGTGGTGGTGGGGCCGCAAGGCTGGCCGCAACCTGATGGATATCATGGATTTCATCGCACCGATGGTGCCGCTGGGCTACGCCGCCGGCCGCCTCGGCAATTTCATCAACGGCGAATTGCCGGGCCGCGTGGTATCCGACCCGTCGCTGCCATGGGCCATGATCTGGCCGAATGTCGATAACCTGCCGCGCCATCCGTCGCCGATCTACCAGATGCTGGTCGACGGCATCCTGCTGTTCATCATCCTCTGGCTGTTCTCGCGCAAGCCGCGGCCACGCATGGCGGTGGCCGGCATGTTCTCGCTGCTGTATGGCTGCGCCCGCTTCTTCACCGAATATTTCCGCGTGCCGGACTATAACGTCACGTTTGGCGGCATCACGATTTCCGCCGGCCAGATGCTGTCGGTGCCGATGATCGTGCTGGGCATTATCCTGCTGTATATCGCCTATCGCCATCCGCGCAAATATGCCGGCGCCGCCGATGCGCCGCCGGCCAAGGCTGCGGCGCCATCTCCGACCTGATCCGCAACACGGCGGCAGCGGCCATCCTTGCTTCTCTGGGATGGCCACCGCCGCGTCCAGAATGTCTTTTCCAACGCCATCATGACAGCCAATCTCTACGCCCTTTTCGCGTCGCACTTCCCTGCCGACAAAACCGCCTGCTGCATCGAAACCCATGACGGCCAGTATTACAGCTGGGGCGATGTCGAGCGCGCTTCCGCCAGGATCGCCAATCTGTTCGCCAGCCTGGATTTGCCGCCGGGCTCGCGCATCGCGGTGCAAGTGGAAAAATCGCCGGAAGCCTTGATACTGTATCTGGCCACCTTGCGCGCCGGTTTTGTATACCTGCCGCTCAATACTGCCTACCGTAGCACGGAAATTGAATACTTTATCGGTGATGCCGAACCCGCGGCATTCGTCTGCTCGCCAAAGAATTTCGGCTGGGTGGCGCAAATTGCTTTCAAGGCCGGCACCCGGCATCTGTTTACGCTGGATGAAATCACCAGCGGCAATAACGGCAGGAATTCAGGATCGCTGCTGGCGCGCGCCATGCATTTTCCGGATACGTTTGACACCGTGGAGAAGCAGGCGGACGATCTCGCCGTCATCCTCTACACCTCCGGCACCACCGGCCGCAGCAAAGGCGCGATGCTTTCGCATGGCAATATCGCCTCGAATGCAAAGGTGTTGCAACAATACTGGCACTGGCAAGCCGACGACGTGTTGCTGCATGCGCTGCCGCTGTTCCATATACATGGCTTGCTGGTGGCAGCCAACGGCGCCCTGCTAAATGGCAGCAAAATGATCTTCCTGCCCAGATTCGACGCCGCCGAGGTTTGCCGTCAGCTGCCGCACAGCAGCATCTTCATGGGCGTACCGACCTATTATGTGCGACTGCTGGCAGATAGCGGATTCGACCGTCACGTCTGCCGCAATATCCGTCTGTTCATTTCCGGCTCGGCGCCTTTGCTGGCCGACACCTTTACCGAATTTGTCGCGCGCACCAGCCACACTATCCTGGAACGCTATGGCATGAGCGAAACCGCCATGCTGACCTCCAATCCCTACGCGCAAGAGCGGCGCGGCGGCACCGTCGGCCTGCCCTTGCCGGGTGTCTCGCTGCGGCTTGGGACGACCGATGGCAACGGTCACATTACAGTGAGCGGCCCTAGCGAGATCGGCGAGGTAGGCGAGATTCAAGTCAAAGGCCCGAACGTGTTCCAGGGCTATTGGCGCATGCCGGAAAAGACTGCCGAGGAATTCACCGCCGACGGCTACTTCAAGACCGGTGACGTCGGCAAGTTCGACAGCGAGGGTTATCTGGCCATTGTCGGCCGCAGCAAGGACTTGATCATCTCGGGCGGCTACAACGTCTATCCGAAGGAAATCGAGAGTGTGCTCGATGAAATCGATGGCGTGCTGGAATCGGCGGTGATCGGCATCCCGCATGCGGATTTCGGCGAAGCCGTGACTGCGGTGATCGTAAAACGGCCGGAAGCCAAACTGACCACCGACGGCGTGATCGCCTTGATGAAAAACGCCATCGCCAACTTCAAAGTACCGAAACAAGTATTCTTCGCCGATGAGCTGCCGCGCAACACCATGGGCAAGGTGCAAAAGAACCTGTTGCGGGAGCGCTACGCCAGCCGGCCGGACCTTACTTCATAAGCTTGTTGATATGCCGCCATTCTGCGGCGCTGACCGGCGTGATCGAAAGCCGGTTGCCGCGCCGCAGGATCTGCATCTCGGCCAGGGCTTCCTGCTCGCGCAGTTCTGCAAGCGGGATCAAGCGGGTTTTCTTGAGCGCCTTGACGTCGACCAGCATCCAGCGCGGATTTTCGCGGTCGCTCTTGGGATCGAAGTACCTGCTCTTGGCATCGAACTGGGTATCGTCAGGATAGGGCGTGCTGGCCACTTCGGCCAGGCCGGCTATGCCCGGCACCGCGCAGCCTGAATGGTAGAACAGCACGCCATCGCCGACCTGCATCAGGTCGCGCATGAAATTGCGCGCTTGATAATTGCGCACGCCATACCAGGCGATGGTTTGTCTGGACATGCCCAGGACGTCGTCGATACTGGCGTCGTCGGGCTCGGATTTCATCAGCCAATAATTCATAGGGTCTCTTTCCTATCTCGCCAACACGTTGGAAACAAAGTCAGAATACGCCAAAACCACAGCAAGCAAAAAGCCGCAAAACGAAAAAAAGCGGCTGCACGTAAATGCAGCCGCTCCAGAATAAAGTCCCGCCTGTGCCGCTTTGTCGGCATCCTGAACCAAAGCGATTCAAGTTGGCCGCAGTTAGTTCAACTTCGGGCTCATCGGACTAGCGACGCTCACACCTGTCGAACAAAATTCCGCAGCCGTTGCGTATAAATGGTTCAAGGATTTTATGACAATCGCGAACACGGCAGGAACGAGTAGTCTACCCCAAACAACTTCCAAGTCAAATCCTTTTGCCATAAGATTTATAGCCGATTGCGCTCAGGCGTTGCGCCGGGAAATAAATTTAGAACAGATCTTCCTGCGCCGCCAACGCATCGTCCAGCACCGTATGCATGGTTGCGATCTTTTGCTTGACTTCCGATACGGTCAGCTCCGACAACGGTCCCGAAGGGGCCTTGCTGCTCAATAATTCAGCAGCGATGCCGAGCGCAGCAATCACGGCGATACGGTCATTGCCGCGTATCTTGCCGGTATCGCGGATCGCCGACATTTTGCCGTCCAGATAAGTCACCGCCTCTTGCAAGGCGGCTTCTTCGCCCTCTTTGCAAGACAGTGTGTACGGCTGGCCCATGATATTGACGCTTAACTGGCTCATGCAAGCTCCTTATCCTGTGACGACTGCGGCGCCTCCGGCAATCCGGGAAATTTTTCGAGCAAGGCGGCAACCCGCTGATGCGCTTGGTTGATCCTTTGCTGCAGCTCGGCGTTCTGGCTTTTGAGGTCGTCATGATCGCCCTGCAAACCCTTGGCGCGCAGACGCAGTTCGGCGTTTTCCCGGCGCAAGGTATGCGTCAGCTCGGCCAGCAGGCCTATTTTTTCTGATAATTGATGGAATTCTGAAATCATTTTGTCACTATAGTGTTGCGGAGGAAATTACGTCAATAGATTCGATCAATCAATCTCGTACTTTGTCATCAGTTGCACCACATTTACATCCCGTTGCTGCCAGCTTGCGCGTCATTTACTGACCGGCGTCAGCCGTTTGAGCACGTACCCGTACGCCAACGATTGCAATAATGCTACGGTGCTGCCGGCAATGACTTCGCCGACGCGCAATAAAGCATACTCCAGCTCCTGGTGCAGCCCTTTGCCGCCAATCGCCGCCGACATCAGGATCACCACGGTGGCCGGTCCCAGCCGCCAGTTGGCGGGATAATTTTGCAACAGCATCGCCACCAGCACCGAGACCGCCAAGGCAATCAGCAGCGACAGGAAGCCCGGGCCGAACAAGACCAGCGCCAGGCAAGCCACCACGCAGCCGTTCAGGGTATTGATCAGGCGCGCCTTGAAACTTGCCTTGGCCAGGTTGATGTCCGGCTCGGTCACAATGATCAGCGAGATCATGGCCCAGTAAGGTTCTTGCAGGCCCAGCGCGCGCAAGCCGTACCAAGTGATCAGGGCGCCGGTCAGTATCTTGACCAGATAAAGCAACGCATTCTTTTTGGGACTGATGAACTGAAAATCCATTGACTCTGGCCTGTCGGGGTAAATGCAGCGCGAGCGTCATTTTAGCCGAGAACCGGGAACGGCCCGAATTTTACGTTACATGACAGCTAACCTTCATTCCATTTACGGATTGCCATTCTGGCTAGAAAACCCTATATTCATCCAACGAAACAATCTGCCGGATCTGTCACACGAGACCGCACCGGCGTCTTCAGCTATCGAGGAAAATATGCCAATGCCGTTATCTGTTTCCCGTTTCACCAGGCTTTCACTCCCCGCCATCGCACTCACCGCCCTATTCACCATGACCAGCCTGCCACTCCGAGCCCAGACGCCTAACCTGTCCGCATCTCCCACCCAATTCGCCTATGTCGGCACGTATAACCCTAACGGTGAAGGAGTTTACCTGTTCAAGGTGGATAGCCAGAGCGGCGCCTTGAGCCGGATCAACCTGGCCAGCAAGCAGGCTAATCCGGCGCAACTGACGGTGGATGCAAACGGCAAAACGCTGTATGTCGCAAGTGAAATCGCCAACTACAAAGGCGGCAAGAACGGCAGCGTCGCCGCCTATGCCGTCAACCGTGAAGACGGCACCCTGACTATGTTGAACGAACAGGATTCGCAAGGTGCGACGCCGGCGTTCGTCACGCTTGCGGAGAAGGGGAAATATCTGTTCGCAGCCAACTACGGCGGCGGCTCGGTGGCGGTGTTCCCGATCGCGGGCGACGGCAGCCTGCAAGCGGCATCGTCGGTGCAGCAGGATAGCGGGCCGGCAGGAGCGGCCAAGCCGGAAGCCGCAGTCACCGGCAGTTTTGCCGCCAGCGACCATAACGGGCCGCATGCACACATGATCGCCAGCGACCCTAGCGGCAAATTCGTCTTCTCCACCGATCTTGGCCTTGACCGCATCTATCAATGGCGCTTCGAGCAAAGCAAGGGCCAGCTGACGCCGAATACGCCGGCCTTCATCAAGGCATCCTCGGCCGGCGCCGGACCGCGCCACTTCGTGTTTCATCCCAACGGCAAATACGTGTACGCGATCAATGAAGAGGCGTCGACGCTGACGCTGTACCATTTCGATAAAGCCAGCGGCACTTTGCAAGAGCAGGAATCGGTCTCCAGTTTGCCGAAGAATTACCAGGGCACCAATTTCGCCTCCGGCCTGACCGTCAGCGCCGATGGCCGCTTCCTGTATGTCGCCAACCGCCTGCACAACAGCATCGCGCAGTTTGCCGTGGGCGCCGAGGGCAAGCTGCAATGGGTAGGCGACACCTGGACTCGCGGCGACTATCCGCGCAGCCTGGTGATCGGGCCGAAAGGGCGCTTCATGTATGTGATGAACCAGCGCAGCGACAACATCACCCAGTTCGCCGTCGACAAGGAAAGCGGAAAACTGGAATTCATCGACCGCTATACCGGGCTGGGCAGCCCGTCGCAAATGGTGTTCTTGCCGTAGTCAATATTACCTGAGCGTGCTGGCATGCAGATGGATTGCCTCCAGCACGATCGGTATCAACTCTACCCCGCCCTGCTCGTCGACATAGGCCAGCAACTCGCGCCGCATGCGCGGCTCCCAGCTGCGTTTCAGATGCATGGCCAGATCGGTCATGGCTTGCGGCCGGTCCGGCATAGTGTCAAAAAATGAACCGATCTGATTCGCCATTTTTACCAGGTGTTCCAGATTCATTGCGCCTGCCTTTTCTGCTGCATGAGGGTGGTTAAATCCAAGCTGGTCAGGACGCCGACAGGCGCTGCGGATGGGCATACACCACATGCCCGGGCTGCCGCACAAAACCCAGCAACGTCACATTGGCTTGCTGCGCCAGCCGAATCGCCAGCGCGGTCGGCGCCGATACGGCGACGATAAAGCCGCAACCCATGCTGGCCGCCTTTTGCACCATTTCGTAACTGGCGCGGCTGGTGATCAGCACCGCGCCGCTGGAAAAATCGTGTTGCGGATGCAAATTGATCAAACCGCCGATCAGCTTGTCGAGCGCGTTGTGACGGCCGACGTCTTCCCGCACCAGTGCAATTTTCCCGCCGGCCTGCAGCCATGCCGCCGCATGCGTAGCGCCGGTCACTTGCTGCAAGTGCTGCTGCTTCTGCATCTCGGCCATGGCGGCGTAAATGGCCGTCGCGGAAAACTGTGCGGTCGATACTACCTGCGCCGGCTTGCGCACCGCCTGCTGCAAGGTTTCGGCGCCACACAACCCGCAGCCGGTGCGGCCGGTCAGGTTGCGCCGCTTTTCCTTGAGCGCCACGAAACGTTCGGTGGCGATCTGCATCTGCACCTGGATGCCGTCCGCGGCAGTCACGATCTCGCAATCGAACATCTCGCTGCGGTCTTGCAAAATGCCTTCGGTGAGCGAAAAACCCAGCGCAAAATCTTCCAGATCCGCTGGCGACGCCATCATCACCGCGTGCGAAACGCCGTTGTACTCCAGCGCCACCGGCACTTCTTCCGCCACGATGTCGCGGCTGTTGCTGACGCCGCCGTTACGCCATTGTTCTACTGCGACTTCAGTGCTGCTGGCGTAATCTGGCAAGACCATGGTTTCCTCTGCATTATTCTGCATTATTCTGCGTTGTTCTGCGTTGTTCTGCGTTGTTCTGCGTTGTTCTGCGTTGCTATTTGGTGACCGCCGCCTCCGCCTGTTCAGCCTGCCCTTGCAACAGCTTCAACTGCTGCTCGGTGAAACGGCTGAACTGTTTCTGCCATGTAGATGGCTGGCTGACCGGCATGACCTGCACCGCGGTAACTTTATATTCCGGGCAATTGGTGGCCCAGTCGGAATTATCGGTGGTGATCACGTTGGCGCCCGATTCCGGGAAGTGGAAGGTAGTGTAAACCACGCCCGGCTGCACCCGCTCGGTCACCGTCGCCCGCAACACAGTCTGCCCTGCGCGCGATTCAATCCCGACCCAGTCGTCATCCTTGATGCCGCGGTCTTCGGCGTCATGCGGATGGATTTCCAGCCGGTCCTCGCTATGCCATTCGACGTTCTCGGTGCGGCGGGTCTGGGCGCCGACATTATATTGCGACAGGATGCGGCCGGTGGTCAGGATCAGCGGGAATTTCAGCGTGACCTTTTCATCGGTGGCAAAGTACTGGGTATTGATAAACTTGCCTTTGCCGCGCACGAACTGGCCGATGTGCATGATCGGCGTGCCTTGCGGCGCTGCTTCGTTGCACGGCCATTGCAGACTACCGGCCTGCTCCAGCTTGGCGTAGCTGACGCCATGGAAAGTCGGCGTCAGGGCAGCTATCTCATCCATGATCTGGGAAGGATCGCTGTAATTCATCGGATAGCCGAGCGCGTTGGACAACGCCACGGTGACTTCCCAATCGGATTTGCCAGCCTTGGCCGGCATCACCTTGCGCACCCGCGAGATGCGGCGTTCGGCGTTGGTGAAAGTGCCGTCTTTTTCCAGGAACGACGAGCCAGGCAGGAACACGTGGGCGTACTTGGCGGTTTCATTGAGGAACAGATCCTGCACCACGATGCATTCCATCGCCGCCATGGCGGCGGTGACATGCTGGGTGTTCGGATCCGACTGGACGATGTCTTCGCCTTCGCAATACAGCCCCATGAAGCTGCCGTCGAGGGCGGCATCGAACATGTTCGGAATCCGCAAGCCCGGCTCAGGGCTGAGCGTGACGCCCCATGCCTGCTCGAATTCGCCGCGCACAGTACTGTCGGACACATGGCGGTAACCAGGCAATTCATGCGGGAAGGAACCCATATCGCACGAGCCCTGGACATTGTTCTGGCCGCGCAAAGGATTGACGCCGACGCCTTCGCGGCCGACATTCCCGGTCGCCATCGCCAGGTTGGCGATGCCGATCACCATGGTCGAGCCTTGCGCATGTTCGGTGACGCCGAGGCCGTAATAGATCGCGCCATTGTTCGCGGTCGCATACAAGCGCGCCGCGCCGCGCAACTGATCGGCAGGCACGCCGGTGACGTCGGCCATCATTTCCGGCGAATTCTCGGGTCGCAGGACAAATTCCTTCCAGTCGGCATATGATTTCTGATCGCAGCGTTCGGCGACGAAGTCAGGTTTTTCCAGGCCTTCCGACAGGATCACGTGCGCCAGCGCAGTGATCAGAGCAACGTTGGTGCCAGGCCGCAGTTTCAAGTGAAAGGCCGCCTGCACGTGCGGCGACTTGACCATCTCGGTGGTGCGCGGATCGACCACGATCAACTGCGCGCCCTGGCGCAGGCGGCGCTTCATCTGCGAAGCGAACACCGGATGCGCCGCCACCGGATTGGCGCCGATGACCATGATCACATCCGACTGCATGACCGAATCGAAAGTCTGGGTGCCGGCCGATTCACCCAAGGTTTGCTTCAAACCATAGCCGGTCGGCGAATGGCAAACCCGGGCGCAAGTATCGACGTTGTTGTTGCCGAAAGCCGCCCGCACCAGTTTCTGCACCAGATAGGTTTCTTCATTGGTGCAGCGTGAGGACGTGATGCCGCCTATCGAATCCTTGCCATATTTGGCCTGGATGCGGCGGAATTCGCCGGCCGCATAAGTCAGCGCTTCATCCCACGACACTTCGCGCCACGGGTCGGTGATCTTGCTGCGGATCATAGGCTTGGTGATACGGTCCTTGTGGGTCGCATAGCCCCAGGCAAAGCGGCCCTTGACGCAGGAATGGCCGTGGTTGGCATGGCCATCCTTGTGCGGCACCATGCGTACCACCTGGTTGCCTTTCATCTCGGCCTTGAACGAACAGCCGACGCCGCAATAGGCGCAGGTGGTGATCGCGCTATGCTCGGCCTGGCCCAGCATGATCACGGTCTTTTCGGTCAGGGTGGCGGTCGGGCAGGCTTGCACGCAAGCGCCGCAGGAGACGCATTCGGAATCCATGAAGTCCTGCATCTGGCCGGCCGATACGCGCGACTCGAAGCCGCGGCCATCGATGGTCAGCGCAAACGTGCCCTGGGTTTCTTCGCAGGCGCGCACACAGCGGTTGCAGACGATGCACTTGGACGGATCGTAGGTGAAATAGGGGTTCGACTCATCCTTCTTCATCTTCAGGTGGTTCTCGCCTTCGTAACCATAGCGTACTTCGCGCAAGCCGGTGACGCCGGCCATGTCCTGCAGCTCGCAATTGCCATTGGTGGGGCAAGTCAGGCAGTCGAGCGGATGGTCGGAAATATACAGCTCCATGACGCCGCGGCGGATGTCGGCCAGTTTCGGCGTCTGGGTGCGGACTTTCATGCCGGGTTCGCATGGTGTGGTGCAGGAAGCCGGATAACCGCGCTTGCCATCGATTTCAACCAGGCACAGACGGCAGGAGCCGAACGGTTCCAGGCTGTCGGTAGCGCACAGTTTAGGGACATTGATGCCGGCTTCGACCGCCGCGCGCATGACCGAGGTGCCGGCCGCTACGTCGACGCTGACGCCGTCGATTTCCAGCGTGACTGTCTGGCCGGCTGGTTTGGCGGGAGTGCCGTAGTCGAGTTCGTTAAGCTGATTCATCACATACTCCTGGTTCCGTCGGAACGTGGGTTAGTCGTGTCTATGCTGGTTATGGATAGCTCAGGCGGCCTGGTCCAGCGCGCCGTTGCCGAAATCTTCGGGGAAGTGGTCGAGCGCCGACAACACCGGCAACGGCGTCATGCTGCCCATGGCGCACAGCGAACCGTTGACCATGGTGTCGCACAGGTCGCGCAACAGCTTTATCTGTATGGTCTGGCCGGCGACGATCTTGTCGATCACTTCTACCCCGCGGGTGGAGCCGATGCGGCAGGGAGTACATTTTCCGCAGGATTCGATCGCGCAGAATTCCATCGCGTACCGGGCTTGTTTCGCCATGTCGACGCTATCGTCAAACACCACGATGCCGCCGTGTCCCAGCATGCCGCCAACCGCGGCCATGGCTTCGTAGTCGAGCTTGGTGTCGAATAATGACGGCGGCAGGTAAGGGCCCAGCGGGCCGCCAACCTGCACCGCGCGGATAGGCTTGCCGCTGGCGGTGCCGCCGCCGAAATCGATCAGTAACTCGCGCAGGGTGACGCCGAAAGCTTTTTCGACCAGGCCGCCGTGGCGGATATTGCCCGCCAGTTGCATCGGCAAGGTGCCGAGCGAGCGGCCCATGCCGTAGTTCTTGTAGAACGCCGCGCCGCGCGCCAGGATGATGGGCACCGAGGCCAGCGAAATCACGTTGTTGATCACGGTCGGCTTGCCGAACAAGCCTTCGATGGCCGGCAGCGGCGGCTTGGCGCGCACCACGCCGCGCTTGCCTTCCAGGCTTTCAAGCAAGGCGGTTTCTTCGCCGCAGATGTAGGCGCCGGCGCCCTTGCGTACTTCCAGATGAAAACTGGAACCGGAGCCGAGGATATTCTCACCCAGGTAATTGGCGTTGTTTGCAGTGACGATGGCATGGTTCAACGCGGCAATCGCATGCGGATATTCCGAACGGACATAGATATAGCCGCGGTTTGCACCGACCGCCAGCGCGGCGATCGTCATGCCTTCGATCAGCATGAAGGGATCGTCCTCCATCACCATGCGATCCGAGAACGTCCCGGAATCGCCTTCGTCGGCATTGCAAACGATGTACTTCTGCGCGGCTTTGGTAGCGGCCACCGTCTTCCATTTGATCCCTGTCGGGAAAGCTGCGCCGCCGCGGCCGCGCAAGCCGGAATCCAGCACTTCCTGCACTACCGCTTCGCTGCACATGCCCAAGGCGCGACGCAAACCGGCATAGCCTTCATGCACAAGATAATCTTCCAGCGACAGCGGATCGGTGATGCCGACCCGGGCGAAAGTCAGGCGTTCCTGTTTTTTCAGATATGGAATGTCTTCGACCAGTCCCAACGCCAGGCGATGCTGGCCGCCGTTCATGAAATCGGCGTCGAACAGCCCGGCCACATCGTTGACCACATCGTCGGCCCCAACCGGACCATAAGCGATGCGGCCGGCAGCAGTCGCCACTTCTACCAACGGTTCCAGCCAGAACATGCCGCGCGAGCCGTTGCGCACCAGCTTGATGCTGACGCCGCGCTGCCGGGCCTGCTCCGTAATCTCGGCGGCGACCTGGTTGGCGCCGAGCGCCAGCGCGGTCGAATCGCGCGGGACAAAGATGGTGATAACTGCAGTGGTAACTGCGGTTATCACAGGATTGGGTCTACTCATTGCACACCTCGCTTGGCGCGCACTACGCGATTGAATTTGTCGTTGCTGACGCGGGCGTGCAAATCGTCGTCGATTTGCATGTTGGGGCCGCAGGCGCACTGGCCCAGGCAATACACCGGCTCCAGTGTGAACTGGCCATCGCTGCTGGTGCCGTGGAAATCGCAGCCCAGCGCTGCCTTTGCATGCGCCACCAGCGCATCAGCGCCGACCGCCTGGCAGGCTTCGGCGCGGCAAATCTGGACGATGTGCAGGCCGGCCGGATGCTGGCGGAAATGGTGATAGAAACTGATCACGCCGTGCACTTCGGCGCGTGACAGATTCAGCTCGTCGGCGATCAGCGGCACCACGGATGGCGGCACATAGCCGAGCGCATCCTGTATCGCGTGCAGCACGGGCAGCATGGCGCCGGGCAGCGTCTTGAATTCTTGAATGAGGGTCCTGACCTGATCCAGGTCGACAGACGGGTCCGATGGTACAGCTTGCGAAACTTGAGAACTTGGCTCGATTTGCATCTTCACTACAGTCTCCTACCGGAATTCAGCACTACAAATGGCGCTCGGACCGGATGCTGTCTTTATCTACAGCCATGCATCTTGGTCAGCGTGCCGCGGTGTGTCTTGAAATCTGTATTGTCACTATTTATTATTTTTATGCGCTCTGCCGGATTACCGGGCAGAGTCATGCGCCACACTGCGTTGGCTTGCATGCCCTGCCCTCTTTGCTGCCTTTGCTACTTTTACTACGGTCTATTTAGTTGCCTATCCACTTGCTCTAAATACTTTTTACTTGAACAGCACCGCCGATTTTTGCAGGGTGATCGAAATCCCCCAGATCAGCGGAATCACTACGGCCGCCCAAGACAACCACAACAGCGCAGGATTGCCGCCGCTGCCGATACGCGCCATGACTTCCGGCGGCAGCACCGCATCGCCCTTGGCCGAAGCCTGCTCGTGCGCCAGTTGCTTTTCGCGCGCCAGCTCTTCCGGCGTCATGAAGTGCTTTGCAGCGAGCGGACGAATCATCAAATTGCACAGCAAACCAAGCACCAGCATGCCGGCCAGGATGTACATGGTGGTGTTGTACACCGACTCCCGCGGCATGCCCAAACCCAGCTGGTATTCACGCATGTAGTTCACCACCACTGGTCCGAGGATCCCGGCAGTCGCCCACGCGGTCAGCAAACGGCCATGGATCGCGCCCACCATCTGGGTACCGAACAAGTCGGCCAGATAAGCCGGCACAGTAGCAAAGCCGCCGCCGTACATCGACAAGATCAGGCACACCGCCCCCACGAACAAGGCCACGCTACCGGTCGCGCCGGACCAAGGCAAACTGACATACAGCACAAAACCTAATACGAAGAACACCACATACGTCATCTTGCGGCCGATGTAGTCCGAACAGCTCGCCCAGACAAAGCGGCCGCCGATGTTGAACAAGCTGATCAAACCGGTAAAGCCCGCCGCAATCGCGGCAATCGCGCCTTTTTGCTCCAGCGTCAATTCAGTAAATTTAGCGCTGACACCCAGCAAATGACCGCCGAACACTTCTTGCAACATCGGCGACGCCATGCCGATCACACCGATACCTGCCGACACGTTCAAGCACAGCACCAGCCATACCAGCCAGAACTGCGGAATGCCCCAGACCTTGCTGACATGCACATGATGCTGCGTGATCATGGCGTTGCTATTCGCTACCGGCGGTGTCCAGCCGGCTGGTTTCCAACCGCTAGGCGGAATCCGGTAGCCGAAGGCGCCTGCCATCATGAACACAAGGTAAATCAAAGCCATCACCACAAACGTCTGCCACACGCCAACCGATACATCGGTCGCAAAATGCTTCATCAGCTTGTCCGCCAGCGGGCTGCCGATCAGCGCACCGCCGCCGAAACCCATGATCGCCATGCCGGTCGCCATGCCGCGGCGGTCCGGAAACCATTTGATCAGGGTCGACACCGGCGAGATATATCCCAGCCCGAGTCCGACGCCGCCAATCAGGCCGGAACCCAGCCAGATCAACCATATCTGATGCTCATACACACCCAGCGCCGAGATCAGCAAACCGCCGCACCAGCACAGCGCGGCGACAAAGCCTGCCTTGCGCGGGCCAACGTGTTCCAGCCAGCCGCCCCAGATTGCCGCCGATGTTCCCAGCAACACAAAGAACATGGTGAAAATCCAGCCCAGCATCGAAATCTTCCAGTCGCAATTGCTGGCGAATATCTCAGCAAAGAAACCCATGTCCTTGGCGCAAACTACCGATTCCTTGATTCCGATCGCCTTCGACAGCGGCAACCAGAACACCGAGAAACCGTAAGCCATGCCAATGCATAGATGAATCGCCAACGCCGCTGGCGGCACCAGCCAGCGGTTGAAGCCCGGACCTGCAATGGTCCGTTGTTTGTCTAAAAACCCCATCTAATTCCCCCCGGAAATGAAAAAGTAATATATGTACCATAGGTAACTGATTACATATAGTTCTAAGGACGAAATATTTTCATTTCCCTGCCATATTCGAAAAATATCACTAGCAGCGCGCATACTCAATAGGCTATATTTTGCATAATGTTTAAAGTGAAGATCAAACCGCATTGGGAAATTGCCCGCGACGCCGACCAGTCACTGGATACCGCTGTGCTATTGGCATTGCTGACGGCAATCCAGGAAACCGGCTCGATCGCCAATGCCACCAAGCAGATCGGCAGTTCCTACCGCCACGCCTGGGGCTTGCTGCGCGATGCAGAGAAACTATTCGGCCATCCCTTGATACAGACCGGGCGCGGGCGTGGCAGCGAATTGCTGCCGCTGGCGGAAAAACTGATCTGGGCCGACAGGCGCATCGCGGCGCGGCTGTCGCCGACGCTGGAAAGCCTGGCCTCGGAACTGGAAGGAGAACTGAGCAAGGCGGTCAGCGTGCAGCCGCAGGTGATACGCCTCAACGCCAGCCATGGCTTTGCGGTGGCGGCGCTGCTGAACCAGTTGAATGAACGGCAGTTGCCGGTGGAACTGCGCTATCGCAACAGTGCCGATGCGGTGGCTGCGCTGGCGCGCGAGGAATGCGACCTGGCCGGCTTCCACGTGCCGCTGGGTGAATTCGAAGAAGCGGCGGTGGCCGGCTATAGCCATTGGCTAGACAAGCAGAAGCATTGCCTGATCCATCTGGCGGTGCGCAACCAGGGCTTGATGGTTGCCCCCTGCAATCCCAAACATATAGTCAGCCTGGCCGACCTCAGCCGCGACGGCGTGCTGTTCGTCAATCGCCAGCCTGGCTCCGGCACCCGCATGCTGCTGGAGCTGATGCTGTCACGGCAAAACCTGTCGCCGACCGCCATCGATGGTTTTGAGACGGCCGAATTCACCCACTCCGCAATTGCCGCCTTTATCGCCAGCGGCATGGCCGACGTCGGCTTCGGGGTCCAGACCGCCGCCGAACGCTTCGGCCTGGACTTTATCCCTTTGATCCGCGAACGCTATTTCTTTGCCGTGCCGATCAGCGCCATGAAGGACCCGCTGATGCAGCAAGTCATCAGCATCCTGCAATCGGAATCGTTCCGCGACATCGTCAACCAGTTGCACGGCTACGACGGCAATGCCACCGGCGAGATCCTCTCGCTCGGCAAAGCATTCAGCAGCTTGCACTAAGCTTGCCCCCCCCCCCTCTTCAAGCATGTGCCTTGACGAGGGCAATCGCCGCCCACAAAAAAATCAGCGCCATCAATTTATATAAATCGTTGTGAAATGCAGAGATGAATCTAAAATAGCGGATTATCCGCGACAATATTGTCAAAAATGTATTTTCTTATACCGGCAAAATAGCCACACTGGCAACTGCTCAAAAGAAACTATTTATTTGCAGATATAAACGGAACACAACGGAACACTTTACCGATATTTACAGGAGATATTCAATGAAACGAATTGTCAATCTGAGTTTGTGCGTACTGTCCGCCGCGCTGTTGATGACCGCCTGCGGCAAACAAGAATCGAAAACAGCGGAAAGCGCCGAGCCGAAGGTATACCTGGTGGGTGCCGAAGCGACTTTCGCGCCGTTCGAGTACCAGAATGAACAGAAGGAAATCGTCGGCTTCGATGTCGACGTCATGAACGCCATCGCCGACAAGGGCGGTTTCAAGATCAAGTTCGTCAACACGCCGTTTGAAGGCATCTTCAACTTCCTGGCGCAGGGCGACCGCGATCTGCTGGCATCGGCCATCACTATCACCGACGAGCGCAAGCAGACAGTCGATTTTTCCGAGCCCTACTTCGAAGCGGCCCAGCTGATCGTGGTGCCCAAGGATTCCAAGGTCGCCAAGTTTGCCGACCTGAAAAACATGAAGGTGGGGGTGCAAAGCGCGACTACCGGCGATGAAATCGTGCAAAAGGAACTGGGTAAGAGCAATCCGAACATCAAGCGCCTGGAATCGGCGACGCTGGTGATGAAGGAACTGGAAGGCGGCGGCGTCGAAGCCGTGGTATCCGATAACGGCGTTATCAAGAACTACATCAAGAACAATCCATCCGAAGGTTTCCGCTTCATTTCCGATCCGGCTTTCCCTAAGGAGTATTACGGCATCGCCGTCAAAAAGGGCAATGCGGACCTGTTAGCCAAGGTCAACAAGGGTCTGGCGGCGATCAAGGCCGACGGCACCTACGACAAGATCTACGCCAAGTACTTTGCCGACACGTCCAAATAAGCGGGAGCGATCATGAAGCAACGATATCTCCCCGCCCTGGTGCTGCTGTGTTCGCTGACCATGCTGGCGGCATGCGGTAAAAAGGAAAACACTTCCGCTACGGCTGCGGCCAGCACTGAGTATGTGGTCGGCGCCGACGGCGCCTACGCCCCTTTCGCTTCCGAGAATGAACAGAAGGAACTGGTCGGCTTCGACATCGAGATCATGAAAGCCGTGGCCGACAAGGCCGGCATCAAGGTCCGCATCGTCAACACGCCGTTCGACGGCTTGTTCAATGCACTGGCGCAGGGCGACCGCGACATCCTGATCTCCACCATCACGATCAACGACCAGCGCAAGCAAAGCATGGATTTTTCCGAGCCTTACTTCGTCGCCAAGCAATTGATCGTGCTGCCGCAAAGTTCAAAAGTGACCAGGTTCGAAGACTTGAAAGCACTGAAGATCGGCGTCCAGAGCGGCACTACGGCCGATGAGGCGGCGCAGAACCTGGTCGGCAAGAACAGCCCCAGCATCAAGCGCTTCGAATCGATGCCTTTGTCGTTCCAGGAGCTGGAAGGCGGCGGTGTCGACGCCGTGGTTGGCGACAACGGCGTGGTCACCAATTTCGTCAAGAACAATCCGACCAAGAATTTCCGCATCATCAACGACCCCGCCTTTCCGAAAGAGTATTACGGCATCGCTGTGAAAAAGGGCAACCAGGAATTGCTGGCAAAGATCAATCATGGCCTCGAACAAATCAAGGCGGACGGTACCGAAGACAAGATCTACAAAAAATATTTTGCGGATGAAAAGCTGTAATCCTGTATCGATCTGACCAGTAACGCCGGCTGATGGCGCTCAGCGCCATCAGCCGGCGACTTATTTTTTGCGAGAACACCATGAAAAAAATCTTAAGCCGCTATCTGCCGCTGTGCACGCTGGCCTTGGGCCTTATGGCAGTCAGCGCCTGCAGCAAGAAAGAAGAAGCGCCTGCTGTCGCAGCCAAACAAAGCCTGTACGTGGTTGGCGTGGAATCGGCTTATGCGCCATTTTCTGCTGAAAACGAAAAGAAGGAAGTGGTCGGTTTCGATATCGACGTGATGAAAGCCATTGCCGCTAAAACCGGCATCGAGGTGAAATTCATCCCGACCCCGTTTGAAGGTTTTTTCAACTTCCTGGCTCAGGGCGACCGTGACCTGCTGATTTCCGCTATCACGATTACCGATGAGCGCAAGCAGACCGTGGATTTCTCCACGCCCTATTTCGAAGCCAGCCAACTGATCGCGGTACCGCAAAGTAATACCACGGTAAAGCAGTTCACGGACCTGAAGACCTTGAAAATCGGCGTGCAAAGCGCCACCACCGGCGATGAAGTGGTGCAAAACCTGGTGGGCAAGAACAACCCGAGCATCAAGCGCTTCGATTCGACTCCGCTGGCCCTGAAAGAGCTGGAAGGCGGCGGCGTGGACGCCGTGGTGGCGGACGACGCCGTGGTTAAAAATTACATTACCAACAACCCTTCCGCCAGCTTCCGCGTAGTGTCGGATGCCGGTTTTCCGAAGGAGTACTACGGGATTGCGGTCCGTAAAGGCAACGCCGAGCTGCTGAACAAAATCAACCAGGGCCTGGCTGACATCAAGGCCGATGGCAGTTTCGCCAAAATCAATGATAAATATTTTGGCAACGCCAAGTAATATTAACCAAAAGCGCCCGGACCACCGATTTTTGGCGGTCCAGGGCAACTACGGTATAATTTTCCGCTAATTTTTTATATCCTTATACGCAACCTGGGTAATGCCGAAATCTGGCTGCGTATCCGTCTTCATCCTCGCATCATTTCTTCTCAATAATCTATGGATTTCCGCTGGAGCATCATACAAGGCTACGCGCCGCTATTCGTCAAAGGCTTCTTCATGACGCTGCAGGTCGCCGTGATCAGTATCATCATCGGCACCATCCTCGGATTATTTCTAGGCATGCTGCGCCTGGCTGAAGTCAAGCAAGGGCCATGGAAATGGCCTTTTCGCTTAGTGAAAGGACTGGCCGGTTTCTATGTGGCGTTCTTCCGCGGCACGCCGCTGTTCGTGCAGATCCTGCTGATCCACTTCGCCGTGATGCCGGTGCTGATCCATCAAGACAACGGCTTGCTGATTTCCGGCGAACTGGCGCGCACCATCAAGCAAGACTATGGCGCCTTTATCTCTGGCGTAGTCGCCTTGTCGCTGAATGCCGGCGCCTATATTTCCGAAATTTTCCGTGCCGGTATCCAGTCCATCGACCGCGGCCAGACTTACGCGGCATCCAGTCTTGGCATGGGTTATAAAGCGACCATGCGTTATGTGGTGCTGCCGCAAGCCTTCCGCCGCATGCTGCCGCCGCTCGGCAACGAAGCCATCACCCTGCTCAAGGATTCATCGCTGGTATCCGCCATCGGCCTGGCCGAACTGGCATATGCCGCCCGCACTGTCGCCGGCGCTTATTCGCGCTACTGGGAGCCGTACATTACCATTTCCGTGGTCTATTTTGCGATGACCATGTGCCTGGCGACGCTGGTTGGACGGCTGGAAAAGAAGTACGCGGCGCCGCATCACCGTTGATTGAAATCGCTGGTTGGGCCGGATTACGCTTCTGCGCCAGTCCTATCAGCGCAATTTCGGCGTGGACCTTGAGTTGCATCGAGTGATCGCCACGGGCAATAATCTGGAGCGATGTAACGCACATCGGCCAGCGAACGAGAGCCGTCGAACTGCTACTTGATTAGTCTCAGCCCCGCTGTCTTTGCCGCTTTTTCGTCAAACGTTGCGGTGTATTCGCACTGCGCCTCATGACACGCGCGCTCAATCAGACAATCAGCGAAATCGGCCGACGACCCGGCGTACAGTCGCAAAGCCTTCCAGACCGTCTCAGCTGCCTCAATCACGAGTTCTTTTGTACGAAGCAGCGTTTCGGTCACTTGCGCTATCTCCTCGCGGCCAGCGCCGTACGCCCGGCCAAGCACCCATATCACTTCGACCAGTGCAACCTGGGTAACGTACCCAGGGCGCTCGACTGTCAGAGATTCGATCAGAACGCTTGCCTTGCGCGCCTGCGCCGGATCGTCCTGCACCAAATAACGGACCAGCACATTCGTATCGAGTCCAATCATCGGGCAGATGCTCCCTGCTCGGCGATTGCCGCATTCATGTCTTCGATCGATACCGGTTGCGCCGGCTTGCGGATGATGCCCTTGAGCGCTGTCACCGAGTGTGTGGCAGGAACCACCTCGTACCTGCCGGTGTCCTCGTTGAGGATGAACTCGATACGGTCACCGGCAGACAATCCAAGCTGGTTCCGTACGTCCACCGGAATCGTGACCTGACCTTTCGACGTCACAGTTGCAGATGTCATATTACCTCCTAAAAATCACATTCCTTACTTTAAAGTAAGGAGAACGAAAAGGCAAGTGGTTTTGACTTCCTGTGCCCGTCATACCCGCGTGCATAAGACTTTCCTTGATAGCGGCGAGCAGAGACGCGGCAAGCAATGCGCAATCTGCTGTTATTGGGTGGGTCCTAGTCGATTTCCGTCAAACCCCCATCCACCGTCAACAAAGCGGTCCGCAAGCGTTTGCCGGCAAACACCGGCTGCGCCGCCTGGCGATAACTGCGCAACTGGGCGGTGTAAGCTGCGCGCTCGTTGTCCAGCAGATTGCGCTTGTAGTCAAGAATCCATACCTCATCTTCAAACACCACCACGCGATCGAAACGCAACACGGCGTTGTCGGCAATAATTTCCATTTCATTGCGCGCGTGCAGGTGCAAACCGGGATTGAAGAAGTGCTCCAGCGCCGTTTGCGCCAGAATGGTTTGCGCCTGTAGGCGTACCTGCCTTGCCAACGCCAGCGGGCATGGCAGCCAACGGGCGATCGTCTCGGCTTCCGGCAACACTACCGGCCATTGCCCATGTTGGGTGACACGTTCCAGCAAACCGTGCAAGGCGACGCCTTCTGCGATCGCCTGGTTATCAAAAGTCGCAGCAACAACGACTACCGGCGGCGGCAACTGCGGCGGATCGAAAATCTCCTGATTGAATCGCTGCGCGCCGCTGGCAACGGCATCCAGCGCGTGCTCCACGGCCTCGTCGACGACCGTCTCCGGCACCAGTTCAAGACGTGCATACCAGCTGTCTTCCGTGACACCGCCGCTTCTTCCCGCGACGCCACTAATGATCAGCAGCTGCTTGGCGCGGGTGGTCGCGACGTAGAGCAGATTCCAGTCTTCCTGGGTTTTGAAGCCCTCTTCCGCGTTGAACAGAGGATCGCGCGCAGCGCCGCGTTCGGCGCTACTGCCGAATGCTGAAAAATGCCGGGGTGCCTCTGCGTCTTGCGGCCAATCGCACAAGATGCCGTAGTCGTCACGCGCCGGCTTGCTGTGATTGGCGTCGAGCAGCACCACGACCGGCGCTTCCAGCCCCTTGGCGCTATGCACCGTCAAGATCCGCACCGCATCGGTGGCGGCGTCAATGCTGGCTTCATCGGGCGCATCACCGCCACCCGCATGTTGCAAGCCGCGCAAGGCGTCGATGAATTTGGGCAGGCTGGGATAACGGCCGGCATCCATGTTCAGCGCCAGTTCGACGAAGGTTTCGATGTTGCCGATCGCCTGGCTGCGCGATAGTGGCGACGCCGCCTGTGCGTAGCGCGCCAACAGCTGGCCTTGGTGCAAGATCAGGTCGAGCAGATCGTGTACCGGCAATCGCGGCGCTGCTTGCAGCCATTGCTCAAGCAAAGCCACCGCGTGCTGCACCGTCGGCGCTGCGCGCTCTTCGCCAGCCGCAGCCCGCAAGCGCGCCCACCACCCGCGCTCGGGGCGTTGCGCCAGGTTGATCAGGTCGTCATCGCTGGCGCCGAAGATCGGTGATTTCAATACATGCCCGAGCGCGCGCGCATCGTCCGGCGTGATCAGGAAAGTCAACAAGGCGATCAGGTCCGAGATTTCCAGCGATTCCAGCAGGCCGCCGCGCTTGTCCGACATGAAGGGGATCCCCGCTTCGCGCAAAGCGCTTTCGTAAGCGCCGAGATGGCTGCGCTTCTTCACTAGCAGCATCACGTCCGACCAGCGTAGACTGCGCCGGCCATTTTCCTGAGCGACGGTCAGCCGCTGGCGGGCTAGCCATAAAGCCTGCGCCAGTTGCTTGCCTTCGTCGCGGCGACGTGCATCTTCCGACTCTTCGCGCGCAGTGATCAAGGGATTGCGCAAGCCCGGCGAGGATGCATCGTCCGCCGTCTCGCCAGCCGGCTGCTGGATCAAAGGCAAGCGCCAGACTTCGCCGCCGACTTCGCCCAGCGTGGTCTGTGCCGAAAACAATGGATTGGCATGAAAACCGGCATTCAGCACTTCCACGATCGCGCTGGCGTTGCGGCGCGTCTGGTTGGCTTGCAACACCGTCGCGCCCTGCTCTTGCAATAATGTGCGCGCGGCTTCAAATACCCGCGGTTCGGCGCGCCGGAAGCGGTAAATCGATTGCTTCGGATCGCCCACCACAAACACGCTGGGTTGACCCGCGTCTTCGCCATAAGCACTGAGCCAGGCGCGCACAATGCTCCATTGCAGCGGATTGGTATCCTGGAATTCGTCGAGCAGGATATGCTTGTAACGCGTATCGAGCCGGCTCTGCAGGTAAGCTGCACTCTCCGGATTGGTCAGCAGGCGATAGGCTTGCCATTCCAGATCGGCGAAATCGAACAAGCGCTGCTCGGCCTTGAGCGCCTGATAGCACTCCAGATAGGCATTGCCGACGCTGAACAGATGCTGGTTCATGCTCAGCACTGTGCGTTCGCTGCTACGCCGGCGCAGCAATTTCAGCGCTTCGCCGGTGACGCCGAACTGTTCATCGAAGGCGTCGAGTGCATTGCCGCCCAGGCTGTTCTCCAGTACCTTGAGAAAATCCTTGGCTTTACCGTTACTGCGCGGCTTGCCGTTATCGTCAAAAAACTGATGGCAAAGTGCATCGAAATTTTCTACCGTGGCGCCAGCGGTCAGCGCCACTTCAATCGCCGTCGCGCGCTTCTGATTGGTGGCAGAACCCTGCCCCAGCAGCCAGGCGATCTGTTTGATTTGCGATGACAGTTTGTCGTCATCCCACAGCGACAAGCGGGCGTCGGTTTCAGCGTCTTCGCCGCACAGTTCACGCAGCCACTCCAGCGGCACTTCCGCACCCTGCCGGGTCACGGCCCACCACTCGGCACGCTTGTCGATGAAGGCGTTAAGCAATTTCCTGGTGCTGAAGTCGCCGGTCAACTGATACAGGGCCAGCAAATCCTGTTTGATTTCACTGTTCTCTTCGTCGTTCAACGATTGCATGAAACGCAGATACGCATCCGCCAGCAGCTCGCCAGTCTTCTCAGTCAAGGCGTAGCCATGCGGCACGCCAGAGGCCAGTGGCGCGATCTGCAACAAGCGCGCGAACCAGCTATGGAAAGTATCGATCGATAGACTTTGCGGACTGGCCAGCACGCGCTCATACAGGCTGCGCGCCGCCGGCAGCACCTGCGCCAGCTCTTGCGGCGCAATGCCGCGTTCCAGCAATAACTTGCGGACCTTAGGCTCCGGCTGCAGCGCCAGATCGTGCAGCAATTCCAGCAGGCGTTCGCGCATTTCCTGCGCCGCCTTGCGGGTAAAGGTAATCGCCAGCAATTCAGAGGGCGCGGCGCCAGCCAGCAGCAGGCGCAACATGCGCGCCACCAGCAGCCATGTCTTGCCGCTGCCGGCACAGGCTTCCACCACGACCGAATGCTGCGGATCGCAAGCGGCGTTGGTGAAGCTCTGGGCTTCGACCACGTTGCCGTTCATACGGTAAGCACTTGGCAAAGCGGCTTGATCAAGCATCGACGCGCTCATTACCAGGCTCCCTTGCGGCACAAGCCACGTACATCGCAATACTGGCACACCGAAGCCACGCCATTCGCAGGCAGACCGACGCCGCGCGCAATCGCCTCGACGTTGACGGTGATCTGCGCGGCGAGTGCGCCTTGCGCCTGGTCGTAGTCCGGTGCGCTGACGTCGCCGACCTTGTCCCTGGTGGTTTCCAGTGCGACGTAATGCGCCGACACCACCGGCCGGTCGGACAGCAGTCCGTAGAACGCCAGTTGGTGATCTTCGTGGTCTTTCAGTTTCTTGTTGAGCGCCAGCAGGTTGTTGGTCTTGTAGTCGAGCACGGCGCGTTCGCCGTCATCGTTTTCATCGATGCGGTCGATCCGGCCATGCAAGGTCAGGTCGCGGTCCGCCAGCGGCAACAGCTTTTCATACGCTTGCTCGCCGAAGACAAAGCGCCAGCCCGCGGCTTCGTGTTCATTGGCCCACGCCACATACGGCGCAATCACTTTTTGCCAGCGTGCGTAATAACCGAGCGCCGCCGCGTTCTTGCTGATGATGGCGTCGAACAGTTTTTTGGAAATGGCGACCAGCAAGGCTTCGCGCTGATGTAGCGGCAGTGGTTCATCTCTCAATGACTCGTGGTAGGTTTCAAGGATTTCATGCAGCCAGCCACCGTAGTCGCGCTTTTCCGGCAAATCGGACAATTCATCCAGCGAAGCGAGGCCGAGCATGCGGCGCGCAAAGAATTGGTAGGGGCAGGCGATGAAGCTGTTGTAAGCACTGGCGGTCAGGCGCGCCGGCGTCAGCTGCGCGGCGGCAGGGGCAGGCATCAGCGATGGCGTCGGCTGCAAATTCTGCACGGCAATCGCCGCCCGCAGCTCTGGCAAGGGCGGCGCAGTTGCGCGCGCGAGGGTCAGTTGCAAACGTTGGATCCAGGGGCTGACCGGATTCGGCTCGCCGTCCTTGTGCGCCTGCCAGGACAACACCACTTGCGGATTCATCGCCAGCAATTCAACCACGTCGCGCAATTGCTGGCGTTGCCGGCTTTCGCGTGTCGCCAGGCCCAGCTCGCGCCGTACAGTGTTGGCAAAGAACAGCGTTTCCTGCGGCTGCGAGGGCAGGTGGTCGGCATCGGCGCCAACCACCAGCACCGCTTCAAAGACGCGCAAGCGGGCGCCGTTCAGCGGCAGCATCACTACGCGACGGTCGTTGATGGCGCTGATGAAACTGGTGTCGTCAAGTTGCAGGTTGACCAGCGCGCGCCATTCCGGAAAGGAGAACAACGCACTGAAATCGTTGCCCGGCGGCGCGATGTTCTGCAACAGCTGCAATATCTGCTGGCCGGCGGAATCGGCGCTCAGGGCTGAGGTAATGCCGAGCGTATCCAACGTCGAGGTGGTGGTGGCGATCCAGTCGCGCAGATTCTTGCGACCGCCAAACAGGCTGGCCTGCTGCGCCAGCAAGGCCACCACCTTCTGCTCTGCCGGCGCCGAACCGAGCGCGCCGGTTACCGCGCGCCACTCGCCGAGCACGTTGGCGCGCCGCAGCAGTATTTCTATTTTCATGACCAGCGCCGACTTGTTGGCGATGCTGTCCTGCGCATCGTGTAACAAGTCGCTAGGCGCTTCGTTCAAGACAAACGGCGACTTCAGCAAATCGAGTAATGCAGTGGTTTCGCCGCGTGCGGTGATCACATCGAACCACGCCGAGATTGCCGAAGCGGCGCGCGTGGTCGAGAGCTTCCAGCCGGTTTCATCGGCGACGTGGATATGCGCCCGCTCCAGCAAGGCGCGGATACGCCGCGCCACCACCCGGTCCTGGGCCACGATCGCCAGATTGGTTTTGCCGGCTTGCAGCCAGTCGATCACCATCTGCGCGCCCTGCACGGCTTCGTCTTCGACGCTCTGCGCTGCGCACAGCGCCAACTCGGTCGAGAGCGAATAATCAACCGGCACCTGCTGCTCCGCGCCGGCAGCGGCTTCGACCATCTCCGGCCATGCCAGCGTATAAGCCGGCAACAGTGCAGGCGCGCGCCAATCGAGCGTGATCGTCAGTACTTGCTGACGCTGGGCATAAGTATCGAGAAAAGCCTGCTCCAGCGGTTCCGGCGCTACCGAGCTGATCCAGACCATGGGCTGGCTGGCGCTTTCGGCCAGCTGCAGCATTTGCGTGAAGCGCGCCGCAATCGCATCGTCGGCATCCAGCTGGCTTTTCCAGATCGACCAGACCAGCTGGGTTTCATCCGACAACAATTTGCGCGCATCTGGCGACAACTGTTCCAGCGCGTTTTGCCAGCGCTGTTCCGCATCGCCGTCATCACCGCCGCTGTGCAGAAATGGCAGCATAACTTGCGTCAATTCATCTGATAGCGCTAACAAGGTCTGGGCCAGCGGCAGCAGATCGGTATTGCGGCGCGCAGTGAATAATTTCTTCAGCCAGCCGTGCTGGCGCAGTTCGGCGTACAGCCGCATCAGGCGCTCGCTGGCCGGCAGCACGTTCGGCAGCGGCGGCATGGTTGCCAGCAGGCCGGACAAGGTAAAAAATTGCGGCGGCAGGAAAGTCCCGCCCAGTTGCGCGCTCAGTGCGGTTTTCAGTTGCTGGGCGTGGGCAAAGGTCGGTAGTATCACCCGCCAGTGCGAAAAATCGCGCATGTCCGCGCCGCCTTCACTACCGTGATGTCGACAAGCCGCCAGCAATGCACTTGCCGTGGCTGGCCAGAAGTTGGCGGAAGGGGCGATGAATACTGACTTTAATGACATGATAACGACATGAGACTCACTGAGGCGTTGCGAAGATGCAGGGACCGCTCGCCGCCATAGGAAGGAAAGCGCAGGCGAGGGGCTCTTTTTAGCAACAATTACCTGTCATTTTATGCGAGACCCTCAAAATATCGCTGCAAAATAAGATCATGCGCCACACTTTTTATTAAAATCGGTTATTATTTAGTGAATATCCCGCCGCAACACCTCTTACCACACCCACTAAAACTTGAATTCGCGCACGGCATCCCCACTTATTAATTAGAATAGGGAAGCCGCTGGCAACCACCAAGCAGGAATGGTAAGTCGTCTTGGCACACATTGATTATTTTTCCCTCACACTGAGGAAACCATGAGCGAACACATTAAACACACTTCCGATGCAGCTTTCGAGGCTGATGTACTTAAATCCGACAAACCGGTCCTGGTAGATTTCTGGGCTGAGTGGTGCGGTCCATGCAAGATGATTGCGCCTATCCTGGAGGAAGTCGCCAAGGAATACGGCGACAAGCTGCAGATCGTCAAGCTGGATGTGGATTCCAACCAGGCTGTACCGGCCAAGCACGGCATCCGCGGCATTCCGACACTGATCCTGTTCAAGAACGGTGTCCCGGCTGCGCAAAAAGTCGGCGCATTGGCCAAGGGCCAGCTGACAGCATTCATCGATAGCAATATCTAAGAACAATCGCGGCGGTGCGCCCGCATCGCCGCTTGCGTTATACCTAATATCTAAAATACCGCGCAGTTCCCTCCCCCACCCAATATTTCCCATCCCGGGACACTCATACCTATGCATTTATCTGAATTAAAGGCGTTACACGTCTCCGCCCTGCTAGAAATGGCAATCGGCCTGGACATCGATAACGCAGCGCGTTTGCGCAAACAAGAACTGATGTTCGCGATCCTGAAAAAGCGCGCGAAATCAGGAGAACAGATTTTTGGCGATGGCGCCCTCGAAGTCCTGCCTGACGGCTTTGGCTTCCTGCGCTCGCCCGACGCCAGCTACATGGCGTCCACCGACGACATTTACATTTCGCCTTCGCAAATCCGCCGTTTCAACCTGCACACCGGCGATTCGATCGAAGGTGAAGTGCGTACGCCGAAAGACGGCGAACGCTATTTTGCACTGGTCAAGGTCGACAAGGTCAACGGCGAATCGCCGGAAGCGTCGAAACACCGCATCCTGTTTGAAAACCTGACGCCGCTGCACCCGAACAAGCCGCTGCCGCTGGAACGCGACATGCGCGGCGAAGAAAACATCACCGGCCGCATCATCGACATGATCGCGCCTATCGGCAAGGGCCAGCGCGGCCTGCTGGTAGCGTCGCCGAAGTCCGGTAAATCGGTCATGCTGCAACACATTGCGCATGCGATTACGACTAACCATCCTGACACCGTGATGATCGTCCTGCTGATCGACGAACGCCCGGAAGAAGTAACCGAAATGCAGCGTTCGGTGCGCGGTGAAGTGGTTGCATCGACTTTCGATGAACCAGCCACACGCCACGTGCAAGTTGCTGAAATGGTGCTGGAAAAAGCCAAGCGCCTGGTCGAAATGAAAAAAGACGTAGTGATCCTGCTGGACTCGATCACCCGCCTGGCGCGCGCCTACAACACCGTGATCCCTGCTTCCGGCAAGGTCCTGACCGGTGGTGTCGACGCCAACGCGCTGCAACGTCCGAAGCGCTTCTTCGGCGCCGCCCGCAACATCGAAGAAGGCGGTTCGCTGACCATCATCGCCACCGCCCTGATCGAAACCGGCAGCCGCATGGATGACGTGATCTACGAAGAATTCAAGGGTACCGGCAACATGGAAGTCCACCTGGAACGCCGCCTCGCAGAGAAGCGCGTGTACCCGGCCATCAACCTGAACAAATCCGGCACCCGCCGTGAAGAATTGCTGATCAAGCCTGACCAGCTGCAAAAAATCTGGGTGCTGCGCAAGCTGCTGTACAGCATGGATGAGATCGAAGCGATGGAGTTCATCCTCGACAAGATCAAGTCGACCAAGAACAACCTGGAGTTCTTCGACATGATGCGGCGCGGCGGTTAATCACCCGGCGCTCAGCAATCATCGATATTGCTGTAGCGGTTGAGATCCACCTCAACCGTAAACAAAGAAATCCGGCCTGTGCAAGCACGCCGGTTTTTTTACGTCTGGCAGCTACATGCTGCATTGGGTAATTCGATGAATTTAAGCAACAAATGACAGCAAAATAGTCCTACATAGTCAGAAGAAGTCGTGCGCAAGCCGCACGGTTAAATGCTATCCTTGCGAACCTCCTTTTTCCGCGCGATCCATCATGGCGACCACTCAATCCAGTCAATCGAAATTCGGCACAGTTCTGCGGGTTACCAGCGGCAACTTCATGGAGATGTTCGACTTCTTCCTGTTCGGTTTCTACGCGACTTACATTTCCAAGACTTTTTTCCCTGCCGCCGATGAATTTGCATCGCTGATGCTGACTTTCATGACCTTCGGCGCCGGGTTCCTGATGCGACCGTTGGGGGCCATCATCCTGGGCGCCTATATCGACCGCGTCGGCCGCCGCAAAGGCTTGATCACGACGCTGGCGCTTATGGCGCTCGGCACCATGCTGATTGCTTTCGTACCGGGCTTTGCCACCATCGGCTATGCGGCGCCTTTCCTGGTGCTGGTCGGCCGCTTGCTGCAAGGCTTTTCGGCCGGGGTTGAATTGGGTGGCGTCTCGGTGTATCTGTCGGAAATGGCGACGCCGGGCCACAAGGGCTTCTATGTCAGCTGGCAGTCCGCCAGCCAGCAAGTGGCCATCATTGTCGCCGCCGCCCTTGGTTTCGGCCTGCAAGTGTGGCTGCAGCCGGCGCAGATCGCCGATTGGGGCTGGCGCGTGCCGTTCTTTATCGGCTGCATGATCGTGCCGGTGCTGTTCGTGATACGCCGCTCGCTGCAGGAGACCGAAGAATTCAAGGCCCGCAAGCACAAACCGCCAATCCGCGAAATCCTGAAATCGATGGTGGATAACTGGGGCCTGGTAATCGCCGGCATGATGCTGGTTTCAATGACTACCGTGTCGTTCTACCTGATTACCGTCTACACGCCGACCTTCGGCAAGAGCGTGCTGCACCTGAGCACCACGGATGCCCTGGTGGTGACGTTCTGCGTCGGCATTTCCAACTTCATCTGGCTGCCGGTGATGGGCGCGCTGTCCGACCGCATCGGCCGCAAGCCGCTATTACTGGTCTTTACCGTTCTCACCATTCTCACCGCCTATCCGGCCTTGTCGTGGCTGGTGGCCGATCCGAGTTTCCAGAAGATGCTGATGGTCGAGCTGTGGTTGTCCTTCCTCTACGCCAGCTATAACGGCGCCATGGTGGTGGCCCTGACCGAAATCATGCCGGTCGAAGTGCGCACCGCCGGCTTTTCCCTGGCGTATAGCCTGGCGACAGCGATTTTCGGCGGCTTTACGCCAGCCATCGCCACCGGCCTGATTAAATACACCGGCGACAAGGGCGCGCCGGGCATGTGGATGACCGCCGCCGCAATATGTGGCTTGATTGCAACACTGTATTTGTATCGCAAGAACGGCAACCAGACGCCTGTAGCGGTCAAAAACTAGGCTTGTCCAAGGCAAGTCGACTGCTCGCCTGGATCCCCTGTATCCGAAAAACACCGGATCAGTGCCGCATTAAACACACAAGGCACTGATTCCATTCGTTTTTCCGACTTATTCCCCCGATCATTGGCCAGATTTATTGTATAATTTACGGTTTTCCACCCCTGGCAAGTGATCGACAATCGGGTCAAGAAGCAGGACGACCGACGAAGTGATTGATTGGCTACCGCACCATTGAGGCAATTATGAAAGACGGCATTCACCCAAATTACCGCGAAGTCCTGTTCCACGACGTTTCGAACGATTTCAAGTTCGTCACACGTTCGACCATCCAGACTCGCGAAAACATCACCCACGAAGGTAAAGAATACCCTCTGGTGAAGATTGAAGTTTCGTCGGAATCGCACCCGTTCTACACCGGTCAACATAAAATCGTTGACACCGCCGGCCGTGTTGACAAGTTCCGCAAGAAATTCGGTACTGTCGGTTCCAAAACAGCGATCGCGAATCAATAATTCGTCCGTTTGTTCAAAAAGGCAGCTACGGCTGCCTTTTTTTATTTATCAAATTTCGCGGCAGCACATGCCGCAAGAACCAAGTCTTTGATAAATCGCAGGAAAACAAGCGTAAATAATTGTATGTTTGCTTGAGAACATCCAGAACAAAAATTACTCTCAGCAATAGCGAAGTCCCCTGCTATCCGGCACAATACCCAACAATTCAATATTGATCAGACCTCATTGTGATGAAGCCCGTCCGCCTCCCTGCTTCCGCCACCAGCGCACTGCCACGCTGGGGGCTGTGGGCGCTGGGACTGTTGTATATCCTGCCGGGCCTGATCGGGCGCGATCCGTGGAAAAATGAAGATGCCTCGAGTTTCGGCATCGCCTGGACCATGGCGCACGGCGGCATCGCCGACTGGCTGGCGCCGAATATCGTCGGCTTGCCGATGTCTGCCGAAAGTCCCCTGACCTACTGGATCGGCGCCATCTTCATCAAATTGTTCGGCTGGCTGCTGGGAGATCCGCTGGCGGGTCGCTTGTCGGCCGTGGTATTTTTCCTGGTAGGTTCGCTATCGGTCTGGTACACAGCCTATCTGCTCGGGCGCCGCACCGAAGCACAGCCGTTGCGCCTGGCGTTCGGCGGCCAGCCGGAACCCCGGGATTTTGGCCGCACGCTGGCAGACAGCGCGTTTTTGATTTATCTCGGCAGCCTTGGCTTGCTGCTGCCCAGCCACGAACCTATCGCCAAGAGTTTACAGATTTCCCTGGTGGCTTTTGCCATTTATGCTGCAGTGCGGCTGTTTGAAGCGCGCAGCCTGCGCAGCGCCGCCCTGCTCGGCCTGACCTTCGGCTTGCTGATCCTGACCCGCGGCTGGGTACTGCCGCTGGCGCTGCTGAGTGGTCTGCTGGTTTTGGCGTTGATGCGTCAAAAAGCGATCGCCAGGGATTTGCTGCTGGTCGCCTTGCCCGTGGCGGTAGCGGTTGCGGCCATCTGGTTTGCCGCCAGTTGCGCCTTGCTGCCCGGCGGCCCCGGCCGTTTCGCGGCATGGAGTGAGTTTAACCTCCAGCAGCTAAGCTGGCCTAGCTGGACCGCTTTATCGTATTACTTTAAATACGGCATCTGGTTTGCCTGGCCGGCATGGCCATTCGCGGCCTGGGCAGTGTATGCCTGGCGCGAGCAGCGTTCGACCCTGCATATCGCCTTGCCATTGGCATTTTTCATCAGCCTGACGCTGATGCTGCTGCTCAATCCGCACCCGGAAGAAAACATCCTGCTGCCGCTACTGCCGCCATTGGCGGTCCTGGCGGCATTCGGCTTGCCGACCATGAAGCGCGGCGCAATCAATGCGGTCGACTGGTTCTCGGTGATGACCTTGACCGCATGCGCAGCATTTTTCTGGCTGGCCTGGATCGCCAAGGAAAGCGGCTGGCCGACGCAACTGGCCAAGAACGTCTACAAACTGGCGCCTGGTTTCAAACCGGAATTCAACGTGATCGCTCTGGTCATCGCATTGTTCGGTTCGGTATTCTGGATCCTGCTGGTGAACTGGCGCCTTTCCCGCCGGCCAACCGTGCTGTGGCGCGCGATCGTACTTTCCTCTGGCGGCGTGATCCTGTGCTGGTTGCTGCTGGCCACCTTATGGCTGCCATGGTTCAACTACAGCAAGAGCTACGCCGGCGTGGCGGTGCAAATCGACCAGCACCTGCCAGCGGTCAAACAATGCGTGGATACCAACGTCGGCCCGGCGCAACGGGCATCGTTCGCCTACTTCGGCGAAATCCCGTTTGGCGAATACCGCCAGGCGCATTGTGATTTCCTCCTCTATCAAGACAATATCTCGGTCAAGACCGACGACGCCATCTGGCGCGAGTTCAAAGGCAACTGGAAACTGCTATGGACCGGCCGCCGTCCTTCGGACCGGGATGAACGTTTCCGTCTATACCAGCGTGTGAGCAATTAATAGCGGCTTGCGAGGGCAATTCGGGTGGTAGGCGGAGTATTCAGGAAAAAGCAGATTCATACGCAAAGGTTATTGATCGCACCGCAGAATTAAGTCATAATAGCGGACGCGTTGCCGAGATGGCGGAATAGGTAGACGCACGGGACTCAAAATCCCGCGGTGGCAACACCATGGGGGTTCGATTCCCCCTCTCGGCACCAAAGACTTACCGATGCTGAAAGCGAAGCGCAGCTTCGCGGGGGAAATCGAAAGGTTCGGCTTGCAAGCAATCACCCGGAGGCGCGATGTCCATCCCGGCTACGCTCAACGCAATCTGTGACCTGCTCAAGCGCGAGACCGGACTCCCTGCGAAAGCAGGCGTGCCCGGCAGCACTGCCAAAGGCCTCTTCGTCTGGCCCTACCGGCTCGTGCGGACCGAATCCCGGGCCGTCCTGCCGCGTCCTCCCGGCGCTTTTCCTGAACCACCCCAGACTTCGCTGGACATCCCCTTGCTGGTGCTGGCTCGCCCGGCATTTTCAGACGCCGGACTCGATATGCTGGACGCAGCGATGCACGCGTTGATGGAGAACACTATCGTCACGTTTCAAAATGGCCAGGCCAGACTCTCATTCGACACGCGGCTCGACATTGCCGAGCTCTGCGCGCTGTTCACGGCCGCCCGCCTGCAGCCCGGCCTTGCGCTCGAACTCGTCGCGAGAACGACGATCACGCGTGGCGTCCCGGTCCCGTGACGATCGATGAACTTGTCCGACGCTCGCCGCCATGCGTTGTCGCTTCCCGAGACGAGCGAAGAGCCGCACTTTCATTTTTCGTCGTTTCGCGTGCGCGGAAAGATCTTCGCGACCGTGCCGCCCGAAGAGACCCATCTCCATGTCTTCGTCGATGAACTCGCTCGCGAAGCCGCACTCGCGACCGAGTCCGCATGTGTCGAGAAGCTTCTCTGGGGCGGCA